>NZ_JBIXJQ010000003.1:0-757349 GCF_052871255.1 Streptomyces sp. LARHCF249
CGCCCAACAGCGGCTGGGACCACAAGCTGTGGGCGATCGGGGAGCAGGTCTTCGCGGCCTTGCGCCGCTCCGAGCTGTCGCCGGGCGGGCGCGGACCCGACCGGCCGGGGCCCCCCGCCCGGCCGGCCCCCCGGGGGGGCGGGGGGGGGGGGGGGGGGGGGGGGGGGGGGGGGGGGGGGCGGCGCCCCCCCCCCCCCCCCCCCCCCCCCCCCCCCCGGCGGGGGTGCCTCGGCTAGTTGCCGGGGGACGTCAGTTCGGCGTCGGCCCCGGCCCGGCGGCTGCCGGGAACCGGCACCGGCGCGCCGTAGGGCCCGGCCAGGTTACGCCCGCGCGTTTCCCGGGCGACGAGGACGGTCGCGCTCGTGACGAGCGCCGCCGCCGCGAGGTAGATCGAGATCGGCAGTGAGGAGTCGTAGTCGTCGAGCAGGGCCACCGCGATGATCGGGGCGAGGGCGCCGCCGATGATGGAGGCGAGCTGGGATCCCATCGAGGCGCCCGAGTAGCGGACCCTGGTGTCGAACATCTCGGAGATGAAGGCCGCCTGGGGTCCGTACATCGCGCCGTGGAAGAGCAGCCCGATCGTGACGGCGGCGGCGATGGCCGGGAAGGACTTGGAGTCGAGCATCGCGAAGAAGGCGAACGCCCAGCCGGTCATGCCGAGCGAGCCGATGAGCGTGACCGGGCGGCGGCCGATCCGGTCCGACAGCGCGCCCCACGCCGGGATGGTGACGAAGTGGACGGCGGAGCCGATCAGCACGGCGTTCAGGCCGTCGCTCTTGGACAGGCCCAGGTGAGTGGTCACGTAGACGAGCAGGAACGCCGTGATGACGTAGTACGAGATGTTCTCGCCGAGGCGGGTGCCGATCGCGGTGAGGACACCGCGCCAGTTCGTCCGGAACACCTCCACCACGGGCGGCTTCTCGTCGCCGCCGGTGCCCGAGGCGGCCTGTTCGGCAGCCTTGGCCTGCGCTTCGAGGAAGAGCGGGGACTCGGAGACCGACACCCGGATCCACAGGCCGATCACCACGAGCACGCCGGAGAGCAGGAACGGGATGCGCCAGCCCCAGGCGAGGAAGGTCTCGTCGGACTGGACGGCGGCCAGCAGGGCGAGGACGCCGGTGGCCAGCAGGTTGCCGCCGGGGGCGCCGGCCTGGGGCCAGGAGGCCCAGAAGCCGCGGTTCTTGTCGTCACCGTGCTCGGAGACCAGCAGCACCGCGCCGCCCCACTCCCCGCCGAGCGCGAAGCCCTGGATCAGGCGCAGCAGGGTCAGCAGGATCGGCGCGCCGACGCCGATGGTCGCGTGGGTGGGCAGCAGGCCCATGGCGAAGGTGGCGCCGCCCATCATGAGGAGGCTGAGCACGAGGAGCTTCTTGCGGCCGATCTTGTCCCCGTAGTGGCCGAAGACCAGGCCGCCCAGCGGGCGGGCCGCGAACCCGATCGCGTAGGTGAGGAACGCGAGGAGGGTGCCGACGAGCGGCTCACTGCTGGGGAAGAACAGCTTGTTGAAGACGAGCGCGGCGGCGGAGCCGTAGAGGAAGAAGTCGTACCACTCGATGGTGGTGCCGATGAGGCTGGCGCTGATGATTCGCGCGATGCCCGACCGGGCCGGCGCAGCCGTTGCGGGGGAGACCATGTGCACCACTTCCAGGTGGTCGCGGGGACGTTCCGTGTCGGCACAACGTAGAAGTCCGCAGGTCAGCGGCATATGTGGGTGACCATCACAATCAGGCAACCATCTATGTGCCAGGCGACCACACCACGGAGGCGAAGCCCTCCGCAACCTGGCTGGTCACCGCCGGCCTGCGCCCCGCTTCAGTCGGACGAGGAGCTGCTGTCCCGCTTTTCGTATATGGCGCACCACAGGTTTGTGTACGCGCCGTTTTCGCCCGCAGGGTCGTTGGTCTCGCGGAAGAGTTCGACCGCCTTCCGGCAGGCATCGATCGCCTCGTCGAATCTGCGCAATTCGATCAGGGCCCTGCCGATGTGCGCGTACGCCAAGGCCACGCCGTGCGGGTCCCCGACCGCCTCGAAGATCTCCACAGCGTGGCGGCCGGCGGCGACCGCTTCCTCGTACCGCGCCATTCCGATCAGCGCGGCTGCGAGATTGCCCGACGCTCTTCCTTCACCGGGGCGCTCGGCGATCTCCCGGTAGACGTCGGCGGCTCCGGTGTGGGCGGCGACCGCTTCTTCGAACTGGCTCAGCTCTATGCGGGCGGCGCCGATGTTGTTCAGGGCGTCGGCTTCCGACAGCCGGTCGGAAGTCCGGCGGAAGAGCGCGGCGGCCTTGTCGTGGTCTTCGATGGCGGCCGTCAATTGACCGGCTCTCCGGCGGGCGCAGCCCAGGTTGTTCAGTGCGATGCCCTCGCCGTGGGGATCGCCGGTCCGATGGAGGATCTCGGCGGCGCGGATGTGTTTGTCCACGGCTTCGTCGGTGCGGCCGAGCTGGACCAGGACCATGCCGATGTTGGTCAGGGCGACGCCCTCGCCGTGGGTGTCGTAGGAATCGCGAAAGGCTTCGGCGGCTGCCGTGTGCGCTTCGACGGCCTCTTCGAGCCGTCGGGTGCGGAGCAGGCACAGACCGAGACTGTTGCGCGCCGTCGCCTCGCCATGTCGGTCGCCCATCCCGTGCAGGAGTTCGGCGGCCCGGGTGTGGACCGTGATGGCCTCCTCGATACGCCACTCCGCCATCAGGGTGTTGCCGAGGTGGGTCAGTGCGGCTGCCTCACCATGCGGGTCGGCGATCTGCCGCGAGACGTCGACCGCTTGGTTGAAGGCTTCGACGGCGCCCTCGAACTGCCTCATCCCGGCCAGGGCGGCGCCGAATTGCACCCAGGTGCCCCGAAGGCTGTGGGCGTCGCCGGGATCTCCGTGGGTCTGCGCAACCCCCGCGAGGATGGAGAGCGCCTCCTCGAACCGGCGCAGGTCGATCAACACGCCGGCGAGGTGCCGGAGCATGACGGCCTGCCCCCCGCTCTCGCCGAGCTCGCCGAACATGTCCGCTGCCCGCGTGAAGTCGCGGATGGCCTCATCGAACCGGCGCATCTGAAAACGTACGCTGCCGAGGCTTCCGACCGATGCGGCCTGGCCGAGACGGTCGTCGGCCTGCTCTCGAACCTCCAGGGCAAGGGTGTGCGCCCTGAGGGCCTTGTCGAAGCGCCGTGCTGCGGCGAGTGCGTCCCCGTGGTTGGCCAGGGCCAGGGCCATACCGGCGAGGGAGTCCGTCGTCCGCATGAGGACGAGTGCGATCGCGCTGACAGTGATCCAGTCATCGAGGTGGCGCCCGTGGTCGAGGTAACGGGCGAGAGCGAAGGCGAGATTCATGCTGGTGTCCGGGCGGCCCAGAGCAGCGCCGGCCCGAACCGTCGCGATGAGATTGGCGCGTTCGACGTCCAGCCAGGCCAGGGCCGCCTCTAGTTCGGCGCGTCGGTCTGGGTCCCGGTAGCCGGAATCCAGGGCGGTGTCGGCAGCATCGGTGGTCGAGCGGTAGTGGTCCAGGAGACGGTCGAGGGCGTCTTTCCGCCCGTCGGCCTGGGCCTCGGCCTGGCCGTGATCGTCGGCGAACAGCCGGACCAGGTCGTGCATCGACCATCGGTCACCGCTCGACTGCTGCACGAGGTGGGCGCGGACGAGGCCCGCCAGCAGGCGACGGGTGTCGGGCCGGTCGAGCAGGACGGTGGCCGCGGCGGTGGAGATGTCCGTGCCCGGGGCCGCGGCCACCAGGCGGAAGGCCTTCGCCTGCGGGCCGGTCAGGTACCGGTACGACAGCTCGAAGCAGGCCCGGACCGCCAGCGGACGGCCCTGTTCGTCGACACCGTCGTACGCCAGGACGTCGAGGTCCTCCGCCAGGCCGGACAGATCGTCCGCCAGGCCCGCCAGGGCCCGGTGCGGCTCGTCCCGCAGCAGGGCGGCGGTGATCCGCAGGGCGAGGGGCAGATACCCGCACAGCCTGGCCAGGCGCTGGGCGTCGGATTGCTGGGTGCTGACCCGCTCATCGCCCGTGCCGCCGACGCGTAATGCCTTCTCAAGAAGTGCGACGGCCTCGCGGGAGGTGAGGGGATCGAGGTCGACGCGGTGGGCGGGCAGATCGGACAGGGTCTGGCGAGAGGTGATCAGGACCCGGTGCGGGGGCGGCGGTGCCAGCGCGGTGATCTGTTCCGGGCTGCGGATGTTGTCCAGTACCGCCAGCAAGGGCCGTCCCCGCTCGGCCAGGTGCTCCAGCGCCAGGTGCCAGGCGTCCCGCTTCCCGTCCGCGGTGGGCGGCACCTTGATGCCCAGTGCGCGCAGGAAACGGTCGGTGACCGCGGCGGCGTCGAGTTCGGAGTCGGGACTGAAGCCGCGCAGGTCGGCGAAGAGGATCCCCCCGGGGAACCACCCTCGCTGCCGGGCCTGGTGTGCCGCCTGGAGCACGAGCGCGGTCTTGCCGACACCGCCCATGCCGGACACCACCACCGGGGCCCCGCCCCCCTCACGGCCCGGGTCGAGCCAGTCCATCACCTCGTCCACCACCACGTCCCGGCCGGTGAACTCGGACGGCGGCGAGAGCAGTGTCACGGGGCCCGTCGGCGGTGCGGTACGGCCGGTGGCGCGGGGACGCCCTCCGCGAGCCCGGGCCCGCTCGTCCTGCGCCTGCGACAGCACCTGCTGCCACCACGCCTCCGGCCGAGCCGCGTACCCGCTCCCCGCCTCGACCGCCCGCCCCTGGAGGAACAGCGCGACCACCAGGAAGAACCGGGTCTTGCTCGGGCCGGGCACCGCGGCGCCGGTCAGCCATGCGCTGATCGAGGTGTCCGAGGCCGGGGCGACCGGCGGCCTCTGTTCACCTCCCAAGGCCACCAGTCTCGCCAGCTTGGGCGATCCCGCCGCCTCGTGCACCGCTCTCAGCTCGTCCCGGAACCGCTCTGCGTGTTCTCCCACCCCGCCTGCCCCAGCCTTCCGCTTCCGGACAGCGCATCCCCCGGAATGACCGCTATCTGCAGGCTGGCCAGGCTAGTTGCTCCCTGCCGGTGTCGTACCGGTTCGCCGGAAACTCCCCGCGGCCCGCTCCATGGCGCTACCGAGCAGCCGAACCTCTACCCGGGGAGCCGCACCATGACCAGCGTCACGAAGCCCAACGCCGACCGCACCCGCCGCACGGAGATCCTCGCCCTCATCGGCAGCATCGTCGCCGGAGCCGTCAGCGGCGCGGTACGCGCCCTCACCACCTGGCTCCTCGACCGCTGAGCCCCCGCGGGTGAGGCATGCGCGGCCTCGGCGTGGACCGGGCTCCCAGGGGACTGCACGACGTTGCCCGGAACGCTTCAGCGTCCCGGGCAGGAGGTGCGGGCGGCAGCCGCGAAGCCGCTGGGGTGGTTGCGGGTCCCCGCCATCTCAGCCGGAGTCCGACGGAGCGGCCGAGTCGGCGGCCCGGCGGTATTCGGCGTTGATGCGCTGGGCTTCCTCGAGCTGGTCCTCGAGGATGACGATGCGGCAGGCGGCCTCGATCGGGGTCCCGCGGTCGACGAGTTCCCGGGCGCGGGCGGCGATGCGCAGCTGGTAGCGGGAGTAGCGGCGGTGTCCGCCCGCAGAGCGGAGCGGGGTGATGAGGCGGGCTTCGCCGATGGCGCGGAGGAAGCCTTGGGTGGTGCCGAGCATGTCGGCGGCCCGGCCCATGGTGTAGGCGGGGTAGTCGTCGTCGTCGAGACGGCCGAGCGGGTCGTCTGCTGTCATCTGCACCTCTCTGTGGAACACGCTGGAGGGGCCCTGGTGCCATATGGCACCAGGGCCCCGAAGGAACTGCTACACCATCTGCCGGCCCTGGTACTTCGCCGGCGTTCTGTTTCCGCAGACCCGACCGAGACGCTGTCGGGGGTGCGGGGATCGCGGTTGCTCGACCGGAGACCACCTCACTATCGATGTCCTGCGGTACCCGGGCTCAGACTTCCGCCCGGGCGATCCTGATGGCGGGGCTCCTCCGTTCTTCCCTCGGTGATCAACTGCTTGCCAAACGGGGCACTGCGTACTGCTGGTACTGCCTACTGCTGGTACTGCGTCCTGCTCACGGCAGCCCCTGATCACTGCGGGCCACCCGGTCCGGTCGCCAGTCCCGTCGCCGTCCGTCAACCACCATGGCTTCGAAACTCCGCCACCGCACCGTCATGCCAACTGCACTTGCGGATGCTGCCGCCCGGCAGTTCGTCTCTGCCGGGCCCTGCTGTCTCTCTGGGTTACGAGCGAAACCATAACCAGGCCACAGCCCAATGTCTACTCTGGCCACCATAGATTTTCGCATGTTCCACGAGGAGGTAATCGACCCGCCGGCCGCCCTGATGTCAGTGCGGGGCGGGTGGGGGCGTCGAGCGGCCGGTGAGGGTGTCGAGCTGGGCGGCGAGATCGGGGTGGGTGCCGGTCAGGTGGGGGCGCGTGGCGTTGAGGGGAGGGATGAGGTCGGCCGCGTCATCGTGGGCGAGGGCCGTGTGGAGCCGGCTGAGCGAGGGGCCGGCGGCGGTGGGGAGGTCGGTGAGGGCGGTGATCCGGCCGGCGATGCGGCGCAGGTCGGCCGCGTTGCGGCGCGCCCAGGTGGCGGCGGTGCGTTCGGCGGCGCGGCGTTCGCGGGTGGCCTGGACGCGCTGCTCGCCGGTGGTTCCGGCGGCGCCGGGCCTGTTGCGCAGGTAGCGGCGTTCGGCGGCCTGCCGGCTGGCAACGCCGAGGGGATGGGCGAGGTCCGCCCAGCTGGCTCCCGCGTGGCGGGCCGTTTCGATCAGCCCCGTCTCCCATTCGGCCAGGTGCTCGCGAACGTGCCGCAGCAGCAGGAGGGAGGCCAGGGCCTGCTCCGCTCCGGGGCCGGCATCAGCGGCGTCGGAGGTCTCCTGCCGGGCGGTGCGCAGAGCGTCGTCTATGGCCTGCAGGGCTGCCGCGGCGGCAAGGAACGAGGCGGGATTTCGGCCGTCGGCGCTTGACGGCGTCGGCTGTTCGGGCGCTGTCACGGGCACCTCCCTCGACGTGTCATCGATCGGACGACACCACGTTTGTCATCCATTGGATGACATGTTACAACGGTTTCAGTGAAGCGCATTGGCAGCCACTGCCCCAACCTGCCGGAGGTGTTTTCCCTGTGTTGATGCGCACTGACCCCTTCCGCGATCTCGACCGGCTTGCTCAGCAGTTGACAGGCCCTGGCACCTGGTCACGGCCGTCCCCGATGCCGATGGACGCCTACCGTGAGGGCGACGCGTACGTGGTGGCCTTCGACCTCCCCGGCGTCGGCTCTGACGCGATCGACATCGACGTCGAACGGAACATGCTGACCGTCAGGGCCGAGCGTCGGCCCGCGGCGAAGGCCGACGACGTCCAGATGGACCTGTCGGAGCGGCCGCTGGGCGTCTTCTCCCGCCAGATCGTGCTGGCCGACACCCTGGACATCGAGCGCATCCGGGCCGACTACGACGCCGGCGTGCTCACCCTGCGGATTCCGATCGCCGAACGTGCCAAGCCCCGCAAGATCTCCATCGGCGTCGGCTCAGGCCGCAAGGAGGTCCCCGGCTGAGCGGGGCGATCCCAGCCCATCCGACGTGAAGGACCGGTACCCCCATCCCGGCGACAGAAAGGCAACCACCGCAGTGATCTCCGACCCGCGTGCACCGTTGCAGCAGCTGCCCGCGATGACGTACGAGCAGATGCTGGAGAAGGTCCGCTACGAAGGCGCCTACCCCACCCCGGAGCGGGCCGAGGAAGCCGTACGGCTGGTCCTCGCGGGACTGGGACGCCAGCTGACGGGCGACGAACGCGTCGAACTCGCCGCCCGTCTCCCCTTCCAAGCAGCACGCGTCCTCACCGCACAGATCCCGGACACCGAGCCCCTGACCGGCTGGGCCTTCGTCAAGGACCTCGCGGCCCGCACCGGCGCCTCCCCGGCCACCACCCGCTGGGACACCGGCACCGTCTTCTCCGCCGTCGCCGCCCTGGCCGGGCCCGACCTCCTCACCCGCATCCTGCACCAGCTGCCCTCGGGCCACGCGCTGCTGTTCGGCCGCGCCGAACTCACCCCTGCCGCGTAGGCGGGCGGGTCCCTCCGGCGCCCTCCTCGCCGGCCGGGTCGGCACGGGCGCTGCCCCGTACGGCCCGGTCGGTGGGGCAGCGGCGCCGGAAGCGCCGAGGCTTCGGCAACCGGGAGGTGCTCGCCCTGTGCATGCGCCTCATCCGCGCAGGGCGGGCAGCACCTTCTCGCGGTAACCCGCGAAGAACGCCTCGTCATCGGGGCCGATCTGCCCGATGTACACCTCTTCGAAGCCCGCGTCCACGTAGGCCCGTACCGCGGCCACGTGCTCCTCGGCGTCGTCGCCGCAGGGGACGTTCTCGGACACCTGGCGACGGGTGACGAGCTCGCTCGCCTGCTCGAAATGGGCCGGGGTCGGCAGGATCTGGTTGAGTTCACCGGGCAGGTGCTCCGTGGGCCACAGCCGGTGCGCGGTGTCCACGGCCCTCTCCCGGTCCGCGCCCCAGCACACCTTGAGCCCTCCGATCACGGGCTTTCCTTCGCCTCCCGCGGCCTGGAACCGCCCGATGGCCTCCTCGTCGGGGCCCATGAGGACGAACCCGTCCCCGATCCGCCCGGCGAGCTCCGCCGCCTTGGGTCCGAAGCCCGACACATGGATGGGCAGCGGGCCCCGGGGGGCGGTGTACAGGCGGGCGTTCTCCACCGTGTAGTGCCGCCCGCGGTGGCTGACCTGGCGGCCGGTGAAGAGCTCGCGCATCACTTCGACGGCTTCCTCCAGCATCTCGGCGCGCTCCGCGAACGGCGGCCAGCGGTCGCCCAGGATGTGCTCGTTGAGCGCCTCGCCGGTCCCCACGCCCAGTGCGAACCTGCCGTCGAGCAGCCTGCTCGAGGTGGCCGCGGCCTGGGCCGTGACCGCGGGATGCAGGCGCATGGTGGGACAGGTGACCAACGTGGTCACCGGCAGGTCCACGGTCTGTGACAGGGCTCCGATCATGGACCAGACCAGCGGGCTGTTGCCCTGTGCGTCGTTCCAGGGGTGGAAGTGATCGGAGATCGCCAGACGGGTGAACCCTGCGTCAGCGGCTCGACGCGCCTGTTCCAGGAGGCGGCTCGGGGTGAATTCCTCGCACGCCAGGAAGTAGCCGTAGGACGTCATGGTCTCGTGCCTCCGAGGACGGGAAGATCGACCCCCTCGTCGGCGCGTGCCCCTGATCGCATCGGACAAACTTCCCGGTCTGGGCCGTGCCAGCCGGGTGCGACGGCTACCGGGTGGTACGTGTGCGGCGCGGCCGCACCTGCGGAGGCCCCTTCGGGAAGGGGCCTCCGCATGTGCCGACGGTCGCTGAGCCCTACCAGCGGTACCAGCGCCCGCCGGAGCCCCGGGCCACGAATCCGAGCAGCCACAGCACCAGCAGTGCGATGGCGACCCACCACAGGACGTCCAAGGCGAAGCCGGCACCGAAGAGCACCAGGATCAACAGCAGAACCAGAAGAAGGGGAACCATGGGCCACCTCCGATGAAAGGAATCCGCGCCGGGCTCGGCGCCGGCACACCGAGCGGCTGCCCCCGCTTGGCCGGTTCATGCGGGGTGCTGCTCTGACCTGCGCAGGACGCACCGGCGGGGTCGGCCGGTCTGCAGGAGCCGTGTGCAAGGCGTGATCCGCAGCATGCGGGGGTCACGGCCGGACGTGGTGGAGGGTGAACAGGGCACCTTGGGGGTCCCGGAGCGTGATCTGGCCACGGACGGTCTCGGAGGAATCCGACACCGCTGTCGCACCGTGTGCGACGGCGGCGGCCTGGGCCCGTTCCACGTCGTGGACCTTGAAGTGGATCAGCCAGCGGGGCCTTTCGTGGGGCTTCTCCGCCCCCGTCTCCACCGGGCCGCTGTTCAGCCGGGCGACCGCTTCCCCCTCCGCACGCAGAACGACCTGGTCCTCTTCGTAGGAGGCCTCACAGCAGCCGAGACCGCCCTCCGACCAGCCCAGGACCTCACCGTAGAAGAGAGCCGCGTCGAACGCGTCGCGGGTCCGCAGTTCCAGCCAGGCCGGCGCGCGGCCCCCGACGCTCCATCCGGACAGCACGTGCCCCTCCCACAGCCCGAAGCCCGCACCGTCAGGATCTGCGACCAGGGCCGCCCTGCCGCGGGGAGCGTACGAGACCGGGCCGACTCCGACGGTTCCGCCGCGCTCGCGGACCCGGGCCACTGCCTGGTCCGCGTCGTCCACGGAGAAGTACGCCGTCCAGGCCACCGGCACCGCCAGCTCCCCCGCGACCGCACTGATGCCCGCGACCGGTACGCCGTCCAGCTCGGCGACCGAGGAGGCGCTCCCGAACCCGCCCGGCCTGAAGGTCCAGCCGAGGACGTCCCCGTAGAACTCCTCCGCCGCGCGCAGGTCGCCGGTCATCAGGCTCAGCCAGCACGGCGCCCCGCGCACCTCTGCCGCCACCAGCATCACGGCACCTCCTCACCGGGTCACAGGTTCAAGGCAATGGCGTAGGCAAGGAAGAACAGGGCGCAGACCAGGACCAGCAGGCAGATCAGCACGAGGGGCCTCTTGGCCCAGCCGCGCGAGAGCGGCCGGTACGGACCGGCCCCGGAACCGGTGCTCGACTCACCAGGCGGTGTCTCCCCCGGCGGTACGCCACCCTGACGGGATCCCGAAGGGGTGGGCCGGTCTGGGTCTGGGTCTGGGATGGGTGTGGACATGGTGTTCTGCCTCCTCAAGACCACCCGGCACGGCTCGTTCGCCGGGCCTGGCACGAGCCCGACCCGGAAGCCGGGGTGCCCGGCCCCTACCCGCCGCCCGGCAACTCACTCCGTCGTCCGAGGGCCGCGCGGATCAGGTGTGGAGGCGGCTGTTGGGGCCGTCCAGGTCGCCGGCGCTTTCGTCGTTGAACCAGTAGTCCCCGGCGGCCAGGTACCGGAACGAGTGGACGCTCTCGCTGGCCAGCGCGACCGTGACCGCGCGCTTGCCGTCCTTGCGGGCCTCGAGGGTGTGGACGCCGGGCCGCCAGTCGTTGAAGTCGCCGACCACGCTGACCGGGCCGGGCGGGCTGTCGACGGGAAGGACGAAGGTGACCTCGGTGCGGTCCTTCTTCAGCATGCGCTCCAGCATGGGCGTGGCTCCTGTCGGCAGGGGGGCTGGGTACCCGCCCATCGTCGGGCGCGGGCCCGCATCGCGCACGCCGGCCCGGCCAACCGGTCCCCCGCCCCCGCACTGCGCGAGCGGGTCCAGCCTGGGCACCTGGCGCGCATGCGAGCCCGCCGAAGCGTCCCGGACGGGCATATGGTGGGGGTGGGCGTGGGGCTGCCGCCGTAGGGCGTGCACGTCCCATCAGGCGAGGTGAGACGGCATGGAATGCGACTTCGGCATCACGGTGAGGCGCTACGGTCCCACCGTGCACGTGACCGTCGACGGTGAACTCGACCTGTACACCCGAGCCGCTCTCGGCGACGTCTCCGCCGCCTTCGACGACGGTGTCGTCGTTCTGGTGTGCGACATGCGGAACCTGATGTTCATGGACGTCGCAGGCCTGCACCGGCTCATCGACCTCGCACGCCGCGCCGACAGGCGAGGCATCGCGTGCTTCGCGTACAACTGGCAGCGCCAGCCCCGCAGGCTCCTGGTCCTGGTCGACAACCTGCCCGACCGGCCCGGCGAGCCCCGCTCCGAACCCACCCGTCTGCTGCGCCGCACCCTGCGGGACGCGGCGGCATCGCATCGCGTCACCGGGGCGGCGGCGGTCCACGCGGCCCTCAGCGGGCGGACGGCATGACGCTCTCGGGGGGAAGGGTGCGTCGTACGAGTTGTCCGGCGACTTCGGTGGGGCGCTGCCCGCGGGCGGTGGCGTAGCTGATGAGGTGCCGGACGGCCTGGGACGGGGTGATGCCGGCGGTGGCGGCGATCATGCCTGCAGCGGTGTCCAGGACGGCCTTGCCCGAAAGGGCGGCCTGAATGCGGGTGACGACGTCAAAGGAGCGCAGCGGGTCCGCCGTCCAGCCGATCACGGCTGTGGTCGCGGTGTCTGCGAGGCCCTGGAGGAGCCGCACCTCGGGTTCGGTCAGGGGTGTGGGGGTGTGGGCGAGGAGGTTGAGGGCTCCGACCCGTTGGTGGCGGATGCGCAGGGGCAGCGCGTGGGCTGCCCCGTATCCGGCGGCGGTGGCGAGCGGGGTGAAGGCCGGCCAGCGCGCCGTCTGATCGGCGAGGGTGTCGGCGTGGACCGGCTCGCCCGTGGTGTACGCGTCCACGCAGGGCCCTTGCGAGATCTGCCCTTGGAACATCTCGGTGACTTCCACCAGGTCCGACGTCGCGCAGACCGGGCGCAGCCGGCCTCGGGCGTTGGCGAGCATCACGCCGGCCGCGTCCATGCCGGTGAGCCGGACGCTGTGGTCTACCAGGCGGCGGAGGAGGACCAGCGGGTCGACGTCGTCGGCGGTGTTGTCGGTGAGGCTCACGAACGCCTCGGTGAGTTGCAGCTCCCGGTTCATGCCGGTGTCACCCGTTTCCCAGCTCCGGTCCTGCCGTGCGGCGGGCCTAGTCATGGAACCTGATCCTCCCGGCGATGACGTCGCGAGCCGTCTCCGTCACGGTCTGTCCGTGGCTGAAGGCGTGAGCCCTCAGGCGGGCCAGTGCGTCCTCGGGGCCGACCCCGAGATGCACCATGATCATCCCAGTCCCGATGTGCACCTCCTCATGATCCGTCTCCGCCGCGTCCAGCCAGCTGCCGGGCCGCTCGCCGTCAGCTCCCTCCCCGGCCTGCAGCGCGAGCAGCGCGATGGTGATCCCGTCCGCGGCGGCGAAGGCGAAGGACTGGTCCCGGTCCGACAGCGGACCGGGAGCGTCCCGGTAGAGGTCGAGGGTTCCGACGGCGAGCCCGCCTCCGCCCAGGGGCAAGGAGAAGAGGGCCTTCACCCCGAGAGCGACGGCCTGCTGCGCGAAGACGGGCCAGCGCCGTGCGTCCTGACCACGCGACAGATCGGCCGCCAGCACCGGCGCCGCCAGCGCGGCAGCCGTGCGGCACGGGCCGTCGCCCAGCGTGTACTGGGCCTCCGCCAGCTCGCCGGCCCGCGCGTCGGAGGACCACCACAGCGCCCGGGCGTCCCCGCCCCCGGCGAGGGAGACGGAAGCTCCGGTGATGTCCAGCAGGTCCACGCAGGCCTGGCACAGCGCAGCCGGCACGTGCCTGCCGGGAACACCGGACACCGCGCCCGCGAACACGTCGGACAGGTGCCGGCCCTCTGTGCCGGACCAGGGGCGTCCGCCTTCGGGAGGAACAGGCTCCACGACGCTTCACCTCCCGCTGCGGGCCAGTGCCCCCATCCTCTCACCGGCCTGCCTCCGGTCCGAGCCGATCGGCCTCTCACCTCGGCCCGATGCCGGTCCTTCCGTTTCGTCCCGGTTCAGTTCTCCGCGCACGGGTGGACGCCTCGGCGGGCACGCCGGATGCCCAGCGCCCACTGTGCGACCACTCGCTCCCCCATCTCGCGCCGGAGGGCAAGCGATCGGGCGGAGGTCCCGCCGTCGCCTCCCGGCCGCACCGAACGGACAGACGGGGCGGCAGCGCCCGCTGCTGCTCCGCCGAGCACCGTGAGGAAGGCGCCGTGTACGCGAGCCCAGTCGCGCACGGCGATCAGCCCGTCGGCGGCCGTCCCGTCGGCATGGTCGAGATCGAGCACGAGCGAGTCGGTCTGCGCCGGCAGCGCGGCGAGCGCCGCGGCGAGGACCGGGTTTCCACGGCGCGGGTTACGGTCCCGGGCAGCACAGAGCGTGACCACGGCGAGCGTCCCGTAGAGCTGGTAGTGCACGGTGTACGGCTTCATCGGGCTTCCCCATGCCGGGGCGGCAGCCCTGGACTCCCCGGCCGGCGGCCAGGATTTCCGGAACACGGCCGGGAGGCCGTGCACGAGTCCGGCGTTCAAAGCAGCGCAGGCACGATCCGCATGCCCCGGCCCGCCCGGAGAAGGGCGACGGGTCAACGAAGCCTCAAAGCGACGGAACCAGGCTGGTCCATCAGTTCCACGATCCCACACCGGTGGAGGAAAAGAGCCGGCCCGAGCCGGGCCCGCCCGGCGATCCCCACCGGAAACCACCGAGAGGGGAGGGTGCGCCGACCGGAGCGCGGGTAGGCGACCAGCATGAACGAGACAAACCAGTGGAAGCCGGGTGAGATCGTGCCGCAGAGCGGCATATACGCCTGCGACTGCGGCAAGGAACATCTGTGGAGCAAGAGCACCGACGTCCGCGGCCACCGGTTCCCTCCCCTGCCCTACGACTGCTCGGGGCGGGCGTGGTCACTGCGCACGCAAGCCCACCCTGACACGGACTGACGGCTGCCGTGCGGCTGAGGACCAGCGATCCGCACGCGCCGGGGTGGCGCCGGCTGTGCAAGGGGCGCGGCTTCCGCTACCTGGACGCGGACGGCGCGCCGCTGTCCGCGGTGGACCGGGAGCGGGTCCGTGCGCTCGTGATACCCCCGGCCTGGCGGGACGTCTGGATCTGCCCGTGGCCGAACGGCCACATCCAGGCGGTGGGGACCGACGCCGCCGGGCGGCGCCAGTACCTCTACCACCCGGCGTTCCGTGAACAGCAGGACGCCGCCAAGCACGAGCACGTCCGGGCCGTGGCCCGCGCTCTGCCACGACTGCGCGAGCAGGTGACGCGGGACCTCACCGGGCGGGGCCTGACCCGCGTCCGGGTGCTGGCCTGCATGACCCGGCTGCTCGACCTGGGCTTCCTGCGGATCGGCGGCGAACGCTACGCCCGGGACAACGGGAGTTTCGGACTCACCACGCTGCTGCGGGAGCACGCCGCCTGCCGGGGCGGGGAGATCCGCCTGCACTTCCCCGCCAAGTCCGGCAGGACGGTCACCCGCACACTGGTGGACGAACAGGCCCACGCGGTGGTCCGCGCGCTGCTCCGGCGCAAGGACCCCGGGCCGAGACTCTTCGCGTACTGGGAGCAGCGGGCGTGGCACGAGGCCCACGCCGAGGACCTGAACGACTACCTGCGTGAGCTCGCCGGGCAGGACGTGACGGCGAAGGACTTCAGGACCTGGTACGCCACCGTCCTGACCGCGGTCGCCCTGGCCGTCTCCGAAGGCACCTCCGATGCCTCACGCGCCCGGCGCGGCAAGGTCGTCGCACGCGCCGTACGCGAGGTGAGCGGCTACCTGGGCAACACTCCCGCCGTGTGCCGGGCGTCGTACATCGACCCCCGCGTCATCGAGTGCTACGAGGAGGGAAGGACCATCGCCCCGGCCCTCGGCGATCTGGGCGAGGACGCCCTGTTCGGCGAGCCGGCCACCCACGGCGCCGTCGAGCGCGCCGTCCTGGACCTCCTTCGCGCCGGGAGCGGGTCCGCACCCGACAGGAAGGGAACGAGGTCCCGGTCCCGTCAGGCGGCTGTCCAGCCGCCGTCCAGGGGGATCGAGGCGCCGGTGAGGTAACCGGCGTGGGGTCCGCAGAGCCATACCGCGACGGCGGCGACCTCCTCCGGTTCGATCAGCCGCTTGACCGCGGAGCGGCTGAGCATCACCTCGCCGACCACCTGGCCGGCGTCTATGCCGTGCGCGGCGGCCTGCGCCGCGATCTGCCGTTCCACCAGAGGCGTGCGCACGTAGCCGGGGCTGACGCAGTTGCTGGTGATGCCGTGCGGAGCGCCCTCGAGGGCGGCGACCTTGCTCAGTCCCTCCAGGGCGTGCTTCGCGGTCACGTATCCGGCTTTGAACGCGCTGGCCCGCAGGCCGTGGACGCTGGAGATGTTGACGATCCGGCCCCAGCCCCGTTCCCGCATGTGCGGCATCGTCCGGCGGAGCAGCAGGAACGGGGCGTGGACCATCACCTTCTGGATGAGTTCGAACCGGTCCGGGGGGAACTCGGTCAGCGGCGCCACGTGCTGGAGCCCCGCGTTGTTGACGAGGATGTCGACGTCGGCCGGCAGCCCTTCCACGAGGCCGCCCCGGGCCAGGTCCACGACGTGGGGGGCGCCTCCGATCTGCTCGGCGACGGCCGCGGCCGCCCGGGCGTCGATGTCCACGACGTGGACGCGGGCTCCGGCCGCGGCGAGGGCCGCGGCGCAGGCGCGCCCGATACCGCTGCCGGCCCCGGTCACCATGGCGGTGCGGCCCGCCAGGTCGACACCTGCTGTCCCGTCGAACGCGGGAGTGATTCCGCTTGTCATGGCCGGAATCATGCGCGACGTTCCCGCAGCGCTCCCATGTGTGTACCCACCACACTCGCCCGCGCGCCTGTGTCTGTCTTCGCCAGTGGCCGGGGCCGGCGGCCGCCTCCTGGTGGCCGGATCGTGCGCTCGTGGGCCGGGCCGTGCCCGGCGATGATGGGCCGATGGACATACGGGTGGACGCACGAGGGGTGGACGCACGAGGGGTGGACGCGCGGCCCGTGGAACACACCGGGGCGTATGCCGCGTCGGCCGAGTTCTACGACCTGCTGCACGCCCGGTCGTACCACCGGCACGCGCAGGCGCTCGCCGCTCCGGCCTCGGCGGCCCGGGTCGGGATCGTCGAGGTGGGCGCGGGCACCGGTCTGGTCACCCAGGTGCTGATCAACGCGTCGATCGTGCCGGTCCACGCCGTCGAACCGGCGCCCGCGATGCGGGCGTTGCTGCTCTCCCGCCTGCACCCCCCGGTCGGCGGGTCGGCCGCCGACCGGGTGACGGTGCACGCCTGTTCCGCGCTCGAGCTGTCGCTCACCGGGCAGGCGGATCTCGTGGTGTGCCTGCGGATGATCCCCTGCCTGCCGCCCGACGAGCGGCGCGCGCTGTGGCGGACGATGGCCGATCTGCTGGTGCCCGGCGGCCTGCTCCTCCTGGACCGCCCGCCGGCCCGGCTGCCGGCCCGGCCCACCCGGCGCTCGCTGGGCGAGGTGCGCCTGGGCACCGACAGCTACCGCGGGCACGTCACGGCACGCGCCGACGACGAGGGCCGGATCCGGTGCGACTACACCTATCTGGTGTGCCGTCGGGGCCGGGTCCTGCGGCGGGCCGAGGAGACCTTCCTGCTCCGGCCGATGACCGCTCGGCAGCTGGCCGAGGAGCTCGCGCGGGCCGGTCTCGCCCTGGAGGACGACCTGACGGCCGACGTGCTGCGCGTACGGCGGAGGGGCTGACCACAGGTCAGCCGGCGTCCGCCCGCGCGGCCGCCTCCGCCCAGGCCAGAGCGAACAGTTCGTGCGGCGGGACCGGTGGCAGCAGGCGGATGAAGGGGCCGCGGAGCTCCGAGGCGTCGCCGCACACCCCGTGGGCGGAGAGTTTGGCGGTCTCCAGCGGGAGGTGGGGGGCCTTGAACTCGGTCCACCCGCCCGGGGCGAAGGCCGTCCGTCCGGCGCGGGCCCGCTTTCCGGTGTCGATCACGCCCGCCGCCTCGAGCTCCGCCCGGGCCGCCTTGTGACGGCCGGGCGTCCAGCCGTTCCAGCGGCGGACGTTACGGTCCGTGGGGCGGGCCAGGGACAGCAGCTGGAGGTGGAGGGCGGCGGCGTCCTCGCCGACCCCGAGGGCGCGTGCGGCCTCGGCAACCAGCTCCGGGGCGCTCAGCGCCGGGTTCAGCTCGTAGCCGCCCGGCGGCACCGGCGTCGCGGTCGCGCGGGCGACCATCCGGGCGAGTCCCCCGCCGCACACGGCCTGGATCCGCCGGACGGCCTCCAGCACCTCGGGCAGGCCCAGCTCGCCGCAGAGCCGCACCGCCCGGTCCACCCGCTGCGGATCGGCCAGCGCGGCCGGACGCAGGAACACGTTGCGGCCCGGCACGGCGACCACGAACAGCCCGTCGTCGTACGCCGCGGACGGCTCGGTGTCCTCCCGGTAGGGCGGCTCCGGGCAGGGCAGAACAGTGCCCGCGTACGGGACGAAGGCCGGGTCCTCGGCCGCAGCGCGGCCCAGTGCCCCGTTCCAGCACAGCGGGATCAGCGTCGCCGGGTCCTCCAGCCGCGCCCGCAGGGCGCCGTACAGGGCGACGGCGCCCCGCGCCGCCGGATCACCCGCCGGACGTTCCGCCAGCGCCCAGGCCACGACGGACGCGGGCTCGGCGGGGAAGGGCCGGCCGAGGCCCGCCGGGCGGCCGGCGCTGCCGTCCGCTTCGGCGTGGTGCAGGGTGAGCCCGCCGCTCCGGTTGGCCACCAGGACGTACCCGGCGCCGCCCGGGACCAGGGCACGCGCGGCTGCCGGGCCGGCCGTGAGGGCGCGGGCCCAGCCGTCGCCCAGGCCCAGGTCGGCCTCGAGTGCGGCCGCCAGTTCCTCGTCCACGGACGGGGTGGTGCCCAGCAGCTCCGCCCAGACCGCGGCCATCCGTTCGGCCGCGGCCGTCATCGCGCCCCTCTCCCACAGCTCGGCCGGGTCCTCGGGCACGCCCGCCGCGAGCACCGCACGCCGCCCGGCGTCGCCGAGGCGGTGGCAGAGGTCGTCGTACTCCCGGGCCATCGCCTTGTCGGCTCTGTACGGGGCTGCGCGCAGCAGCTTGAGGTGCTCGTCGTGGTGCGCCCGCCCGGGCAGCCCGCCGAGCACCAGGGCGGCGATCGCGCGCCGGACTCCCGTACGCCGCGAGAACAGCTCCAGCGCCTCGGGCGGCGGCGCGAGCGGGCCCCGTTCGGCCACCAGGTGCAGCAGCAGGGGCAGCCGCGCCGCGTCGTCACGGCCGATGGTGACGCACGCGTACGCGGCCGCGTCGCGGTCCCCGGCGCCGGTGCCGTGCCCGGCTCCGGCAGTGGCTGGGGCTGGGGCTTGTGCTTGGGCTTCGGTTTCCGGCGCCGGTTCGGGCTCGGGCTCGGTGCCCTCCAGACGGGGCCCGAACACCGGGTCGCCCGCGAGGGCCTTGAGGTCGCGCCGCGACCGCTCGCCCCAGAAGTGGATCCGGATCCGCTCGCCCGGGTCCTCCACCGCGAGCCGCTCGGCGAGGCAGAGGTCGAGCAGGTCCGCGTCCAGGCCGGGCCAGCGGTAGCGGTCCTCGTGCAGCCGGACGGGCTGACCGGCCGCGCGCAGCCGGGGCGCGAACCGGGCCACCAGGTCGAGCAGTTCCGGTGGCATGGGCTGCCGGGAGACGCCTCCGTACGGCTGCTTGCGGTGGGAGTACGCGCGGGTGTAGCGCCCCAGCCAGGCCGCGAGGCCGCCCTCCGGGGTGATCCGCCCGGCGGCCACCGCGCCGGCCGCGCCCGAGCGCAGCAGGAGCCGCAGCCAGGCCGCCGCGTCGTTCCTCGACTCCGGGAACACCTCCAGCAGCCGGGCGTTCACCCCGTCGTCCTGCGGGTGGTCGGCCAGCAGTGCGGCGACCGCGTCGAGCAGGGTGTCCGGTACGGCCTTCCCGTGCGCCGCGCCGATCAGCGGGGCCAGTACCCGGGCCTCCTCGGCGGCGTCGAGCCCGGCGGCGCGCACCGACGCCCGGACCCGGCGGGCCAGATCGGCGGGAAGCCCTCCGGGCGAGGCCGCCCACGCGGTGAGCACCCGTACGTACTGCGCGTGCGCGTCGGCCGGGTCCAGCTGCGCGGCCAGCCAGGCCTGGTGGCCGCTCAACTCCTTGGCCGGGAGGGCGCCGGCGCGGGCGAGCAGCAGCACGTTCTCCCTGCGCCAGGCGGGGTCGACGGGCAGGGCGTGCTCCCGCTCCGCGGTGCGGGCCTGGGTGTAGGCGCGCCCGGCGGCCTTCGGGTCCCAGGAGATCAGCCGGTGGGCCACCGTGTCCCAGAACCAGGGCAGATGACGCGGCGGCAGCTGCCGGGCGAGGTGCACCATCCCGTCCAGGGCGCGGCCCGCCTTCGGGTTACGCGCGCGACACGCGGTCGCGCACGTCGGCGAGCAGGGCGACCGCGGCGGTTTCCGCACCCGGGTCGTGGGCGCGCACCCAGTCGGCGTACGCCTCCGACCTGTGGGGTTCCGACGGAAGAGGGACGGGAAGGTTCATGCCTCCGATGCTGCCAGGCCCCACTGACAACTCCGCTGCCACGTCTGATGAGAACGGTTTGTGCGTACTCGCGGGTATCGCGACCCGATAGCGCCGGGATTTGATACTTCTGGACCAGTCCGTGTGCACACTGCCCGCGGGAAGGACGTGACCATGCTCGATTTTCTGCGCCCCAGGACCGTTGTCTGCCCGTACTGCCGGGCCACCGACAAGGAGGGGGTCGCACGGACCCTGAGCGCCGTGGCGGGCTCGCTGTCGGTGACCTGGCACACGGCGTCCTGCCCGCACTACGCCGCCGACCTGATCCTCGCCGACAGCGAGAACAGGACCTAGCCGGCGGCGGGAGCCGGGTCTAGCCGGCGGCGGGAGCCGGGTCTAGCCGGCGGCCGGGTCGGGGACGAGGCCGTCGGCCACCAGGCCGGCCAGGACCGCCTGGCCGAGGGCCTGCACGGCCGACTGGGGCCGGACCATCACGGTGAACTCCTTGACCCGGCCCGCCTCGTCGAGCTGGAGCAGGTCGATCCCGTGGATCTGCTTGCCGTTCACGACGGCCCGGAAGGGCAGGATCGCCGACGGTGCCTCCTCGCCGTCCGCGCCGGTCTCGGCCGCGCCCTCCAGGTACCCGACGTAGCGGATGTCCTCGAACACGCGCAGCAGGACCCCGAAGAGTCCCAGCACCATCTGCTTTCCCTCGAACGGGGTGAATTTCACCGGGCTGTACAACCGGATGTCCTCGGTGAACAGGTCGTCCAGCACGGCGAGATCGCGCTTCTCCACGGCGGCGCGGAAGCGTTCGGCAGTCTCCATGACCCCTCCTGATATTCAAGAATGTGACTAGTCACTTTCTTGAGTATGATGCACCGGACGGACGAGGCAAGGGAAGGGGCTGCGGCGATGGCGTTGCGACATGCCGTGCTGGCGGCACTGCTGGACGGCGAGTACAGCGGATACCAGCTGGCCAAGGTGTTCGACATCAGCGTCGCGAACTTTTGGCACGCGCTCCCCCAGCAGCTGTACGCCGAACTGGCCAAGCTGGAGGCGGAGGGCCTGGTGGCGGGCCGGCAGGTGGTGCAGGAGACCCGGCCCAACAAGCGCCTCTTCCACGTCACCGAAGCCGGCCGCGCCGCGCTGGAGGAGTTCGCGGCGGCCGGGGCGAAGCCCTCGGTCATCCGAGACGACCTCCTGGTCAAGGTCCAGACCGCCGACCGCGTCGGCACCGTGCCGGTGATCGAACAGCTGGAGGCGCGGGCGACCGCCGCCGAGGCCAAGATCGAGCTGCTCGACAGCCTGCTGCGGCGGATGCGCGGCGACGCCGACGAGGAGGAGTTCCTCCTGCACGGCGAACGGGTCGGCGGATACCTGACGTGCCTGCGCGGCGTGGCCTTCGAACAGGGCCACCGCGACTGGTGCCTGCGGACCGCGGCCGTCCTGAAGGCAAGACTGACCGGAGAAAAGGGCGACCACTCGTGACGAACGGTGCGTACCTGCGCTACGTCGCCCTGGGCGACAGCCAGACCGAGGGGATCGGCGACGGCGACGACACCGTCGGACTGCGGGGCTTCGCCGACCGGTTCGCCGAACACCTCGCGGCGGTGGACCCCGGGCTGCGGTACGCCAATCTGGCCGTACGCGGACGCCTGGCCGGCCAGGTCCGCGCCGAGCAGCTGGCGCCCGCCCTGGCCCTGCGCCCCGACCTGGTCACCGTCGTCGCCGGGGTCAACGACCTGCTCCGGCCCCGCTTCGACGCCGTGGCGGTGGCCGGGCACCTGGAGGAGATGTTCGCCGCGCTCACGGCGGCCGGGGCCCACGTGGTGACCGTGACCGTCCCCGATCTGGGGGAGATCGCGCCGCTGGCCCGGCCGCTCGGGTCCCGCCTGGCCGGCCTCAACGACCGCGTCCGCGCCGCGGCCGCCCGGCACGGGGTGACGGTCGCCGAGATCGCCGCGCAACCCGTCGCCACCGACCCGCGGCTGTGGACCGCGGACCGCCTCCACGTCAGTCCCGTCGGCCACGCCCGGATCGCCGCCGCCCTCGCCGAGGCCGTCCGCCTCCCCGGCAGCGACGACTCCTGGACCCTCCCCCTGCCGCCCCGGCCGGCGCCCGGCCGCCTGCAGGCCGCCGGAGCCGAACTGCGCTGGGCGGCCGGGTTCCTCGGCCCCTGGATAGGCCGCCGCCTGCGCGGCCGCTCCTCCGGCGACGGCCGCACCGCGAAACGCCCCGACCTCCTGCCGCTGCGCTAGCGGTCACCACCCGTACAGCAGCCGTCGCGGAGCATCTGGTGCAGGACGGTTCGCCAGTCGCCGGCGGCCGGGCCGGGTGCGGCCGGGTGGATGAAGGCCCGTTCCAGGTCGGCGCGTTCACCGAGGGTTCCGCCGCGCACCGTCGCCCGTACCCGGATCAGGTCGGCGAAGTCGGCGAAGGGGTCGCCGTCCACGAGGGTGAGGTCGGCGATCCTGCCGGGCTCGACCGTGCCGAGGTGGTCGGCCACGCCGAAGACCCGGGCCGGGGTGCGGGTGACGGTGGCCAGCGCCTCCGCCGGGGACAGGCCGTACCGGTGCAGGGCGCGCAGGGCCAGGTGGAGGTGCAGGCCGACCGGCGTGAGCGGGGCGTCGGTGCCCAGCACCAGGCGGCCGCCGCCCGCCAGGAGCCGCCGGTAGGTGGTGACTTCCCGCTCCAGGACCTCGCTCTGCGCCGCGGTCGGCGGCTGGGCCGCGGCGGCCCGGACGGCCTCCACGTCCCAGGGCGGCATCAGGGCGGTGACCCGGGCGTCCGCGGCGAGCTCCGGATCGGCGCCGATCAGCGGCAGGGCCGTGAAGGGGGTGGCGACGAGGTCGAATCCGCCGCGGGTGTAGACCTCCAGGGTGTCCTGGTAGGTGTGGCCCATCGGGGTGGCGCCGTGGCCGTACTCGGCGCGCTCGGTCGCCACCAGGTGCGTGGTCAGGTCCTGGCCCGCCTGGACGCCGGGGGCGCACAGGTGGGAGCCGGCCAGTACGCCGAGCCGCTCGTGGGCGAACCGGGCGGCTTCCTCCATGAGCGCGTACGGGGCGCGGACATAGGTCTTGACGACGTCCCAGTCCAGCGCCTCGGCCCGGGCCAGCGACCGGGCGAACCCCGCGCGGGTGCGGTGGGCCCGGCCCATGCTGTAGGCGACCCGGGAGCCGTCGAGGAGCTCGCCGCCGGCCAGCAGCCGGGGTCCGGCGAGCCGGCGGGCCCGGATGTCCTCGCGCAGCCGGGCCTGTTCGTAGGCGGAGCCGCCGAGGGAGACGGCGGTGGTCACCCCGTAGGCGAGGTGCAGCGTGCCCTGCCGGGCTCCGTAGGTGTACGGATACGGGTGGACGTGGGAGTCCCACAGGCCGGGCAGGACCGTGCCGGCGGAGTGGTCGACCAGGCGTGCCGCGCGGCGGCCCGGACGGTGGGGCTCGACGGCGGTGATCCGGCCGCCGCTGATGAGGATGTCGGCGTCGGCGCGGGGCGGTGCGCCGGTGGCGTCCCACAGCAGCCCGGCGTGCACGACGGTGTCGACGGGGGCGGGGCGGCGGTAGGTCAGGGCGAGCGGCACGGTCCGGGGGCCCCCGGCGGGTGCACCCGCGCCGTCGAGGTTGAGCAGGCGCAGGCGGGCGCAGGACTGGTAGAGGAGGGTGCGGGAGTCGGCGGACCACGAGGGGTGGTCGGCGGGCTCGTCGGTGAGGAGGCGGGCCGGGCCGGTGGGAGTGCCGTCGGGGGCGACGGGCAGCAGCCACAGGGCCGACTCGCCGACGCAGGCCAGGAACCGGCCGTCGGGCGACCAGACGGGACCGGAGGCGTAGCGGTCCGAGAGCGAGGCGTGCGGGGCGAGCGCGTGCAGGCGGGCCGCACCGGTGGTGGTGTCGACGATCCGGATGAGGTTGTAGCCCTCGCGGAAGCGGCGGCTGAGGCGGTTGCGGTCGCAGAGGGCGACGTACCGCCCGTCGGGTGACCAGCTGGGCGGGCCGGGCAGGCCCCCGCCGCCGAGGGCGGCGACCAGGGGGGTCTCGGTGCCGGTCGCGAGTTCGCGGACGAGGAGCCGTCCGGCGAGGTCCAGGGCCGCGAGCCGCGTGCCGTCCGGCGAGAGGGCCCCGTACACGCGGCCGCCCGCGGCGAGGACGCTCTCGCGGCCGCCGGTGAGTTCCCTGCGGCGTACGGTGTTCAGCCCGTCGCGGTCGTCGGTGTAGACCAGGGCCCGGCCGTCCGGGGTCCATACCGGCCCCTGCACGTACGCGGTGGCCGGGGCCTGGAGGACCTTGCGCGGTGCGCCCCCGGTGACGGGCGCGACCCACAGGGCGTTGAGCGCGGCGAAGGCCACGCTGCGGCCGTCGGGCGACAGGCACGGCAGGTGGATGCCGCGCACCGGGCGGCTCCGCTCGGCCTCGAGGACGTACTCCTTGAACCTTCGCCGGGGGCGGGTCACTTCGAGGGTGGCGTCGAGGGGAATCGCACGGCCCGCGGTGTCCCCGTCGGGTTCGATCACCCGGAACCGGCCGTCGAGGGTGATCAGCAGGCGGTCGTCGCCGATCCAGCGCGGGGGCGCGGGCGCGAGGTCCCCGTCGAGGCCGAGCCGGCGGCCGTCCACGTACAGGCTGAGGATCTCGGCCTTGCGGGGGCCTGGGGCGGCGGACAGCCACGCGGTGCGCCCGGCCGGGGAGAGCGCCGGCGTGCGCAGGCTGCCGTCGGTGACGGTGTGTTCGGTCCGTACGGGGCCTCGGGCGTCGGCGGGGACGGAGGCGAGGGTCCGGGCGGTCAGTGTCTCGCCGGCGAGCGTGCCGCGGAGGAACAGCACGCGGGAGCCGTCCGGCGACCAGACGGGGTCGAAGTCCTCCCACACGGCGGCGTCCCGGCCCTCCTGCCCGTGGCCGCCCTGCCCGGCCTGGTCGGGGCCGGACTGCCCCGGCAGGCCCGTCAGGCGGCGCAGGCGGCCGTCCGCGACCGCGACGGTCCAGATCCGGTACGGACTGCCCGTCACCGGATCGCCGCCGCGTTCGGAGCAGAAGGCCAGGGTGCGGCCGTCGGGCGACCAGGCCGGAGCGCGGTGGTCGAACGGGCCGTCGGTGAGCCGCCGCAGGCCCGAGCCGTCGGCGCGCATCACCCAGATGTGGAACGCGCCGCCCCGGTAGGCGCTCATCGCCACCTGTCGGCCGTCCGGGGAGAAGACGGGTCGGCCGGGCTCCAGGTCGGGCGGGGTGAGCGGGGACGCGGGCGATCCGTCCGCGGGGAGGGACCAGAGGATGTTCTGGACCTCCGCGATGACCCGGTCCCCCGTGGCGGTGGCGGTCGCGGCGCCGTTGGTGGCGCGGGTGAAGCGCAGCCGGACCAGGTCCCCGGGCGGCGGCTCGGGCCGGGTGCGCGCCGCCGCGGCCGTCGGGGGGCGGCCGGCCAGCGCCGCCAGGGCGCCGGCCGAAGCCGCCTGCAGAACCGTCCTGCGCGCAATCCGCATGCCGACCACTCGCCTCACGTGTCGATCGATGACCGCCCCGGCCACTCTCAGCCACTCGAACGATCACGGTCCCGTCGCGGCAACGGCCCGTCGGCTATCGTCCGTTACGGCAGTACGGCAGTACGGCAGTGGGCGGCACGGAGGACGGCAGGGAACACGGGGGATGTGACAGGTGAGCGACCACGACCTTCTGGCGCAGCGCTTCGAGGGGCACCGCACCCATCTGCGAGCGGTGGCCTACCGCATGCTGGGCTCGCTGAGCGAGGCGGAGGACGCCGTACAGGAGACGTGGCTCAAGCTGAGCCGCTCCGACGCCGACGCGGTGGAGAACCTGGGCGGCTGGCTGACCACGGTGACCGGCCGGGTGTGCCTGGACATGCTGCGCTCGCGGACCACGCGGAGCGAGGATCCCCTGCACGACCGGGACGGGCAGGTGCGCATCCCCGATCCGGTCGTCAGCAGGGCGGACGGACTCGATCCCGAGCAGGAGGTCCTCCTGGCGGACTCGGTCGGCATCGCGCTGATGGTCGTCCTGGAGACCCTCTCCCCCGCCGAGCGGCTGGCGTTCGTGCTGCACGACATGTTCGCCGTGCCCTTCGACGAGATCGCCCCGGTGCTCGGGCGCAGCGCGGCCACCACCCGGCAGCTCGCCAGCCGCGCCCGCCGCCGCGTCCACGGCGCGGAGCCCGCTCCCGACACGGACCGGGCCCGCCTGCGTACGGTCGTCGACGCCTTCCTGGCCGCCGCGCGCGGCGGGGACTTCGAGGCCCTCGTCGCCGTCCTCGACCCCGAGATCGTGGCGCGTTCCGACGGCGGGACGCTGCTCCCCAGCGTGCTCCGGCGCGGCGCGGCCGAGGTCGCCTCCCAGGCGATCGCCTTCGCCCGGTTCGCCGAAGCCGCACACCCGGTGCTGGTCAACGGCATCCCGGGCGTGGTCTCGCTGTCGCAGGGCCGACCGCTCTCGGTCATGGGGTTCACCGTGCGGGACGGCAGGATCACCGCCCTCGACATCCTCACGGACCCCGAGCGCCTCGCACGCCTCGACCTGAGCGTCATCGACGGCTGAACCGCCGGCCGGACACGCAGGAGGACGCGCCCCGTGACGGCGGTCACTCCGGCAGCGGCGCGCCCTGCTGAGGTAGCGGCGGCGCCGGGGCGGGCAGGAACGCGGCTGCCTTCAGCGCGAGTTGCCCGGCGAAGTACGCGGCAGCGTCGGGGCGCATCCGGGCCAGGGCGACCATGCCCGTGATGACGACGTCGCAGATCTCGTCGTGGACGTCCTCCCAGGTGTGGGAGCGGCCCTTGCGCGGGTTGGTGCCCTTGGCTCCGATCACGGCCTGGGCCGCCTCGCCGAACTCCTCACCGATCTTGAGCACCTGAAGCAGGTGGCTCTCCTCCGGCTCCAGCCCCTGCGCGGCGTCGGAGGCGTCGAAGCGGGCGGCCAGCGCGGTGATCGTGGCCCATGCGGCGAGCGGTTCGGTCCCGGGGTTCATCGTCGTACCTCCGTCGAGCGGGGGCAGCACCCTATCCGCCTGCTGGTGCCGACCCGTGGCCGATTGTCCCGTTGTCGGCGGCTAGCAGGGGGATGCGGACGGTTCCTCACGGGTCGTAACGGAGGCAATTCGACAGGTAGTTATTGGATGAATACCTGACTGAATTCCCGTCAATAAGGCTCCGGTTCATATCTCGATTTGATAACGACTCCCCTTTATTGGCCTGGACCAATCCTATGCGACGCGCGTAACTGCCCTTGTTTTATTGAAAATTGATGGTTCGTCAAATCCGATCAACAGGTAACGGAACGATTTCTCGAACCACCCTCCCCTTTGTCCGAATTCTCCGGCGCATTCGTCTGGCAGGCTTCCGCGCACCCAGTGTTCCGCTCACGATTTGAGGTGCCCATGACAGGACGACGCAGACGGCGCGAACACCGCCGCAAACCCCGGCGGTTGATACTCCTCACCGCCGCCATGGCCACGGCGGCGGTGATAGCCACCGGCATCGCCTACTCCGGACTCGGCGACGGGGCCCAGGCCGCGGCCCCCGCCGAGGCCGCCGCCGCGGAAGCCGCGGCCCCGGCGGCCGCGCCCGCACGCGACCAGGAGCCGGAGCCCATCGCGAGCGCGCCCGCCAACGAGAGCGCGCGCGGCATGGTCTACGACGGCCTCCAGGTCGCCCCGAAGGGCGACAAGTGCGTCGGCGTCTACCGCACCGACGTCGGCCACTGCACCCACGGCCCCGACGCCCCGCCCAAGGGCGTCGACATCACCAAGGAGATCGCACCGGTCGTCAAGGCCTCGGCCCCCGCGGCCGACCCGGCCCGGCCGGCGAGCGACGACCCGGCGAGCACGGAAGGCGGCGGGCGTCCTCAGGACGCGCCCGCCGCCGCCGACGCCGCCTCGGTGGCCTCGAAGACGCCCGCTCCCGCGGCCTCGTCCACCGGCGGCCAGACCGTCGCCGCAGGTCCCGCGGGCCAGACCGTCCAGTGCGACGGCGACGGCAGCACCGGCAACCGCGTCCAGGTGGTCTACGTCCACGCTCCCGGCCGCGACCGCTACTCCGAGTACGTCGCCTCGTTCCGCAAGTGGGCGGCCGACGCCGACCTCATCTACGCGGCGAGCGCCCAGGAGACCGGCGGGATCCGGCACATCCGCTACGTGACGGCCGCCGACTGCACGCCCACGGTGCTCAACATCGAGCTCCCGGCCTCGGCGCTGGCCGAGTTCAGCGCGACCAACGCCGCGCTCGCCGCCAAGGGGCTCGACCGCCGCGACCGCAAGTACATGATCTTTGCCGACAGCCAGGTCTACTGCGGCATCGGCACCTTCAACGGGGACGAGCGGCCCGGCCAGGCCAACCAGAGCAACTTCGGCCCGTCGTACGGGCGTACGGACTCGGGCTGCTGGGGCGGACACACCGCCGCGCACGAACTCGGCCACAACCTGGGCGCGGTCAACAACAGCGCTCCCAACACCAGCCGCGGCGCGCACTGCACGGACGAGTTCGACGTCATGTGCTACTCGGACACCCCGTACTACCCGCAGATGCGCAACATCTGCACCAACCAGGCGTCCGAGAACATCCTGGACTGCAACCACGACGACTACTTCCACACCAGCCCGAAGGCGGGCAGCTACCTCGCCACGCACTGGAACATCGCCGACAACCAGTTCCTGATGCGCACCAAGGGCGGCGGCACCGACCCGGGTCCGAACCCGAACCCGAACCCGACCCCCACCAAGAAGCCCACTCCGTCGCCGACCAAGAAGCCCACTGGCGGTCCGGCCGTGACGGCCGCTCAGATCCAGTCCGACTCCGTCGTGGTGAGCTGGCCCAAGGTCGAAGGCGCCGCCTGGTACCAGGTCATGCTGAACGGCAAGCACCTGACCTGGGTGCAGTCGCAGGCGCTGCGCATCTACAACCTCCAGCCCAACACCGCGTACACGGTCACCGTCTCGGTCCGCGACGGCTCCGGCCGTGACAGCGGACCCGGCAAGGCCGCCTCCTTCCGCACGTCGGGCACGGGCGGCGGGGCGACCACCCCGGGCGCCAAGTACCTGCTCGGCAACGGCAGCACCGGCATGAACGCCGAGGTGTGGGGCGGCCGCAGCGCCGACGGCACCGTACTCGTCGGTGCGCGGGCCAACGGATACGCCCAGCAGCAGTGGTACTTCGACGACGCGGGCAGCGGGCAGGTCCGCATCCGGTCCGCGGTCTCCGGCAAGTGCCTGCAGCCGGGCGGTACCCCCGCCGCGGGCATGTGGGTCGCCCAGCAGCCCTGCGGCGCGAACGGTGCACAGGCCTGGAAGCTGACCTCCCGCGGTGGCGCGGTCACCGTCACGGACCCGAGCGGCGGCTTCGCGCTGACCGTGAGCAACCGCCCCTACTACGGGAACTGGCTGCTCGACCTCCAGCGGGCGGACGGCCGCGCCACGCAGGCGTGGACCGTGCAGAAGGCCGGCTGACCTGCCGGTCCACCCACCGCTGACCGGCTGACGGATGGTCACCGACCGCCCCGGCCGGCCCACCCCCGGCGGACGGCCGCACACGCGGCCGTCCGCCGGTCCCCTCATCCCAGCCACCCGGAGCACCGCCACGATGCGCATACGAACCGCTTTCCCGGCCCTGCTGGCCGCAGTCGGCCTCATGTTCCTGGCCCCCACCGCTGCCCACGCCCACGGCGACACCGTGAAGGTGACCGTGACCGGGCAGCGGGACGGCCACGTCACCGCCGACGTCACCTGGGAGAACGACGGGGACCCCGTCGAGGAGGCCGTCGCCGCCACGGTGAACGCCGTCAGCCCCGACGGCTCCCGCTCACTGGGGCCCTGGCGCCTGATCCGCGATGTCGCCGCCGCCCCCGCGGGCTGGACCACCGCCGAGATACTGCCGCCCGGCAACTGGAAGGTCTCCATCGACGTGGGGTTCCCGGACCTCGGGCACGGCGAACTCGAGCTCTCCGTACCCGTGGTGGACCCGGCACCCGCCACCGGTGCTCCGGCCCCGACGACTCCGGTCCCCGCATCGCCGTCGCCATCCGTATCCGTATCCGTAGCCGCACCGGCGTCCGCCCCTGCCCCCGCCGGCACTCCCTCGGCTCCCGCCACACCGCCCGCCGGGACCGCGGACCACACCGTCTGGTGGACCACGGCGGGCGTGGCGGCGGCGGCCCTGGCCGGCGCGGCCGGCGGCCTGCTGCTGCGCCGCCGGCGGGTGCGGCGGATGCGCGCCGCCGGCCAGGGCTCGGAGCGGACGTCCGGGTAGGGACCCCGGACCCCCCGGCGGCGGCTACGGGGTAGGGAGCAAGGGGTACGGAGTACGGGCAGAACCTCGAACCCCCTTGCGAGCGTCCTCGAGGTCATGAACGTGCACGTAGTCACGCCGACGGCCCCGCGCCGCCGCCGGGTCCTCCCCCGGCTCCCCGGTCTCCCCCGCGTCCGCCGCGTCCTGCGCACCCGCCGCGGCCGGGTGATCGCCGTCCTCGCCGTCCTCGTGACGCTGCCGATGCCGCTGCACGGCTGGATTCCGGACCGCGGTCCCCACCTCGGCAGCCTCGTCGAGACGTTCCTGCCCTGGACCGCCGCGGCGGTCGTGGCGCTGCTCGCCGCCGCGCTGCTGCGCCGCTCCCGGGTGGCACTGGTCGCCGTCCTCCTGCCCGCGGTCACCTGGGCCGGCCTCCACGGCGGCACGTTCCTCGACCGGGGAACCGGCGGCCCGGCGGACCTCACCGTCGTCACCCACAACGTGGACGACGTGAACCCCGATCCGGCGGGCACCGCCCGCTCCCTCGCCGCCTCGGGCGCGCAGCTGATCGCCCTGGAAGAACTGACGTGGCCCGCACTGCGCCAGTACGAGCAGACGCTCGCCGGGACCCACCCGTACCACGCGGTGGCGGGCACGGTCGGCCTGTGGAGCACCTATCCACTGCGCGACACGTCCGCCGTGCCGCTGGTGCCGTGGCGCAGTGCCCTGCGGACCACCGCCGACACGCCCGAGGGCCCGCTCACCGTCTACGTCGCCCATCTGCCTTCCGTACGCGTCCGCCTCGGCTCGGGTTTCACCACCGATCGCCGCAACGAGGCCGCGGGCCGGCTGGCCGCGGAGCTGGACTCCGCCCCGGCCGGGCGCACGCTCCTGCTCGGCGACTTCAACGGCACGACCGACGACCGGGCGCTGGCGCCGGTGACGGGCCGATTCCGCTCGGCCCAGGAGGCGGCGGGCGCGGGCTTCGGCTTCAGCTGGCCCGCTCGGTTCCCGGTCGCCCGCATCGACCAGATCCTGGTCCGCGAGCTCACCGTGGTCTCGGCGTGGACCCTTCCGGCCACCGCCAGCGATCACCTGCCGGTGGCGGCGTCGCTGCAACGGTGACGAGGCTTCGCGGCGTCGGCGGCCGATCGCGTCGGGGGCCCAGCCCGGTCGGGGTACGGACGCGAGCAGCAGCCGGCTGGCGCTGCCCGCCGGAGAGCCGGCGCGGCAGGGCGGCCGCCTCCCGTGCGCCCGGGCCCGGGCCGGTCTCAGGCCCCCGGGGTCAGCCGGTCCCACAGGAAGGTGTGCACGAGCGCCTCGTTGAACGCCGTCTGCTCGTGGTCGGTGGCCCCGGAGTGGCCGCCGCCCAGGTGCTCGTGGAACAGGACGGGGTGCCCGAACTCCCGCAGCCGGGCGGCCATCTTGCGGGCGTGGCCGGGGTGCACGCGGTCGTCGCGGGTCGAGGTCAGCAGCAGCAGGGGCGGGTACGCGGGGCCCTCGGTCCGGATCCGGTGGTAGGGGGAGATCCCCTCCAGGTGGGGCCGGTCGGCGGGGTTGTCGGGGTCCCCGTACTCGGCGGTCCAGCTGGCGCCCGCGAGCAGCCGGTGGAAGCGGAGCATGTCCATCAGCGGCACGTGTGCGACGACGGCGCCGAAGAGTTCCGGGTCGCGGGTGAGCATCGCGCCCATCAGGAGGCCGCCGTTGCTGCCTCCCTCGATGCCCAGCTGGGCGGGGGTGGTGATGCCGCGGCCGGTGAGGTCCCGGGCGACGGCGGCGAAGTCCTCGAACGCCCTGACCCGGTTCGCCCCGAGGGCCGCCCGGTGCCAGTCCGGCCCGTACTCGTGCCCGCCGCGGATCCCCGCGACCACGTACGTACCGCCGCGCGCCAGCCAGGCCCGGCCGGTGACCGCGCTGTACTGCGGGACCATGGAGATCTCGAAGCCGCCGTACCCGTACATCAGGGTGGGCCCGGGACCGGGCCGGTCCTCGGGGCCGACGACGAAGTAGGGGACCCGCGTGCCGTCCGCGGAGACCGCGAAGTGCTGGCGCACGGCGAGACCGGCGGTGTCGAACAGCGCCGGTCCCCGCTTCAGGCTCTCGCCCGCGCCCTCGCCCGCCGTGCCCCGGTAGAGGGTGGACGGCTGGAGGTAGCCTGAGACGTTCAGGAAGTACTCGTCGCCGACGTCCGGGTCGGTGCAGGTGACCGAGGCGGTGGACAGCGGCGGAACCCCGGCCAGCGGGGCGCGGCGCCAGCCGTCGGGGCCGGGTCCCGGAGTCAGGATCTCCATCCGGGAGGAGACGTCGGCGCTGGTGGTGAGGATGAGGTGGTTGCGGGTCCAGCTCCACCCGGCGAGCGCGGTGTGCTCGTCCGGGGTGAACAGCACCGCCGCTTCCCGCTCCCCCGCCCGGAAGGCGTCGAAGTCGAAGGCGAGCAGCGTGCCCGCGTCGTGGCCGAGCCACGGCGACTTGGGGGCGACGATCAGCCATTCGCGGTGCACGGAGGCGGCGGCGTCGTCCGGTACGTCGATCTTCTCCGGCTCCGCGTCCGGTCCGTCCTCCGGGCGCAGGAACATCTCCTGGTGCCAGAAGTCGATCTGCCGGTGGAGGAAGTCCCGTTCGAAGCCCGGTGTGTCGTCGTGCCAGCCGGAGGCCGAGATGTCGGAGGCCCGGCCCTCGTAGACGAGTTCGGCGTCGGTCAGGGGCGTGCCGCGCCGCCAGCGGCGTACCTGGAGCGGGTAGCCGGACCCGGACATCGAGCCGGGGCCGAAGTCCGTCCCGATCCAGACCCGGTCGCGGTCGATCCAGCCGATGGTGGTCCTGGCCTCCGCGACCTCGAACCCGCCCTCGGCGAACTCCAGGGTCTCCAGGTCGAACTCGCGCACCACGCAGGCGTCCGCCCCGTCCCGCGACAGCAGGACCAGGGCGTGCCGGTACTCGGGCCCCAGCACCCTGCTGCCCGCCCAGGCCCACTTCTCCCCCTCGGCCTCGGCCAGGGCGTCCAGGTCCAGGACCGGCTCCCAGACGGGCCGGTCCTTGGCGTACTCCTCCAGCGTGGTGCGCCGCCACAGCCCGCGTACGTGGTCGGCGTCCTGCCAGAAGTTGTACAGGTGGCTGCCGCGGCGGACGACGTAGGGGATCCGGCCGTCGTCGTCGAGGACCTCGCGGATCGCGCTCTGGAGCACCTTGAACCCCGGGGTCCCGGTCAGCGCGGCCACCGTCTCGTCGTTGCGCTCGCGGACCCAGCCGAGGGCGGCCTCGCCGGTGATGTCTTCCAGCCAGAGGTACGGGTCTTCATCGCTCATCCGGCGATTGTGCCCGACGCGCGGCGCCGGTCAGGGCGAGACCTCCGCCCTGGACTCGCGCAGGGCGGTGTGCACCGACCAGGTCACCGAGACCAGCGGGACCGCGACGACCGCGCCCACCACACCGGCGGCGATGGCGCCCGCGATCACCGAGATCGCCACCACGAGCGGGTGCAGCCGCACCGCCCAGCTCATCACCAGCGGATGCAGCAGGTGCCCTTCGATCTGGCCGATGACGACGATCAGCGCGACCACCACGCCCGCGACCAGCGGTCCCTTCGCGGCCAGGGCGACGACCGCGGCGATCGCGAGCGCGACCGGGGAGCCGATCAGGGGGACGAAAGCCGCGAGGAACTCCAGCAGCGCCAGCGGGACGGCCAGCGGCACCCCGAGGAAGTACAGCGCCACCCCGACGAGGACGGCGTTGGTAGCCGCGACCAGCACGATCCCGTGGGTGTAGCCGGTGAACGTGCGCCATGCCGCGCGCCCGGCGACGGCCACCCGCGCGCGGGCCGTCTCGGGCAGCTGCGCGCAGAACCAGGACCACTGGCGGTCGCCGCCGTGCAGGAAGAGGACGGCGGAGAAGACGGCGAGGGCGAGGACGGTGAGCACGTGCACCAGGTGACCGGCTCCGCTGAGCGCCCTGCTGAGCAGGGTCGAGCGGTGGCTCGACAGGTACTGCCCGACGCGGGACTGCACGTCCGACAGCGCCCCGGGGTTGAGCCGGAAGGGCGGCTGCTCCAGCCAGCGTTCGATCCTGCCCAGGCCCGCGCGGAACTCCCGTACCAATGTGGTGCTCTCCCCGGCCACCGCCTCGCCCACCAGCGCCAGCACGCCCAGCAGCAGCGCCGCGCTGCCGAGCAGGCAGACGGCGACCGCGAGGGACCGGGGCATGACGCGTGCCAGCCGGCGGGTGGCGCCGGAGAGCAGGGCCGTGACGACGAGGCCGAGGAAGAGCGCCACGCCGATCTCGTGGAAACGGCCCAGGACGGCGAAGACCGCGTAGACGGCGGCGGCGACGACCAGCAGGCGCCAGGCGTACGACGCGGCCGTACGAAGGAACGCTGACACCGGCGGCATGGCCCATGGGTGCCACCGCGAATCCCCGACGGCACGCGCGCGGCCCCGGATTCGCTCGTCCGGGGCGGATAATCCGTTGCCTGGCCGCAGCCGAGCGCCGACGATGACCCCTCGTGAGTACCTCCCGCTGGGCCGCCGTGCTGCCCGACTTCTCGCCGTGGCGTTCCAGCCGCGATTTCCGGCTGCTGTTCTACCAGGGCACGGTCACGTTCTTCGGCTCGTTCATGGCGATGATCGCGCTGCCGCTCCAGATCAAACACCTGACCGACTCGCCGCTGGCCGTCGGTGCGATGGGCGCGGTGGAACTCGTACCGCTGGTGGTCTGCGGGCTGTACGGGGGCGCGCTCGCCGACGCCGTCGACCGGCGTCGGCTGATCCTGCTCACCGAGGCCGGGCTCGGGCTGCTCGCGCTGGTGCTGCTGGTGAACGCGCTGCTGCCGAGCCCGCTGCTGTGGCCGCTGTACGTGGTGGCGGCCGGTGTGTCGGCGCTGACCGGGCTCCAGCGGCCGGCCCTGGACTCGCTGATGGCGCGCATCGTGCCGCACGACCAGCTGACGGCCGCCGCCGCGCTCAACGGGCTGCGCTACCAGTTCGGCGCCATCGCGGGTCCGGCGCTGGCCGGCCTGGTCGTCGCGTACGCCGGGTACGCCTCGGCCTACTCGGTCACCGTCGCCGGATTCCTGGCCTCGGTACTGCTGTGCCTGCGGCTCGCGCCGGCTCCGGCCGCGGGGGACGCCGAGCGCCCCTCGCTGCGCGGGATCGCCGAGGGCGCGCGCTACGCGTGGAGCCGTCCGGTGCTGCTCGGCACGTACGCCGTCGACCTCGCGGCGATGTTCTTCGCGTTCCCGAACGCGATCTACCCGTTCCTCGCGGACGAGCTCGACGCGGAGTGGGCCCTCGGCCTGATGTACGCGGCGGGCGCGGTGGGCTCCCTGGTCCTGGGGATGACGAGCGGCTGGACCTCGCGGGTACGCCGGCACGGGCTCCTGGTGGTGTGCGGAGCCGCGGTGTGGGGGCTGGCGGTCGCGGCCGCGGGCTGGTTCCCGAGCGTCTGGCTGGTGCTGCTGTGCCTCGCGGTGGCGGGCGCCGGCGACATGCTCAGCGGACTGGGGCGGGCCACGATCTGGAACCAGACGATCCCCGAGGGGCTGCGGGGGCGGCTCGCCGGGATCGAGGTGCTCTCGTACAGCGTCGGCCCGCAGCTCGGCCAGGTACGGGCGGGCACGATGGCCGGCTGGACCGGCACCCGGACGGCCTTCTGGAGCGGCGGTCTGGCCTGCGTGGCGTCGGTGGCCGTGCTCGCGGCGCTGCTGCCGAAGCTGATCTCGTACGACGCGGACACCGACGAGGACGCGCTGCGCCGCCGGGCGTCCGGGAAGGCCGAGCCGGAGGCGGAGACCGCGGCCGCGGCGCCGTAGGGCCGTGCGTCAGCGCGGCGGCTGGAGGTTACTCGCGAGGAACCACGGCCTTTGGCTATGGTGAGCGCCCCCGATCGAGTCCCCCTTCGGATCCATTGATCACAGACGGATTCGCTGCATCGATCGAAGGAAGTCCTGCCAATCCAGGATTCATTGCGCAGCACTAGAGCGACGTGGTGTCGGCAACACCGCCCGGCGTCGGCTCGGTACGAGCCGGCCTGCCCTCGTCCTGTCACCCGGGACCCGATGGCGGCGGCCCTCTCATTCACCTACCTCGCGAAGGCAAGGCAGAGATGGCACGAATCTCCCGACAGTCCCCCCGGCAGTCCTCCCGGCACCGGCCTCATCCCGTCGACGAGCTGCTCCCGGCCCCCAAGCTCGCCCTCTACGGCTTCCAGCACGTCCTCGCCTTCTACGCGGCGGCCGTCATCGTCCCGGTCCTGCTGGGCAACGCCCTGGGCCTTTCCCGCGAGGAACTCGTCCACCTCATCAACGCGGACCTGCTGACCTGCGGCGTGGCCTCGATCATCCAGGCCCTCGGCGTCTGGAAGATCGGCGCGAGGCTGCCGCTGGTCCAGGGCGTCACCTTCACCGCGGTCTCGCCCATGATCGCCATCGGTACGGGGGCGGGCGGCGGCACCGCCGGCCTGCTCGTCGTCTACGGGGCGGTGATCACGGCGGGCATGGCCACGTTCGCCTTCGCACCGCTCTTCAGCAAGCTGGTGAAGTACTTCCCGCCGGTCGTCATAGGCACGATCCTCACCATCATCGGCATCACCCTGATCCCGGTGGCCCTCCAGGACGCGGCCGGCGGCGCGCACCTCATCGGCACGCCCGCGTACGGGGATCCGAAGAACCTCGCGTACGCGCTGGGCACCCTGCTGTTCATCCTGGCCATGGTCCGGATCGGCAAGCCGTTCCTCAGCAGCCTCGCCGTCCTGCTCGGGCTCGTCGTCGGTACGGCGGTGGCCTGGCTCTTCGGGGACGCCGACTTCGCCGCGGTGCGGGAGACCGCCTGGTTCGGCGTCACCACCCCGTTCCACTTCGGCACGCCGCGGTTCGAGCTGCTGCCGATCATCGCGATGCTCGTCGTCATCCTGATCACCATGGTGGAGACCACCGGGGACGTGTACGCCATAGGCGAGATCACCGGCAAGCGGGTCGGCGCGGACACCGTGGCCCGGGCGCTGCGCGCCGACGGCGTGGCGACCGTACTCGGCGGCGTCCTCAACTCCTTCCCGTACGTGGCGTTCGCCGAGAACATCGGGCTCGTGCGCATGTCGAAGGTGATGAGCCGGTACGTGGTCGTCGCGGCCGGTGTGTTCATGGTGGTACTGGGACTGCTGCCGAAGGCGGGCAGCCTGGTCGCCTCGGTTCCGCATCCGGTGCTGGGCGGCGCCGCGCTCTCCATGTTCGGCATCGTCGCCGCGGTCGGCATCCAGATCCTGGGGAAGGCCGATCTGCGCGAGGAGCGCAACACCCTGATCCTGGCGGTGAGTCTGGGCGCCGCCCTGCTGCCCACGACGGTCGCGCCGTTCTTCGACCGGATGCCGGACGACGTCAGGGCGGTGCTCAACAGCGGGATCACGCTGGGCGCTCTGACGGCGATCACGCTGAACCTGCTCTTCAACGTGTTCACCAGCCGCTCCACGATGGAGATCGACTGGGAGGAGCACGGGGACGACTACGGCGAGGACTACGGCCAGGACCCCGGCCACGACTTCGGCCAGGACTCCCGCCACGACTTCGGCCGGGGCCGCGATGCCACGGGTCCGCACCTGGGAACGGCCGCCCGCTGAACCGGCCGCGGGCCGGGCGGAAGATCCGCGGCCTCCCGGCCCGCGTCCCGGTACCGCCGCGTCACCGGCCCCCCGCGGGGAAGGGCGCGGCGTCGCCCTCCTCGCCGATCAACTCCCAGAAGTGGTCCACGAGTCGGCGCAGGTACGCGGCGCGCTCCGCCGCGACCTCCTTGAGCCTGGCGTCCGCGTTGCGGGCGACCAGGTGGCCCATGTACCGCTCGGAGAACGCGGAGAACTCCGCGTGCATGGTCTGCAGGGCATCGCCCACGCTGGTCGCGTCCACCACCACGATCTCCGCGACCGGTTCCACGTGCACCTTCCACCGCCCGTCCACGGCCGATCGCAGGTGCTCCGCCAACTCGTCCACCCGGCCCATGATCCCGATGAGCTTGCGCAGCGACAGCCCGAGGGCTTCCACCAGTGCCCTGGTCTGCCAGGCGTCCCCGTCCCACCGCCGCGCCGCCTCGGCCGCGCGGTACTCGGAGGGGTCCATGCCTATGCGGTACGCCAGCCGCTCCACCGTGAGCCGGCCGGCCAGCCGGTGTTCGGCGAGGGTCCGCGGCTCGACGCCCATGAGCGTCACGACATCGCACCACAGCACGTCGGCCAGGGCGAAGAGCTGCCGGTCGGAGGGGATGTGGGAGCCCTGCTCCCAGGCCACCACCAGGTCGGGGTGGACGGGGGTCCCGCAGGTGGCCATCGAGTGGGCCACCTGGGCCGCGGTCAGGCCCATGCGGGCGCGCGCGGACCTGGCCTGCGCGGGGGAGAACGGAGTGCTGTACACGTACGAGACACCTCGCAACACCCTCGGGCGCTCGGCGCCGGAGGGGAGACGGATTGATGGATGAACACCAAGTGCGGGCACAGTAACAGATGTTCAGCGGGGCGTAACCGCCCCGAACCCTTCAATTCCAAGGCTCCACTTCCCGTGTACCAGGCAATCAAGGTCAGTTGGCGCAGTAGGCATCGCCGGCCGGACGCTCACCGGTGGTGAGGAAGGCGGTGACGGTACGGTCGCCGCAGGCGTTGCCGTTGCCGAGGTACACCCCGTGGCCGCCCTGCTCGACCGTGACCAGGCGGGCCCGCCCGCCCAGCGCCTCGCGCATCTTGAGGCCGCCGGAGTACGGGGTCGCCGGATCCCGGCGGCTCTGGACCATGAGGATGTTGGACGGCCCCTCGTCGGTGATCCGGGTCGGCTGCTCGGCCGGGCCGGTCTTCCAGAAGGAGCAGGGCAGCACGTTCACCGGCAGTCCGGCCGTGAGCGGGTGCCGGACGCGGTCCGCGTCGACCGCGCGCCGGTACGCGGCCATGGGCGTACGGGGCCACGCCACGTCGTTGCAGATGACGCCGACCATGATCGCGGCGTCCTGGTCGCGGATGGGCTGCGCGAGCTCCGGCGGGAGCGCGGGGATCCGCGCCGGGTCCTGGGCCGCCTGGACGAGCCGGGCGAAGGGGGCGAAGGAGGAGTCGCTGTAGAGCGCGTTCTGCAGGGCCTGGCGCAGGCCGTTGCCGGTCAGCGGCACCCCCGGGGCCGTGGACGCGCGCGGCGTCCGGTCCAGCGAGGCCGCGAGCGAGAGCACGAGCGGCTCCACCTCCCGCGGGGTCGCGGCCAGCCGCAGTCCGTCCGTGTCCCGGTCGGGGTGGGCCGCCCAGGCCGCGAAGTCGGGGAAGCGGTCCTCCGCGCCCTGCGCCATGTTGGCCAGCCAGCCGCGGGCGACCCGCTGGGGGTCGGGGTCTCCGCTGCTGTCGAGGACCCAGCGGTCGGTGCGCTGCGGGTACTTCTGCGCGTACACGGCCCCCACGTACGTCCCGTACGAGACTCCCCAGGCGGAGAGCTTGCGCTCGCCGAGCGCCTCCCGGAAGCGGTCGATGTCGCGGGCCTGGTTGACGGTGGTGAAACTGCGCAGCACGGGGCCGCCGTTGCGGGCGCATGCCTCCGCGGTGCGGCGGGAGCGCGCGGCGTTCTCGGTGATCTCGCCGTTCGGGCCCGGCCATGACCGCAGGCTGGTCATGTACCGGTCCCCGGGTTCGAGTCCACAGCTCGCCGTGGTGCTGCCGCCCACTCCGCGCGGATCGAGGGCGACGAGGTCGTACGCCCCGGCCAGTTCCTTCTGCAGTGCGGCGCCCTTCTGCGTGAGCCGCTGGACGCCGGATCCGCCCGGGCCGCCGGGGATCACGACGAGGGAGCCGCGCCGGGCGTGCGGCCGGTCGCTGGGGATGCGGGAGACGGCGACGGTGATCTGCGGGCCGCCGGGGTCGGAGTAGTCGAGCGGGACGGGCAGTTCGGCGCACTCCTGCGCGGCGGGACCGCCCGGCTTGGCACAGGGATGCCAGGTGAGTGCCGGGGCGTCCGGCGCGGTGCGGGCGGCCGCGGGGGCGGCGGTGGTCACGGCCAGGCCGGTGGCCGCGGTGGCGGCGGAGAGCGCGAGCAGCAGCGCCTTGCGCGAGTAAGTGGTCATGGGGGCAAGCCTTGTTGATCCCGCCTCGCGCACCCATCCGGCAAGCAGGCCGTCCCCGGGTGGGGCTATCCCCAGGGTGCCCGCCGCATCGGCCGTAAAATCGCTGTCCGGTTGCCGGAGCACACTGATAGACAACCGGAGTGGAAAACACCCTGGACTTCCCCGACCTGCTGCGGCTGATCGACGAACGGTCGACCACCTTCCGCGCCGCGGTCGCCTCCGCGCCCAGCCTCTACGTGCAGGTGCCGACCTGACCCGAGTGGACGCTGTTCGATCTGGCGCAGCATCTGGGCCAGGGGCGCCGGTTCTGGGCCGCCACCGTCTCCGCGGGGCCTGCCGCCGCTCCCCCTGCCGAGGCAGCTGCCGAGCGCGCCGGGGCGGCGCCCCGGGAGCGCGAGGCCCTGCTGGCCTGGTCGGCCGCATCGACACGACTGCTCCTGGACGCACTGCGGAAGGCCGGCCCGGATCGCGGTTGCTGGACGTGGTGGGGTGACTCGCAGTCGCCGCGGACCTGCGGCGCCGTCGCCCGGCACCAGCTCCAGGAGATCGCGGTGCACACCTACGACGCCCAGGTCGCCCTGGGCGCCCCGCAGGCGCTGGCGGACGAGGCGGCACTCGACGGTGTCGACGAGTTCCTGTCCACCTGCGTCGCGACGACCAGCGCCTGGCCGCACAAGCCCGCTGCCTTCGACTTCCACGCCACCGAGGGCCGCTCCTGGCGCCTCACGGTCGACGGCGACGGCGCACGGTCCGCCCGTCTCCCCGCCACCGCTTCCGGCGAGGGCCCGGACGCAGTCGGCGTCTCTGTCCGTGGCACGGCCGGCGAGCTGGTCCTCTTCATCTACGACCGCGTCCCGGCGGACTCCCTGCGGATCGACGGGGACGCAGGGCTGATCGACCTGCTCCGCGCCTGGGAGCCACGGCTTCCGCCGGCTACGCATCCGGTGGAACGACGCGACGACATTCACGAGGCCTTCCTCGGCCTTGCCATCTGCCTCATCACCCACCGCCCCGTCCAACGCCTTTGTTAGCCCTGAGCAAAATGCGTGCACTCGTCCGACCCTGTCGCAGGTATTCCGAGCGATGGAAGCTGTGAATACTTCAGACGCGGCCTGCTGCTGCCAAATGGGTGGAAGGCCGTGGTGTCACCGGCGCTACGTGCTTGCGGCCTGGGTTGGCTCGGCATCCTTTCGGGTGTGATGCGTTCGAGAAAATTCCGGAAGGATGCCAGGGTGAAGCTCACAAAGAGGATCAGCGCGACGAGTTCAGTTGTCGCGGTGGTCATGGCCTGCCTCGGCGCTGGGAGCGCCCACGCGGACGACGGTTCGCTCTTGTCGCTCCTCGGTACCCCGTCGATCACCCTCGCGTGCTTCCCTTCGGGGCAGGTCGGCCAAGGTCACACCTTCACCGGGACCCAGACCGTCAACTGCAGTCAGAGTGCCACGCAGACGAACAGCGGCGTCGGGCCGGCAGGACCGCCCGGACAGGCAGGACCGCCCGGACCGCCCGGACCGGCAGGCTCCGTCAACATCACTCCGGTAGAGGGGAACCAGGTCACCGTTCCTGCAGGGGGGGTAGGGGAATCCGTGGCTACGTGCCCTGCTGGCCAGCAAGCAGTCAGCGGCGGTTGGTCCAGTAACGGACTCACACCGACCGGCTCTCACCAATTCGGGCCCGGAGCGTGGCGCGTGTTGTTGGAAAACTTCACCGGAGCCACCCTCACTGGTCGGGCCACCGCCTATTGCTCTCCCTGACCGGCTGCGCAACGTTGTGCACGGGCCTCCCAGGTATGGCATGACCCTGATGGCGTAGAAGAGCCTCAAGCGAGGCCCCGGCCCCGACCGACGAGCTCAACCGAACTGGACTCTGCCGTCCCCCTCGCCTATGGGCGAGGGGGACCGGCTTGCTTCGGTGTCAGTTGCAGCCCACATGGTCAGCGCCCCCGCCGCGACCTCCACCCGCCCGACACCAGAGCGTCATCGTGCTCAACCAGGAAATACCGCAGCCTGGGAATACTGCGTCTCCACCAGTGCTGGTCGAGGACGGGCCCCAGGGCGGGCACATCGTGCGTTCCTGGACACGGGAGCGCGGCGAGGGGTTTCCCTGCCTAAAGCGGGATCCTGTTCGTACTGCATACCGGGATCCAGTGGGGAGGCGGCGGAGCCCACCAATGGATTCGAACGGCGCGTGAGTTTCCGCGTGTGGGCGAGCGACCGCCGGTCGCCTTCAGTGGTGCTCACTCCTCCCTGCCAGCGTGGACGGGGGCCCGTGCTGGGGACGAGGTATACGCGCTGCACGTCAACCAACGCGAAGTGTTCGTGGTGAGCCAGATGCAAGTAATTGACGCGGAGCGCCGCGACTGCTGCGGCATAGCCCCCGCCGCCTGGGACGACCCTGCGTATCCCGGGCACGACGACTGGTCGATGCTCGGCGCTGGCGGCTGTGGGGCCCAGGCAGTGCACGTGGACGCGACGCCCGTACGCTTCGATGTCCCCATCTCCGGTGAACTGCTTGCGAGGCTTGCCTGGCGGAACCGCCGAGGGCAGACCCGCGGGCTGAAGTACGTGGTGGATGGTCGTCTCGAAAGATCGATCAGCCTCCAGGGGTTCTACCGTCTGACCCCCGAGGCCGCCGGCGAACTGGCGGAAGTCGTCAGCAGTCCCGCCCCTCGACACTGACCAGCGAGCGAGGCATCAGCACTCGGCGCACTCCCAGCGGCAGCAGCTGTGGAAGGTCGAACAGGACCGGGCGGTCGCCGGCCTGGTCGGACGGCCACGCAACCGACCCGACGCCCTGCTCGGTGACCGCGGATACGGTTCACGAGGCCTTCCTCGGCCTTGCCACCTGCCTCATCACCCACCGCCACGTCCAACGCCTTTGCCAGGACCTCTAAGGCAGCGGGACGCCCCTGGCCGTGACCCACAGCTCGTACCACTCCTCGTGCGTGAGGTCGGGCTCTCGGACCGCCGCGTCGCGGCAGGCGCGGATCCGCTCGGGGCTGGCGGTGCCGATGACCGGGGCGATGCCGGCCGGGTGCCGGCTCAGCCACCACAGCAGCACGGATTCGGGTGTCGTGCCCTTGCCCCGGGCGAGCTCGGCGAGGAGCTCGGCGGTGGCCCGTTCGGCTGCCGTCTGCTGGCGGCCGGTGAAGCGTCCCTGTGCCAGCGCTCCCCAGGCCTGGAGGCGGATGCCGTGGTCGCGGCAGTGCTCCAGCGTCCCGAACGGGAACCCGTTGCGCGCGGATTCGGGGGTGTTGAGCAGGACCCCGGCCTCGACCCAGTCCCGGCTGTGCAGGCTCATCTCCAGCTGGTTCGCCACCAGCGGGACGTCGAGCCGGGCCTGGAGCGAGGCGATCTGCGCGGCCCCCATGTTGGACACCCCGAAGTGCCGTACGAGGCCCTGCCGGTGCAGGGACGTCAGCGCCGAGGCGATCTCGTCGGCGTCCGCCAGGGGGTCGGGGCGGTGCAGGAGCAGCACGTCGATCACATCGGTCCGCAGCCGGGCCAGGCTCTCCTCCACGCGCCGCGTGATGCTCGGCCCGCGCAGGTCGTACAGGCCCGGGCCGTCCTTGCCGGCCAGCCGGATCCCGCACTTGGTCTGGAGGGTGATGCGCTCGCGCAGCCCCGGCGTCCGCGCGAGCACCTCGCCGAAGACGGCCTCGGCCTTGCCGCCGCGATAGATGTCGGCGTGGTCGAAGGCGGTGATCCCGCTGTCGAGGGCCGCACCGATCGCCGCCTCGGCGGCGTCGATGTCCGCGGGTCCGTACGGACCGGGCTCCCAGCTCCCGCCCAGTCCCATGCACCCGTACAGCACCCGGTCACCACTCGCGCCCGCACTCTTGTTCGTCACCACACCCCCACTCTATGGGGTGCCTTCCGCTCGGAAACATGGCTCGGGAGCGCCCGGACCGCCCCCGGGAGGGCCCCCGGCGGGCGCCTGAACACGCGAACGCCCCCACGGGAAGGGGGCCGGTGCACGGCCCTGCCCGAAGGCCGCCAGAAGCCCGCCAGAGGGCCGCGCCGCCCGTCCGAAATCGCCTCTGAGCTGGGCTTTCCCTCTTCTCATGCCTACGATTATCCCCTCGGGAAAGGGGACTTGATGAACCAGAACGCGGGCCGGCACATCCGCACGGTGGAAGACGTACTGGACCTCCTGGACGGCCTGTTCGCGCCGGAGGCCGACCGCTGGACGGCCGAGGCGGCCTCCTGGTGGGACGGCTTCTACGCCGACCGCTCGAAGCCCGTGCCCTTCTTCGTGGCGAAGCCCGACGAAAGCCTGGTCTCGTACCTCGACCGCGGACTGATCGCCCCGGGCCGCGCCCTCGACCTGGGCTGCGGGCCGGGCCGCAACGCACTGCGGCTCGCCTCCCTGGGCTTCGAGGTCGACGCCGTCGACCTGTCACCGGCGGCCATCGCCTGGGCCGAGGACCGGGCCCGTGAGGCGGGGGCCGACGTCCGCTTCCACTGCGGCGACGCCTTCGCCCTCGCCGGGTCCGAGTTGAGCGGCCCCTACGACCTGATCTACGACTCCGGCTGCTTCCACCACCTGCCGCCGCACCGCCGCATCAGCTACCTCGGCCTCCTCGAGCGGTGCCTCGCACCCGGCGGCCACCTCGCCCTCACCTGCTTCGCGGCCGGCGGGATGGGCTCGGAGCTGCCCGACGCGGACTTCTACCGGCAGGCCGGCCTGCACGGCGGCCTCGCCTACACGCCGGAGTCGCTGCGCTGGATCTTCGCCGACCTCACGGAGGTCGAGCTGCGCCGCATGCGGGACGAACCGGACGGGTCCCCGCTCTTCGGCGAGCCCTTCCTGTGGACGGCACTGTTCCGCTCACCCCGATGCACCGCCTGACCGGCCCGTACTCAATGATGGCGGGATGCACAGACACACCGAGACCGGGATACGCCGACGATCGCGCCGCTTCGGCAGCGTGGCGGCGGCCCTCGGTCTGCTGACCGCCGCGGCCTGCACGTCCGCGCCCACCGCCTCGGTGCCGTCGGCGCTCGCTCCCCAGGTCACACCGGACACGCTGTCCGTGGCCACATGGAACATGTGCGGTGTCGAGCAGTGGGGCTGCGAGGACAAGGGCAGCCCCGACGACAAGTTCCAGCAGCTGCGCGCCCTGGCCGAGGGGCGCGGGGTACGCGTCATGCTCCTGCAGGAAGTGTGCTCCGAGGACCTGCAGTCGGCCGCCCGGCGTCTGGGCAGGGACTGGCACAGCGAGTTCGATCCCTACGTCAGCGTGGACGAGGCGGGCCGCAGCACTCCCGTCAGCTGCACGGGTGAGGGCAGGGGGCAGGCCGGCTCCGGCCTGCTGGCGGCGTCCCCGCTCACCGGGGTGCAGGCCGTACCGACGCAGCAGCCGACGGCGGGGGTGCACCGGCGGTTCCTCTGCGCCCAGGTCCCGGCCCAGGGGGTCCGGGTGTGCAACGGGCACGTCGCGCTGCGCGGCACCGATACCGTGCACCCCGACTGGGACTTCCGGGACGAGCAGCTCCGCTCGCTCTTCGCGGCCGCGGCCGAGGGCGACCGTACGATCATCGGCGGTGATTTCAACTCGCCGCCGCCGGTCGGCGGGAGCACCACCGCGTGGCTCTGGCCGGCCGAGGCCTACACCACGTGGCGGGAGTGCGACCAGAAGGGCGACTCCCGGGCGGGACGCCGCACCCACCAGGACGGGGCGAAGATCGACTACCTGTTCACGACGCTGCCGCGGACCGGGTGCCAGGTCGTGGAGACCAAGACCTCCGACCACCGGGCCCTGGTGATGCGGGTGAGCCGTCCCGCCCCCCACGTCACGGCCGCCCCGGAGCTCAGTACCTCGTAGCGGTGTAGCCGCCCTGGGCCGGCACGATGTAGGCGTTCATCACGACGAAGGGGACGGCGGCCCAGGCGGAGGCGTTGCCCGCCGCGTCCACCGCCACGGCCTCGACCACGTGGTCGCCCTCGTTCCAGGCCCAGCCCGGATCCCAGGCCCAGGCACCGTCGGCCGTCACCTCGCACGTGCCCAGGCCCGTGCCGCGCTCCTGGAAGTCCACCCGCACCGCGCCCGGAGCGAACCCCGTGAAGCGCACCGCCGGGCCCTGCACCTGCTGCTGGGGAACCGGGGACGTGACGGACAGGACGGGCGGCCGGGCCGGCGCCTGCGCTCCCGCCCCGGCCGGAGCGGGAGCCTGCGACGGCGCGAAGGGCTCGTCGGTGGCGGTGAACACCACCTCGCTGCGTCCGGAGTGGAAGTTGTTCGCGTCCACTCCGAAGAGCCGCACCACGTGCCGCCCCTTGGCCCAGGGCTTCTCCCGCTCCCAGCTCCAGCTGCCGTCGGGGGCGACCGGTGGGGATCCCTGGAACGTGCCGTTCTCCCAGATGCTGACCCGCACCGCACCCGGAGCGGACCCCACGAACCGGACCGCGCGCGCCGGCAGCCGCTCCTCCGCCGCCGGCATCAGCACCACCGGCGCCGGGAAGTCGTCCCCCCGCACTTGGGACGTCGCCTTGAGGTACCCGTCGATCCCGGACGTGTCGCGCTGCGGCTCCTCGCGGCCGTTGCGGACGGCGCCGATCCGGGGGACGATCCCGTGGGTGACGAGGTTCAACAGCCCGACCATGGAAGGGATGTTCCGCGTCGTCACCTTGTCGTGGCCGGAGATCAGCGGAGAGTCGTTGAAGATGAAGTTGAAGTTCTCGTAGCCCTGGAACAGTCCGAGGAACGGCTCGATGTGGATCGCGAACTGCCGGTCCTGGGGCGAAGAGATCACGTAGATGTTGGCCGAGCGATTGGCACTGCCGCGCACCACCTCGGGAAGGACCGAGTCGAGGAAGCGCACCTTGTCCTCCGTCACCTCCCCCATCATCGCCCGGGCGGAATCCGCCATGGCACTGACGACGAACGTGCCGATCCGGAACTGGGGCACGCTGGCGATGATGTTCTTGTAGCCGTACTTCAGGCCGAAGTGCAGCGCCGCGCTGCCGCCCTTGGAACTGCCGAACATCGTGCACTGGTCGGGTGTCAGCGAGAGCGCGTTCGCCACGCGGGCGATGAGCCCGGCCACCGACTGCTCGACGCCGAAATCCATCCCCTTGCACAGGTAGTAGCTGTTCGCCCCGTCGAAGGAGTCGCGGATCCACAGGATGTTCGCGCGGACGTTGTCGAGGATTCCGCCGCCCATCCCGTAGTCACCGGGCGCGTTGAGGTTGGCGAACACGACGACGAGGTGGCGGCTGCCGTTCTTGGCGTGGGAGAACCGGTACTCGACGGGAACCGGCCCGGAGGCGTCCACGCCCGTGATGACGCGGCGCGCGTTCTTGGCTGTGTTGGACATGCTCGCAATCCATTCTTCTCGACGGCCCGGCACGAAACCGCTCCCGCGGGTCAGTGCCTCACGCCGGAGTAGCCGCCAGGGCCGGGTACGGGGTAGGCGCCGACCACCGTGAAGGGCACGGAGATCCAGGCGGAGGCGTTGCCTCCGGCGCCCACCGCGACGGCCTCCACGAAGTGCGGCCCCTCGTTCCAGGCCCAGTTCGACTCCCAGGACCAGTTGCCGTCCGGCAGCACGGGGCAGGCGCCCAGGCTGACCCCGGCCTCCTGGAACTCGACGCGCACGGCACCGGGGGCGAAGCCCGCGAACCGGGCGACGGGGCCCGGCACCTGCTGGTGGGCGCCCGGCGAGGTCACCGTCAGCGCCAGGGGCCGGCCCGGGGCGGCCACGGGATCCGCCGACTCCACCGGATCCACGACCGTGAAGACCACTTCGCTGCGCCCGGAGTGGAAGTTGTTCGCGTCCACCCCGAAGAGCCGCACCACGTGCCGCCCCTTGCCCCACGGCTTGTCCCGCAGCCAGCTCCAGCTGCCGTCGGGGGCGACCGCCGGGGAGCCCTGGAACGTGCCGTTCTCCCAGATGCTGACCCGCACCGCGCGCGGAGCGGACCCCACGAAGCGGACCGCGTGCGCCGGCAGCCGCTGATCCGCCGCGGGCATCAGCACCACCGGCGCCGGGAAGTCGTCCCCCCGGACCTGGGAGGTCGCGGCCAGGTACGCCTCGATCCCGGACGTGTCGCGCTCCGGCTCCTCGTAGCCGTAGCGGACGCCGCCGATCACGGGGCTGACTCCGTCGACGAGGAGGTTCAACAGCCCCATGATGACCGGGACGTTGCGCGGAACCACGTTCGGATGGCCGGTGACCAGGGAGGAGTCGTTGAAGATGAAGTTGAAGCGCTCGTACCCCTGGAACAGGCCGAGGAAGGGTTCCACCTGGCGCGTGTACTGCTCGTCCTGGGGCGAGGAGATCAGGTAGATGTTTGCGGCCGGGTTCGGCCGGGCGCGCACCAGCTCGGGAAGGACCGAGTCGAGGAAGCGCACCTTCTCCTCGGTGACCTCGCCCATCATCAGCTGCGCGGCGCCCGGGATGCCCTCCCTGACGTACGTTCCGATCAGGAACTGGGGCACGCTGGCCACGATGTTCCGGTAGCCGTACTTCAGACCGAAGTAGAGCGCCGCGCTGCCGCCCTTGGAACTGCCGATCATGGTGCAGTCGTCGGGTGTCAGCGACAGCGCGTTCACCACGCGCGCGATGAGCCCGGCCACCGACTGCTCGACGCCGAAATCCATCCCCTTGCACAGGTAGTAGCTGTTCGCCCCGTCGAAGAGGTCGCGGACCCACAGGATGTTCGCCCGCACCTTGTCGAGGACTCCGCCCGACATCCCGTACTCGTCGGGCGCGGCGAAGTTCGCGAACACGACGACCAGGTGCCGGTTCCCGTTCCTGGCGTGGGAGAACCGGTACTCGACGGGAACCGGCCCGGAAGCATCCACGCCCGTGACGATGCGACGCGCGTTCTGGGCTGCCTTAGACATGCTCGGAATCCATCCTTCTCACCGGCTGCCGCGGCATCTGGCCGAGGCCGCCCGCGTTCCAGGGGCCCGGCTGGGCGGGAATCTGGGCGAGGGCCGCACCGACCGCCGGCGCCTGCGCCCGGGCGGGGTCGAGGTCTCCTCCGGCGATCAGGATCCGGTCGGTCAGCCTGGCCGCCGCGTAGCCGTCGTCGAGGTCGCAGAACTCCTGCTGGAACCAGCGGTAGCGGGCCGCGTAGCCCTGCTGGATCCGGTCGATGTTGCGGATCGCCCCGACCAGTTCCGGGGAGCTGTACAGCAGCGGACCGGGGGCGGACTGCTCGAAGTCGAAGTAGAACCCGCGCAGCGTGTCCCGGTAGTGGTCGAGGTCGTACGTGAAGAACAGGATCGGCCGCCCGGTGTTGACGAAGTCGAACATCAGGGAGGAGTAGTCCGTGATCATCACGTCGGTGATGAGGGAGAGGTCCGCCATGTCCGGGTAGTCGGACACGTCGAACACGAACCCGTCGCCGGCGCCGGGGACCGGGTCCACCACGTTGGGGTGGCGGCGCACCAGCAGGACGTGGTCGTGGCCCAGCTGCGCCCGGGCGTCTTCCAGGTCGATGCGGAAGTCGAGCTTGTACTTGCCGGGTGCGTAGAACTGGTCGTCGCGCCAGGTCGGTGCGTACATGACGACCCGCTTGCCGGGCGGGAGCCCGATGCGGCGGCGCACTTCCGCGGCCCGGTGTCCCGAGTCGGCGCGGCGCAGGATGTCGTTGCGGGGGTAGCCGCTCTCGACCATCTCGCCGGGGAACTGGAAGGCGCGCTTGAGGATGGGGGTGCTGAAGCTGTTCGGGGACACCAGCATGTCCCAGTTCTGCACCTCCTTCTCCACGCGCTCCAGGTACCGCTTGTCCGCGAAGTGCACGGCTTCGATGTCGTGCCCGATCTTCTTGAGCGGCGTTCCGTGCCAGGTCTGTACGACGACCTGCCCGTCGCGCTTCTCGAACCAGTCGGGCAGGTGGTTGTTGGCGACGACGTAGCGGGCCCGGGCCATGGCCTCGTACCAGTCGGGGGACCACATGCGGACGGGGCGGGCGGTCGGGGGAACCGCGACCTGGTCGTCGCGCACGACCCACAGGTGCTCGAGGTCGACGCCGCGGCGGACCATCTCCTCGTGCAGGGCGCGCGGGCTGTCGGAGTACTGGGTGCCCTTGAAGGCGTCGAACAGGACCGCCTGCTTCAGCGGCTTGCGCCGGGCGTCCGGGTAGAACTTGGTGCGCAGCAGCTTCTGGCGGTACGGGCCGCGCGCTTCGTCGGGCATCGCCGAGTGGACCAGGAGGGAGAGCCGGTCGTAGGCCTCGGCCTGCATCTCGTAGCGCCGCTCGTCGGCGGTCATCTCGCTGGGGAACGTGGGGATCAGTTCCTGCGCCATCTTGACCATGAGGTCGTTGGACCGGTTCTCCGCGGTGACCGCGGAGGGGTCCTGGCGGCGCAGGAAGAAGTCCCAGCGGCCGGAGGCCAGCGGGATGTCGCCGGCCAGGGTGCGCATGGCGGCGGGCGTCAGGACGAAGCGGAACTCCTGGCCGTACCAGGTGATGGGGACGACGCGTTCGGCGCCGTGGGCCCGGGAGCGGACGACGATGTGGGCCGCGGCGTACTCGGACGCGCTGAGCATGTCCTCCGCCGCGTAGCCGACGACGACTTCCACGGAGCCGTCCTGGCGCCAGGTGACGGACTTGGCGAGCGGCAGGGTGTCCCGCTCGAACATCACCACGTAGCCGGAGCCGTTGCGGTGCACGACGACCTCGCGGTCCGCGTTCGGCGTCTGCAGTCCGGCCGGCAGGCGGTAGTGGCCGTCGGTGGTCTCCTCCGCCATGACCGGGTAGATGGCCGCCTTGCGGCCCTCTACGTGCAGAGTGGTCTTCCAGCCGTTGGCGCCGGTGTTCCAGGTCTGCGGGACCCCGTCGCCGGAGTTGGTGCGGTGGCCGGGCACGAGCGCCTTGACGGGGATGCGGGTCACGAAGGTGTACCAGCCCTCGCCGCCCGGCTTGAACTGGACCCAGGAGTCGTGACGGCCGGCGCCGCCCATGCTGGTCACCCGGAACTTGCCCCACTCGGGAAGCTTGGGCCCCAGGTAGACACCGCCGAGTTCGAGGTTGTCGCCGACGATCCGGTGCCGCGTGATGCGGCAACGGACGATCTCCACGCGGAGCTTGAGCTTGCCCTGGAGGAAGAGCGGTACGACGCGGGTGTTCTTCTCGACGTACTGGTAGGGCGGGTTGGCGGCGGTGCCCGCGCCGCCGCGCGCAATTCCCTTGTAGCGGAACAGGCCTCGGCTCAGCACACCGGCGGCCACGTCCCAAGTCCCCTCGACCCACTGGCCCTTGCGCTTGAGGCGGGAGGTGTCGAAGCTGACCTGGAACCCCGACCAGTCGTAGCAGTAGCGGTTCTGGTTCGAGTGTTCCGTGGCCTGCGGGTAGTACGTGGTCTTCGCCTTCGCGACGACGACCCGGCTCTGCTTCTTGTTGCGCAGCGCGATGGCCTTCATCGACATGTGCCGCTTGTGCACGTTGATGAAGCGGACGTACGCGGATCCTTCGAGGGCCAGGTGTCCGGAGTCGTCCCAGCGGGCGCTGGTCAGCGAACCGTGCAGCGACAGTTCCTTGTCGAGCCGGTAGGCGCTCTTGTCGAGGCCGATCGACCGGTCGCCGAGATAGGGGTAGTTGAGGTACCGGTGCAGGCGCCGCTGAACGGGCAGCGGTCCGCCCTTGCGCTCGAACTCGACGACGTCGAGCAGTTCCTTCAGCCGGCCCTCGCGCACCAGCAGCCATTTGACGCGGGCATCGGCGGGGAGTTCGTCGATGATGTCCTCGTCGGCCTCGTCCAGGAACTCGTTCGCCCAGTGCATGAAGGCGTTCCGGTATTCCTCGTCGGCGTCCGGCAGCACTTTCAGATGCAGCATCAGGTCGGACTTCAGACAGGCGAGATCGTACTTCCGCTTGTGGTCGCTGTAGGACCTGGCGCGGTGTCCGGCGAGGAACCGGCTGACCGACTGAACGGCGGCGACGCGGTCCTGCAGATTGCTGAATTCGGTGTGCCGCTGGGTGATGGAGGGCGCGGCACCTCCCTCGCGCCGGCGCCAGAAGTAGACGATGTCCGTGAGGATGTCCACCTTGCTCGCACGGAAATGGGCGAACATGTTGACCCAGGAGTCCTCATACATGACTCCCTCGGGGAATGCGATGTAGTGGTAGTCCCAGAAGGAACGCCGGAACAGCTTGTTCCAGACGGTCCGGTCGTAGATGAGCTCCGGCACCTTCGTGATGTGCGTACCGCGCTTGCTGCGCTGCATGGGCGCCTTGTGCAGCGGGGACTGCCACTTCTTGGTGGAGTTCATCATCTGCACGTTGCCCGACACGAAGTCGGAGCCGGAGGCGTCGAGGGTCCGCACGAGCAACTCGTAGGCGTACTCGGGTATGACGTCGTCGCCGTCGACGAACGCGAGGAACTCCGCCTCGGGATGAGCGGCGCGAATACCGACATTACGGGCATGTCCCGGTCCCATCGACTCCTGGCGCAGGAGCCTGAACCTGGGGTCGCGGCGGGCGAAGTCGGCGGCGATCGCGGTCGAGGAGTCGGTCGAACCGTCGTCGACCATGACGACCTCGAGGTCGGGGAACGTCTGCCTGGCTATCGACTCCAGGCACTCCTCGAGGTATATCTCGACGTCCTGAAAGGGAACGACAACACTCAGGCGGGGCGTACCGGCCACTCAGAAAACTCCTCGATTGCCACTCTTCTTACGGCGTGTGGCTCCCTGCCGTGACATGAAGCCGGATCCGCCGCCGACCCCGACCACCGCCGCTCCTCGCCTCGCCCGTCCGGTCCCCGCGCCGGGCCGCACACTTATGCGATCCTCACAGGGCGTGTGCAGCCTAGGCCAATTGTTTGACGCCGAGCAAGTATTCGGAAACGCTCCGGCCCCGCAATGTTTCGCATGTGTTAATGAGCAACTGCATCCCCGGCGTTGCGGGCGCGCGAGCTGCCCAGTTGGTCGGGAGAAAGACCGGAATGGGCAATTCACCCCACGGGGCAAGATGACTCGGTGATGAACCTCACCCCACGCAACGCCAAGCGCCGAAGGCCAGCCCCTCTGCCGCGAGATCCTGGCGGGCGATCCTCAGCCCGCCATCCGTGTCGATCATCGCGATCGTGACCGAGCCTTGGGCGTCGAGGGCCATGGCCGGGAGGCCCGCGCACCGGTCCCCCACGGGGGCCCACCAGGCCCCGTACTGCTCACCCTGCGTGGGATAGGCGGCGATTTCCGGGTACCCCTCGGCCCCGCGCTGGAGGAGGACCGTGCAGTCGTATCCGTTGATGGGCGCACGGACGACGCCGACCGGGCCGACGCCGCCCGCGCCGCCCAGGGACATGAAGCCGCCCGTCGTCACCACGCCGATCCCCTGCGGCCGGCAGGCGACGACGGTTCCGTCCGCCGGAGTGCGCCAGAAGTGGGTGGCGACGCCGGGGCTCGTCTCGACGGAGCTGTACGTCCCCTCGACGGCTTCCGCCTCCACCCGGCCCAGCCAGGCGAAGGCCCCCTCCCCCGGCTTCTCCTGGCCCAACTGCACGGCCCCGCCGCGGAAGGGGGCGAGGAAGCCGACCCGGCCCCCGGTCGGGCCCGTGGGCACGACCGCGCCGCGCACCCACGTGAGCTGATGGTCGGCCCATGCGGTCCACGACCCGTCGGAGCGCTGGGTCCGCGCGCGGACACCCACTCCGAAACGGGTGACGACGTAGTGGAGGGAGCCCGATCCGTCGGCGAGGACGACGGGGGCGCCGGGGGCGGGCGCCGACGCGTCGCCCGGCGGGAACGGATTGCCCACCGCACGCCAGTCGCTCAGCGGCCGACTTGTCTGATATTGGGCGGCTATGACGAATTCGCGGCCTTCCGGCGCCCCGTCCCGGTGGCGGGTGGCGGCGAACCAGACGAAGCCGTTGGAGTCCTGGGTCAGCGTGTACTGCCCGGTCCAGCCCTCCACGGGGAACAGGTCGGGTCCGCGCCAGACGTCCGAGCCGGGCGCCGACTCGGTCCAGCGCACCAGCCCCTCGGCGCAGCTCGCGTAGGCGGTCAGCCGGCCGTCGCGCCCCAGGCGCAGCCAGCCCGGGGCGGCGTGCCCGCCGTCGGCCGCCGCGGCGATCTCGGAGCCCGGGACCGCGGGCTCGCCGGCGGCGTCCCCCCGGTCGGTTTCCGCACGTCCGCGTCGCGCCATGTCCTGCCCACTCCTGCCCGCGATCGTCCCTTATGTCCGGCCTGGCCCGGCGGGCCGTGGGCCAATTTACGGCAGGGCGGCAACCCGCTCCACCACCGGCCACCACGGGCGGTCCGGAGGCGGAGGCGGATAGTCCGGATAGCACGGATCGTCAGGAATGACCCTTGTCCAGGCGCGCGAGCAGCAGGTTCGGGTCGGTCTGGGTCGTGTAGGCCGCACTGGGCACGTAGACCTTGTCGCGGCGCACGGCCACGGACGTGGGGTTGGACAGGCCCGCCTCGGAGTTCAGCAGGATGGAGTGCGTACCGTCGGGGCGGACGAGGGCGACCTGGCTGGTCGGGTGGAGGGCCGCGATGGCGGAGCCGCCGGGGCCGGGGAAGGCGAAGTCGTCGATCCCGGCCACTCCGGTGGCCCGGGTCTCGATCGCTCCGGCGGAGCCGTCCTTGTTCACCGGGATGCGCAGCAGGGTGCCGCGGTCGCTGTTGGACACCCACACGGCGCCCCGGTGGACCTTGATGCCGTTGGCGCCGACGGAGCCTGCCGGTTCCAGGGCGGTGCCGGTGGCCCAGGTGGTCACGGTGGCGTCGTCGAGCGAGATCCGCCACACCTTGCCGAGCACGGAGTCGGCGGCGTAGAGCACGCCGTGCTTCTTGTCGAGGGCGAGGCCGTTGGCGAAGCTGCCGGCCGGCAGCGCGGCGAAGAGTTCGACCGCGCCGTCGGGGGCGATCCGGTAGACACCGGTCGGCACGCCCGTCTGCTCCTCGTGCCCGGTGAGGTAGTTGACGTACAGCGACCCGTCGCCGGTCCGCACGATGCCCATGGCGAGCGCGGCGCCGATCAGCGGTGTGGCCGGGTCCGTGACGGCGGGCAGGGTGGCGACGGGCTGCGTGTCCCCGTTCTCGGCGACCCGGACGACCTTCCCCGCGAAGGCGAACGTCAGATTGGCCGAGCCGTCGGGCTCCAGCGCGATGTTCTCCGGCGTCTCGCCCGCCTGGAAGTCGAAGTGCGCCACGATGCGCGGGTCCGAAAGCGTGAGCGACGACGCGGGCGGCTCGACGGCTGTGAAGGCCGGGGAGGCGGTGGCGGTGGCGGTGGAAGCGGTGGCGGTGGAAGCGAGGACGGTGAGGGCGACTGCGGCCACACCGGTGCAGGCGACGCGCGGGAAGCGGACCAGACGGGGCAAGGGGAATCTCCTTCTCGACCCCGGCGGCGGTGCCGGGGGTACCGGACGCGACGAAGGTCCAGAAGAACATGACGGATCGTCAGCCATGGTCATTCGTGCGGGGAGCGGCGCACAGATCGCCCGGCTGGCCGAGGGGACGACGGGCGTGTGCTGCCTGTCCTTCTCGTCTGCGTACTACCTGGGGAGTACGCCGCGAACGCTACGCCGGGGTGACGCGGGTGACGGCGGGCGCGCACTAGCGTTGCCGTATGGAAGAGCAGCGTGAGCGCCCGGGTCCTCCCTGGCGGCGATGGGTGGAGCGGACCGGGCGGGGCCCGGCCTGGCGCTCGGTGCTGCTCGTCGCCGTCTTCGCACAGGTGGCCTCCGGCTGGGCCGCGCGGGAGCAGACCGGGCGGGTGGGGCTCGACGCGTTCGCGCGGCTCCTGCTGCTGCTCGGGCCGGCCCTGCTGCTGGCCCGGCACCGGCATCCGGTGGCCGTGGCGTACGGGGTCAGCGCCGTCACCCTGGTGTACATCGGCGCGGGATATCCGTACGGCCCCGTGTTCGTCAGCCTGGCACTGGCCTGTTTCGCCGCTGTCGTCGCCGGACACCGCAGAGCCGCCTGGGGAGCCGTGGGGCTGCTGTGGGCCGGGCACCTGCTGATCGTCCACTGGCTGTACCGGTGGCTCCCGCCGGCCGGGGACGGCCCGGCGCCCTGGGGGCAGGAGCTGGCCATCACCGCGTGGGTGCTCGCGATGCTGGCCGTGGCCGAGCTGGTCCGAGTGCGGCGGGAGCAGTGGGCCCGCGAGCGGGCCGAGCGGGCCGCCGCCGAGCGGCGCCGGGTGAACGAGGAGCGGCTGCGCATCGCCCGGGAGCTGCACGACGTCCTGGCCCACAGCATTTCGGTGATCAACGTGCAGGCGGGCGTCGGGCTGGCCCTGCTCGACACCGACCCCGAGCAGGCCCGTACGGCGCTGACCACCATCAAGGCCGCCAGCAAGGAGGCTCTGGGCGAGGTCCGGCAGGTCCTGGACACCCTGCGCACCCCCGGTGACGCGCCCCGCACCCCCGCCCCCGGTCTCGACCGCCTTCCCGAGCTCGTCGAGCAGGCCGCGGCGGCCGGGCTGGCCGTGGAGGTGTCGGCCGGGGGGACTGCGCGGGCCTTGCCGCCCGGCGCGGACCTGGCCGCCTTCAGGATCCTGCAGGAGGCGCTGACGAATGTCGTACGGCACTCGGGGGCGCGCACCGCGCGCGTCGGCCTCATATGGCAGCCGAGCGCGCTGGAGCTGCGCGTGGACGACGACGGCCCGGCCGCGGGCGGCGCCGCGGGCGGCAGTGGGAACGGGCTCGTGGGCATGCGGGAGCGGGCTGCCGCCCTGGGTGGCACGATCGAGGCCGGCCCGCGTCCCGACGGGGGGTTCCGGGTGGTCGCGAGGCTGCCGCTGAAGGCCGCCACGCCCCAGGAGGACCCGTGATCCGTGTGCTGCTCGCCGACGACCAGCTGCTCGTCCGGGCAGGGTTCCGGGCGCTGCTCTCGGCGCAGCCCGACATCGAGGTGGCCGGTGAGGCGGCCGACGGGGACGAGGCCGTCCGGATCGTGCGGGAGCTGCGCCCCGACGTCGTTCTCATGGACATCCGGATGCCGGTGCTGGACGGGCTCGCCGCCACCCGGCGGATCACCGAGGACCCGGAGCTGGGCGGCGTCAGGGTGGTCATGCTCACCACCTTCGAGCTCGACGAGTACGTCTTCGAGGCGATCCGGTCGGGTGCCTCGGGCTTCCTCGTCAAGGACACCGAACCGGAGGAACTGCTGCGAGCGGTCCGGGCGGTGGTGGAGGGCGACGCGCTGCTGTCCCCGGGTGTGACCCGCAGGCTGATCGCGGAGTTCGCGGCCCGCTCGAAGCGGCCCGCGGCCGCGGCGGACCTGGGCCGGCTCACGGACCGGGAACGGGAGGTGATGGCGCTGGTGGGCATGGGCCTGTCCAACGAGGAGATCGCCCGCCGGCTGGTCGTCAGCCCCCTCACCGCCAAGACGCACGTCAGCCGGACGATGGTCAAGCTCGGCGCCCGGGACCGCGCCCAGCTGGTGGTCCTGGCCTACGAGTCGGGGCTCGTACGGCCGGGCTGGCTCGGCTGACGGGGGCCCCGTACTCCCCCGGCGGTACGCAGGGTGCAGCCGGCCGTACGACGACCCGGACCCCCTCCCGGAGCGAGTCTCGGAGTGAGACGAAACGTCCGCACTTCCGAGGAGATGAACCGAGATGAACACCCTCACCACCCTCGCGCACGACGGGCCCGGCCCGTGGATCCTGTTCTTCCCGCTCATCTGGGCGGCGGTCGCGATCGGCGCCGTGGCCGTGCTGCGCCGCACCGTGTGGCGCGGCCGCCGCGGGCCGTGGCAGGCCCGGGGAGCGGCCTACGGCGAGCGGTCGCCGATCGGGATCCTGGGGCGGCGCTTCGCGTCCGGCGAGATCGACGAGGACGAGTACTGGCGGCGGCTGTCCGTGCTGGACGAGCAGTTCGGCCCCGCGTCCAAGGGCGGCGCGGCCTGACCCCCGCCGTCGCCCCCTCCGTCGCCCCCGCCCGGGCCCGCCCGCCGCGCCGGAGACGCCGCGTTGAGTGCTGCTGTACCTGGGTACACCCCTGCCCGGTTGCCAGGTGCAATGGCCCGGGCCGCTCCGCCCGGCATCGTCGTCCGTGCAGTACACGGTCAACGAAGCGGAGCGGAGCGGGACATGGAGACGGTCGAGGACGTCGGGGCGGCGCGGACGCAGCGGACGCAGCGGACGCGACGGACACCGCGGACACCGCGGATAGGGGGAACAGCGGGCGCATTCCTCGCGGTGGCGTTCGTGGCGGCGGGTGCGCTGGGGACGGTGCAGCAGGCCGCCGGGGTACCCGCCGAGGTGATCCAGCTGACGCAGTTCGGACCAGCCGCCGGGGTGGCCGCGCTCGCGCTGGTCCAGCGCGACCGGGTCACCCGGCTGATCCGCGGCGCCGGTCAGCGACAGACCGGGCGCGGCGCGGCGCTGCTCGCCACGGCTCCGCTGATCACCGCGCTGGCGGTCCTGGCCCACCTGCTGACCCGAAACGGCTCGGCTGAGGGCTGGTTCACCCGCCCCGGCTCCCTGCAGCACTCCTTCGCGCTGATCGTCGTGGCGCAGCTGGTCGGGGCGTGCGCCGAGGAGATCGGCTGGCGCTGTCTCCTGCAGCCGCTGCTGCGCACCCGCTTCGGTGTGCTCGCTTCCTCGGTCACGGTGGGCGTGCTGTGGGGGCTGTGGCACGTGCCGGTCTTCGCGCGGCGCCCGGAGTACGCGGCGGCCTTCCTCCTCGCGACCGTGGCCATGTCGGTGGTGCTGGGCCTCGCGCTCGAGGGGACGGGCGGGGCGTACCGGCTGCTGCTCGCGGGCGGCTTCCACACACTGGTCAACCTCGGCATGCTGCTCTTCCTGGACGAGGAGTCCGGAGCCGTCCTGCCGATGGTCTGCTTCGGGGCGGCATGCCTGCTCGCGGCCCTGCCGTGGGTCGCGAGGGCACGCTCCGGGACCGGTTCGGCGGCGACTACCCTGCACGGGACATGAGTTCGACATCCCGTTCCCTGACCGCCGCCTGGCGCTGCCAGCTGGCGAGTCTGTCAGCGGTGGCCGCGGCATTCGCCGGGGCGGGCGTGTTCGGGGCCCTGCTGCTCCTGCCCGCGGGCCTCGGCGGGCGGCTGCTTCCGGCCGCGGCCGGCGCGCTGCGCCGCCGGTCCGACCGCTCCCGTGAGCGGGCCGGGACGTGGTCGGGAGTGCGGATCGGCCCGCCGGAGCCCCTCCCCCGCGCGCCCCGGGCCGTCCTCGCCGAGGAGGGCTTCTGGCGTGACCTGAGGTGGGCCTGGCTGGAGCCGTGGGCCGGAGGGCTGCTGGTCGCCGTCCCGCTCGCCCTCATCGAGTACGGGGCGTTCGGCGCGTTCGTCCAGCCCTTCGTCTGGCGCCGCCTCGGCGAAGGCAACTGGTACGCCTTCGTACGCGTGGACAGCGCTCCCGCGATGCTCGCGGCGCTGGCGCTGGGAGTCGCCTTCATGGTTCTCGGAGTGGCCGTCGCACCCCGCGTCCTGCGCCTGCACGCCCGCTGGAGCCGCCTGCTCCTCGCCGCACCCCGCAGCACCGAACTCGCGCACCGCATCGAGCAGCTGACCGACGGGCGGACGGCCGCCCTGGAGTCGCAGGCGGCCGAACTGCGGCGCATCGAGAGGGATCTGCACGACGGCGCCCAGGCCCGGCTCGTCGCCCTGGGCATGCGGCTCGACTCCGCCACCAGGCTGCTGGATCGGGACCCGGCGGCCGCCCGTACCGAACTGCTGGAAGTACGGGCCCTGTCGGCGCGGGCGCTCGAGGACCTGCGCGACCTGGTCCGGGGCATCCAGCCGCCGGTGCTCACCGACCGCGGACTGGGTGACGCGCTGCGCTCGCTGGCGCTCGACAGCTTCCTCGACGTGCGGGTCGAGGCCGGCCTGCCGGGGCGGCCCGCCGCGCCCGTGGAGTCGGCCGCCTACTTCGCGGTCAACGAGCTGCTGGCCAACGCGGCGAAGCACGCCCGCGCCGACCGCGTCGACATCGTCGTCGAGCACCACGGCGGCCGGGACCCGCGGCTGCGCGTGACCGTCACCGACGACGGCCGCGGCGGCGCGGACCCCGCCGAGGGGACCGGGCTGCTCGGCGTCCGGGGGCGGTTGGCTACCTTCGACGGGACCCTCGCCCTGCACAGCCCGCCGGGCGGGCCGACCACCGTGACGTTGGAGATTCCGTGCGCCTTGTCCTCGCCGAAGACCTCTTCCTCCTGAGGGACGGGCTGGAGCGCACCCTCCGGGAGCACGGCTTCGACATAGTGGCCTCCGTGGACAACGGCCCCTCCCTGCTGCGCGCGCTGCTGGAGGAGGCCCCGGACGTCGCGGTCGTCGACGTGCGCCTGCCGCCGACGCTGACCGACGAGGGCCTCCAGGCCGCGCTGGAAGCCCGCCGGCAGCGTCCCGGGCTGCCCGTCCTCGTGCTCTCGCAGTACGTCGACCAGCTCTATGCCAACGAATTGCTGGCCGGCGACGAGGGAGGCGTCGGATACCTCCTCAAGGACCGGGTCACCGACACCGGTCAGTTCGTCGACGCGGTACGCCGGGTGGCCGCAGGCGGCACCGTCCTGGACCAGCAGGTGGTTTCCAGGCTGCTCTCGCGCGGCGACGCCCGGGGAACCATCGCGAGCCTCACCGCGCGGGAGCGGGACGTGCTGGAGCTGATGGCGGAGGGCCGGTCCAACGCCGCGATCGCGCTCGCCCTGCACGTCAGCGAGAGCGCCGTCGCCAAGCACACGGCGGGCATCTTCGCCAAGCTGCGGATCGCCCCGTGCGCCGAGGACAACCGGCGGGTCCTCGCGGTGCTCGCCTACCTGCGCCGCTGAGGCGCGCAGGGCGTCGGGGGCGTCACGGCAGGTCCCCCGTGGGCGTATCCACGGTGTACACGTGGGGATCGTCGGCATCCCACTCGAGCAGCTCCGAGCCGCCGAGGACCACGTCGTCGGGGTCGGGCATCCCGGCCCGCCGGAGGAACTCGATGACGTCCTCGTCCGAGCGGGCCACTCCGAGGGACTCCTCGCCGCCCGCGGTCCGCAGCGTGACCTGCCGGCCTCCCGACGGGAAGATCCGGTGGACGACGACCGGTGCATGATGCATGTCTCCAGCCTCTCCCCCTCGGCCGGGCGCGGCACCCCGGGGGACCCCGCTCAGGGGGTGCGGACCGCGACGGCGCGCGGGACGCGGACGGCCGAGGGCGCGGGGTAGGTCGCCGCCTCGGCCCGCATCACCTCTTCGATCTCCGCCTTGAAGGCGGGCTCGAAGAGGTCGACGTCCAGCAGCAGCCGCAGCCCCGCCACGGTCGGGTCGAGAAGCGGGCGGGCCATCCGGGAGCCGCCGCCGCAGACGCCCCTGAAGCCCGTCCGGACCGTGTCCCTCCGTACGGCCAGCCGGTCTTCGAGGCCCGCCGTCGTGAGACCGGCGAGCACGGCGAGCTCGGTGAGGAACCTGCGGGCCCCGAGGGCCATCTCCTCGGCACCCTGGAGCGTCTGGACGGAGCCGCCCGCCACCTTGAAGTCGTCGCTGGTCCGCTTGAGGCCGCGGGCCTCGTACACGGCGAGCGACTCCTCGAAGAGGCTGCCCGCCTCGTCGACCGCCTTCATCGCCGCCACCAGCTGGTCGATGCCGATCTCGCGCTCCACGCTGCCTCCTGATCCGGAACTGTGCTGCACAGACCGTAGGAGTCAAAGCCTCCGCTACGGAACACCTGTGCCGGAGAGAGATCGGGAAGTCACCGGACCGTCACCACCCGCCGCCGGCTCCCCAAAGCCGGGCGGCGGGCGGCGTGCTCCGCGAACAGCCCCCCGGGCGGCCCCGGGACGGGGATACTCGGACGCGTGGAACTGCACATCGATCACCGCTGGTTGCTGGAGCGGCAGGAGTCACTGTTCAAGGACGTGGCGGTGGCCGACCACTCCGCGCTGGTCGCCGCCGTGGCCCGGCACCGGGTGAACACGCCCAGCCTGGACGTGGACGACCCCGACGCGTACTGGCGCGCGGCCGCCCTCCTGGAGGCGATCGTCCTGCTCCGCCCGCTCCCCGACTCCAACGAGTTCTTCGGCTACGGGGTCGCCGTCGCCTACATCGAGGCGTCCGGCAAGGCGGTGGAGGCCCCGTACGAGCAGTGGCGCGACCTCATCACCGACATCCGCCTGCTCCGCGCGACCGTCTTCGACGTGGCCGCGCGCCTGCGCTCCTGGCAGCCCGCGCCGTAGCCCCCGGGCCGGTCAGCGCCGGCGCTGGGCGGGGGTGCCCACCAGCAGGGCGTCGGAGACGAGGCGCGCGCCGCGGGCCAGGCGCCCCAGCTGGTCGAGCTCGACGGCGTACATCCGGATCGTGTTCTCGATGACCGACTCGGCGACGCCCAGCGTGGGCAGCTCGGCCCGGCTGGTCTGCAGGGCCACCCGTACCGCCCGCATCTCGTGCTGGAGCTGGAGCTGGACGTGCCGGGCCAGCAGGGCGTGGTGGCGGGTCAGGGTGAGGTAGCTGCCGTAGCGGGCGGGGAGCAGGTCCCGCAGCCAGCGCGTGGCCGTGCGCTCCCAGTCGTGGGTTCCGGGGGCCTTGACCTGCAGGGGCCAGTCCGGGCTGCGCGTGATGGTGGCCGTCAGGGGCATTCTCGTCACTTCCGAGGGGTGTCGAACTCTGATCGAGAGGCAAGGGGGGCGGCCTCGGTCCAGGGGTTGACCGAGGCCGCCGGGGGCGCCCTGCGGGATCCGAAGGCCTGAACTCGACGCGCGGTCGCGGCGTGAGGAGGTCGTCGCGACCGCGCGTCCGTTCAGGAGGGGGTCTTCCTCCTCGGCATCTGATGGATCCGGAGCGCCGCCGTCAGTAAACATATATACCGTCGAGTAGGCAAGAGTATGAAAAATTTCATGCACCTCGAAGGCTGAATATCCCCCTGGTCAGGACCGTGCGAATCCGCCCCGATCAGCCCTTAAAGAAAGAACCCGTGCTGGTCGGCCACCTGCTCGTAATCCTCCAGACGCGCCTGGGTGCGCTCGGGGTCCGCGTCGGCCATCGACTGGAGCAGGGCCGCGGAGAGCATGCCGGGGGCCGCGTACGAATCGAACACCAGACGCGAGCCGGTACCCGCCTTCAGGGTCACGTCCGCCTCGTCCACGAGCGGGCCGAGCGTCGGATCAGTGATCAGGACGACGCGCAGCCCCGTGGTGCGGGCGGCCCGGACGGCGGCCAGGGTCTCCTTGGCGTGCCGCGGCATGGCGAAGGCCAGGACCCAGGTCCCGCCGGCCGCCTTGGACTGGAGCAGCGCGTCGTAGGCCACGCTGCCGCCGCGGGTCACCAGGCGCACGTCGGGGTGGATGCGCCGGGCCGCGTAGGCGAAGTACTCGGCCAGGGACACCGAGATGCGCAGGCCGAGGACGGTCAGCGGCACCGAGGCGGCGAGCTCGCGGCCGATGTCCAGGACCTGGTTGGTGTCGGCGAGCAGCCGGCGGACGTTCTCCAGGTTCTCGATCTCGGCGTCGACGGCGGCCTGCAGCTCGTTGCGGCGGATCTGCTCGCGGGTGTCCGGGGCGCCGGCCACGGCGCTCAGGGCGATGGGCTGGAGCACGTCGCGCAGCGCGGGGTAGCCGCTGAATCCCAGGGAGGCGGCGAAGCGGGTCACGGAGGGCTGGCTGACGCCGACCCGCTCGGCGAGTTCGGTGATCGACAGGAAGGCGGCCTCGGTGAGGTGGTCGATCAGGTACTGGGCGATCCGGCGCTGGCCAGGGGAGAGGCGGCGGCCGTCGAAGAGCGCGAGGAGCCGGTCGGCCGGGGGGCGGAATTCCTCCGGCGCACCCGACGCCTGCCCGCTCGGCTTGATCGCAGCCGCCTGAGCCCGTGCCTGCTGCCCCGATGACACCGGAAGGGCCTCCTTGACTCTGTCACTCACGCTCAAACATAGCTCACGCCCCGTGGCCGGCGAAGATCGGTCCGCGATGCGGGAGCCGCACGCGGCGGGACCCGCACACACCGGTGTGCGGGTCCCGTCCGGGCCGCTCGGGTCAGTTCGCGGCGGGGTTTTCCCAACGGTAGAACTCGTGGGCCATCGCGTCCTTCGGACTGCGCCACGTGTCGGGGTTGTGCGGGCTGACGTAGGCGGTGAGCCGGTCGCTGAGCTGCCGGAACTCGGGGTGGTCGGTGACCTGCGCGATGGCGGGCCCCGGTGGCCGGTCCGCCTCGATCAGGTGCATGTACACATCACCGAACTGGAACAGGCTGCGGCGCGTGACGCCGACCAGGTGCGGCAGTTCGCCGGCGTCCGAGTCGGCGAACAGTTCGGCGATGTCGGGGGCCGAGCCCGGCGCCATGCGGGCGACGATGAGAGCACGGTGCGTCTGGTTCATCGGGGGGTACTCGCCCTTCGTTTCAGAGACGGCTGACGGCGGGAGCGCGGTTCTCGCGTTCGCGCTGCTCGATCTTGTCCCGGATGAGCGCCATCTGGATCGGGGAGTTGCGGTTGATGTTGTCGGTCATCCACGCGTCGTCCACCGGCGCGTCCGGCTTCATCGCGAAGTCCTGGGTCCACTTCATCCGGGTGCCGCCCGGCACCTTGAAGTACTGCCAGTGGATGTCCATGTGCGCGAAGGGGCCGGTTTCCACCCGCCGGGCCCGGACCGTGAGGCTGTCGCGGTCCACGGTCCGCTCCGAGACCCAGCTCCACACCTTGCCGTTCTCGTCGGGGTGCATGGTCAGGCGGAACCGCGTGGTGGCCCCCTTCTGCTCCAGGATCTCCAGCGAGGCGTATTCGCTGAACAGCTGCGGCCAGTTGGGGAGGTCGTTGGTCATCTCCCACACGACGTCCACGGGCGCGTTGACGGTGATCTCGTTCTCGGTGTGTCCTGGCATGTCAGGCTCCTGTCATCAGGCTGTTGTTGACGAGGTCGAGGAACTCGCCGGGGGTCTTGCAGCGGTCGGCGTCGGTCGGCAGCGCCCGTCCGCGCCGGTTCTCCAGCTCGCCGACGATGCCGAGCAGGCCGAGCGAGTCCAGGCCGTACTCCTCGAAGGCGGAGTCCGGACGGCTCGCCAGCTCGGCGGGGTCGACGGTGATGCCGGCGGTCTTCATCAGGGCCGCCAGCTCCTCCAGGGTCAGTCGGTCGGACATGGTGCTTCTCTCTTCCTATGGGGGCCTGCGCGGCTCCTGCCGAACGCCGACCCTGGGGGTGGACTACGCGGCCGCCACAGGGCCTTTGCGCAGGACGAGCGCGGAGTTCGAGCCCATCCGGCCGCGGCTCAGCACGAGCGCGGTGCGCAGGTCCGCGGAGCGGGCACTGCCCGTGACGACGTCGAGGTCGTGGCACACGTCGTAGACGTTCGGGGTCGGCGGGACGATGCCGTGCTCCAGTGCCAGCACCGCGGCGGCGGTGTCGAGGGCGGGCGCCGCGCAGTACGCCCTGCCCGTACCGGTCTTCGGCGCCGTGACCGGCACCTCGCGCCCGTGGGCGCCGAGGGCGCTCGCGATCGCCGCCGCCTCGGCCGCGTCGGCCTGCGGCGTGCCGAGGGCGTCGGCGAAGACCACGTCGACCTCCTCCGGGGCGCAGCCGGCTTCGCGCAGCGCCCCGCGGATCGCGTGGGCCAGCCCTTCGCCGGCCTCGTCCGGCCGCCGGGTCCCGCTGAAGGTGGCGGCGTGGCCGGCCAGTACGGCGCGGACGGTGGCGCCCCGGCCGAGGGCCGCGGACTCGTCCTCGACGAGGAACATCGCGCCGCCCTCGGCGGGGACGTACCCGCAGGCCTTGGCGGTGAACGGCCGGTAGGCGCGCTCCGGGTCGTCGCGCGTGCTCAGGCCCTCGTACTCCAGCTGGCAGACGATGGAGTACGGCGCGAGGGGCGCCTCGGTCGCCCCGACGAGCATCGCCCGGCTGCCCTGGCGGATGGCGCGTGCGGCGTGCGCGAAGGCGTCGAGCCCGCCCGCCTCGTCGCTGGCGACGACCCCGCACGGCCCCTTGAGGCCGCGGCGGATGGAGATCTGGCCGGTGCTCGCGGCGTAGAACCAGGCGATCGACTGGTAGGGGCCGACGTAGCGGGGGCCCTGGTCCCAGAGCCGCTGCAGCTCGCGCTGCCCGAACTCGCCGCCGCCGGACCCGGCGGCCGTGACCACACCGACCGAGAAGGGGTCGTCCTCGTAGTCGGCCCGGCCGAGCCGGGCGTCCGCCAGGGCGAGGTCCGCCGCGGCGAGGGCGTGGTGGGTGAAGCGGTCGGTCTGGACGAGGAAGCGCTCCTCGACCATCGCGCCGGGGTCGAAGCCCCGTACCTCGCCCGCGACGCGCAGCGGAAGGTGCTCGCAGCCCGCCCGGGTGACGCGGTCCAGCACGCTGAGACCGGAGTGGGTGGCCTTCCAGAAGTCGTCGGCGCCGATGCCGTTCGGCGCGACGACCCCGATGCCCGTGATGACCGTACGGCGGGTCACGAGACCTCCTCCTTTGGCCGGGTCATGACCACGGCGGACTGGAATCCGCCGAAGCCGCTGCCGACCGAGAGCACGCTGCGCAGCGTGCGGCCGCGGGCGGTGCGGGGTACGTAGTCCAGGTCGCACTCGGGGTCCGGCGTCTCGTAGTTCGCCGTGGGGGGTACCACCTGGTGGGTCATGGCGAGCACGCAGGCCGCCAGTTCGATCGCCCCGATGGCGCCGAGGGAGTGACCGACCATGGACTTGATGGAGGTCATCGGCGTCTTGTAGGCGTGCTCGCCCAGGACCCGCTTGACGGCCGCCGTCTCGTGGCGGTCGTTCTGCTTGGTGCCGGATCCGTGCGCGTTGACGTAGTCGATGTCCTGGGCGTCGATCCCGGCCTCGTCCAGGGCCGTCTGGATGGCCCGTGCCATCTCCAGGCCCTCGGCGGTCAGCCCGGTCATGTGGTGGGCGTTGCCGAAGGTGGCGTAGCCCCCGATCTCGCAGTAGACGGTCGCACCGCGGGCGCGGGCGTGTTCCAGCTCTTCGAGTACGAGGACGGCGCCGCCCTCGCCGAGGACGAACCCGTCCCGGTCGGCGTCGAACGGCCGGGAGGCGTGGGCCGGGTCGTCGTTGTTCGGCGAGGTCGCCTTGATGGCGTCGAAGCAGGCCACGGTGATCGGCGATATGGGCGAGTCCGAGGCCCCGGCGATGCACACGTCCATCCGGCCCTCCGCGATGGAGTGCACGGCGTACCCGATGGCGTCGAGTCCGGAGGTGCAGCCGGTGGACACCGTCTGCACCGGGCCGCGGGCACCCGTCTGCTCCGCGACGGCCGAGGCGAGGGTGGCCGGCGTGAACGCCCGGTGCAGATGGGGCCCGGCGAACTTATGGTCCACGTCCCACCAGGCTCCCGACTGGCTCACGGCGACGTAGTCGTGCTCCAGACGGGTGGTCCCGCCGACGGCGGTACCCAGGGAGACGCCCGTGCGCCAGGCCTCGTCGGAGGTGAGGTCGAGCCCCGCGTCGAGCAGGGCCTCGCGGGCGGCGACCAGCGCGAACTGGATGTACCGGTCCGCCCGGGCCGCCTCGCCCTCGCCCAGGCCGTGCGCGGCGGGGTCGAAGTCGACCTCGGCGGCTATCCGGGAGCGGAACCCGGCCGGGTCGAAGAGGGTGATGCCGCGGGTCGCCGTACGCCCGTTGGCGAGCAGGTCCCAGAAGGCCGAGACGCCGATCCCGCCGGGAGCGACGACGCCGACCCCGGTGACCGCCACCCGGCGGCGGGTCACGAGACCGCTCCCGTGCGGTCCGGGGGCTGCTCCCAGGCGGTGCCCTCCGGGTGCGGGGCCTCTTCGGTGTCGACGTGGCCCAGTTCGGGGCGCGGGGCGAGCGGTCCCAGGTGGAAGACCATGCGGGCCTCGGTGTCGCCGACGTTGCGGAACCGGTGGCGCACGTTGAGCGGGACCAGCAGGCCCTGGTCGGTGCGCAGGGGGTGGGCCTCGCCGTCGAGGTCGACCTCCAGCCGGCCGGCGACCACGTACACGAACTCCTCGGAGTACGGGTGGTAGTGCTCGGCGATGGACTCCCCGGGGGCCATGACAGCCAGGCCCATGAAGCCGCTGGTGGAACCCACCGAGGTCGGGGTGAGCACGGCCCTCAGGTCGCCACCGCGCCGGCGGTTGGGCGGCGTCTCGCTGAGGTCGACGATGCGTGGGCGCTGTCTGGTCATAGCGGGTTCCTCCTGGCGTGTGGGGAGCCTGGACGGGCTGGGGGTGGGGGGACCGGGGGTCAGGACTGCGCGGAGGCCCGGCGGTCGGTGATCAGGTTCATCGTGTGGCGGGCGGCGCTGGTCCGCTCGCCGGGCGTGGCCGTCAGCCGGTCCAGTACGGCCGCCTTGCGCGGGCCGCGCACCCCCAGGATGCTGTCGGGCTCGGCGTCGAGCGGGCCGCGCACGTCGACGAGGCGGACGACGATGTCGTCGCGCTGGAAGATGCTGCTGCTCCGTACGGGGCTCTCCGGGCGGTGCGCGGCCGCCTCGTCCTGGCGGGCGAGGAAGCGGGCCAGCGCCTGGCCGCAGCCGGGCTTGGCCGGGTAGTACAGCGCGTGGCGCGTGACGTCCTCGGCGTCCGCTTCCCCGGCGGCGATGTGGTGGACGGCGGGGAGCGCCGCCCGCATGAAGAACATGCGGGCCGACTCGGGGTCGTTCAGGTTCCTGTCCTGCTCCAGGTAGGGGTTGATGGCCTCTTCGACGGCCCGCACCTCGGGCTGCTCGGAGACGTGCCGCAGCGCTGCCATCAGGTCGCCCTGGACCTCCACCGTCCGTACGACCCGGTTGCCGTGCATGAAGAGGGAGGTCCGGCAGAGCCGGGTGTGGTCGTCCACGCGGGCGGCCGGGGAGGCGTAGCTGGAGAGGATGGCCGCGACCTGCTTCTCGCTGCCCGGTTTGACGGTGAAGGTGAGGGCGTGGCGGACGATGCCGGCGCCGAGGCGGGGCGCGCTCTGGAGCCGGACGGTGGCGGGCCGGGAGGCCTGGTCGTAGCTCCGGCCGGTCTCGCGCAGGACGGTGAACTTGAGCGGGCGCATGACGCGGGCGCAGGCGCCGAGCGGCTTGACCTGCTCGGCGTGGTGCTCGCTGTTGACCCATGCGAGGTACTGCGGCGCGCTCTCCCACTCGCTGGTGATCAGCCACTGGGAGGGGTTCTCGAAGGACTGGCACAGCTGGTCGCTGATGTGGCCCGGGATCGACGCGATGTCGTGGCGGAGCTGTTCGTACGCCTCGAAGAACCGCTGTTGGGCCCCCTCGTGGAGGTCCATCAGCAGGACGACCCGGAGCATGGAGCCGTCGAAGGCTGACTGCGACACCCGTTCGGACAGGGTGGTTGTCATCTACTCACTCCTTCATGAGGGGGTGGAGATCCATCGCGTACGGACCCCTCGTCCGTCACCGTGGCGTCCGCCCGGGCCGGCGGCCGTCTCGGTCGGGAACGGCGGGCCGGCGCATCTCAGGGGGAGCCGCTGTCGCTCATCGTCATCCGGGTGGGGACGTACCGCTACATGTCCGGATCAAGCGGGTGACAACCGGCGAATCAACCGGGCCTAATCGACGATCGGGGGCATAAAGAGTCCACTCCCCCACACAGAAAACAGGAGCCCGCAGCTGATGGAAGACAACGCCGATGTTCGCGTACCGGTTCTCGTCGTGGGCGGCTCCCTCGTGGGCCTGTCCACCTCGCTTTTCCTGAGCCGCCACGGAGTGAGGCACCTGCTGGTCGAGAAGCACTCCGGTACCTCGCCGCACCCGCGCGGCCGTGGCATCAACGCCCGGACCATGGAGCTCTTCCGCACCGCAGGGGCGGAGCACGCGATCCGCCGGGCGGCGTCCGCGCTGGAGGGGATTCAGGGCATTCTGCAAGCCCGGTCACTGACCGGCGGCGACCACAACTGGCTGATCAAGTCCGTCGACCCGTCCGGAGCCCTGCGCAAGTTCAGCCCGACCGGCTGGTGCCTGTGCAGCCAGAACAACATCGAGCCGGTGCTGGCCGCGCAGAGCCGCGCACAGGGGGCCGACATCCGGTTCTCCAGCGAGCTGATGAGCTTCGACCAGGACGAATCGGGGGTGACCGCCCTGGTGAAGAACCGCAAGACGGGCGAGCACACCACCGTGCGGGCCGATTTCCTGATCGCCGCCGACGGGCCGCGCAGCCCCGTGCGGGAGCAGCTGGCCATCCCCCAGACGGGTAACGGCGAGCTGTTCCACAACGTGAGCGTCACCTTCCGCTCGGAACGGCTCATCGACGTGCTGGGCGATCTCCGCTTCATCGTCTGCTACCTGATGCGGCCGGGGGCGGACGGGGCGCTGCTGCCGGTGGACAACGCGACGCAGTGGGTGTTCCACGCCCCCTGGCACCCGGACCGGGGCGAGACCCTGGAGGACTTCACCGACGAGCGGTGCGTGGAGCAGATCCGCAACGCCATCGGCGTGCCCGACCTGGACGTCGAGATCGGCGGCAAGGCTCCCTGGCACGCCGCCGAACGGGTGGCGGAGCGGTACGCGTCCGGCCGGCGGGTGTTCCTGGCCGGGGACGCGGCGCACGAGATGTCCCCGACCGGGGCCTTCGGCTCCAACACCGGCATCCAGGACGCGCACAACCTGGCCTGGAAGATCGCCGCGGTGCTGGACGGCGCGGCGGGCATCGGCCTCCTGGACAGCTACGAGACCGAGCGGCTGCCGGTGGCCAGGGCCACGAGCGAGCGGGCGTCGGCCCGTTCGGCCGAGCACAGCCACCCGGGCTACGCTCCGCCGCCCACCATGGGCGGCGGGCCGGGCAGCGGGATCCTGCCCACGGCGATGGGCTACTGCTACCCGCGGGGCGCGGTCGTCGGCGGCGATCCGGAACGGCCGATCATCCCCGAGGCGATGCGCCTGATGGGTGACACCGGCACCCGGGCCCCGCACATGTGGCTGCTCAGGGCCGGTGAGCGGATCTCCTCCCTGGACCTGTACGAGCGCTCGTTCGTGCTGCTCAGCGGCGTGGGAACGCCGTGGCGGGAGGCGGCCGAACGGGTGGCCCGGCAGCTGCCGGCCGTCCGGCTGGACGCCTACGCCATCGGCTCCGGGCCGGAAGCGGACCTGCTCCAGGAGATGGGCGCCGACTGGGCCGAGGTCCACGGGATGAACCCCGACGGCGCGGTGCTCGTGCGCCCTGACGGGTTCGTGGCATGGCGCTCGGAGGGCGCCGTCGCGGATCCCGGGGCGATGCTGCTCGAGGTCCTCACGACGGTGCTGCAGCGGAGGTGACCACTTCGCCTCCCTGTCCGCCGGCCCTGCGCCCGGTCGGCGGACGGGGTTCAGCGGCAGGCCCAGCAGCCTGCCCAGCAGCCGGCATCCGGGCGCGCCGTGCGCCGTCGGCCCGTTTCCTGCCCGGCGTCCCGCCCGCCGCCGTGCACCGTGGCGCGGGCATGGGCGGTGCGGCCGGCGTAGCAGGCGACCACGACGGCGATCGCCGCCAGTTCCTCGGGGCCGGCCAGGCCCCTCTCGACACGCAGCAGGCTCGATATAGGCACGTCGTTCGGCATCGGCACGGCCTCTCGTACGGGTGCTGTGCGCACGCCCCGCGACGGCGTGGAAGGCGGGCCGTCCCGGCTCCGGCGCGGGCTGCGCTCGGGCGGCTCGGCGCGCCTCGAGGGCGTGATCCGCATCTGCGTACGCCTCGTACTGTGCGTATCGCGCGGTTGCGCACCGGCCGGCGGAATCCTGTCGGGTCACCAGGACTCCTGACGCGACCGACGCTACAAGCGGGCGGCGGACCCGGCACGTTGGGCCGGCGGGGCCGCCGGGGCCTGCCCGCGGCCGCGGCGCCGTCGGGGGTCCGGCCGTGACCGGCCACGACGCCCTGCTCTGCCGGGGCTGCGCCGGACGGCTGTACGCCGTCTGCACCACCGACGCCGGCGGCGGCCGCAAGAGCCGCGGTGCGGCCGTCGGCGAGTGGGAGGTGGACCACGAGATGCCGGTGCTGTGCCCCCTTTCCGGGCTGTTGCCGCTGACCGGAACGGCGGCCGCCGTCCACGACCTCCCCGGTGCGCGCGAGGTCCTCGGCCCGCCGGTCTGAGGGGGCGCGGCGGGTTGGGCCATACGGGTGCGCTCCCGTCGGCCCGCCCGTCGATCCGGCCCGCCGGGCGAACCGACCGCGTTCGACGAATGAAGCCAGGCGGCCCGCAGGCTCCTTGCCGGTTCGATGTCTTGACGCCCGCAGTGGCGGGGAGCACAGTGTCCAGCGGCGCCGCTTGAGAGCGCTCTCAAGCAGACCGTCTCCCGGTACTTCCCCCGCACCGCGCCGCTTCACGGCGTTTCAGAGAGGGCACCCATGCGTCAGACATCCGACAGGAAACCGCCGGCCGGCCGGCGGGCCGTCTTAGCCGCACTCAGCACGATCGCGGTGGTCGCGGCCGCCTCGGTGGCGGTCGTCATGCCCGCCGGCGCCACGGCGCCCCCCACCCCGGCCGGCTGGTCCCGGGTCTTCCTGGACGACTTCAACGGGCCCGCCGGATCCGGCCTGAACACCACCGACTGGCAGTACACCACCGGTACGAGCTACCCCGGCGGGCCCGAGAGATTCGGCACCGGCGAGATAGAGACGATGACCGCCGACCCCGCCAACGTCTCCCTCGACGGGGCGGGCAACCTGCGCATCACCCCGCGGCGGGACGCGGCCGGCAACTGGACCTCCGGGCGCGTGGAGACCCGGCGTTCGGACTTCCAGCCCCCGGCGGGCGGCATCCTGCGCACCGAGGCCCGCATCCAGATGCCGAACGTCACGGGCCCGGCGGCCAAGGGCTATTGGCCGGCGTTCTGGATGCTCGGGGCTCCGTACCGGGGCAACTGGTGGAACTGGCCGGGAATCGGCGAGATCGACATCATGGAGAACGTCCAGGGCCTCAACAACGTCTGGGCGACCCTGCACTGCGGCACGAGCCCGGGCGGCCCCTGCAACGAGACGTCCGGCATCGGCGGCCAGCGGGTCTGCCCGGGCACCAGCTGCCAGGGCGGGTTCCACACGTACGCCGTCGAGTGGGACCGGTCGAAGGCCGTCGAGGAGATGCGCTTCTCGGTCGACGGGCTCCACTTCCACACCGTGCGCGCGGACCAGGTGGACGCGGCCACATGGACCAGCGCCACGAACCACGGCTACTTCATCATCCTCAACGTCGCCATGGGCGGCGGGTTCCCGGACGCCTTCGGCGGCGGCCCCGACGCGGGCACCGAGCCGGGCCACCCCATGGTCGTCGACTACGTGTCCGTGCTCCGGTCGGCGGCCGGGACGCCCACGACGCCGCCGCCCACCACTCCCCCGCCGACGACCCCTCCGGCGGGCAACCGTGACGCGTACGCCACCATCCAGGCCGAGTCGTACGACGGCCAGGCCGGACTGGTCAAGGAGACCACCTCCGACACCGGCGGCGGCCAGAACCTCGGCGCCATCGCCAACGGCGACTGGGCCGTGTACCGGGGCGTCGACTTCGGGTCCACGGCGGCCCGGCAGTTCTACGGCCGGGTCGCCTCCGGTGCCGCCGGCGCGGTCAGCGGACTCGTCGAAGTCCGGCTGGACAGCCGTACCGGCGCGCCGATCGGGAGCTTCTCGGTGGGCAACACCGGCGGCTGGCAGAGCTGGCGGACGGTGCCGGCGAACATCAGCGCGGTCACGGGCACCCACGACGTGTACGTGACCTTCACCAGCGGCCAGGGCGCCGACTTCGTGAACGTCAACTGGTTCGGCTTCGGCCACTGACCGGCATCCCGGGGGCCGGCGGTCCGGGTTACCCTGCTGCCACGGGCCAGCGCCCGCGGACACCAGGAGGAGCGCCCGTGCCGGAACAGCGTCCCGGGGAGCGCCCCACCCTGGAGGCGGTCGCGGCGCGCGCCGGGGTGTCCCGGGCCACCGCGTCCCGCGTCGTGAACGGCGGCGACGGGGTCCGCGCCCACCTGGTGGAGAAGGTGCGCGAGGCCATCCGGCACCTGGGCTACGTGCCCAACCCCGCCGCCCGGGCCCTGGTCACCCGGCGCACCGGCGCCGTCGCGGTGATCATCGCCGAGCCGGAGGTCCGGATCTTCTCCGACCCGTTCTTCTCCCGGCAGGTGCGCGGCATCAGCAAGGAACTGACGGCGCACGACACGCAGTTGGTGCTCCTGCTGGTGGAGGACCGGACGGACTACGACCGGATCGAGCGCTATCTGGCGGGCGGCCACGTCGACGGAGCGCTCGCCTTCTCGCTGCACACCGACGATCCGCTGCCCGCGATCATCCGGCGCATCGGCATGCCCACGGTGTACGGCGGCAGGCCCGGCTGGACCGCCGGGCCCGGGAAGCCGGGCGAGGCCGACGGCGAGGTCGCGTACGTGGACGCGGACAACCGCGGAGGCGCACGCGCGGCCGTACGGTACCTGCTGGCGCGGGGCCGTGAGCGGATCGCGCACATCGCCGGCCCGCTCGACCAGACATCCGCGGCCGACCGGCTGAGCGGCTACCGGGACGTCCTGCCCCGGGCGGATCCCGCGCTGGTCGCCGAGGGGGACTTCACGGTGGCGGGCGGGGCACGTGCGATGGCCGAACTGCTGGACCGCCGGACCGGGATCGACGCCGTGTTCGCGGCGAACGACCTGATGGCGACGGGCGCGCTGCGGGTGCTGCGGGAGCGGGGCCGCACGGTACCCGGCGATGTGGCGGTGATCGGCTTCGACGACGCCGAGCTGGTGGCGGAGAGCGCCGATCCGCCGCTGACGACCGTACGCCAGGACATCGAGGGGATGGGACGCCTGATGGCGCGGCTGCTACTGGACTCGCTGGGAGGCGCGGAATGCCGGGAGCACCCCGCGTCCGGCCCGGTGATCACTTCCACCGAGCTGGTCCGGCGGGTGTCGGCCTGAGGCCTGAGGCCGGGAGCCGGGAGCCGGAACGCCGGCTGGAACCCTGGGTGGAACGCCGGATGCCGGGACCGCCCGTCGGCGTGCCCCGGCACCGGCTTGCTGCCCGTCAGCGTCCCGGGCACTGCTTCCACGAGAAGTGGTAGACGCTGTTGATGCCGCCGTCGGTCGAGTCGAGCGCCATGAAGCTGGTCTCCGCCGGGTCGGAGGTTCCGACCTCGGCGCGCAGCTCCGTGTTGATGTTGAAGTTGCGCTGCTCCCCGCAGGGTGCGAAGACCAGCGCCTCCACGCCCGTGGTGTCGGTGGCCTGCCAGTTGTCCTCGAACGCGCCGTTGAACCTGTGGGTGCGCTGGGCCGTCTGGCTCATGCCCTGGAAGTAGTAGCTCGCCTTCTGCGTGCCGATCGCCCCCGGCTGGAGGCTGCCGAAGCCCCGGTAGTCGACCTGGGCCACGGCGTAGGTGTAGCCCTGGGGGACGTGGACGACGAGGGAGAGTTGACAGTTCTTGCGGCCTTCGACGGCGGGGGCGCCGCCGCCGGCCTGGGCCACGTACTCGCTGTAGGTGACGGTGAAGGCCGTGTTGTCCGGCGCCACGGCGACGGCGGCGCTGCCTGGACGGCAGCCCGATCCGTTGACGGAGGCGACGTCCACGGTCACCTGGTCGGAGGGAGCCTTGGCTGAGGGTGCCGAGGCGGAGGCCCCGGCCGAGGGGCTGAGCGTGACGAGAGCTGCGGTCACGGCGGCTGCGGTGAATCCGGTACGGAGCGACTTGATCACGTCGACATGGATAGCCGCCCGCGGCGGTCGCGTACGGCCGGCGGGTACGGGGTCTCACCTCCATGGCCGCACCGGTTCACCCCGGAAACGATTCATCCGGCCGAATCCATCGGCCGGATGGCTCCACGTCGCGTCGCATCGACCTGATTGACCCGGTTCCTCCTAATATCTGGCGAATCCACCGGAGATCCAGAGGAGTTCCATGTCCCGCGCGCACCGCTCCGCCGCCGCGTCCGCCTGGGTGATCGCCTCCGCCCTGGTGCTCACGGCGGTGTCTCCCGCTCCGCAGCCGGGCCCCGCCGGGCGGGCCGCGCGAGCCGAGGCAGCAGAGGCAGCCGTGATCGGCGAGGACCACGCCCGGGCTCACGCGCGGCTGCGCGAGGCGGCCAAGGGCACCCAGGGCTATCCGCAGACGAAGCGCACGGCGAGCCTGACCGCGCTGCGGGAATCGCAGATGACGACCAACGCACGGTTTCCGGCAGCGGAGTTCGGCCGGTTCACACAGTTCTTCCCCTCCCCCGACTTCGGCGTGCACGCGGCCCAGCTGCCGACGGGCAAAGTGCTGCTGTTCTCCTTCGAGCGCACGGAGGAGGACCCCACCAAGGAGACCGGGCCCACGAACACGGTGGGCCGGACCAATGCGGGCCGCGCCTACCTCTGGGACCCGGCCAGGGGGACCGGTGCGCAGGCCTTCAAGAAGGTGGCGCCGCCCGTGGTCCTGATGCCCGACGGCCGCTACGCCCCGCGCCCGGCGCCGTTCTTCTGCGCCGGGCACGCGTACCTCCCCAACGGGATGGTCGGCGTCTTCGGCGGCAACGTCGGCGGCAAGGGCGGCAGCGGCGCCAGGCTGTCCTTCGTGTTCGACCCGTGGACCGAGACCTGGTACCGCAACCGGGACATGTCCGTGGGCCGCTGGTACCCCTCGGTCGTCACCGGGGCGGACGGGCGCCAGATCATCATGTCCGGCCAGTCCGAACGCGGTACGGGCACCCCCACCCCGGTGGTCGAGCGCTTCCCGGCGCTGCGCCATCCCGTCCCCCGGAGGCCGTTCGACATCCCGCTGGACCTCGCCTCGCAGCGGCTGCGGTCGGACGCCCCGTTCCGCAACGACTACCCGCACCTCTTCTCGCTGCGGGACGGGATGATCTACGGGCTGGGCCGCGACGCCGACCAGCAGTGGCTGTTCGACCCGGTCAAGGAGGTGCGCACCGACCTGCCGCGGCGGCCCGCCGACTTCCGCGGGTACGGCTCCGCCGTGCCGCTCCCGGCCGGATTCCGGGGGCCGGACTCCGTCCTGGTGCTCGGCGGCGACCCGCGCGACCCGCTCACCTACCGGCTGTCCGGCGGCCGGTGGACCATCGAGGAGCCGCGCGCCTTCGGGCGGACGCAGGACGACACCCTGATCCTGCCGGACGGCACGCTGCTGACCGTCAACGGGGCGCTGGACACCCGGGACTACGGAAACGGGCCCTTCAACCCGAAGGCCGACCTGAAGTACCGGCAGATCGAGCTGCGCGACGCGCGCGGCCGCTGGCGGCTCGGTCCGGCCCAGCGGCTGCCCCGCGGCTACCACTCCAACGCCCTGATCATGCCCGACGGCCGCATGATGGTCACCGGGGACGAGCTCCAGCAGATCGCCAACGACCCCGACATGAAGGACGGGATGGACGGCAGCATCGAGCTCTACGAGCCCGCCTACCTGCACCGCGGCCCCCGGCCGGCCCTCGACCGGGTCCCGGCGGGCGAACTCGCCCACGACGCGGCCTTCGAGGTCGCGAGCTCGACGCCGAAGGACGTGGCGCGCGCCGTACTGCTGGCGCCGACGACCATCACCCACTCGGTGAACACCAGCCAGCGCCACCTGGAGCTGCGGCTCACCGGCGTACGGGGCACCGCGGTCGGGCTGCGGACCCCGCCGACCGCCGCCGACGCGCCGCCCGGGTACTACATGCTGTTCCTGCTCAACGCGAAGGGCGTGCCCAGCACGGCGAAGTGGGTGAAGCTGGGGCTGCGCTGAGCGTCATGTCCCGGGCGGCGGCTCGATCTGGCGGGCGCGGGCGTCGGGGTGGCGGGCGTGTGCCTCATGCTGTTCACCGCGAGCGCTTCGCTCGACCTCCTCGGGGTGCTCGCCTCCGTCGCCGCCATGGCCATGTCCTCGCTCGGCTACGTCCTCGCCAAGCGGTGGAGCGGCGGAGCCGACGTCCTCGCCTCCACCTCCTGGCAGCTGCTGGGCGGCGGACTGGTGCTGCTGCCGCTCGCAGTGGCCGTGGAGGGCGCGCCCCGCCCGCGCTCGACGGCCCGGCCCTGCTGGGGTTCGGCTACGTCACCGTGGTGGCGACGGCGCTCGCCTTCGCCGCCTGGTTCGCGGGCCTGCGGCACCTGCCCGCCGGTACGGTCGGCCTGCTCGGCCTGCTCAATCCGGTGACGGAGTCCTGCTGGGCACGGCGGTCGCGGGCGAGACGCTCAGCTACCGGCAGCTGTGCGGGCTGGCGCTCACCCTGGCGGGCGTGCTCCTCGGCCGCCCGGCCGGCCGGAGGAGGGGAAGCCCGGTCCGGCCTGGTGGAATCGCACCACGGCCGCGCGCCCGGAGGTCCGTACGAGGCCGGTGAAGGGGCCCGGGGCCAGGACCGCGTCGTACGGGTCCAGGGCGACGGCCCGGCCCCGGGCCGCGTCGAGCACCGCCGGTCCCTCCAGGGCGACGACCAGCAGGGTCTCGCCCGCCGGAGCGCCGAGGCGGAGGCGGCCCCGTACGACGGCGGTGTCCGCCGCCGCGGCGCCACGGCGGTACATCACGTTGAAGTTGACCACGGGCCCGCCCAGGAGCCGGCACTCCGTCGGCGCGTCCCCGGCGAAGTCCTGCGGGGCGAACCGCTCGTCCACGAGTCGGTGCGCGCCCGCCACGGTGAGGTCCATGCCCGCGCCTTCGGCGAGGGTCAGGGTGCGGTCGACGCCGGGGAACGCCGAGAACGGTCCGTCGGCGGCGACCTCGGCGAGACTCACCCGCCAGGCGAAGTCCCCGGTACCGGCGCCCTCGGGCCATGCGGCGATCTCGCGGGTGACTCCCCCGCCGTTCTTCCAGGCGGTGGCGGTACGGTCGGCCGCCCGCAGGACGCTGAACCCGTCGGCTCCGCTCACGCCGGCGACCCGGCCAGCCGCTCGCGCAGTTCCGCCGCGTCGGCGAGGAACCACGTGTGGGTCCCGCGGTTGCACTCGCGGACGAAGTCGCGCAGCGCCGAACTGGCCTCCGTGTGGCGGGAGATGTCGCCCAGGACGACGAGGCCGACCCGGTACTGGACGAACTTCTGGATGATCGCGCCGGCGACGCGGGTGCTCAGCCGGAAGAACGCGTCGTCGAACCGCTCGGCGGGAATGACGGCCCACCGGGCGCCCTGGTAGCCGGCGTTGCCGATGCAGTCGAGGGCCTCGCGTTCACCGGCGATGACCTCGCCCTCGGCCTCGCACATCAGCACGGACACGTCGTTGATCGTCTGCAGGGTGCTCATGGAGGCCGAGGCTACTTCAGGCGTCCTTCTCCATGGTGGGGCGCAGTCGCTCCAACAGGCCGTAGAGCGTGGCGCTCTCGGCCTCGTCGAGGGTGTCGAGCGCGCCGTGGGTCACCTGCATCTCCTCCCGGACGCGGCGGATGACCTCGCGGCCCGCTTCCGTGGCCACGACGTTCTTGACGCGGCGGTCGGCGGGGTCCGCCTCGCGGCGCACCAGCTCGCGGGCCTCGAGGCGGTCGACGATGCCGGTCACGTTCGACGCGTCGCAGACCAGCAGCCTGGCGAGCCCGCGCATCGGCACGGGGCCGTCGAGCTGGGCGAGGACCCTGGCCTGGGTGGAGGTGAGGCCGTGGTGGGCGGCGGCCGCCGCGAAGTCGCGCCACTGGGCCGTGCCGATGGCGGCGAGCAGCTCCAGCAGCTGCAGCTTGGCGGGGGCTGTGTGCGGGGCGGTGCCGCTCTTACCGGACATGACTCGAGCCTACCCAGAATGGTTGACATTATCAATTGTTTACTTGACCACCTTAACTATCCGCGTCTACCGTCGACGGAGTTACTTGATGACATCAAACATCTGCGTTCTTAAGCTCTGAAGCCCGAAGAGGTCCAGCCAGCCATGAGCACACCCTCCCCCTCCGCCGCGACGGCAGCCGGGCGACGGAACGAGACGGTCATCGTCTTCGCCCTGAGCCTCGCCGCCATGGTCGTGTCGATGATGCAGACCCTGCCGGTCCCGATCCTCGGCCTGATCCGCGACGACCTCGGCACCTCCACCGCCAACGTGAGCTGGGTGACCACCGCCACCCTGCTGTCCGCGGCCGTCTTCACCCCGCTGCTGGGCCGCTTCGGCGACCAGCGCGGCAAGAAGCCGACCCTGGTGGCCGTGCTCGGCGTCATGGTCATCGGCTCCGTGATCGCCGCGCTGGCGACCTCGCTGCCCCTGCTGATCCTGGGCCGGGTGCTCCAGGGCGCCGCCACCGCGATCTTCCCGCTGGCCCTGTCCGTCCTGCGCGAGGAAGTCCGGCCGCAGAAGCTGCCCGGTGCGATGGCGCTGGTCAGCGGCACGCTCGCGTTCGGCAGCGGCCTCGCGCTCGTCGCCACCGGCCTGCTCACCTCGGGCTCGGACGCCGACTACCGCAACGCCTTCTGGATGGCGACCGGCTTCGCGGCCCTCGCCCTGCTCGCCGTGGTCCTCCTGGTCCCCGCGACCCGCCACAAGACCGGCGGCCGCACCGACTTCCTCGGCGCCCTGACCCTCGGCATCGCCCTGCTGCTGCTCCTGCTGCCGATCTCCCAGGGCCACGAGTGGGGCTGGGCCTCCGCCCGCACGCTCGGCAGCTTCGCCGGCGCGGCCGTCATGACCGCCGTCTGGGTCCTGGTCGAGCGCAAGGTCAGCGAGCCGCTCGTCGACATGCGGATGTTCGTCCACCGCCCGGTGCTCATGGCCAACCTGGCCGGCATCCTCGTCGGCTTCGGCATGTTCGCGAACTTCCTGGGCGTCTCCTACCTCGTCCAGATGCCCGAGGCCCTGGCGGGCTACGGCTTCGACGCGTCGATCCTGCGCGCCTCCGTGCAGTTCCTGCTGCCCGGCGCCATCGTCTCGCTGCTGGCCTCGCCCATCGGCGGCCGGCTCGTCCGCCACCGCGGGCCGCGCGCGGCCCTGGGCCTGGCCGCCGTGCTCGGCGCCGTCGGGTTCGCCTGGCTGGCCCTGGACCACCGGCACAGCGCCTCGGTGATCGGCGCCGGTCTGGTCGTCGGTGCGGCCGTCAGCTTCGGCTACGCGGCCATGCCGGCCGTGATCATGGCCAGCGTCCCGCACCACCAGAGCGGCATCGCCAACGGCATCAACTCGATCTCCCGCTCGACGGGCAGCGCGATCGGAAGCGCCATCGTGACCACGATCCTGGCGTCCAAGACCATCGAACACCTGCCGCCGGGCGTCCCCGCGCTGCCCGCCGAGTCCGGTTTCACCCTCACCTTCGGGATCGGCGCCGCCGCGTTCGCGCTGGTCGCCGTGATCAGCCGGTTCGGCCTGCGCGGCGGCCACGGAACCGTGACCGCGGCCGCCGCGGCTCGGCCGGCGGCGGCGCGGAAGACCGGCAGGGCGGAGACGAGCGAGAAGGCCGACGCCGCCGCCTGAGGCGCGTGTCGCTCGCGCCGGGCGGGCGGGCCTGCCTTGCATGGTGGGTGCATGAAGGCTACGGACGTCATCGCCGACGGATTCGGACGCATCCGGGAGATCGTGCACGAGGTCGTAGAGGGGCTCCCCGCGGAGCAGCTCAACGCGCGCGTCGACCCCGCGGCGAACTCGATCACCTGGCTCGTCTGGCACCTCACCCGGATCCAGGACGACCACGTGGCGGACGCCGCGGACCTGGAGCAGGTCTGGCAGGACCAGGGCTGGGCGGCCCGGTTCGCCCTGTCCCTGCCCGCCGGGTCGACCGGGTACGGGCACACCGCCCGGCAGGCCGGATCGGTCAAGGTCGACGCCGGCGAGCTGCTGCTGGGGTACTTCGACGCGGTCCACGAGCAGAGCGTGCGCTTCGTCCGGGGACTCGCCGCCGCGGATCTCGACCGGGTGGTCGACGAGCGCTGGGACCCGCCGGTCACGCTGGGGGTGCGCCTGGTCAGCGTGCTGGCCGACGATCTGCAGCACGCCGGCCAGGCCGCTTTCGTACGGGGCCTGCTGGAGCGGAGCTAGTGCTGTGCAGGAGATCCGCCCGTCACCCCCGACCGCTCACCCGATCGGAATCGCCCTGAAGGGCGGTACCCGGGCGGCCCTGCCCACGGCCCGGCGTCAGCCCCGGAAGGCCGGCTTGCGTTCCGGGGAGGCTGCGGTGAGTGCCTCGGTGACGCCGTCGAGGCCCTCGCGGAGCCCGTAGACGGGGGTGTCGGGCTGCTGGCGCCAGGACTCGTCGAGGCCGCCCGCGTCGACGGTGTCGAAGCCGAGCTGCTCGATCAGGGCGCGGACGGCCTTCTTCGCCGTCTCGTCGTCGCCCGCGACGGGCAGTGCCATCCGCTCCGGGTCGCCCGCCGGGCGGTGCCGGTCGAGGATGTCCTGGGCGTAGGTGCCGTTGAAGGCCTTGACCACGGGGTGGCCGAGCTGCCGCTCGACCCAGCGGCTCTCGGTCAGGCCCTCGTCCTCGACACCGGCGATCCGGCCGTCGCGCTGCTGGGGGTAGTAGTTGCAGGTGTCGATGACCGCGAAGCCCTCGGCAGCTCCGTCGAAGAGGCCGGAGGGCAGGTCCGGCACCTTCCCGAAGGGGACGGTGACCACGACGATCTCCGCCCCGCGGGCCGCTTCGGAGACGGTGACGGGGGTGGCGCCGGTCTCCTCGGCGAGCGCCGTCAGGGTTTCGGGGCCGCGCGAGTTCGCCACGGACACGTCGTGCCCGAGGGCCGTGAGGCGGCGGGTGAGGTTGCCGCCGATGTTTCCCGCGCCGATGATGCCGATCTTCATGAGCTCTCCAGTGCGTGTGGGATCAGGTCTCGCGCTGGTACGAACTCCCGCGGGCGGCACGGCATTCCGCGCGGGATCCCGCTTCCCCCGGACGAGCGGCGCCGCAGTCGCATTCCGGCCATGTCCCGCTGTCCGTGAACGGCCGAGGACCGCCCCGGTCGGGACTGGCGGGCGTCCACGGACGGAGGCCGGGACCCGCGCGGGTCCCGGCCTCCGCCGCGGTTTCCTAGGCCCCGCTGGCCTCGAGCATCTCGTCGCGCTCGACGATCTTCACGCGCTCGCGTCCCTGGGGCTCGCCGAGCGCCTTCTCGGCCGCGTCCAGCCGGTGCCAGCCCTCCCACGTCGTGTAGCGGACGGCGCGCTCGGCGAGGAAGGCCTCGACGGCCTCCGGCGCGGGCGCGGCCGGGGTGAGCAGGCGGCCTTCGGCGTGGTCGGCCAGCAGGTTCGCGACGGTTTCGTTGGCGTCGCCCTTGGTGTGGCCGATCAGGCCGACCGGACCGCGCCGGATCCACCCGGTCACGTACGTCGACGCCAGGTGGCTGCCGGCCTCCATGACGCGGCCGCCCTCGTCCGGGACCGTGCCCGACTCGACGTCCCAGGGGAGCTTGGGCAGCTCGTCGGAGAGGTAGCCGACGGCCCGGTAGACGGACTGGACGTCCCAGTCCGTGAACCGGCCGGTGCCCTTGACGTTGCCGGTGCCGTCGAGCTCCGTGCGCTCGGTGCGCAGTCCGACCACCCGGCCGTCCGCGCCGAGCACCTCGGTGGGCGACTCGAAGAAGTGCAGGAACAGCTTGTGCGGCCGGTCGCCGATGTCGCGGATCGCCCAGTTCTCCAGGGTCTTGGCGACCATGTCGGCCTGCTTGTTGGACCGGCGGGTCGCGATCGAGCCCTCGTCGTAGTCGATGTCCTCGGGGTTGACGATGACCTCGATGGTGGGCGAGTGGTCCAGCTCGCGCAGCTCCATGGGGCTGAACTTGGCCTGGGCCGGACCGCGGCGGCCGAAGACGTGCACCTCGAGGGCCTTGTTGGCCTTCAGGCCTTCGTAGACGTTCGGGGGTATCTCGGTCGGCAGCAGTTCGTCGGCCGTCTTGGCGAGGATCCGCGCGACGTCGAGGGCGACGTTGCCGACGCCGAGCACGGCGACCTTCTCGGCCTCGAGCGGCCAGGTGCGCGGGACGTCGGGGTGGCCGTCGTACCAGGAGACGAAGTCGGCGGCGCCGTAGGAGCCGTCGAGGTCGACACCGGGGATGGCGAGGGCGCGGTCGGCCGTGGCGCCGGTGGAGAAGATCACGGCGTCGTAGAAGGAGTGCAGCTCGTCCAGGCTGATGTCGTTGGGGTAGTCGACGTTCCCGAAGAGCCGGACCTGCGGCTTGTCGAGCACCTGGTGCAGGGCGGTGACGATGCCCTTGATCCGCGGGTGGTCGGGGGCGACGCCGTAGCGGATCAGCCCGAACGGCGCGGGCATCTTCTCGAAGAGGTCTATGGACACACCGGGCTCCGCTGCCGCCTCGGACTTGAGCAGCGCGTCGGCGGCGTAGATCCCGGCGGGGCCGGCACCGACGATTGCTACCCGCAGAGGTCGAGGCATGGCAGAGGTTCCCTTCGAGTGACAGCACAGTGGATCACTGGTGATCAAAAGGAACCTTAAACTAAGGCAATCCTAACCCAGCACCCGGTATCGCCTTATGACCCCATCACCGGAACTTATGGCTACCCCAAGTGATCCTTGGAGAGGGGTGACCGTGTACCGCGCACCGGCCCCACCGAACTCGCTGGTCAGCGGCCACGGCAGCTGACAGACTGAAACGGCTTGACCATCCCAGGAGGACACATGGCAGACGAAGCAGAGACCCCGCAGGACGAGACTCCGGCCGAGGAGGCCAAGCGGAAGTTCCGGGAGGCGCTGGAGCGCAACGCCGCGAATGCCCAGTCCCAGCAGGCGCACCAGTCTCGCGCGAAGGTCCAGGGCGCCAGCAGCGGTCCCGGCGGCAAGAACAAGAAGGTCCGCCGCAAGACCGGCTGACCCGGGCCCGAGGAGCTCAGTCCCGCCGCCACGGCGGCGGGACCGGGCCGCCCCCCTTTTATTGAGCCACTCGGGTGAGTGGGGATAACCAGCAGCGCCGTGAGCAGTTGATCAGCTCGTCCCGCCGAGGGCAGCTATCTCATGCGACAGTGCGACAGAAGGATCCCCCACATGTTCAAGAAGTTCATGGCCACCGCCGCGGTCACCGCCTCCGTACTGGGAGCGGGCGCCGCCGTAGCCACCCCGGCGATGGCGATCGGCAACGACAACGGCGTCAACACCGTCAACGGCAACGGCTCCGCGCAGATCTACGGCAACCAGGAGACCAAGGGCAAGATGAGCCCGCAGGCGAGCCTGGTCCAGGGCACCGCCAACAAGCTCTGCGTCGGCCTGCCGGCCAAGGTGAACGTCCAGTCGATCCTCGCCCTGGTCAACGTCGGCGTCGAGGACATCAACGTCCTGTCGAACCCGATGAACCAGCAGTGCGCCGAGAACTCCACCCAGGGCAAGGGCGACGAGCCGCTCTCGCACATCCTCAGCAACATCCCGGTCCTCTCCGGCAACCTCTCCAACGGCAGCTGACCTCCGGTCCTCCGGTTTCGCGCCGACGCGGCATGCCCGCGTCGGCGCGTTTCATTTGGTCTAGACCTTGACAGGTTCAGACCATTTTCGCTTCAGTGGGCACTGCTGCCGCCCCCACGGCAACTCCCCCCACTGAAGGAGCAGTTACGTGATACGTGCGCTTCGACGCCGCGCCCTCTCGCTGGCCGCCGCCGCGACCGCCGCCGCAGGCCTCGGTCTCGCCCTCCTCCTCCCCTCCTCCCCCGCCGCCGCGGCCGCCCCGTGCGCCGGCGCCTGGGCCGCGTCCGCCGTCTACACGGGCGGCACGAACGCCTCGTACAACGGGCACAACTGGCAGGCGAAGTGGTGGACCCAGGGCGAGACGCCCGGGACCACCGGGGAGTGGGGCGTGTGGTCCGACCAGGGCGCCTGCGGTGACGGCGGGGGCCAGGACCCGGACCCCGACCCCGGCAACCCGTCCGGATTCGTGGTCTCCGAGGCCCAGTTCCACCAGATGTTCCCGAACCGGAACCCCTTCTACACCTACAACGGCCTGGTCGCGGCGCTGTCCGCGTACCCCGGTTTCGCCCAGACCGGCGACGACACGGTGAAGCGGCGCGAGGCCGCGGCCTTCCTCGCGAACGTCTCGCACGAGACGGGCGGACTCGTCCACATCGTCGAGCAGAACACGGCCAACTACCCGCACTACTGCGACGCGGGCCGGCCCTACGGCTGCCCGGCCGGCCAGGCCGCCTACTACGGGCGCGGCCCGATCCAGCTGAGCTGGAACTTCAATTACAAGGCGGCCGGCGACGCGCTCGGCATCAACCTCCTCGCCAATCCCTACCTCGTGGAGCAGGACCCGGCGATCGCCATGAAGACGGCGCTCTGGTACTGGAACACCCAGAACGGCCCGGGCACGATGACCGCCCACGCCGCCATGGTCAACGGCGCGGGCTTCGGCGAGACCATCCGCTCCATCAACGGCTCGCTGGAGTGCAACGGCGGCAACCCCGCGCAGGTCCAGAGCCGGATCTCGAAGTACCAGAGCTTCACCCAGCTGCTGGGCGTGACTCCGGGCGGCAACCTGAGCTGCTGACCGGCTCCGGCCCCGTACTCGGCGCCACCGCGCTGCGGCCCCGGGCTCAGTGCGGGGCGCGCAGTGCGGTGGCGAGCGCGGTGGCGAGCTGGGCCCGCGAGCGTACGTCGAGCTTCTGGTAGATACGGGTCAGCCGTGCCTCCACCGTCTTGACGCTCAGGAACAGCTTCGCCGCGGCCTCCTGGTTGCTGGCCCCCTGGCTGACGAGCAGCGCGAGCCGGGTCTCGGCCTCGGTCAGGGCGGCGGCCGCCGCCTCCGTACGGCCGCCCTCGCCCGCCGCCGGCTCCCGGGCGAGCTCGGTCCACGGCGTGGCCCCGGCCCGCTCGAACACCTCGGCCGCGGCCAGGAGCGCGACGCGGGCGGGTGCGCGCCGGCGCCGGCGGCGTTCCACCCGGGCGAGCGCGAGCAGCGTGCGGCCCCGTTCCAGCGGCAGCCGCAGGGTCTCGAACCGCTGCGCGGTGGCCTCCAGGAGCTGTACGGCGGCGTCCGCCTCCCCTTGCGCCGACAGGCACAGGCCGCGGGCCCGGTCGAGTGCGGCGACGACCCCGGTGCGGCCGAGGCCGCGGGCGACCGTGCGCACGGAGTCGAGCAGCCGGGCGGCCTCCTCGGGCGCGTCGGCCGCGACGAGGGCCTCGGCCAGCTCACCGTGCCAGCGCAGGATCGAGGGGTCCACCACCTTCTGGGCGGCTTCGAGTTCGGCGACCCGGCGCAGGGTGGCGACGGCCTTCGCCGCCTCGCCGGTGGCCAGTTCGACCAGTCCGAGGGCGTGCAGGCTGCGGGAGAGGAAGACCTGGTCGTGCTCCTCGTACGAGGCCTGGATGCCGCGCCGGGCGTACCCGGCGGCGCGGGCGAAGCTGCCGCCGTTGGCCTCGGCCATCGCGGCGACGTACCAGGCGGGCCCGGGCGAGAGGCCCGCCTCGATCGTCAGCTCCAGGGCCTGGCGGGCGCGGGACGAGGCTGCCGTGCACCGGCCGCTGCGGAGTTCCACCTCCGTGAGGCTGCGCAGGACCTCGAAGACGTCCTCCGCGGAGCCGGTGCGCTGGACGGCGGGCAGCAGGACCATCAGCTGCTTGCGGGCGTCGTCCAGACGGTCGTCGAAGAGCGCGTGCCGTACGGCGAGGTACTGGGGCGCGTTGCGCATGCCGAGCGGTACGTCGGGGGCGGGCAGGGCGAGTGCTTCGGCGAGGATCGCCTCGGCGCCGGGGTCCCCCAGGATGCGGCCCATGCGGGCCCGTACGGTCAGGGCCATGGCCTCGGCGACCTGGTCGCCGCCGAGTGCGGCGAGGGCGCCGGCCCGCGCCGCGGCGTCGCGGGACCGGACGGGGTCGCCGTCGCTGAGGTTGTGCTTCCAGGCGATCCGCAGCTGGACGGCGGCCTCGAGCGCGGGGTCCCCGGCGGCGTCGGCCATCGCGTACGCGAAGGTCTCGTCGAGGGCGCCCAGTGCCTGCCCGGCGGCGTCGATCACGGCGAGCCGGGCCCGGACCCGGCTGGCGGGCGAGGCGTCGCGGGCCAGGACGGCCCGGGTGGCGCGGCGCGCCAGGTCTGCGCGGCCCGCCCAGCCGGCGTCCTCGGCGGCGTTGACGAGACGGGCGAGTTCCTCCCCGGCCAGGTGGGAGGGCGTGCGTTCGGCGGCGAGCAGGCCGAGTTCGGCGGCCAGCGCCCGCTGGCCGCGGCGGCGGCAGACCGCGGCGGCCTCGGTGATCTCCGCGGCGAGCCACTGGTCGGGGGTGTCCACGGCCAGTGCGCGGTGGCGTACGGCCTGGACGGGATCGTCGACGGCCTCGGCGAGCGCGGCGTGCCCGGCGGAGCGCTCGGGCCAGCCCGCGTCGGCGGCGAGCGCGGTGGGCAGGGCGCCGGCCGTGAACTCCACGCTGCCGTCCTCCCCCACCCGGACCAGAGCGGCTCGTTCCGCCTGGGCCAACTCCGCCTCGGCGTCGGGCCGTCCGGCCCGGCGCAGCAGGGCGGTGGTGGGGCGGGCGGCCAGGGCGGCGAGCAGCAGGGTGCGGCGGGCCTGGGCCGGGGCCTCGGCCAGCAGCCTGCGGGCCACCTCGCGGGCCTGCCCGGAGACGGGCAGGGTGTCGGCGTGGTGGGCGCTGCCGTCGCGGGCCACGGCGGCTTCGGCGAGGGAGTGGCCGAGGGCGATGGCCAGGCGCGGGTTGCCGCCGCTTGCCTGGTGGATGCGGCCGGCGAGGCGGGCGGGCAGGCCGTGGCGGACGAGGAGTTCGGCGATCTCGTCGGCGCCGAGCGGGGGCACCCGGATCGCGGGGGTGCCGGTGCCGCAGAGGGATTCGCCGACCGGTGCGCCGCCCTGGACGCATTCGGCGACCAGGACGCGGACCCGGGGCGGGGTCAGGCGCAGCACGAAGCGCAGCAGGTCGGTGCTCTCGGCGTCGAGCCACTGGGCGTTGTCGAGGACGAGCAGGACGGGGTGGCCGGCGGCGAGCGTGCGCAGGACCTCGAGGACGGCGAGGCGCAGTGCGACGTGGTCGCGCCCCGCCCGGGGGGTGTCGGTCTCGCGGCACAGCAGGGCGATGGCGGTGCGCTGGGGACCGGAGAGCCGTTCGAGGGCGGCGCCCGGGACGGTGGCCAGCAGGGCCGCGGCCGAGGCCTCGGGTATCCACTGGTCGGCGGCCTCGGGCGCGAGGCGCAGCACCGTCTCGCGGCGGGACTCCGCGGCCGCCGCGACGGCGCGTACCACCTCGGTCTTGCCCGCGCCCGCGGGGCCGGTCAGCAGGGCCCGGCCGTGCGAGTTCAGCGCACGGTCGACCGCTTCGACCAGTCCGTCCTGTCCGACGCTCGTGTCAGCGTTCCCCGTCGCCGCCACCACGCACAGCCACCAGCCTCTCGGTCCCCAGCTCCTGTGCCATTCCTGTGAGACGCGACAATACGAGGTCGGATGCCGGGTGGACACGGATTGTGACGCAGAAATCAGCCAGGTGACGCGAAAAGCCGTCGGACCCGCCGATACACGTGTATCGGCGGGTCCGCGGAGTGGGCTTGGTCCGTACTATCGGCCTGTCAGGCCGAGTTGGCGGCCGAAGCGGAAGCTGATCAGAAGGTCAGGTTCCAGAAGTCGATCTTGCCGGTGTCGCCGCCGGCGTTGTCGTTGACGCGGAGCTTCCAGGTGCCGTTCGCGACCTCGGAGGAGGCGTTGACGGTGTAGGTCTGGTTGATGTTGTCCGTGCTCGAGCCGGTCCGGTTGTGCAGGTTGTACACCGAGCCGTCGGGGGCGATCAGGTCGACCTTCAGGTCACCGATGTAGGTGTGCACGATGTTCACGCCCACCTTGAGGGTGGCCGGGGCGTTGCCGGTCTTCCCGGTGACGGTGATCGGGCTCTCCACGGTGGTGTTGTCACCGATGGTGTAGTCCGTGCCGTTCTCGAGACCGGCAGGCGTGGTGGTGGTCACCGCGTTGACGGTCGCGGCCGCGTCGGCGAGACCGGTGCCGCAGCCGCCGGAGCAGACGCCGGCCAGCGGGCGGGTGTTGTTCTTGATCGCCGACTCGACCTGGGCCGGGGTCAGCGAGGGCTTGGCGGCGACCACGAGCGCGGCGAGGCCCGCGACGTGCGGGGCGGCCATGCTGGTGCCCTGGTAGGGCTTGTAGTTCTCGGCGCCGGGGGTGGTGGTGCCCGCGTTCAGCGTGGAGAGGATGCCGTTCTCGGGGGTGGTGATGGTGCCGGGGGTGTCGGTACCGCGGCGGGTCTCACCGCCCGGGGCGGCGACGTCGATGCTCGCGCCGTAGTTGGAGTAGAAGGAGCGGTCGCCGGTGCGGTTGCTGGCGGCCACGTTAATCACGTTGTTGCAGCTGGCGGGCGAGAAGCCCGCCGCGTCGGCGTTGCTGTTGCCTGCGGCCACGACGACGGTCGTACCCCGGGCGACGGCGGCGTTGATGGCGTTCTGGTACGTGGCGGTGCAGGCACCCGAGCCGCCGAGGCTCATGTTGATGACCTTGGCGGGGGTGGCGTTCGCCGGGACGCCCGCGACGGAGCCGCCGGAGGCCCAGGTGATCGCGTCGGCGATGTCGGAGGTCGTGCCGCCGCACTTGCCGAGCACGCGCACGGGCTGGATCTTCGCGCTGTACGCGATGCCCGCGATGCCCTTGCTGTTGTTCGTCGCCGCGGCGATGGTGCCCGCCACGTGGGTGCCGTGCCAGGAGGAGTTGCCCGCCCTGGAGCCCACTCCGCACTCGCCGTCGGTGGCGTTCCAGTCGCCCTCGTCGGCGGCGTTGCCGTCCCGGCCGCCGCCGTCACGGGCGTAGGTGGCGTTGCTGATGAAGTCGTAGCCGGCGACCATGTTCGCGGCGAGGTCCGAGTGGGCGACGTAGCCGGTGTCGATCACGGCGACGGTGACGCCGGAGCCGGTGGTCTTGTCCCAGGCGGCAGGAACGTTCATGCCGGCGGTGGGCTCGAAGAGGTCCCACTGCTTGGCGTACTCGGTGTCGTTCGGCGTGGCCATCGGGTAGGCGCGGGTGTCGGCCTCGACGTAGGCGACGTCCGGGTCGGCGCGGAACTGGGCCATCAGCTTGGCGGCGTCGGCGGGGGCGGTGGCCGAGCCGAGGCTGACCAGGGCCGCTCCGGTGCCGAGGCGGCGGTCGAACTTCGCCTTCTTGCCGGCCTTCTTGCCCTTGGCGGCGGCGTCGTCGGCGGCGGCGGTGTTGGAACTGGCCTCGGAGGCAGAGGTCTTGTATCCGACGATGAGGTTCTCGACCGGGGCGGTGGCGGCGGTCTCGGCGGCCGGCGCCGGAACGTCGGCCGCGACGGCCACGGAGGCGGTGGCGGAGCCGGCGAGCAGGGTGACGGACATCGCCACCACGGATATGAGCCTGCGTCTCGATGCGTGCACGAAGTTCCCTTTCGCGGGCCGATTCCGGGCAGGCCGGAGCGGCCGGTCGGTGCAGTGTGGGAGGTGACCGGCGGCCGCGGGACCGGGAGCGAGCTGGTCGAACTCGCCCCGGCCGCCGCCGCGCGCCACGTTGCCCCGGCCTCGACGGCGGGGCAGGGCAACGGCGTACCGAAGATTCCCCCTGATGGGACGGCATCATGCCATGTGGGGTTGGCGTGTCGGCCGTCGGGTCAGGGGAAGATCGCCGATGGGCAGACAGTAGGCAACACGGGGATGAACGCGATACGGGGAAAACCCTTGTCCCCTCCCTGCCCTCCCCCGGCCGGTGCCCGGGGAGGACCCTCAGGGAGCGGCCGCGCCGCCCTCGCCCGCGTCCCCGCGGGGCGGGAAGAGCTTGCGGAAGTACGTCCAGCTGGTCTCGTTCGGTTCGGACCATTTGTCCGGGGAACGGGCGAATTCCGGGTGTTGGGCGGCGATGTAGGCGCGGGTGCGCTCGGGGACCTCCGCGTACGAGCCGAGCTTCCGGCCGCGGCAGTGGAAGGTGAGGCCGCCGGGCCGCTGCCCCTGTTCCATCCAGGGCAGCCAGGGCGACATCCGGGTCCAGGACATCGCGGCCGGGACACTGGGCGCGTCGGTGGACAGTGCCGTGGCGGGCGCGAAGAACTGGAAGAGCTCCAGCGCCCGGTAGGTATCGTCGGCCGAGTGGGCCGGATACTGCGCCACGGGCAGCGGCGAGGGGTAGGCCAGCGGGATCTCCAGGCTGAAGCAGACCTGGTCGCCCAGCTCGGTCACGGGGACCGGGAAGGGCCGCCACTTCTGGTTGGCCGGATCGTTCCAGACGTGGACCACCGGCCGGCCCTGCCAGGTGTCCAGGATCTCCCGGGTCAGGGGGTCCAGGTAGAAGGCGGCTTCCCTGGACAGCAGCTGGTAGCCGCCGGTCTCCCCGTCCCTGACCAGACGGGCGACGTTCAGCCCTTCGAAGCCGAAGAGGCGCTGGTGGGGCTCCCCGGGGGCCCAGGTGTGGACGTCGCCCGACCACCAGTAGGTCACCTCTGCCCCGTCGAGCGAGGCACGGGTGCGGGCGAAGGCGTGCAGCAGCTCGGCGGGCGTCATCTCGGGTGTCATACGCCGTACTCTGCGCGGCCGGTGCCCGGACCGGCAAGGAGGCCCCGGTCCGCGGCGCCGGCGCGCGGCACCGTTCGCCATCCGGATGCCAGGTTGACTCGGGTCGCGCCACCGGCGACCGTGACCGCCATGGGGACAGAACGCCGACTGCTCGCTCTCGTCATCTGCCTGGTCCTGGGCGGCGGGCTGCTCGCCGCCGTCCTGGGGGCCTCGCGGGCGGCCGGTCCGCACCCGGAGACGGCCGGCGCCCGCCCGGCCCCCTCCGACTACGTGGACATACGCGATGTTCCGCGCATATCGGAGCCCAACCCGGTCCCGGGAGCCGACGGTTCGGCCGGCTCGGTGGTGGTGGAATGCGGACGCAATGAAGAAGGCCACTACAACGAGGACAACCTGGTGGTCTCGCCCGGCCTGCCGGCCGGCGCCCACCACACACACGCGTACGTCGGGAACCTGTCCACTGACGCCATGTCCACCGATGCCTCCCTGGACGCGGCCTCGACCAGCTGCCGCGGCGGCGACCGGTCGACGTACTACTGGCCCGTCCTGCGCCGGCCGGACCGACCGGGCACCCGCCCGCACGAGACGTCCGCGGCACACGGCAACACCGGGCAGATCCTGCCGGAGGCCTCGGTCCGCGTGGAGTTCCGCGGCAGTCCGGTGAGCAAGGTGGTGGCGATGCCGCGCTTCCTGCGCGGGATGACCGGGGACGCCGTCGCCCGCACGGCGGACAGCGACGCCGACGTGCGGGCCCGCTGGAGCTGCTCCAGCACCCCGGACCGGTCCGCCACCCGCTATCCGCGCTGCCCCGGGGGCGACCTCGTCACGCGCACCCTGGTCTTTCCGCGCTGCTGGAACGGCCTGGACACGGTCGGCGAGGGGCACCGCTCGCACCTGAGGTTCCCCGCCGCCAACGGCGTCTGCCCGCCGCGCACCTTCCCGGTGCCCGAGCTGCGCGTCTCCCTCTCCTACGAGGTCCCCGCGGGCGCGCCCCTCGCGCTGGACTCCTTCCCCGAGCAGCGGCACAGCCCGAAGACGGACCACGGCATGTTCGTGAACGCGATGACCGACCGGCAGATGGCCGCGGTCGTCGACTGCCTCAACGAGGGCCGCGCCTGCCGCCTGTGAGCGCCCCGGGAGGGACACCCAGGAGCCGCCGGAGTGATGCACGTCACGTGAACCGGATCCGTACGGGCGGCGTGTTCCGACCGCACCACGTAAGCGCGGAAGACGGAGAGGGTGAGATGGCCGGACCACTGTGGCCCCGCAGTCGGCGGGGCTCGACCGATGAAGCACTGATCAGGTCGGTGTACGAGGAGCACGGCCACGCCCTGCTCGCGTACGCCACCCGGCTGACCGGTGACCGGGCCGCCGCCGAGGACATCGTCCAGGAGACGCTGATCCGGGCCTGGCGGCACTCCGAGGTCCTGGTGAACGGGAAGGGCTCCGTGCGCGGCTGGCTGCTCACCGTGGCCCGCAACATCATCACCGACCGCTACCGGGCCAAGGCCGCACGGCCGCCGGAGGTCTCCGGGGTCGCGGCCACTCCCCCGGTGGAGGCGGACCACGCCGATTCCGTGGTGGACACGATGACGGTGCTGGGTGCACTCGACCGGCTGTCGCCGGAACACCGGGACGTGCTGCGGGAGTTGTACTACCGCCAGCTCAGCGTCGCCGAGGCGGCCGACAGCCTCGGCATCCCGGCCGGTACGGTCAAATCGCGTTCGCACTACGCGCTCAAGGCCCTGCGCGACGTCTTCCGCGACAACAGCGCCGGGGACGGCGCTTCCAGACAAGGCAAACGATCGGGCAGGCCGCCCCAGCAGCCCGCCGGACTGCGTGAGGTGGTGGCATGAACCGGCAGCGGCACGAGGAGGAAGAACAGCTCGGCCCGTACGTGCTCGGGGTCCTGGACGGCACGGAGGTCCGCCGGGTCGAGGAGCACATGAGCGGGTGCGTGCAGTGCCGGGAGGAGGTGGCGTCGTTGCGCGAGATGGAGGCGGCGCTGGGTGAGGTTCCCGAGGAGGCGTTCCTCGACGGGCCGCCGCAGGGCGGAGACCTGCTGCTCCAGCGCACCCTGCGGCAGATTCGCGCGGAGCGGGCCGGTGAGCGGCGCCGGCGGGCGGGGCTCGCGGGGCTGGCCGCGGCGGCGTCGCTGGCCGCCGTGTTCTGGGCCGGTGCGCAGCTGGGCGCCGGCGATTCGGGGGCGGTGGCCCTCCCCCCGCCCTCCCCGACGGCGTCGACGGCTCCCCCGACGGCCGTGCCCGGGACCAAGGTGGTCTCCGCGACCGATCCGGTCACGGGCAGCCGGATGACCGTGCAGATGACCCCCGCCGCCCAGTGGGTACGGGTGCACGCGGCCGTCACGGGGGTGCCGCCGGGCGAGCGGTGCCGGCTGGTCGTGGTCGCCAAGGACGGTACGCGCACCACCGCGGGCGGCTGGGTCGTCGGCCGGGAGAACGGCGAGGGCAAGGGCGCCTCGCTGGACGGCTCGGCGGCCGTGGATCCGGCGGACGTGAAGGCGGTCCTGGTCGAGAACGAGGCGGGCAGGACGTTCGTGTCCGTACCGGTGTAGGGCGGTCCGCCCCGGCCATCGGGGCGGGGACGTGACAGGGCCCGGGAGCATGTCCAGCTCCCGGGCCCCTGCTTGCCACCCAATTGCGCACACCGGCGGCGTTTAAGAGCCGCGGATCATATTGAGACCGACGTGTTCTGCCTTTGAACTACCGCGCCACGAGGAGAGGCGCAGGAGGGACTTGAACCCCCATCCGTCGGTGATCGTCCACGCTCGGTCGATCCGGTGTTCGGCGGCGAATACTGAGACTGGAGCGAGAATCTGAGATTTACGGGGCCGCCTCTGCCAGGCTTGGGCCACCCCGGCGCGCAAGGCCGGGGGAGGGATTCGAACCCCCAACTGACACCCCTGTTCAGCTTCAACATCAGTTTCAGCTTGCGCTCTCGCGCACCCCCTGCAGACATACAGGGGGAGATTTCGGGGCTACCCGAACAGGTAGCCGAACACCGCGTCCCCGACCCGCTGGTCGGTGACCTCGGTGCCGTTGGCCTCCTCGCGGGCGAACTTGACGGCCTGCTGGAGCTTCTCCACTCGGTCGAGCAGTTCGTTCACGCGCCGGGCCGGCAGTGCGCCGGAGAACTTCACCGTCGTCCAGTAGCCGACCGGGACGTCCTCGTAGTAGACCTCGACCTGCGCCGGGTGCTTCTCGGTGGCCTCGGCCTTGACGTGGTTGCGCGGCACCTTCTTGGTGCGGATCGTGCGCACCGGGTCCGTCTTCCAGGAGTCCGTGGACGGGTCCAGGTTCCAGGACTCGGACGCGTCCAGCACCGGCAGCTTCCGTACGAAGGTGTGCATGTCGGTGAGCTGCTTCTCGAGGAAGAGCAGATAGGGCACGGGCACCTGGGCCAGCAGGACCCTGCCGTCCACGACGACATCGGCGGCCGCGGTGCGGTTCGCCCAGTCCTTGGTCGCCGTCACGTCGAACAGCCGCGTGAGCGTGCCGGCCGTCGCCCGCAGCACGTCCTCCGCCTTGACCTGGACCCGCGTGGACTCGGGCGGCAGCTGCTCGCCCTCCTCGTCCTTGGGCTGGTAGGTCCGGGAGATGCCGGCCAGCAGGGCGGGCTTCTGGACGTCGTGGTGAGCCTGCGAAAGCTCCTGGAGGGACTTGGACTTGACGCCCTTTTCGACTGCGATGATCTGATTCAGCTTCGGCACGGGATGAACCTAACAGCAGCCGGCGGCGTCCGTACATTCGAATATTCCGCTCCTCCCGGCCGCCCGGACCCGCCCAGGTGGACCGATCATCACATTGCGGTCCATGACATCCTGTGACGTCACAACTCGCCGGACGGGATCGGCGGACGTCCGGGGAATATGGGGAAGGTCCATGAGGCTCTGCTTCCTGGTGGAGGAGCACTACCGCCACGACGGCATGCCGAACGAGGTGATCCGCCAGTTGACCGCGTGGGGGCACCGGGTCGACGTGGTGCGGCCGGGGGGCTCGCTGCTGTCCATGACCGAGGCGGTGCGCGCCGGTTCCCACGACGCCTGGGTGCTCAAGACCGTGTCCGGCGGCCCGGGGCTGACCCTGCTCGAGGCCGCCGCGGCGGCCGGGCTGACCACGGTCAACGACGCCCGCTCGATCCGCGGCGTACGGGACAAGGCGCTGGCCGCCGCCATCGGCCGTGCCCGGGGGCTTCCGCTGCCGCCGACCTACGCGGCGGCCCGCCCGCAGCTGCTGCGGGAGATACCGGCGGCCGAGTACCCCCTCGTCGTCAAGCCGGCCGACGGGAGCTCCGGGCGGGCCGTGCACCTGGTGTCCTCGCCGGAGCGGCTGGAGGCGGTGCTGCCCGTCCTGGCGGGCGAGGGCCTGCTCATCGCCCAGCCGTACGTGCCCAACTCGGGCACCGACATCAAGGTGTACGCGGTCGGCGGGGAGCTGTTCGCGACCGAGCGGTGTTCCCCGCTGCACCCCGATCCCGCGGTGCGGGAGCGCCGCGTACCGCTGTCGGCCGAGGTCGCGGCCATCGCCGCGCAGGTGGGGGCGGTCTACGGGCTCGACCTGTACGGGGTGGACGTGCTGCTGGGTCCCGACGGGCCCGTGGTCGTCGACGTGAACGACTTCCCGAGCTTCCGTCAGGTGCCGGACGCGGCCGCGCGGGTGGCCCGGGCGGTGCTGGACCTGGCGCGCACGGGCGGTTCCCCGCCCCCGCCGGTGCCGTCACCGGCGCTGTCGTACGCCCTGCCGCTGTCGATTCCGGCGCAGGTGTCGGTGGCGGTGGACGGCGCGTGAGGATCGGCCTGATCACTCCGGAACCCGGCCATCCGCTGCTGGCGGCCACGGCCGCCCTGCTGGCGCCCGGGCACGTCGTCGAGGCGCTCGACCCGGGCGCGGCGGGCGGCGTTCCCGGCCCGCCGGCCGATGTGTACCTGCTGAAGTCGCGTACCCCGCAGGCCCTGGAACTGGCCCGGCGCCTGGAGCGGCGGGGCGCACCCGTCGTCAACACCGCGGCGGCGACCGCCCTGTGCCAGGACCGTACGGCGATGGCGGAACTGGCCCTGCGGGCCGGACTGCCGTTCGCCGCGACCCGTACCGTGGGGTCCCTCTCCGCGTGGGCGGCGTCCGGCGTGGCGCTGCCCTCCCCCGTGGTGGTCAAGAGCCGGTACAGCCGCCGGGGCGACCTGGTGGCCCGCGTGGACGACACGGCGGAGCTGCGGGAGTTGGCGGCGCGGTGGCCGCGGGAACCGGTGGTGGTGCAGGATTTCGCGCCCAACAGCGGCTGGGACCACAAGCTGTGGGCGATCGGGGAGCAGGTCTTCGCGGCCTTGCGCCGCTCCGAGCTGTCGCCGGGCGGGCGCGGACCCGACCGGCCGGCCCACCCGGCCGGACTTCCCGCCGGGTGGGCCGATCTGGTGCGGGCGACCGGCGCGGCCTTCGCGCTGGACGTCTACGGCGTGGACATCATCGACGCCGGCGGCGGGAGGCCGCTGATCGTGGACGTGAACGCCTTCCCCGGCATCCGCGGCCAGTCGGGCGCCCCCGAGGCCCTGGCGGCGCTGGCCCTGCGCCGGGCCGGGCACGGGTCCGGGAGTGTCGCGGCGCCTTGAGGGCGCGGGATCGGTGAGGATCGTGGGCATGGGCTTCGTCCTGCCGGTCCTCTTCGCACTGTTCGCGGCGTTCAGCAACGCGCTGGCGACCGTGCTCCAGCGGCGGGCCGCGCTCACCGTGCCGCAGAGCGACGGCTTCCGGTTCGGGCTCGTCCTCGACCTGCTGCGGCGGCCGCTGTGGATCGCCGGGATCCTGGCCCTGATCGCGGCCGGGGTGGGGCAGGCCGTCGCGCTCGCCACGGGCGCGCTGGCCCTCGTACAGCCGCTGTTCGTCCTGGAACTGCCGCTCGCGCTGCTCATCGCCTCGCTGCTGACGCGGACCCGGCTGCCGGGGTCGTTGTGGCTGGCCGTGGCGGGGGTGGTCGCGGGGCTCGGGATCGTACTGGTGGCCGCCTCGCCCGAGGGGAACCGCACGGACGTACCGCTCGACCGGTGGGTGCTGGCCCTGGCCGCGTGCGCGGTGGCGGTGGCCCTGTCGGCCGCGGCCGGACTGCGCCGGCCGCCCGGGCGGATGCGGGCCGGATGCCTGGGCGCGGCCACCGCCGTCTGTTACGCGCTCACCGCCGCCCTGATGAAGTCCGCCATGCACGTCCTCGACGAGGGCGGGATCGGCGCGTTCCTGACCACCTGGGAGACGTACGCCTTCGCCGCGAGCGGGGTCTGTGCGCTGCTCCTGCTCGAACACGCCATGCAGGGCGGCCCGCTGGTCGCCTCCCAGCCCGCGCTGACCCTCGGGGACGCGAGCGTCAGCGTGGCGCTGGGCGTGCTGCTGTACGAGGAACACCTGCGGGCGCACTGGTGGCTGCTGCCCCAGGTGCTGGGCCTGGCCCTGATCTGCGCCGGGGTGCTCGCGCTGGCCCGGGCCGCCGTCCCGGACGAGGCCGGGTAGCCCGCGGGGCATCCGACGCCGTGCCCCTGGCGGGCGGTCCTGTGGCTCCGCCCCGGACCCCGCGCCTCACACTCCGGCGCACGCCTAACCGCTGCGGCTGCCGGCTTCGACCAGGCCCGTCTCGTACGCGGCGATCACCGCCTGGGCGCGGTCGCGGACCGCGAGTTTGCCGAAGAGGCTGGTGATGTGGTTCTTCACGGTGGACACGCTGATGTCCATGGCCCGGGCGATCTCCGCGTTGTCGAGCCCGGTGGCCATCAGCCGCCACACCTCCTGCTCGCGCGGCGTGAGGTCGCCCGGGTTCGCCGCGGGCGGTTGCGGAGGGCGCGGGGCCAGCACGTAGGCGGAGATGAGCCGGGTGAGCAGCCGGGGGGCGACCGCGGCCTCTCCGGTGTGCACCACGCGCACCGCCGCGACCAGTTCCTCCGGGGAGATGTCCTTGGGCAGGAAGCCGTAGGCGCCGGCGCGCAGCGCCGCCACCACGTACTCGTCCATGTCGAAGGTGCTCAGCGCCAGCACCCGGCACTCGGGCAGTGTCCGCGCGAGCCGTTCGGTGGCGCCGACCCCGTCCAGCACGGGCATCCGGATGTCCATCACGACGACGTCGGGCCGCAGCCGGTGGGCGAGGGCCACCGCCTCCTCGCCGTCGGCGGCCTCGCCCACCACCTCGAAGCCCGGGTCGGGGGCGAGGATCAGGGCCAGTCCGCGCCGCACCAGCGGCTGGTCGTCGGCGATCAGCACCCTGATCGGCTCCGTCGTCCGTCCGCTCATCGCAGCGCCCCTTCCCCGGTCTTCAGCGGCAGCCGGGCCGCCACCCGGAACCCGCCCCCGGACAGCGGTCCGGCCTCCAGCGTGCCGCCGTGCAGGGCGACCCGTTCGCGCATCCCCACCAGACCGTAGCCGGACCCGGCGGACGCGGCCGCCGCCCCGGCCCCGTCGTCGGACACCTCCACCGCCAGCCCGTGCGGCCCGTACGTCAGCCGTACGGACGCCCGCGCCTGGCCGGCGTACTTGCGCGCGTTCGTCAGCGCCTCCTGCACGATGCGGAACACGGTCAGGCCCACGCTCGGCGGCAGCGGACGCTCCTCGCCCCGCACGTCGAGTTCGACGGGCAGTCCGGCCCGGCACGCCTCGCCGACGATCCCCGCGAGGTCCCCGACCCCGGGCTGCGGGGCGGTGGGTGCCTCCTCCGCTTCGTCTCCTGCCCGCAGTACGTCCAGCAGTTGGCGCATCTCGCGCAGCGCCATCCGCCCGGATCCCTCCAGGGTGACCAGCGCCTCCCGGGCCACCTCCGGGTCGCTCGCCAGGTTGGCCCGGGCGCCTCCGGCCATCAGCTGCATGGTGGTGATGTGGTGGGCGACGATGTCGTGCAGCTCGCGGGCGATGCGGCGCCGTTCGTCGGCCACCGCCCGGTCGGCCAGCAGGCGGCGGTTGGCCTCGTTCTCACGGTGCCAGCGGTTCATCGCGGCCGCGGTGACGAGCACGAGCAGCGCGTTGGCCGCGCTGCCGATCACGTCCACGATCCCCGGCCGCGGTGACTGGCCCACCAGCGGCATCGCCGCGGAGACGAACGCGGCCAGCGCCACCACGGCCGGGCCCCGCGACCGTGCGACCGTGTAGAGCGCGACCACGGCCGTCGCGGTGAAGTGCTGCGGCACCGGCACGGTCAGGTTGAGGCCCAGGCCGAGCAGCAGAACGGCCGCGAGCGTGGACAGCGGGGCACGGCGCCGGGCCAGCAGCGGCAGCGCGGCCACCACCAGCAGTACGCAGCCGGCCGGCGGGACGTACCCGTGGTCGACCTGGCTGCCGAGCGAGAAGCTGAGCAGGTCCACGGCGGCCGCCCCGACGGTGACCAGCGCGTCGTTGCGCGTCCAGGGCAGGGCGTCGCCGCCCGGCCGGGGGCCGTCGGCAGGGGAACTCCCCCGTGCAGCAGGCGTCTTCGGCATGGTGTCGTCCTCCCCCGCGGGCGCCCCCGCCGACTGCCGGTGCGCACGACCGGCCATCGTTTCGTGATCCATTCTGGCACCGTTCCGCGGCCCCGCCCCGGGACCTGGAGCCGATCGCGACCCAGGACCAGGGTCCTGGTCGGCGCTCCGGCCCGGCCCCCGCTCCCGGGCGCCGTCTCGTCCCGTGCCCGGACGCGGCGCGCGCGGCGCGCTGATGAGCTGGACGTCAGCCGGGAGACCCCGGCGGACATCCGACGCCGAAGGACAACAACGTGATCCGCGCCCTGACCGGGTTCTCCACCCGCCACCCGTGGAAGGTCATCGCCGTCTGGGCGGTCCTGGGCATCTTCCTGAGCGTGCTCGGCCAGGTCCTCGTCTACCGGGTGACCGAGACGCAGAGCGGCGAGTTCCTGCCCCCGCAGTACGACTCGGCGGCCGCGCTGAGGGTCGCCGAGGAGAAGTTCGGGGTGAGGCCCGACGGCAACGCGGTGACCGTGCTCGTCGCCCGCGCCGACGGCGAGCCCCTCACCGAGGCCGATCAGCGGCGCATCGGCGCCGTCGCCGGACAGCTGGGCAGCCGGCGCGTCGAGATGCCCGCGCCGAAGGAGGAGGAGCCGCCCGCCTTCCTGAACGAGGACCACTCCCAGACCCCGGGGGTCGCCCCCGCGATGACCGCGCCGGACCGGAGCTTCGAACTGCTCGCGGTCCGGCTGACCGGCAACTCCATGGACCCCGGCCTCCAGCGCGTCTACCGCGTCTTCCACGACCGGGCCGAGGAGGCGTTCGCGGAGAACGGGATGCGCACCGGCTTCACCGGCGGCCTGGCCGACCTCACGGACACCGCCGACGCGGAGAAGACCACCCAGACCGTCGTCGGCATCGTCATGGTCGGCCTGATCGTGCTGATCAACATCCTGGTGTTCCGCAGTGTCCTGGCCGCCTTCGTCCCGCTGCTCGCGGTGGTCGTCATCGGCGGCGCGGCGGCGGGCACGGTGGTCGGCGGCGCGGCGCTCAGCGGCATCAAGCTGGACCCCTCCACCCCGAGCATGATCAGCGTCGTGCTGATCGGCATCGGCGTCGACTACTTCCTCTTCCTCCTGTTCCGCTTCCGGGAACAGCTCCGCTCCCGACCGGAGCAGCCCGCCCGCGAGGCGGCGGCCGAGGTCAGTGCCCGGGTCGGCACGGCCATCACGTCGGCTGCCCTGACCATCGTGGCCGCCTTCGCCACCCTCGCCATCGCGACCTTCGGACAGTTCCGCGTCCTCGGGCCGGCCATCGCCGTATCGGTCCTGGTCATGCTGTTGGCCAGCCTCACCCTGATGCCCGCGCTGCTCGCGGCCACCGGACGCGCGATGTTCTGGCCCTCCCGGGCACTCAAGCGGCAGCCCGCCGAAGGGGCGGCCACCCGCTTCGGCGCCCTGGTCGCCCGCCGCCCGGTGAGCCTCGTACTCGCCTGCGTCGCCCTGCTGGGCGCCCTCGCGGCCGGACTGGCCGGCATCCGGATGGACTTCGGGCAGGGCGGCGGCAGCCTCGAGACCCCGGCCGCCACCACCGCCGCCGAGATCTCCCGCGCCCTGCCCTCCGGGGTGTCCGACCCGGCCACGGTCTACGTCACCGCGACGGACGGCCGCGCGCTCGGCCCCGAGCGGATCGAGGCCCTGCCCCGGGCCCTCGCCGCGGTCGACGGCGTCGGCGGGGTCGGCCCGACCACCCTCAACGAGGGCCGTACGGCCGCGCGTTTCGATCTCTACCTCACCCCTGGGGCCCAGACCCAGCAGGCCCGCGACCTCGTCTCGGGCCCGGTCCGCGACACGATCGCCGGCACCGCACCGGCAGGGACCGAGGCCCACGTCGGCGGCACGGCCGCGATCTTCGCCGACATCTCCACCGCCGTCGACCACGACCTGCGGATCGTCTTCCCCGTCGCCGCGGTGCTGATCGCCCTCATCCTCCTCGTCCTGCTGCGCAGCCTGCTCGCCCCCGCCATCCTCATGATCGCCGTCGGCCTCGGGTTCGCCGCCACCCTCGGCGCCTCCACGCTCTTCTTCCAGCACCTGCTCGACGAGCCGGGCGTCAACTTCGTTCTTCCTCTGGTGCTGTTCCTCTTCGTCGTCGCCCTCGGCACCGACTACAACATCCTGATCAGCGACCGCATTCGCGAGGAGATGGAACGCCCCGGACCGGCCCGCGCGGCCGTCGCCCGCGCCGTACGGCACACCGCGCCCGCGATCGCCACGGCGGGCGTCGTCCTGGCGGCCTCGTTCGGCAGCCTCGCCGTGAACACGAACCCCTCCACCCGGCAGATCGGCTTCGCGACGGCGCTGGGCATCATGCTCTCCGCGTTCGTCCTGTCCATCGTGCTGGTGCCCGCGCTGGCCGCGCTCCTCGGCCGGAGCACCTGGTGGCCGGTCCGCCCGGGCGGCGCACGGCGCGGCCGGCAGGCCGAACCCCCGTCCTCCCGCCCGGCCCAGGACCGGGTCTCCGCCGGCTAGTGCCGCGACCGGAAAGGAACCATGCCGACCGTCAGGTATTTCCGCCGCCTGACAGAGTCGACTGCCTGCCACAAGGGGCCGGACCACCACGACATCCTCTCCGCCCGCGCCCACCTTGCCTGGTGTCGAGGAGAGGCGGGGGATGCAGCGGGCGCCCCGGACGCGTTCGCCGAGCTGTTGGAGCACGCGCTGCAGGTGCTGGGCCACCCCGGCATCCCGAACACCCGGGCCCATCTCGCCCAGTCCGCCCAGTCCGCCCAGGTCAGGCAGTACTGCAACGACTACGCTGGATGTCAAAGGACACCTCCGGCCGTCAGAGAAGGCGGGCCTTCGCCATCCGTTCGGCCACCGCCGGCTTGTCCAGGTAGCGGCGGACGTCGTGGGCGTTGAGCTTGCCGTTGTTCACCTTGATGTCCGTGACGCCGACGGCGAGGTGGCCAAGGCCCCCGCCCTTGTTGACCGGGTCGTTGGGTGCGTAGAGGTTGGTCCACTCCACCCCCGCCGGAACGGACAGCGGGACGCCGGCCGTGTGGACGCCCTTCCTGACGGCCAGCCAGCTCAGCGGAGACCCGCACGTGATCAGGGACACCACCCCCGGCCCGCCACCCGCCGCGGCCGGAACCTCGCCCCGGCTGAGCATGTCGTAGAACACGACACTGCCCAGCGAATGCGCGATGACCATCCGCGCGCCCGTGGCAGCCAGCGCCGCCCCCACCTCGGCGCGCACGGCGGCCCCCGTCTCCTCCTGGCGCAGATAGCCGTGCGCCTCGCGGACCAGCCACAGCAGGCGGTCCGTCACGCCCTTGCCCGCCACCCGGTCCACGGCGTGGGCCCGCCGCAGGATCCGCGGCGTGAGCCGGCCCGCCCCCAGGGTCTGCCCGCCCATCGGCGAATCGTCCTCCAGCGCCACGGCCGACGGCGCGTACGCGGCCAGGGCCTCCAGGATGAAGGCCTCTTCCTCCTCCTCGACGGGGGCGTCGTCGGCCGTGTCCGGGCCCAGGCGCATGTACCGGGTCGCCGTCTTCGGGTACACGCCCTGGTACGAGGGGACGGTGAGCTGGACTGGGCCGACCGTCGCGTCAAGCCCGGAGGTGGCCAAGGCCCTGGCCACCGAGTCCTGCCACGTCCGGCTCAGGCCCTCCGTCGTGGCCGACGCCCCCTGCTTGATGCCGTGCACCCCGACGACCTGCAGCACGTTCATGGTTCCCCCTACTGGCCCGTCCACCGGACTTCGCCCTGAGCCGATCGTAACCACGGGCAGCCCGCCGTCCGCTCCCGATAGGCTGAGGAAGCCGTGCGCCGCACATCGCGCGCGGAGCAGGGGGAGAGCTGTGGGTGCGGAGGAGCTGGACGGGATCGTCCGGCGGCGGCTGGTCGTGGTCGCGGTGGACGGCTACAAGGACAGCCCTCCCGGGTTCGACAAGGCCATCGCCGGCCAGGTCGAACGCATCACGGGCTGGCTCGCGGACCCGGCGCTGGGCGATGCCCGCCGCTTCGAGGTGAGCCAGGCGCCCCCGGTGCGTTCGGTCGACGAGCTGCGCATGTTCCTGTACGAGGAGAACCTGGCCGCGGCCGAGTACCAGGAAGCCGTCGTGGTCTACATCACCGGCCACGGCGTGCGCCGCGTCGCGCCCCGCCACTTCCTCACGCTCGCGCAGACCGACGAGGAGCGGCCGTTCGCGACCGCGTTCCCGACGAGCGAGCTCATCACCGCGGTCCTGGACAGCGAGTCCGAACACGTGCTGGTCCTCGTCGACTCGTGCTTCTCCGGCACCCTGGACACCGAACTGACCAGCCTCCTCGAAGCCCTGGGCAAGGACCGGCGCGGGCACGACGGAGCGGCCGTGGTCACGGCCGGCGACCACGACGAGCAGCCCCTGGTGGGCTCGTTCACCAAACGCGTGGCCCTGGCCTGCGAGCGGATGCGGGACGAGGCCGCCGGGTACACCGCCCCGTACCTCTCCTTCCAGGAGTGGGAGCAGCTCCTGGACGAGGTCGGCTGGGACGAGCACGGCACCGAGAAGAACCTCGTGGACGCCCGGTGGATCGTCCCGCGCTCGCGTCGGCGCGGCCTGAGCGCCTGCCTGCCCAACCCCCGCTACCGGCCGCCCGCCGGCACGGCCGACCCGGCGCTGCGCCAGCTCGCCCTGACCTCGACGGCGGCGGACGCCGACGCCGACCCCGGCGCCCTGGACGAGTTCTGGCTGGAGCGTGCCTCGGGGCGGGCGGCCGCCGACGACCCGGGCTGGTACTTCAGCGGCCGGGCCGAACCGATGAGGCGTATGACCCGCTTCCTGCGCGATGGCGGGGGCGTGCTCGTGGTCACCGGCGCAGCGGGCTCAGGGAAGTCGGCGCTCCTGGCCCGCCTGGTCACCCTCTCCGACCCGGGATTCACGGCGGATCCGCTGCACGCGGCCATGGTGGCGGCGATCCCCGACGACCTGCGGCCCGAGCCCGGGGCGGTCGACGTCGCCGTGCTGGCCCGCAACAAGTCCGCCGGGGTGGTCGTACAGGACCTGGTCACCGGACTCGGTTCCGGGCGCGGGGACTCCCCGTCCGGGCCGGCGGCGGCGCTGCCCCTCCAGGCTCTGCTGCGGCAGGTGCTGGAACGGACCGACGCCGCCGAGGGGCCGGTCACCGTGGTCATCGACGCGCTGGACGAGGCCGACGACCCGCTCGCCGTCTTCAACGACGTCGTCCTGCCGCTCGCGCGCCTGCGCAAGCCGGGCGGGACCCGCCGCGTCCGGCTCCTCCTCGGGATCCGCAGTTCCCCCGACGTGGCCTACCCGGCCGGCGACGACCTCGTCGACGAACGCGCCGACCAGTTGCTGCTGCGGCTGACCGAGGCCCTGAAGGACGAAGGCCTCGTAGCCGGGATGCTGCGCAGCGACGGCCCCGACTGCGCCGACGACATCGCCGCCTACGCCGCCACCCTCCTGCTCGCACCGGCCGACAGCCCGTACCGCGGCGCACCCGAAGCGGCCGCGGAAGCGGCGGACGTCATCGCGGACGCGGTGGCGCCGTCCTTCCTCGATGCCCGGATCGCCGCCAACCAGCTGCGACGAGCCGAGACCCGCCAGGACCTGACCGAGTACGGGTGGCAGGAGCGTCTCGCCGACGGCACCAGCGGGTTGCTCCGCGAGGACGTCCAGGCCGTCTCTCTCAGCACCGGTGTCCGGGCCGACCTGTTGGTCGCCGCCCTGCGGGCCACGGCCTTCGCACCGGGCGCCGGCCTGCCCTGGGCCGAGGTCTGGCCCGCCGTCACCGCCGCGCTCGCCGCGCCCGGCTCCACGCCCGGCTCCACGCCCGGCTCCACGCCCGGCTCCACGCCCGGTGACGTGTCCGACGACCGCGAGGAGGCCGCCGACCAGGCCATCCGGACGCTCCGCAACAGCCGCCTCACCGGGTACCTGGCCACGGCCGAGGAGGACGCCCGTACCGTCTACCGCCCGGTCCACCAGCGGCTGACCGACCTGCTGCTCGCGAACCCCGAGTGGCTGCTGGTGCAGTCGCCGGTCCAGGCCTCGCACTGGTGGCGTCCGCCCACCGCGGCGCAGGCCCTCGCCGCCGCCCACGCCTCCATAACCGGTGCGCTGGCCGGCCTGGTCGAGCGGTCCCGACCGCACCCCGCCCACCCGTACGTCCGCAGGCACTTCCTCCACCACGCCGCGGCCGGAGAGGTACTGGACGATCAGAGCGTGCCGCTGGAACTGCTGGCCCAGGAGACCTCCGGCACGCTGCGCGCCCGCCTCGGCCTGCCCCTGCCGACGGCGGACCCGCAGCGCCGCACGCTGACGGCGGCGGCACTGATCGAGCCGTACGTCGACGACACCGTGGACCAGGCCTCGCGCACGGGCAGCATCGCCTTCCAGCGGGGTGTACGGGGCGAGCCGTGGGTGGCGCCGGACGAGGTGCCGGCCGCGCTCGCCTGGGGCCTGTGGGCGGCGCGCGTGAACGTCCTCGCACCGACCCGAGGGGAAACGGCGGCCCTGTGCGTGCTGCCCACACTCGATGGGCGGGCCCTGATCGCGGTGCTGTCGGAAAGCGGAACCGTGCGGATCTGGGACGCCTCGACCGGCCGCCTGACGGCCGAGCTCGGTGGCAGGCACCACCGGGTGCGCGGCCTGCGCCCCATCCGTGCCACGGGCGGACGGACGTTCCTGGTCACGTGGGGCTTGAGGAGCGTCACCATCCACGACCCGGGCTCGGGGCAGCCCCTCACCGCCCTGGCGCTGCCGCGCGTCTTCGACGTACACGTCCTCGAGGACGGGGCCGCCCGCTGGAAACTGTTCGTCATCACGGCGGACGGCACATTCGTGTGGAGGCCGACTGCTCGCGGCACCGGCACCGGCACGGGCACGGGCAAGGTCATCAGGCTCGAAGGCTTCCCCGACACGCTCCGTTCCTTCCACAGTCGGACAACCGTGGTGCGTCGGGCGAGTGGACACGCGCTCGTGGCCTTTCCCACTCCGAAGGGCATTCGCCTCTGGGACCCCGTCTCGGGACCGACCGGCCACCCTCCGTTCGGGGGGCCCGGAGCCGGTGTGCTCATGGCTGTGTCGCGGCCCGAGAAGGACGACCTGATCGCCGTCCATGGACCGCGGTCAACCTCCCTTACGCCGCTCTGGGATCCCTTCCGAGGTGAACCGATGCGGCACAACCCGCTCAGGGGCCGCCCCCTGGCGGTACTGCCCGACGGCGAGGCGCTGGTCTACTCCCAGAACAGCCGCATCGTCGTCCACGACATCAACGGCCGCTGGGAGAAGTCGTTCGATGCCGACCATCCGCGCGTCGATTGCCTCGCCGTACTGGACGAACCGACCGGTCCACGGCTTGTTTCGGCAGGTCCGGAGGGGATCAGGCTCTGGGACGTCGGCCGCGAAGCGGCTGCGCACGAGGACGGCCCGGCAGAGACGCTGTACGCGGCGCCGTTCGGTCTGGCCGGACTACGGCCCAGGATGTGGTCCCTGTGCAGGTCGGGCTACCCCGGCGTCGACAGCGCCGGGGACGTCCTCGTGGTCGGAACCCGCCTCGGCCTGGACGTCCACGACGCTGTGACGGGACGGCTGGTGAAGCAGCTGGAAACCGGCCCTGCCCTGACGGTCGAGCCGATCCCCTCACTCCCCGGCAGCGCGTGCGTGGTGGTCGAGGGCCGCAACTCCTGGTCGGTCTGGGATCTGGTGTCCGGCGAAGCCCGATCCGTGCGCGGGGACCTTCCCTTCAACTCGAAGGTGTACGTCACCACGACGGCCTCCGGATTGCCGATGGTCGTCAGCATGGAGAGCGGGCGGGAGATCCGCTGCACGGCATGGGATCCGGCCGACGGCGCGGGGGCCACGGCCACCCCCTCGCCCAGGCCGCCCATCGAGCTCGCGCGGTTCCTCGTGCCCCTTCCCCCACGGCCCGGCGGATCCGAGGTGATCGCTGCAGTGGGCAGGCGGGGCATCGAGCTGGTGGAGCTCGACTCCGGCCGCCTCGTCGCCACACTGGGACGACCTGACCGCGACGCCCATTCCATGCTCCGGCGGGCGTGCGTCCTCCAGTTCCACGGCCGGGTGCTCCTGGCCGCCGCGTCCTCCACGGACATCCAGGTCTGGGACACGGCCGACGGTCGCCCGGTCGCACGTTGGGAGACCCCGGGCACCCTCGCCCTGGCCGGCGTCCCCTTGCCGGACGGCCGCACGCTGCTCGCTTCCGGCGACCCGGGCGGCGTCCGCCTCTGGGACCCGCTGACCGGCGAGCTGCGCCACACCCTGCTCACCGGAGCCCCGGTGCACGCCTTGGCCGTCGGCACCGGCCCGGCGGGAACGGTCCTTCACGTCCTCGGCCCGGCCGGCCTTGCGACGCTGACCCTGGACGAGTCGCTGCTGTGAGTCTTCGCGGTCCTACGGGGAGAACGCGTAGGCCCGGACCGGGTCGAGGTGCCGTACATAGGGCCCGAAGCAGTCGGCTGCGACGGTCGCGACAGGAGCGCCGCAGGGACAGCCTCGATTGGTCCCTCCTCGGGGCGCGCTCAGCGGATCTTGTCGCCGTACACGTGGTCGACCGTCATCGTCATCAGCACCCGCCGATCGGCCACCATCGCCGCCCGGTACTCGTCCCAGTCCGGGTGCTCTCCAGCGGCAGCGCGGTAGTACCGCACCAGCGCCTCGACCTCGGGCCCGTGCGGGTCCGTTCCCGGCCCGGTCAGTGTCACGGTGCCTTCGGCAGTGGCCCAGGCCCAGCCGTCGGAGCTGGTCACCTCCAGTGCGGCGCGGGGATCCCGCCGCAGGTTCGCCGTCTTGGCACGTCCCTCGGTCATCGATACGTAGAGGACATCGGCCTCCGGATCGTAGAAGGGCATGACGGGCGAGAGCTGCGGACGGCCGTCCGATTTGATCGTCGCGAGAATGCCCAGGCGGCTTTTCCCGAGCAGCGTGCGCGGGTCGTACGAGGTGGCGTTCATGTACGGGCCAAGTCGCCACCGGCTGCCGGGTATTCCCGGGGTCACCCGGAGGGCGCATCCCATGCCGCTCAGACGGGTGATGCCGCTTCCCGGCCCGCGCTTGGTGCCCCGCGACGACTCGCCCGACTATTGAGAACAGCATCCCGGCCGCGCCCCTCGACGGCGGCAGGCTGCCGGCTGGGACCGATCCCCGGCGGCCGGCCGCGACCACCTACTAACGCGGCAGGTGGTCGTTCCGGGAGGGGTACTGCCGACCTGCAGTCTCCGGGACGGGTCTGGCAGGGACACCTCGTTCATGCCTGGCTCGGCGTCGATCCAGGAACCTCGGGCAGACTGGCCCCATCGCATGGATTTCTCCGCCGGGAAGGCGTCCGGTCCGTAAGCTTGTGGAATGCGGGACGATGCGGTCGTCGGCCTGGTGCCGGCCTGGACTCGGCAGGAGTCGCTGGCATTCCTGGCACCGGTGACCCAAATTCTGGAACTCCGCGACGCGGACGCACTGGCCGCCGAACTCTCAGATTCGCCGCCCGCCCTCAGGCTGGCCCGGGCCTGCCTGGAACGGCACGCGCTTCCCCTAGGCGACTACCTCCGGCGTGTCCGCAAGGGCCCGAAGCGTCCGAACCGCCTGCTGACCGGGATCGTCTACCGCGACCGCGCGACCAGAGCGGTGATGCGTACGGCCGTGCCTGCCCAGGTGAGACCGGTGGCGGCGGCACTGTCGGCCATGAAGGGCGAGCTGCTGGCCCAGCCCGGCGCGTACGGGCTGATGAGCCTGCTGGCATTCCTCGCCCCCGCGCGGATCGACCTGCGGCTGTTGTTCGGCCACGGCGCGGACCTGGGCTTCCTGCCGCCACCGCTCCGCGACCAGGAGGTGCGCGCCACGGCCAGCGCCGCCCTGGCCGAGTACGGTCTGATCAAGATCGCGCCAGACGGGTCCGAGCTCAGAATGCACTCCGTGGTGCAGGCCGCGGCCCGCACCCTGGTGCTGCGCCCTTACTGGGCCAGTGCGGCCCTGCTCCTGTGCGCCGAGGCACTCGACGAGACAAGCCTCCCCGCCGACGCAGACCGGCTCGCGAGCCACGCCGAGCACGCCGTCGCGCACGTGCGCGAGATGAAACGGCTCCAGCCGCTCTGCGCCCGGGTGCTTCGGGACCTGGGCATGACCGCGGGCAGGCGGGGACGGGCCGAGCAGGCGAAACGGCTGCTGAAGGACTCCCTGGAGATCCATCTCCTGATCCGGCGCGGCGCCCGTGCCGACCTGGCCGAGGCGTACTACCAGTACGGCCATGCCCTTTCGGAGAACGGTGATCCGGCCGGGGGACGTGCCGAGATCGACCGGGCGATCGCGCTGGCGACGGCCGTCCGCGGACCAGACCACCCGGAAGTCGCGCGCTACAGGCACGACCTGTCGACGGTCCTCCGTAAGCTCGGCGAGCCCGCGGCCGCCAAGGCGGAGCTGCTGGCCGCCCTGGAGATCGGGGAGAGGCGCCTCGAAGCGGGCAGCCCGGACCTTGCGGTCGGCCGGCAGTCGCTGGGCGTGTTCCTGCACGAGGAGGGAGATCTGCCGGGTGCCCGGCGCGAAATGAAACAGGCCCTGTCCGATCTGCTGGCCTCGGTGGGGGAGAACGACCACAGGGTGACCGCCTGCCGGTCCACGCTTTCCCGGGTGCTGCGCGATCTAGGTGAGCTCCAGGAGGCACGAAGTCAGCTGGCCGCGGCGGTGGCCGCAGGAGAGATCATCGATGGCTCGGTTCATCCCCACGTGCTCGCGGACCGCGCGGACCTGGAACGGGTCGAGCGCGAGCTCGGCGGGAACGCCGAAGAGGAGGAGCCAGCCGCCGTCGAGGAGGCACCTTCCCCTCCGCTGGATCCGTCCCACCTGATCCTCTCGGCGGACGGCATCTCCGACGCTGCCGCCCCGGTCGAATGGACCTGGAAGCTGACACGGGTCGACGGTACCGTGCTCGCCGAGCACGAGGTGCGGCTCGACCCCGCAGACGCGTCCTTCGCCGCCTTCTCGGACCTGCACACCTGGCTGCGCTGGCGGACCTCACCGGACCGGCGCCGCAGCGACGAGCTCAGGCTGATGGACGAGCTCGGCCGGTGGGCCGGCGCGGAGGTACTCGGCCCCGTCGGCACGATCCTCGGCGAGGGCCGCGCCGAACCCGCCGTCGTACGTGTCCAGGTGCCCGACGGCGCCTCCTGGCTCTTGGACAGACCATGGGAGCTGGCCCATCTTGGCGATGGCGTCCGTCTCGCGGAACGACCGGTGAGCTTGGTCTTCGAGACTGCGGCGACGGCCGGGACGGGCAAGCAGATGCCGTCGACGGCCCTGCGGATCCTGGCGGTATTCAGCCTGCCGTCCGACGCCGACGCGCTGGCGCTGCGCCGCGAGCTGATGGCTGTCGAGCGGATCGTCAAAGAGGTCTCGGACGGCGGCCGTGCCATCGAGCTTCACGTCCTGCATTACGGAGTCACGAGAGACCGCCTGCGCGAACGGCTCCCCGACCCCGAAGGCTGGGACATCGTGCACCTGGCCGGGCACGGACGCCCGGGAGAGCTGTTCACCGACGACGGCCGCGGACGGAGCGAGACCGTAACGGCCGACGAGATAGCCGGGATGCTGAGCCCGTCCGCACGGCGACTGAAGCTGATGGTGCTGTCATGGTGCGGTTCCAGCGGGGGCGCCCCGGTCGGCTGGGACGACGAGGAGGACGTCGGGCCGGCGCCGGCGCTGCCGATCCGGCTGGCCTCGGCGATGAGTTGCGCGGTCCTGGCCATGCGCTACCCCCTCGCCGACGAGTTCGCCGTGGAGTTCACCCGGGAGTTCTATCTGCGCCTGCTGTCCGGCGCCGCGACGTCCACTGCCGTCCGTGAGGCAATGACCGGCGTGAAGCGGCGGAGCGACGCGGCAGGACGGGCCTGGCGTCCGCTGTGGTCGGCGACACCGGTACTGCTCAGCGCGGGTACGGCCGACCGGATGCCGATCACACCGCCGCCCAGCCCGAGGCCGTGCCCGCCGGGCGTCTCAGGAGAACTCCCGGAGCGGCCGGAGGTGTTCGTCGGCAGGGCCGCCCTGATCAGCCGTCTGGCGGAAGCCGGCCCGGTGCTGCTGACCGGGATGCCGGGCATAGGCAAGACCACGATCGCCCTGGAATTCGCACACGCCTACGCGGACATCTACGACCGCATCCTCTGGTGCGAAGGAGCGCTCCCCGAAACAACCGACGACCTCGACGAGCGGACCCTGATCGTCCTGGACGGCGTGGACGGCGTGGACGGCGTCTGGCACGACGACTGGTGGCGGGAGCACGCGGAACGCACCAGCGGGCCCAAGGTCGTGCTCACCTCGCGGCTCCTGCCGGCGGCCCCGCCCCGGAACCTGAGGATCGAGCCGGTCCACCCGCTTTCGCCGGGGGATTCCGCGCTGCTCGCCCGCGAAGTCCCAGGAGCCGACACCTCGCTGGTGCACGGCGGTGAGGGACATCCCCTGCTGCTGGCCGGGCAGGCTGGTCACAGCACCCTGATCGCCGCTTGGGCCAAGGACGCGGTCGCCTCCCTGCCGGAGGAGGCCCGGATCCTGTTCCGGTTCCTGTGTTCGCTGGAAGACGCCGACCGTGAGGCAGGGCCTATCGTCGCCTCCATCTGGGAGGACGTGTGGGAGACGTTCGGCGGGCAGGGCGAGGCGCCCGACCTGGACCCCGCGCTCGATGCCCTGACCCGCTCCGGCCTGGCGGAGGTCGTGCGCGATCCGGCGGTCGAGAACGCCGTCCGCTCCGTCCTGATGCATCGGATCACGGTCGAGGTAGGCAGGGCCCTGCTCACCGCCGAGGAGTACGAAGCGGTGACCGGTGTCGTCGCCGAGTTCTGGTGGTTCTGTATCCAGCAGAGCCGCCGCGAGGAGAACAGCCACATGGTCGTCTTCTACGCCGGCCGTGCCGTCCCGTACCTGCTGGCCCTCGAGCGCCCACGCGAGGCGCTCGAAGTGCTCGACATGATCACCGAACGCGACATCTCGGCCGCGACGGTCAACGCCGTACAAACGTGGCTCGCCGAGCTGAACGAGCTCGCCCGGGGCACCGATGTCGAGCAGGACCTACGCAAGTTGCGGACCGACCTGCTGGTCCGGAACCGGAACGTCTCGATCGAAGCCGAGCTGCGCGCGTCCCTCGACAACGCGATCGAGGCCGGGGACTACCAGGCCGCGGCGCTCGCCGGCCACCACCTGGCCAACGTACTGATCTTGACGGGCCGCGCGGAGGAGGCCCTGGACGTCGCCGAACGGGCGGAGCAGCATGTACGTCGCGCGGGGCGGGATCCGTGGCGGCGGCTGACCGCACAGCTGCAGGTGGTTCAGGCCCTGATGGCCGCGGGACGCCACGAGGATTCCCTTCCGCGCGTACGGCGGCTGTCGCGCCGGCTCAGGAAATTGGGCGAGGACGAGTCCGGGCAGCACGACCGGTGGTACATCTCGGAGGTCTTGCTGAACGCGGGCATGCGGGCGGCGATGAAGCTCCGCCGGTGGGAGGAGGCCCTGGAGTTCGGCGACGCCATCCTCATGAGTATGGCGCGGCGCGGCGCACCCGAGCTGGAGATCGCCCAGGCCGAGTACCACAATGCGTTCTTGTTGCGCGAGTTCGGCCAGCCGGTCCGTGCCCGCGAGGTCCTGCGCCGCTGCCAGGCCGTCTTCGAGCGGGAGCGGGCCCTGGCCCAGCTCGCCGGCGTCCGGCAGTCGCTGGCCGAGCTCGAGGCGCGCGAGGGCCGGTACACCGAGGCGGCCGAGCTGCTCAGGGACGCCCTGCGCCTGCTCTACGGCGTCCGGGACGCCCTCGACCCGGCTGCGATCAGGGACGCCCACGCGACCCTGGCGGCGCATCTGACGAACGGCGGCACGATCGACGCCGAGGCATTCCACCAGCTGCTCGCCGTATCGATCATCGACCGGCTGACCGGCTCGCCCCGGCTCGAGGAGACCATCGACCGGCTGCGCTGGGTGGCGACCCGTTACGACGATCTGCCGGCGTCGCTCGACGACCTCGTCGAGGCGGTCGACGCCGTGCCGGGGGTGCGCTTCACGGCGCTGCTCGCCCTGCTGCCCGGCGGAAGCACAGCAGCCGAGCAGGTCCTCACCGAGCTTGACCCGGTGGTGCGCTACGCGACCGAGACCTTGATGTTCGCCCTGTGGGAAGAGGCCGGCTTGAAAGTGAAGACCATCGACCTGAATGCCGTCCCGGAGGAGCGAAGGCTAGGCGCCCCCGTCGTCGGCCGGTTGGGCTCCCTCGTCGACCGGTTCGGCCCCCTCGTCCGGCGGAGGAGGCGGTGACCGGCGGGCCGGGCGCTTTGGCGGCAGCGGTTTGCGCATCGGTGCTGCCTGCCAGCCGCGGTGGGGGTCGTCGTCCCAGTCGGGCTCCCAGTCCCCGGAAGGATCGTCAGGCCGGGTCATCGGGATCCTCCTCGCCGGTCCTGCCGTCGAAGAACTCGATCGACACGATGGAGCTGCCATTCAACCAAACGCCCCTGCTGCCGGGATACGGCTCGGCGAACCACTCGTCCTCGACCGTCCACTGTTGCTGCAGGTACAGGTCCCGGTGCGCGAGGTCGGACGAGGCGAACGACCGGTCGGCGTACAGCCCGTAAACGACCCGGTCCTCGGTGAGCCTGACCCGGACATAGGCAGGGAACCCCCGGCTGAAAACCCAATCCCAGGCCTCGGAGATCGTGGTAACCGAGGACAGACCGATCCGGACCAGCAGCCGGTGCAGCCAGGCGGGGTGTCGGACGTCAGCGAGGAACGACAGCCCGGCTCCCAGGGCGACCGGGACGACAACCAGGACGATCACCGTCCAGGCCGCGATCTGGCCGACGTACCCTCCTGGACCGTGCTTGACGATGTCGGAGGCGAGCGGGGTCGTCCACCACAACATCATGAGGTGCACCACGATGGATCCGACGGCCACATTGGCGATGAACGCCCGTTCGCTGGTGGCCGGGCCCTGCCGGCCGCGGCCCATGGTCGTACCCAGCAGGTAGCCCGGCATGAGGAACAGGACGGTCGAGCCGATCCCGGTCAGCAGGAAGGTGATCACGTTCTTGGCGAGCTCGGTTGTCTCCGCCGCCATGGGCCTCCTCCGCTTGTGCTCCTGCACGGCGATGATCTCAGCATGGCGGCCTCCGTGGATGGATTTCGGCGACTTGACTCAAGCGCCGAGCTCGGTGGACGGCCGCCCTGCCGGTCCCGCCACAGGCGGTGGCCTTGGCCCGCGAGCGTCGGCCTCGGCGGTTGCTGCGTGATCGCCGAGGCCGACCTCTGATTCTGCGGGGAGGTTTACGGCAGCAGTGCGGAACGGAGCGCCCACGGTCGCGCAGTCAAAGGAACAACGGTGGCGGCCAGCGCCCCGGTTGATTTCAGCGCCGGGCCGTGACCGTCGGCCGGTTGGGCGGTAAGGGTCCACTCGTACGTACGGCCGAAAAACGTCCTTCCGTTCCGGTCCTTGCCGTCCCATGCAACGTCGATCAGCCACGAGAAGGACCGCGGCATCCGCCCGGCCCCCGACTGGACGCTTTTTCACGGCCGGCTGAACCCGCTGCCGCGCAGGCCGAGCTCTTCACCGCCGCCGGCCACTAGAAAGCGGCGGTGACGTGGCTGCGCCGCTCCCTGGAGCGGCAGGAGGTCATGTATGCCCGCAACGAGGCACTGCACCGGGGCCATCTCGCCGGCGCCCTCGCCCGCTTCGGCGAGGCCGACGAGGCGGCGCACCACATCGAGCGGCGAGGCGCTGCCTACCGAAGTGTCGTCCGGCCGGGCGCGGGAGGGACTGGCCGTCGCGCGCCGCGAGCTCGACCGGATCCGCCCCACCCGATGAGGAGACCCGTGGACTACACCCTGATCACCGATCCGGCCGACGCCGGCCGCGCGCTGGACGACATCGCCCCCGTGTACGAGTCCGTGTTCGCGGAACCTCCGTACCTCGAAGGGCCTCGCGACCCCGCCATGTTCGTGGAGACCCACCAGCGCGAACACAAGACGCCCGGCTTCCGGCTGGCCCTAGCCCACGCCACCGACGGCGAGCTCGTCGGCTTCGCCTATGGGCTGCCGCTCACGTCCAGCACCGGATGGTGGGACGGCTTCTTGGACACGACACCGGCTCAGGACTTCTCGCGCGAGGACGGTCAGCGCACCTTCTTCGTGAAGGAGATCGCCGTACTCGCCGACCAGCGCGGGCAGGGAGTCGGCCGGAGGTTGCACTCCACTCTGCTGGACGGGATCACCGCGCAGCGGGCCACGCTCACCGTCCGCCCCGAAGCCCCGTCCGCCGCCTGGTACGAACGGCTCGGGTACGAGCTGGTAGGACACACCCAACCGTGGGGTAGCGCACCGGTCTATCGCAGCCTGGTCAAGCCGCTGCGGACCTGAGCCGAGCGCCCCCCGTCCTTCACGGTCACGCCGCGGCGCTCACGCCGGGTCCGCTGAGCCTCGCTTGTCCTCCACGTGGACGACGTGAAGTTCGGTGCCGTCCCGATGGCGCTTGGAACGTCCGAACAAACCGACGGCGATCTGCGACTCATCGTGAGGCTCATCAGGGAAGACATAGGTCAGGACGTCGTTGTGATGCCCGGTGACGACCCATCCCTCGGCGTCCTTGAGGTCGATCACCCCGAAGTCTCCGGCCGAAGACCCGGAACGCGCCGGGCCGAACTCCTTCAGGATTTCGGTGGCCTGTTCGGCAAGCTCTCCATCAGGAGCGGTCAGCACCACACAAGTACCATGCTCGAACAGCACCCACGACTTGCGAGGGTCGGCGAGAAGCCGCTGCCAGACGTCTATCAGTATCTTGATGTCCACGGCGGTCATCATGCCGCAGAGCACCGACCCCAGGGATGACGATCGGCTGGCGCCTACGGCGAGCACCGGCTCCTGAGCATGCGGACCTACCAGTCTCAACGCCATGGTCGGTGCTGTTGCCGGACCTGTCTCCCAGGGCCAGCTCCGGCGGCGGGATCAGTCGCCGCGGAGGAACTCCTCTGCGTGGCGACGGAGGCACGCGGGGGCTGCGGACGACGCCAGGGTGCGCATCAGCTCGCGCAGCTTGACCTCCTGCACCTCCGGGGAAGCCTCCTCGCGCAGGCCGATCCTCGGGCCACACCCGGTCCAGGCCGTTGTCGGGTAGGTCCCAGGGCGCGCCGAAGGCGGATTCGGGCGCGCGGGACGGCTCTGCGGGCGTGACAAGGACCTCGTCCCCTTCTGCCCTGCGGCGGGGCCCACGTCGCCGGGCAGTCCGGCGCCTCTCAGGGGCGCACAGTCGGGGTCATCCCCGCGTGTGCGGGGAGCAGGCTCGACGACCTGCGACTCTATGCTCGTGATCCCCTATTCTGAAGGGCTTTCACAGAAGTCGACATTCGGGACTTAGCGTCATCATCCTCCCCTGGTGAGCATTGGCGCAGCAAGTTTCGGCCGCGAGGGTGGGAGACGAGCGCGTGCGGGAGGGACGTCCGCCGAGCCGCAGGGTGATAGCCAGTCAGGCGAACTTGGGGCATTCGGCGATGAGCTGGGCACGCGTCTCGATCACCCGCAGGTCATCCGGGTGAGTGGCCGGGCGGGCGTCGCCGCCGCCGAACAAGCGCCGCACGTAGGGAACGCCTTCGCGCCGGTCGGTGTAGATCCAGCGGCCTCCGGCCGGGCCGTCCTCGACCATGTCGCCGATGCGGGCGGCGCTCACCGGGCGCCCTCGGGCATGTCCGGGGAGATCGGCCGTACCGGCTGGAGCTGTTTGGGGTCGGCCGTCCACTCGCGGCCGGAGGCGTCCGCCGGTCTCATGTGGGCCACGGTGCGGATGAGGCTGCCGGTGGTCTTGCTCCAGTACTGGAGGACCAGGTCCACCGTGCCGCGTCTCCCGTCCGTGAGGTGGGCGACCTCGCGGCCCAGAAGCCGGTGATCGGTGACCTCGGTGACATGGATGTCGTCTTTGATCACCGACGATACTCCTGGATCCTCGCGGCGGAGACTTCCATCAGGCGGGCGGGGCGCAGGTACTCCGGGGTGGCGATCCACTCGCGGCCGCCGCCGAGGGGGGCGACGTAGCCGGGGAACGGGTCGGTGGGAGTGCCGTATCGGGCGAGGACGCCTATGGCCAGGTGCTCCGGGGCCTCCATCGCGCGGACGATCGTGCCCGGCGCCGGCCAGAGGTGGCGGGGCAGAGCGACAGCGCGGGGGAACTGGTCTGCGTGGTCCTGTAGCTGCGTCGTGATCGTCATCGCCGCCGCCCTGGTCGTCGGAGTCGGGGGTGCGCGGGCGGGCCGTCGCTCGGCTGTGGGCCGGGAAGGGGAAAGGGTCCGGCCCGGAGGGGTGGTGCTGATGACCAGTCAACGACCGCGAGACGGCGTAAGACAGGAAAGGCTGCCCGGGCCGGGGTCGCCTGGGACCGGAAAACTTTACGGCTGGTTGACTCTTCGCCTGGATCGCGCCGTGATCGTGGGCTTACGGTCGGTGGCGTGGCAGAGAACGCCGTACTGCGCGCGCGGATGGCCGATCTAGGTCTGACTCAGGACGAGTTGGCAGGTCGGATGAACGCCGCCCTGCATTCGATCACCGGCAGACCGGGCAATGTGTCCGCGCGCAGCGTGCGGAACTTGGTGAACGGGACCAGCACGCGGCCGATCGGCCCGACTCGGGCGGCGCTTGAGCAGGTGTTCGGATGTCCTGTCGCCGATCTAGGGTTCGCGTCACCAGCACCGCCAGGACCACCAGCACCGCCGGAGGACCCCGTGCTACGCCGCACCTTCTGCTCCCTGACCGCCGGCGCGGCCGCCGCGGCTGCCATGCCCTCCACCCGCCGGTCAGTCGGCACCTCCGACGTGATCCGGCTCCGGGACGGGATGAGCGCCCTGACCGCGATGGACCAGACCCGGGGCGGGCACGGCGCGTTGGAGAGGGCCGCGCTCGCGGGAGCGGCCGAAGCCATCGGATTGCAGCAGCGCGCCGCATCCCAGACCATCAGGCAGCGCCTGTTCTCTCTGGCCGCGCACTACACGGCGTCGGCCGCCTGGTCGTGCATCGACGCGCGCCACCACGACCGCGCCCAAGCCCACCTTGATCAGGCGTTGCGCCTGGCCGGGATGGCACAGGACCCCATGGCGCAGATGCGCGTGTGGAACTCCACGGCGATGCTCGCGCACCAGCGCGGCCAGTTCGAGGAGGGCATCGCCGCCTCCCAAGCCGCGCAGGCCACCACCACCGCGCGTCGCGACCCCCTGTTCGCATCCCTCGCGCACGCCCGGACCGCGATCGGGCACGCCTCGTGCGGCGACCGGAAACCGGCGCTGCGCTCCCTCGGGTACGCGGAGGATGCCCTGGCCCGGTCCGAGATGAGGCCGCGGCCGCCGTGGATCGGGTTCTACGGGCCGGCGGAGCTCGCGGCGCTCACCGCGATCGTCCGGGACCTGCTGGGCCAGCCCGCACACGCCGAAGCCGCCTCCCACCGCGCCTTGGCCGCGCTCCCCGCAGAACTGCGCCGCAACCGGGCCATGACGACGGTGCGCCTGGCCCACGCCCAGCTCCGCCAAGGTGACACCGAGCAGGCGTGCGCGACGACCGGCGAGGCCTTCGCCCTGATGGCTGGTGACCCGATCCCGGGCCGGATGCGGACCCTGATCGGCGATTTCCACCGCGGCCTGTTCACCCTCGCCCCCACCGACCGGGCCGCCCGTGAATGGGCCGACCGCTACCGCACTGAATGGAGCAAGCGTTGAGTGACATGGCCCTGACCCGCCACGCCCACGACGATCTGCCCGCGATACGGCAAACCCTCCTGGACGTCCACGCCGACGCCTACGCGGACCGCGCGGCGGAGGAGTTCGTGCAGCGGTTCCCGTGGTTCGTGGACCACTGGGGCACAAACCCCGGCTTCACCTGCGTGATCGCGTGGGAGGGAGACGTGCCGGTCGGGTTCTCCTACGGGGCGCCCGCCGCCGAGGGCCGCCAGTGGTGGCAAGGGCATCTCGACACCCCGCCGGCCGACCCGGCCACCTTCCACGTCTCCGAGCTGATGGTCCTCCCGAAGTGGCGTAAGACCGGGTTGGGACCGCGCCTGCACGATGCGCTCCTCGGCGGCCGGCGGGAGGCGTCCGCGGTACTGACGGTGGACACCAAGCGGCCCAGGCTGCAGGCCATGTACGAGGGGTGGGGGTACCGGAAGATCGGGGAGAACCAGCCCTTCGCCGATTCCCCGGTATACGCGGTCATGCTCCTGGACCGAGGTGCCGCGTAGGACGGCCAACTGGCACTGCGGCACACGCATCCGAGGGACTTCTTCAGCCGCACCCGCAGGAACCAGCCGCGGATCCCGCAGACCAGCGCCGGAGGAAGTGGTCGCCGACGTCCCCTGCGCCCGGATCAGTGCCCGCTCGGACTCGGGCACGATCGTGCCGACCGCGGCGAGGCGTTCGGCGACCTTCGGGGTGCACACCGCGATCGTCTCGGCGGGATGTGCAGGCCGGCGAGGGCGGCCGCGTAGTCGGCCAGGGTGCCTGGGTCGGTGTGGAGCCGCCCGCGGTTGCGGCACCGCCACGTAGGCCGCAGTACGCGATTCCCTCGCCCGGCGGGTGTTGTCGGGGGTGGAGGCGAGCGCCCGCCGCAGGGTGTCGGCATCGACGCTGTAGCCGTCCGAGGTGGGCATCCAGCCGTCCGGCAGGGGGGTGTAGGCACCGCCGCCCGACAGCGGAGGAACGTCCGTGGCCGGGAAGGGCGCCATCATCGTGCGCCCCCGGCCCGGATCCGCTCCGCCTCCCGCGCGGCGGTGATCCGTACATACGGGATCGCCGCCGACGCCCACGCCGCGGCGGTGATCTCTTCACGAGCCGCCATGGTGCCGTCTGACATGCCGACCGGGACCCCGGCCCAGAACGCCGCCGAGACGGCGGCGACCGCCCCGCCCACGCCGAGCGCCCTTACTGGCTGCTCCCGTCCGGACTTCCTTCTGGGTATGCGGCCTTGAGTACATCCGCGAGCCGCCTGATCTGTGCGGGGTCTTCTGTTCCCGACACACTGATTCCGGTCGCACCCAGCCTGATTTCGACGCTATTCCCGTCGCTACCACGTGACTTGATCCAGTTGGAGACAATCTGAACGAATCCGGGAAGCCCTATTGTGCTGGAAATGATGATGGCGAGTATGTCTAGGCCGTCGCCCAGCTCTCCGGTCTTGGGAGCCGAATTCTCCCATCGGACTCGGCCCAGCCTCCGGGTTTCGGGATCCCGGACGAGAAAAGTTCTCAGCTCCTCAAGACTGTCGGTGCCGTTCGGGTGACTGATCTCAATCTTTCCGGTCACAGATTTCCCCTCCATCTGTTAGGCATGATCTCGACCCGGTCCCCGTCGCCGCCGATTTGACGCCCGGGGAGGGGCAAGGCGCGGGCCTTGGCGGCACGTTCAATATAGCGGTAAAGCGCCTCGGTGTTGATCACCGAAGGCCCCTCGGGAATTCCGTCTGTGAGTGCTCTGATGAGCAGCCCTGTGAACGTGGTGAACTGCTCTCCGGTCGGTGCAAGGGCGGCGGTCGTGGCGTTGGCGGCTGTCAGGACATACGTTCCGTCGATGGCGGCGGCGCTCGCCAGGTCGTCGGGCCCGAGGATGTCGAGGGCGGCCCCGCTGTAGCAGCTGTCCAGGATGACGACACGACTGCCGATCTGGCTGTCCGCGATCTGAATCCGCAGGTGGTTGAAATCGAGCGCAGACCACTGCCGGGACTGCGAGGAGCCCGCCAGCCCCAGCATCAGACGTCCACGGTGCGTCCAGCCGTGCCCGGCGAAGTAGACGAGTAGGGCACCGCTCGCCGGGTCGGCGGCTTCTGAGGCTTTCTCGATTGTTTCGTGTACTTCGGTGCTTGCTGCGGGGTCGCTGACCACGAAGAGGTTGCCGTCAGGGATCCCGAGACCATCGGCCATGACCTCTTTGAGCGATGTGAGATTATTGGCGATTGACGGGACAGCTTCCATTTCCCTATAAGCGGAAACGCCGATGAGGACTGCCGCGCCGTTCTGCCAGCAGGGCAGGGCCGCCGGTGATGCCGGCGGGGTTTCCGGATTGGGGGTGCGGACAGCTAGCAGCATGATGATCTCTTTTATCATCTCTGCCCGCGGTTGTGCGCGTCCTTGTACCCAGGCCGACACTGCGGCCCGGGTAACCCCCAGCTGATCGGCCACCTCACTTATGCTGAGAGCATGGGTGGTCATGTGGCGTTGGAGCCACTCCGAGAACCAGCCGTCCACGTTGATTGGGGTTGGTGAGGGAAAATGTGCGGCTGGGCGCGTGGTCGGCGGGGGTGCCGGCGGCCCCGGCCGGTGTCCGGCCGGCGGTGGGGCCTGGACCGTGCGATGCCTGGCCGGTGGCGGAAGCGGTACAGCAGTCAAGGTGATGTCGCGTGAGGGAACCAGATCATTCATCTCTCTGCCCAGCTGGGTGATTTCCTCCGCCAGTTGAGGGCGTTCAGAGATTTCCTCCGCGATTCTGGCGTTGAGGAGCTGCTCCTTCTCCGCGATTCCGGCGTTCCGGATCTCCTCTTCCTCCGCCGCTGTGGCGTTGAGGAGCTGCTCTTTCGTTGGCCCGGGCAGCTCGCCGCGACCGGGGTCTCGTTCCGTTGCCCCAGCCGGCGAAACGGAAGGCATCTTGTTGCCTTGGGCGGAGGCGAGAGTAGGCGGCAACCTTGGGTTGTCCAGCGCCCGGACCTCTCCCCACGCGTCCAGGCGAAGGCGCAGCAATTCTTCGATGTCGGGTTCGAAGCCCGCCCAGATGGCCCAGACCGTAGCCAGATTCAGCATCGCCAGCAGCTCACCCGAGGCGGGAACGCGGAACCGGTCCGGATCGTGGTGCCACCAGCTGAACGGCTCTCTGAAAGGGTCCAACGCCGGAAGGCCCCAGGATTCCACGGCCATGCTGACGTCTTTGAGGGATTTGCCGGGGTTCGCCGCCTGTGCCAGACGTTCGTACCGCCGCAGCATGTCGTGCAGCTGCCGGACTGCTTCCACCGTTCCCCTGTCCTTCAGGCCGTCACATCATGTGCCGAGGCCTCACGTTGAGTGTTTACCGACTAGGGGACGGTATCGGGAAGGAAGGCCTTGCGCGGGTGGAAGCGCACTCCTTGGCGCACGGCCCCGGTGACCGGCCGTTGGCTCGGAGTGGATCCGCGAGGACGCCGACGCGCTCGACGCCGACCACGTCGCCGCCGACGTCCTGGACAAGACCTACCGCGAGTACCTGGAGGGCGACGGCACCGAGGGGATCCCGCTGTTGCAGGTCCTTATCTGGGACGGCGCCGTCCCCAGGGCGTCCCCGTTGCCACCTCTTCCACCGGAACCGACAGCCAGTGGCAGGCAACCGGCGACCTCCGGGTGATCGGTAGCCGAGCTCGCGGGATCGGCCACCGGGTTTACAGCTTCGCTTCGGGGCGTGCATGGTCGCGGATGCGCGTCCTCGAGTGAGGCGGATGCCAGCAGGAAGGAATGCCAGCCATGATCCTCCCGAAGGTCAGGGACCCTCGCTTCGTAACGATCCGCCGCGGTGGGACCCTTACGGATTCGGATCACCATCTCCTCGCCCTTTGGGCGGCAGCTTGCGCGGAGCACGTCCTTGGCCTCTTCGAGTCGGCTCGACCTGAGGACGCACGGCCGCGCCAGGCGATCGAACATGCCCGCGCCTGGGTGCGTGGCGAGGTCAAGATGATGCAGGCCCGCGCGGCGGGCGGCCATGCAATGGGCGCGGCTCGAGACCTGCGTGGCGCAGCACGGCATGCCGCGTATGCCGCCGGCCAGGCCGGAGTCGTCGCACACGTCGCCGCGCACGAGCTGGGTGCGGCTGCCTATGCGATCAAGGCCGCACGCGCTGCCGCGCCAAAAGGCGAGAGCGAGGCCGCAGGGCGACTCGAGTGCCAGTGGCAGCGCGACCAGCTCCCGGAGGCGATTCGTGAGCTCGTACTGGACGACCAGCGATTGCGGAACGACATCTGCTGGTCGGTGTTCGACTGCTGAGCGCGCGTCGGGCGCCAGCACAGACCGCAGCACGAAGCTGATCGCCGCCAGCGCCTCTCGGTCTCCGAGCCATCGCAGGCGCGGGAGGTTGCTGATCCACCGGCACCTCGCCGAAGAAGACGACACCTCACCGACAACGGCCCCGCCGGAAGACCAACCGGCGGGGCGTCGCCGTCAGAGTTCGTCGGCATCGTGAACGCCGCCTTCGTCCTTTGACCAGTGATCGTGACCGTTTGCCAGGTGAGTGTGACCGCTGATGTCGGCGTACATGTGGTGAACGTGCCCGACAGCAAGAAGGGCCAGGGGCTTCTTGACCTGAAGTGTGATTGAGCTTCTAGTGTGCTCGCTAGTTGATCACTTGACGACGGGAGAACGCGCTCATGATCCTCGTGACCGGAGCCACCGGAAACATAGGCAGTGCGCTGGTGAAGGAGCTGCAAGCATGCGGTGCCGGGCCGCTGAGGGGGCTCACCCGAAATGCCGCAGAGGCCGCCTTCCCCGACGGGGTCGAGGTCGTGGAGGGCGATTTCGGGAAGCCGGCGTCGTTGAAGCACGCCATGGAGGGGGTGCGCTCGCTGTTCCTCGTGTCTCGCCTCGGTTCGGACGCCGACATCCTCGAAGTCGCCCGGAAGGCGGGTGTGGAGCACGTGGTGCTGGTGTCGTCGATCACCGTCCAGACCCATCCGCACCTTGGCCCCGCCGCCGAGAACTTGACGGTCGAGCAGCTGCTCAAGGAAAGCGGCATGGCCTGGACGATCCTGCGGCCGACGCAGTTCGCGTCGAACGCGCGCATGTGGGCAGCCGCCATCCGGCAACACGAAACCGTCCGCGCGCCGTACGCGGACACCGCGCTGCCAACGATCCACCCCGCGGACATGGCGTCGGTGGCACGGGCGGCGCTGACCGAGCCGGGCCACCAGGGGGCGACGTATGCCTTGACCGGTCCGGAGCCGGTAAGTGCCCGGCAGCAGGTCCAGGCCATCGCGGCTGCACTCGGGCGGGAGATTCCCTTCGCCGAGATCAGCCGCCAGGAGGCCCGCGCACAGATGGCCGCGGTCTTCGGGGCCGAGGCCGCGGACGCGGTGCTCGACGTCACGGGTGGAGACGTCAACGACGAGCTCCTGACGGTGCGCGACACGGTTTCACAGGTCACCGGAATGCCGGCCCGGCCGTTCCGGCAGTGGGCTTCGGAGAACGCCACCGCCTTCCGCTGAACCGCTCGGCCTGAGCACGCTTTTGACCCGGTTCAGCTACTCAGGCTCCGGGCCAGGGTGCGAGGATTTGTTCGTGGTGACAGATGTCGAGTGGGCTCGGATTCGGAGGGGCTTGCGCTTCGGGCAGGTTTCCGAGGCACTGTGGTGCGGGTTCCCCGGCCCGGTACGGTTCGGTCGGGATCTTCGTGGAAATAGGCCTGAACGTCGGAGGCTTTGTCGACGCGCAGTGGCTGCCGGGCGAGATCGAGGACTGGCCGGCGGAAGGCCCGGTTGCCGACTTCGAGATCTGCTGGGCTGACAGCCGCCAACAGATCCGGCTGATGCCGTGCGATCCTGGTATCTGCGGAACGACTTCGCATTGCGCGGACGCATCCGCCGCGACATGGGCAAAGCCCCCAGAGCCGTCGCGACCGTGATCGACTCCCAGAGCGTCAAAGCCGCCGAGACCGTCGGCAAAGCCTCACGCGGCTACGACGCGGCGAAGAAGTCAACGGCAGGAAACGGCACATCGCGGTCGACACCCGCGGCCTCCCGCTGCTGGTCATGGCCACTCCTGCCGACATGACCGACCGCGACGCGGCCAAGGAGGTCCTCTTCCGCCTCCGCCTCATGCACCCCTGAGATCACCATCGTCTGGGCCGACTCTGCCTACGCCGGACAGCTCGTCACCTGGGGTCCTGCCACGGCGTTGGTCGTCGAGCGCACCCTGGCGTGGCTCATGCACGCACGTCGCCACGCCAGGGACTACGAACGACTCGTCCAGCACTCCGAAGCCCTGATCACCTGGGCCGCCATCACCCTCATGACCCGACGTATCACCCAGACGAAGAGGCTCAGCCTTCCTCCCTCGTCAAAGCCGCCTGAACGCAGGAGCTCCGGTCCCGCCAGCCAACGCTAGGCGAGGTCAGCGCAGACGGCCCAGCCAACCAGATCGGCGGCTACCGCACCGGTATTCGTCGCTTGCACGACCCACCCATGATTGGGGGCAGCGGGAACACCCGGACGACTTTGGATAAACGCCCAGGTTGTTTCGGTGCCTAGCGTGATACCTCCGCCTGTGGCGGTCTTCCCCGCGGGGCACGCGACCGGAACGAATGCCGTCCCACCTGGGGGAACGTCCTCCTCTGCCGCAACAGCGATGAACACCCCTGACAAGCCGCCAGCGCCGGTAGCGCCCGTCGCGCCGGTCGCGCCCGTCGCGCCGGTCGCGCCCGTCGCGCCGGTCGCGCCGGTCGCGCCCGCGCCATCGATTCCCGGGGGCCCGGTCGGCCCCGTCGGACCTGTGGCGCCCGTCGGACCAGTGGCGCCGGTTGCTCCAGCGCCGGGACCGGTCGGGCCCGTTGCCCCGGTCGGACCCGGCTCACCCTGTTCGCCGGGCTCGCCCTGAGGGCCGGTGGCACCCGTCGGACCCGTGGGCCCGGTCGGGCCGATCGCGCCCGGCCCGTCTTCACAGTTGTGCCCCCACGGCGGACAGCCGTCGGGGCCGGGGTCTGCCTGGCTCACCGCAGCCGTCGACTCGTACGGAGTCGACGCCAGCGCAGCACTGTTCAAGCCCAGCATCACGAGAAACAGCGATGCCATCGCGCCGCAGGCAACCCATTTCCCCTTTCGGGGGAGAGGACCAAGCGTCGTCGACTTATGCCCGTACTCGGGACCCATAGGTGCTCCTTGAGGAGGAACGAGTGACGTTCCGAACGGAATTTCCGTTTCCTCGGCAACATCGGTCCGCAGATTCACCACCTTGAGTGTCCTGTAAAGAGATCAACCTATTGACGCATTACCATCCGGTAGCAGAACGAACGCAAACGCGCCCCCGGCGGTTCCTACGGATGCCGGTTCCCCGCCATAGCTGCGGGAGTCCCGCCCGACTGTCTCGGCAGCCTTCACCGACTGGTAGTCGATGACGGTCGCGACGGCTCGGGGTCCTTTGCCCATCTCGCGGCGGATCCGCTGGGCGAGGGCATCTCGAATCTGGCCGACGATTCCGGCAGCGGCCCGACGGGCCATGAATCCCCAGACGGTGCGCCAGGGCGGGAAGCCCGCTGGCAGCGCCCGTCATTTGCAGCCGGTGTCGACCACGTAGCGGATGGCGTCGACGATCTCGCGTCGGTGGTGCTTCTCCGGTCGGCCGCCAGCGTGGGTCTCGCAGGCCGGGACGGGCAGCAGGGGTTCGATCAGGGCCCATGCGGCGTTGGTGGTGCCTTTGCGCCCGTCGGGGCGCACGTCTTCCATGGGCGAGATCCTGGACCCTCCAGCCACTGGAGACTCGAGCACCCGGGCGCGCGAGCCTGTGGCTCTCTTCAGAGCCCTGCGCCCTGGCCGCCCGGGGCGACGAACGAGGTCAGGACGGGCCGTCTTAGTCCTTCCACGGGTCCTTCAGCGGCAGGACCCCGAAGCCCCGAAACCGGGTGTCCAGGTCCTTCAGTTCCACGAGGCCCTTGCCGACGTTCCCCCACCCCTGGGCCTCCGCCTCGCGCGCTTCGTCCTCGGGGAGCGGCGAGGCGGCCAGGGAGGAGGCGGCCAGCACGCTCGCCATGCCGCTGCGGATGTGCTGGAGGGCGCTCGCCCACACCTCCTGGCTGGGAGCGTCGGGGATCTGCTGGTACGCCTCGGCGTCGCGGAGCGCCGCGGACAGGTACTGGAAGTCGATGACCGCGCGGCCCTGCTCGTGCAGGCTCTGGGAGCTGCGCGCCTGCCTGACCAGTTCGTTGTATCGCTCGGAGCCGCCCTGCCCGTACCAAAGGACGACGAGCGCACTGGCCGGGGTCGGCGCGGGTGCGGCGGTCGCGGTCGGCGTCTGTTTCGGGGAAGCACTGGGGCTGGGGCTGGAGCTGGGGCTCGGCGCGGAGGCTTCGGGTCCACCGGAACAGCCGGAGAGCAGGACGGCACTGCCCATGGCCAGTAAGAGTGCGAAAGCGCGGGCCCGCATGTTTCCCCCTGGATCGACCGGTCGGCCTTCAACAGGCCTCTCCATAAGGTGCCTTACCGCGTCGATACCGCCTAGTACTCCAGTGCGGTTTCGTGATCTATCCGCTGGCTTCGGGGGCTGAGCGTCGTCGGTAATGACTGCGGCGGGCTGTTGCCTGGTGGCGTCTGCGCCAGTTCGACCACTGCAGCAGTCTGGCTGGGGATACAACTGGTGGGTTGAAGACGGCGGTGAACAGGTGGCGGATCTCCGGAACGGTCAGCGAGATCGGGTTGCTGCCCCGGGTGTGGTGATGTGGGTCGGCTGGCCGGTCGGGGGCTGCATCGGCGGCGACGGTGGCGAGGAAGGCCAGCGCGAGCATGGCGAGCGTGACGTGCCGGTGCCATGAGGTCCAGTTCCTCACCTGGTAGTGGTCCAGGCCGACTTGGCCTTTGGCGGCCTGGAAGCACTCTTCGACGCTCCAGCGGCTGCCGGCCACGCGGACGAGTTCGGCCAGCGGCGCTGCGGTGGGTGACCAGCACAGGTAGAAGGCGAGTTCCCTCGTGGTGGGGTTGCGGCGGATCAGCAGGTGGCGGTATTCGCCGGTGCCGATATGGATCCAGGCCCAGTGGTAATAGCGCAGGCCCTTCGCGCCGGTGCCGGCGCTTTGCCGGTGCCAGGCAGCCTCGGGCAGGCGGTCGGCGACCGTGTCGGCGCGAATCGGTGTGCAGCCGGAGTTGATCCGGACCCGGATAGAGCAGGCGACGGCCAGAACGTAGCCGGTCCCGCGGGCCTGCAGGGCGGCACGAAGCTGCGGGTCCTGTCCGTATGCCTCGTCGCCGGTCACCCACGGTGCTTCCACCCCGGCGTCCAGCGCGGCGGCGATCATCTCCCAGGCCAGGCGGGGTTTGGTCGCGAACTGCACCTCGTCGGGTATCCCGGCCGCCTGGCGGCGCTCGGGATCGGTGCACCAGGAATGCTCAGGCAGGTAGAGCCGGCGGTCGATCAGCGCCCGCCCCCGGCCGGTGGTGTAGGCGAGAAAGACACCGACCCGGCTGTTCTCGATGCGTCCGGCGGTGCCGGTGTACTGCCGCTGCACGCCTGCCGAGGCCCGGCCCTTCTTCATGAAGCCGGTCTCGTCGACGATCAGCACGCCACCATCGCTGCCGAGGTGGTCGACGGCGTAAGCGCGGACTTCGTCGCGGACGGAATCAGCGTCCCAGCGGGCGCTTCGCAGCAGACGCTGCATCGGTCCGGGACGTGCGTGACCAGCCTGTTCGGCCAGCCGCCAGCAGTTCTTGCGCTCGACGCCGGACAGCAGCCCGAGCAGGTACGCGCGGGCGGTCGTCCGCGGTTCCACCCGTCGGAACCGGCCCGCGATCCGGGCCATGGCCTGGTCGAACAATGCCCGCCACCGGATCGGGTCTACGCTCTGGCTCGGGGCCACCGCACGATCTTCAGGAGTCCACACAACCCCCGATGATCAGGCGGTGGCTGCTCTCGCTCCGGGCCGGGTCCCGGGGGCAGTTCCGAACTCCTTGCTGCGGTCCGACGGCGGCCCCTGATCGTCACAATGAGCACATGGACAGCGAACCTCTGCGGATCCCGCTTGATCAGCTTCGGACGGCCTTCGAGCTGGCACTGCAACACATCGAAGCGTCAGCCGGCAGCGCCGTGGCGCTCGAACACGATTACTTCTGGTCTGTTCCGGGCGACGAACTCTACGACGTCCCCAACGAACCGAAAACGATCACAATCGGGCAGCTCTCCGAGTCATGGCAGCACCTTGAGGACCTCCTCGCCGACCCGAACCGGGCCGTAGGCCACCACCTGGTCTGGCTCGCCGATGTCCTCCGCGCGATCGGACAGGACACCGCCCAATAGCCACCACACGTGCGACATGACGTGGAACTACGAAGTCACACTGGAGTACTAGGGGGCGGGAAGTTGATGTTGGCGTGCTTCCTGTCCGCGTACGCACAGGCCGCAGCCGAAATCCTGCCCGTGCCCCCCGGAGAACCCCAAGACGCTCCGGCCGCGTTTCTGGCCTGGCTCGAACCCCGAGCCACCGCGACGGCCCGCCGTCGGCTGATCGTCCTGGACGACGTCGCCGCCCCCGCCGACCTCAAGGGCCTGTGGCCGCCGGCCAGCCCGCACGGCGCCACGCTGGTGACGACCCGCCGCCACGAGCCCGCCCGGCCACCCGCACATATGGCCGCCGACCTCGGGCACCTCCCCCTGGCCCTGTCGCGGTGTCCGGTGCGGTGCATCGCAAGGGGAGGGCCGCGGCTCGTACCGGACGTACTTGCGCGGTCCGACAACGCGGCGAGGTGCCGTGCCGGGGGCCGCGACCGTGAACCTTTCCGGTCGCAGCACTAGGGGCTTTCGGTCAGGCCCGTCACGTCCTGGACGTGGCGCAGGCTCGGTTCCAGCAGCACCGTGTGGAGCTGCTGGAACACCTGGCGGGCGGCGACCGCGTTCCAGTCGGCCGGGAGCAGTTCCGTCGGCAGGCCCGGGTCGAGGTACGGGAGGCGGCGCCACTGGGTGAGCAGCGGCACGTAGTGGCGGAACGCCTGCGCGGGGTCCGGGTCGGGCCCCGCGCCCAGCCGGGCCGCCACGGGCGCGTAGGCGTCGGTGAAGGCCGCGTACTGGGTCTGGATCGCCGGGAAGTCCCACCACGAGCTGACCGTGTCGGGCAGGTCGCTGAAGGCGGCGTACTCGGCGGCGAACAGGTGGACGTAGTCGCTGAGTCCCAGCCGCTCCAGCATGCCGCGCGCGTCGTCGAGCAGCCGGCCGGGCGCCAGCCACACGCCGGGGGCGATGTTGCCGAAGCCGAGCCAGGTCAGCCGCGTGCGCAGCTGGTAGCGGTGGTTGCGTTCGGACTCCGGTACGGAGAAGACCGCCATGGCCCAGCCGTCGGCCAGATCGGCGGGTTCGAGGCTGGCGAAGATGCGGCGGTCGCCCTCGTCGAAGACGGGGTGGGCGGCCGGGCTCAGGCGGTACCCGGTCGCGCCCCGGCGCTCCGGTTCGAGGACTCCGCGCTTCTTGAGGCGCGAGATCGCCGAGCGTACGGCCGGGCCGTCGACGTCCAGTTCCCCCATCAGCGTGATCAGGTCCGCGATGGAGATCCAGCCGCCGAGGCGGCGCAGGAACGCCCCGTAGACCGTGTTGATCAACGAGCTGGGCCGAAGGGGGCTGTCCGACATGATCGCCTTCCGTTGTACGCGGTCGCGATCATATCGAGCCCTCCTCCGGCCCCCTCGGGCTACTGCGGCAGAGGCGCCCGCGCGTACGCGCCGGAGAGCAGGTGTCCGGCTCCCGGGGCGACGGCCTCGAGGTCCAGGGCGCGCAGCATCTGGTGGGCGGTGCAGACGGCCGCGGACACGACCGGCTTGCCCAGGAGCTGTTCGGCCTCCTCGATGGCGGTCAGGGAGGGCATCTGCACGCAGGCGGACAGGACAACCGCGTCGGCCTCCGCGTACTCCAGCGCCCGGGCGAGCCCGGGCAGCCGGGCCGGGTCGTGGGCGGCGACGTCGAGGTTGTCGGGGATCTCCAGGGCCGTGTGGTCCAGGACCTCGATGCCCTCGTGGCCGAGGTAGTCGACGACGGTACGGGTGAGCGGGCGCATGTACGGGGCGAGCAGCACGATCTTCCGGGCGCCGAGCGTGTGCAGCCCGTGGACGAGGGCCCCGGCGCTGGTGACCACGGGCGCCGGGCCGCCGTTCTCCGCGGTGCGCAGGTGCAGGCGTTCCTGCGCGGCGCGGTGGTAGCCGAGGCCCATGCTCATGATGGCGACCAGGCAGGCGTAGCCGAGGACGTCGACGCGGGCGTCGGAGAGTTCCACGGCGCAGCGGTCGGAGTCCGCGTCCATGGCCTTGAGCTGCTCCGGGGTCACATGGGTCATGCGCATCCGGCTGGAGTGGAAGGTGAAGCCCTCGTCGGGTACGAGGCTCTGGCGGGACCGCAGGATCGCCGGGACCTCGGTCTCCATGGTGACGTTGGAGCTCGGCACGATCTGCCCGATGCGGAAGGTGCGGAAGGTGCGGTGGGTCGGGGAGGTCATGGGTACTCCTCAGCGGGCGTCGACGACGGGATTGGTCAGGGTGCCGATCAGCTCGACGGTGGCTTCCACGGTGTCCCCGGGGACGAGGAACTCCGGCGGGACCATCCCGGCTCCGACTCCGGAGGGCGATCCCGTGGCGATGACGTCGCCGGGCTCCAGGGTGATGCCGGAGCTGATGTCGGCGATGAGGCGGGCGATGGGGAAGAGCATGTGCCGGGTGTTGGACTTCTGCTTGGTGACGCCGTTGACGCGCAGCGAGAGGTCGAGGTCCATGGGGTCGGGGATCTCGTCGGCCGTCACGACCACCGGGCCGAAGGGGGCGTAGGAGTCCTGGCCCTTGGAGAAGAACCACTGGCCGGAGCGGCGCTGGTCGCGGGCGCTGATGTCGTTGACGATGCCGTAGCCGAAGATGTGGTCGTACGCGTCCTCCTCGCTGACCCGGTAGGCGGTGCGGCCGATGACGACGGCGAGTTCGCACTCCCAGTCGAGCTGGGTGGTCAGGCCGGCGTTGTGCAGGATGGGCTGCCCCGGTCCGGTGACCGCGGTGGAGGGCTTGGAGAACAGGACGGGGCGCGGGGGGCGTTCCTTGTCGGTGTCCAGGCTGCGGCTGGACTCCTCCACGTGTTCCACGTAGTTGAGGCCGACCCCGATGATCTTGCCGGGGCGGTGCGGGGCGCGCAGGGTGACCTCGCCCGGGCGGTGCACGGCCCCTGTCGGCCGGTCGGCCGGGTCCGCGGCGAGCAGGCGCCGGGCGGTTTCCCGCACCGCGGGGCCGGCCTGGATGAAGGAGAGCAGGTCGTGCGGGAGTTGGACTCCGGCCCGGTCGGCGAGGGCGGCCAGGTCGATGACGAGGCCGTCGGCCTCGACGCCCAGGCGCTCGGCGGAATCGGCGGAATCGGCGGAGTCGGCAGTGGTGAAGGTCAGCAGTCGCATGGGGGTTCCTCGGGTCAGGCGGTGGCGGGCTGGTGGCCGCCGTGGTCGGCGTACGCCTCTTCCCGGTGGAAGCCGAGCGAGCGCATGACGGGGAAGTCGTTGAAGGAGAAGAGGCAGGCGTCCTCGGACGGATCCAGGTTGTGGTGCTCGTGCCAGGCCCAGGACGGGACGCAGAAGATGTCGCCCTCGGTCCACTCGAAGCGCCGTCCGGCGATCACCGAGACTCCCCGGCCCTTGGCGGCGGTGTAGATCACCGAACCGGTGTGGCGGTGCGCGCGGGTGGCCTGGCCGGGTCGCAGCAGCTGCATGTGGGCGCCCATGGTGGGCATCACCGGACCGCCGGTGAGCGGGTTGGTGTACTCGGCGATGACTCCGTCGTACGGGGAGCCCTCGCCGGCCTTGGCGAGACCCCGCAGGGCCTCGTACGTCGGCTCCCAGGGGAAGGCGAGCAGCGGCGAGTAGGGCCGGGTCCATTTCTCCACGCCGTACGGCAGCAGGTTCGCCGCGTACGTCAGGACGGAGGAGTTGATGACCTTCCCCGGCGTCTGGTACAGCTCGGGGTGCACCTCGTAGAACCCCGCGTCCAGGGCGTTGACCAGCGGGATGTCGAGTCCGTCCTGCCAGATGACGGGCGCGTCGGCGGATTCGTTGCCGTGCTCGTGCCAGGTGCCGTTGGGTGTGATGGCGAAGTCGCGGGGGCCGACCTTCAGCTTCTGGCCGTCGACGACCGTCCAGGCTCCGGTGCCCTCGTGGACGAAGCGCAGGGCGGCGGCCTGGTGGCGGTGTGCGGTCATGGCCTCGCCGGGGCCCATGATCTGCAGGCCTGTGTAGAGGAGTCCGGCGGCGGCGCTGACGTCCCGGCGGCCGGGGTTGACGAGCATGACCACGCGGCGGCCGGCGTCGTCGGCCCGGACCAGGCCGAGGGCCTTGTGGACCAGGGGGCGCAGGTCGGCGTAACGCCACAGCACGGGAACGGACTCGGGCTGCGGGAACCAGGGCTCGATGTCGTTGGCGACGGTCCACAGCGCGCCCGCGTCGAGGGCGCCGAGTTCCTCGTAGTAGGCGGTGAGTTCGGGGGTGTCGGTGACCCGGGCGCGGCCGAGGGCGGTGTCGTCGTGCTCGGTGGTCATGCGTCCTCCTCGGAGGTGGCGGTCGGGGGGCCCGGGGGTACGGTGAACGACACGGGCAGGCGGGGGCGGTTGTCGACTTCGAGGCGGAAGACGTCGAAGCGGTTGTAGTGGCCGACGATGTCGTGCATCTGCTTGGGCTGGACGCAGCGGGCCAGGTCGATCTCGCCGTAGACGATGCCCTCGTCGTCGACGAGGGGCTCGCTGACCGGGCGGCCGTCGGGGCCGAAGATGCCGGACAGGGCGCTGCGCGGGCGGGTGAACCGCTCGCGGAGCTCCTCGTCGTCCCCGGCTATGGCGTCGACGATCTCCGGGGAGACGGTGGAACAGGCGACGACGGAGAAGACCTTGCCCTCGAAGCTGTGGGCGGCGGTGCGCACGGCGATGGCGTCGGCCATGTCGTAGTCGGCCGGGGCCACCGGCAGGGCGATGTAGCAGGAGGCGTGGACCAGTTCGCCCTGGGCGAGGAGGGTGAACCGGGCGAGGGTGTTGGTGTTCTCGCCGCAGGCCAGGACGCCGAGCGGTCCGACGGGGGTGGTGTGGACCCGCAGCGAGCTGCCGTCGCCGCCGGTCCAGGTGAGCTTCTCGGCCCAGGTGGGCACCAACTTGCGGTGGGCGCCGAGGAGTTCGCCGTCCGGGCCGATGGTCAGCAGGGTGTTGTGCAGGACGCCGAGACTGTACGGGACCCGCTCGTTGACGCCGATGACGAGGGTGATGCCGTGCTGCCGGGCGGCGGCGCGCAGGGCGTCGACGTGCGGGCCGGGTACGTCGACCGAGGCGGCCCGGAGCCGCTCGAACCAGGGCGAGCCCTGGACCGGGTTCATCGTCCAGTTCCAGTACGGGTATCCGGGGACGAACACCTCGGGGAACACGACGAGTTCGGCGCCGTTGCCGGCCGCCTCGGCGATCAGGGCGACGGCCTTGTCGACGGTGGCGGCGGGGTCGAGGTAGACGGGTGCGGCCTGGACGGCCGCGGCCGTGAAGCGGCGCAGGTTGTCCATGGGGGACCTTTGCTATCGGGGTGCGGGGGCCGCGGCGACGCGCGGCAGCCAGCGGCGGTGGACGGGTTCGGCGGGCGGCCGCAGGAGTTCGAGGCGTGGCGGCACCCGGTCGGTGCGGGCGGCCGGGGGCCGGCGGCGGCCCGCCGCCCAGGAGGGCGCCCAGGGCGCCGCGGGGCCCGTGTAGCCCTGGGCGGCCGCGGCGTGCAGGGTCCACAGGGGGTCGTGGAGCTGGGCGCGGCCCACACCACAGAGGTCGGCCCGGCCGGCCAGGATGATCGAGTTCACGTCGTCGTAGGTGGAGATCGCGCCGACCGCGATGGTGGGGACCCCGGTGGCGTTGCGGATCAGGTCGGCGTACGGGGTCTGGTAGCTGCGGCCGTACCGGGGCCGCTCGTGGGCGACGACCTCTCCGGTGGAGACGTCGATGGCGTCGGCGCCCGCCTCGGCGAGGGCGCGGGCGACGGCCACGGCGTCGGTCTCGGTGAGGCCGCCCTCGGCCCAGTCGGCGGCCGAGATGCGGACGAGCAGGGCCTTGTCGAAGGGCCACACCGCCCGTACGGCGCGCAGCACTTCGAGCGGCAGGCGCAGCCGCCCGGCCAGGTCCCCGCCGTAGGCGTCGGTGCGCCGGTTGGTCAGCGGCGAGAGGAAGCCGGAGATCAGGTGGCCGTGCCCGTACTGGAGTTCCAGCACGTCGAAGCCGGCCCGGTCGGCGCGCCGGGCGGCGGCCGCGAAGTCCCGTACGAGCGCGTCCATGTCGGCCCGGTCGGCCTCGCGCGGGAGGCGGCTGTGCTCGTCCCAGGCCAGGCCCGAGGCGGCGACGGGCGGCCCGTCGCCGGTGGCCGCGCGGCGGCCCGCGTGCGTGAGTTGGATGCCGAGGCGGGTGTCGCACTGGCCGTGGACGAACCCGGCGATCCGCCGCCAGGCCGCTTCCTGCTCGTCGCTCCACAGGCCCGGGCAGCCGGGGGTGGCGCGCCCGTCGGCGCTGACGGCGGTCATCCCGGCGAGTACCAGGCCGGAGCCGCCGAGCGCCTGGGTGCTGAGGTGGACGAGGTCGAAGTCGCCCGGGACTCCCTCGCGGGCGGTGTCCAGCGCGGTCGGCGGTACGACGACCCGGTTGCGCAGCAGCAGCCCGCCGAGCCGGAAGGGCCGGAACATGGGCGGCACGGGCGAGGAGCCGTTGACCGCACTGGTGAAGGCCTCGTCGCGCACGCGCAGGTTGTCGTAGGTGACGCGGCGGCTGCGGGTCAGGAGGTTGAAGGCGAACTGGTGGGGGTCCTGGCCGGTGTACCGGTCGATGTGCTCGAACCACTCCAGACTGGCCTGGGCCGCCCGCTGGGTGGACTCCACCACCGGCTTGCGCTCGTCCTCGTACGCGGTGAGCGCGCGCGGCACGTCCGGGTGTTCGTGCAGGCAGGCGGCCAGCGCGAGGGCGTCCTCCATGGCGAGCTTGGTGCCGGAGCCGATGGAGAAGTGCGCGGTGTGGGCGGCGTCGCCGAGCAGGACGATGTTGCCGCGGCGCCAGGTGCGGTTGCGCACGGTGGTGAAGCGCAGCCACTTGGAGTTGTTGGGCAGGAGCCGGTGGCCGTCGAGGTGGGCCGCGAGGAGTTCCTCGCAGCGCCGGATGCTCTCGGTGTCGCTCGCGCCGGGCGGCAGGTCGCGGGCTGCGGACGCCTCGAAGCCCGCGCGCCGCCAGGCGTCCTCGGCCATCTCCACGATGAAGGTGGAGCGGGTGTCGTCGTACGGGTAGGCGTGCACCTGGAGCGTGCCGAAGTCCTGCTCGTCCACGATGAAGGTGAAGGCCTCGAAGACCTTGTCCGTGCCCAGCCACATGTAGCGTCCGGCCCGTTCGTCGAGGTCGGGGCCGAAGGTGTCGGCGAAGGCGGCGCGGGTGGCCGACCGTACGCCGTCGCAGGCCACCACCAGGTCGTGGGTGGCGGCGAGTTCGGCGGCCGGCGGGGCCTCGGTGCGGTAGCGGACGTCCACCGCCAGGGCGGAGCAGCGCTCCTGGAGGATCCGCAGCAGGTGCCGCCTGCCGAGGGCGGCGAAGCCGTGGCCGCCCGAGGTGAGGGTGCGGCCCCGGTAGCGGACGTCGACGTCGGTCCAGCGGGCGAACCGGGCCGACATGGCCTCGTACGTCTCGCGGTCGGCCTGGGCGATGCCGTCGAGGGTCTCGTCGGAGAACACGACGCCGAAGCCGAAGGTGTCGTCGGGGGCGTTGCGCTCCCAGACGGTGATCTCCCAGTGCGGGGAGAGCTGTTTGGCCAGGGCCGCGAAGTACAGCCCGCCGGGTCCCCCTCCTATGACTGCCACGCGCACGGCGTGCCTCCCAGTGGTTCCGAAGCGATGAGGAGCTCGGCCCGTTGCGGGCCCGCGGTGGTGAGTACGGCCCGTACGTCGTCGGGCCAGGGGGTGGCCCCGGTGGCGCGCGCGGCCGAGTGGGCGACGACCATGTGTCCGGCGGCCGCCTCCGCGCCGTGCTCCCCGTGGACCGTGAAGGCGTAGTGGAGGGAGCTGGCGCCGACCTTGGTGACCCGGAGCTCGGTGCGCACCGCGTCCCCGAACCACAGCCGGGCCCGGTAGTCGGCCTCGAAGTGGACCCGGGGCGTGCTGCCGAACAGGTGCGCCAGGCCCAGGCGGCGCAGCAGCACGGCCTCGGCCGCCTCGACCCAGCGGACGACGGTGGAGTGGTGGTAGTGGCCGGCGGCGTCGGTGTCGGGCCATTCGACGCGGCGTTCGACGACGACGCTCGGCAGCCGCGGGGGCTCGGGCGGCTGCGGCGGATCGACCGGCCCGATGCGTGTTCCGGCGTGTTCGGCGGCCTCGGCGGCCGTCCGGGCCGCCAGGCCGCGCAGTTCGGCGCGCCGGAGCTTTCCGGAGCCGGTGCGCGGGAGTTCCGTCACGAACTCCACGGCGCGCGGGTACTTGTAGGGGGCGATGGTCTGCTTGACGTGGTCCTGGAGTGCGCGGACCGTGGCCGGGGCCGCCGGGACGTCCGCGCGCAGGACCACGTACGCCTTGACGATCATGCCGCGCCGTTCGTCGGGGGCCCCGACGACACCGCACTCCTCGACGTACGGGTGGGCGGCGAGGGCCTTTTCGACCTCGGGGCCCGCGATGTTGTAGCCGGAGGAGACGATCATGTCGTCGCTGCGGGCGACGTACCAGAAGTAGCCGTCGGCATCGCGGACATAGGTGTCGCCGGTGATGTTCCAGCCGTTCCTGACGTACGAGGCCTGGCGCGGGTCCGCGAGGTAGCGGCAGCCGGTGGGACCGGTGACGGCGAGGAGGCCGGGCTGCCCGTCGGGCACGGGATCGCCCTGTTCGTCGACGACGGCGGCGCGGTAGCCGGGCACCGGGCGGCCGGTGGAGCCGGGCCGGATGTCCTCGTCGGCCGCCGAGATGAAGACGTGCAGCATCTCGGTGGCGCCGATGCCGTCGATGATCCGCAGGCCGGTGGCCTCGTGGAACTCGTGCCACACGGCGGCGGGCAGCGGCTCACCGGCGGATACGCAGCGGCGCAGTCCGGCCAGCCGGTCCACCGCCCCGGCCGCCATGATCGCTCGGTAGGCCGTGGGAGCGGTGAACAGGACGGTCACTCCGTGGGCGGCGACGAGGTCCGCCAGCTGCTGCGGGGCCGCCTGCTCGATCAGCAGGGTCGCGGCGCCGGCGTACAGCGGGAAGACCACGAGCCCGCCGAGCCCGAAGGTGAAGGCGAGCGGCGGCGTGCCCGTGAACACGTCGTCCGGGCGGGGTTTGAGGATGTGCCGGGAGAAGGTGTCGGCATTGGCGAGGACGTCGCGGTGGAAGTGCAGGGTCGCCTTGGGGCGGCCCGTCGTGCCGGAGGTGAAGGCGATCAGCGCCACGTCGTCGGCGGCCGTGTCGAGGGTGGCGAAGCGGCCGTCCTTGGCCGCGCACCGCGCGGTCAGGTCCTCGGGACCGGGTCCGCCGTAGCTGAGGACCGGCAGGCCGGGAAGGCCGGCTGCGTCGAGTTCCCCGGTGTGGCGGTGGTCGCAGATCGCGGCCGCGGGCCGGCTGATGTCGTGCAGTTCGGCGAGTTCGGCGGCGCGCAGCAGCGGCATGGTGGTCACGGCGACGCAGCCGGCCTTCAGGACGCCGAACCAGGCGGCGACGAGCCAGGGGTTGTTGGGGCCGCGCAGCAGCACGCGGTTGCCGGGGCGCAGGCCGAGGTCCTCGGTGAGCACTTGGGCGACCTGGTTGGCCCGGCGCTGGAGTTCGCCGTACGTCCAGCGGTCGGTCGGGGTGAGCAGGGCGGGGCGGTCGGGGCCGAGGCGTTCGACGGCGTCGTCGAGCAGTCGCCGGGCGCAGTTGAGCCGGTCCGGATAGGACAACTCCGGTAGGTCGAAGTGGAGTTCGGGCCAGAGCGGGAAGGGCGGCAGCCGGTCACGACAGAAGGAGTCGGCGTGCGCGGAAGGGGAGAGCTCCATGGGGCGGCACCTCAATCAGGGAGCAGCGGGGGAGACGGGAGCAAGGTATGTCGAATATTTGGCGTCCGTCAAGATTTCGCGATATCGCTGCGGCTGCAGCCGCCCCCCGCGACCCCGGACCGCGGCTCAGGCCGCCGGGATGCCCACGCGGACGGACGTGCCGAACTCCTCGGCCACCACGGCGAGTTCGCCGCCCAGCCCGGCCACCAGCAGCTGGACCATCAGCAGGCCGCGCCCGTCTTCGGCCTCCGGGTCGACCGCCGCGCGGGGCGCGGGCAGCCGCGGGAGCGACGCGCCCTGGTCGGCGACCTCCAGCCGGAGCCATCCGCCGTCACAGGCCACCGCCACCCGCATCCGGCCGGCGCCCACGTGCCGGACGACGTTGCCGACGAGCTCACTGACGGCCAGCAGCAGGGCGTCCGAGGCGTCGAGCGGGATCCGCCACCCTTCGAGCACGGCCCGAACCCGGGCCCTGACCTGCGGGACGGCCACCGGGGCGGGGTCGGTGACCCAGTGGGTGACGCTGCGGACCGAGCCGCCGAGGGTGGTGGGCATGACGTGCTCCCGGAGGGGGAAGGCGACGTAACCGCTGGAGTGGCTCGCGTAACCGATTCCAAGAACCTGATAGCCACTGGGCTTGTGGGCAGCGGAAACGCATCGCTAGAGTCGTGATTACACGTGTAACACGTTACGTCCCCCCCGGCGGCCCGCGCAAGCATTTCGGACAAACGTCACGAAGCTGCGCCCGCCCCGGCCGCCCCGCCTTGGAAGGGCCGCAATGACGCAGACTCCCCCGGCATCCCGCCCGGCGTCTCCCCCGGTATCGACCCCGGCCGCGTTCGACACCGCCGATATGACCTGGCCGCCTCCGCCGTACCGGCCCCCGGTGGCGCCCGTGACCGGCCCGGACGGGGTGCGCCGCTTCGACGGGGCCACCTACGCGACCACGCCCGGCTACCGTCCCCGGCTGCTCGACGTCCAGGTGCCCGCCGGCGACGGCCCCTTCCCCGCCGTCGTCTGGATCCACGGCGGCGGCTGGCTCGACGGCGACCGCCGCTACCCGCCGCCGACCGTGCCCGCCGACCTGCTGCACGGCGCGGTCCTCGGGGCCGGGCTCGCGCTGGTCTCCGTCGACTACCGGCACAGCCTCGAAGCGCCCTTCCCGGCCCAGCTGCACGACGTGAAGGCCGCGATCCGCTACGTCCGCGCGTTCGCCGGCGTCCTCGGCATCGACCCCGACCGGATCGGCGTCTGGGGCGAGTCGGCCGGCGGCCACCTGGCCGCGCTCGCCGGCCTCGTCGGCCCCGGCACGGAGGGCGGCGCCGCACTCGAGGGCACGGAGGGCATCGGCTCCGGGGAGACCGGGGTGCTGGCCGTCGTCGACTGGTACGGCTGCTCCGACCTGGTCGCCCTGGCCGCGCACCCCATGCCGCCGATGCCCTCCGAGGTCGCGTTCCCCGACCCGTACGAGGCCCTGCTCGGCGCCCCGGTCGCCGACGACCCGGAGCCGGCGCGGGCGGCCAGCCCGGTGACGTACGCCGGGGGCCCTCCCCTGCCGCCGTTCCTGCTGGTGCACGGGACCCACGACGGCCTGGTCCCGTACAGCCAGAGCGAAGCCCTCGCCGAGGCGCTGCACGGCGCCGGGGGCGAGGCCACCCTGCGGCCCGTCGAGGGCGCGGACCACATCTTCCTCGGTTCCGCGGACATTCCCGGGATCGTCGCGGAGAGCGTGGCCTTCCTCGCCGGGCACCTCGCTCCCGCGGCCGCGAGAGCCGGCCGTGACCAGTAGTCCGGCCGCGATCGAAGCCGCCCGCCCCGACGGGTCCGCCGGCGGGGCGCCCCGCGGCGGGGGCCTGCTCCTCCTGGGCCTGCTGCTCCTGGGGGCCGCCGCGCTGGCGGCCCTCGTGGTCCGCGCCGACGTCGCCGATCCGCCCTTCCAGGCGCTGGACGAGCGCTGGCTGACCTGGATGGGCGGCCCGCACGACGGGGCGTACGCGGCCGCCGCCTCGGCCCTGGACTGGTTCGGCGGCCCGTTCGGCGCGGTCGTCCCGCTCGCCCTGCTTGCTCTGCTGCTCGTGCGGGGGCGCCGGGTGTCGGCCGGGTTCCTGCTGCTCGCCTTCCTGGGCGGCAACCTGCTCGTCGTGCAGGGCCTCAAGCACCTGGTGGACCGGCCGCGCCCGGCGCATCCGCTGGTCCGCGTCGACCACGGCTCCTTCCCGTCCGGGCACGCCGCCACGGCGGCGCTCCTGGTGGTCGTCGTCGGGGCGCTGCTGGTCCCGGCCGCCCGGCGGCGGCTGTGGTGGGCGGCGGGGACGGTCTTCACGCTGGCCATGATGTGGAGCCGCACCTGGCTGCACGCGCACTGGCTCAGCGACACCGCGGCCGGCGCCGCGGCGGGCGCGGGGGCGGGGCTGCTGGTGTGGTGGCTGCTGCGGCCTGCGCTCGAGCGCGAGCGTGAACGCGCAGGCGCACGTGTACGCATACGCGGCCGGGTCCGCGACCGTCGGGAGGTCGCCGCGGTCTCGGCCGGGGGCGGTCCCGGTCGGACCGGCTGACCGGCTGACCGGCTGACCGGCTGACCGGCTGACCGGCTGACCGGCATGCTGCGGGCGACGGCTCGGTCCTGCGACGGCGGGCCGGGCCGGCTGCTCGAGCACGACGGCTTCCCCCACCGGGGCCGTCCCCCGGGTACCGGCGGAGTGCGCAGGAGCAGGGCCGGCCGGAACGGGCGTTCGTCCGCCGCCGTCGTGACGGCGGCGGACGGGTGCTCAGGAGGTCTGGCGGTGGACGAGGACGGCCTCGACGGGCGCTACCGGCGGGGCCGTTCCGGTCTCGATCAGCTCGTGCACGGTGTCCGCGATCCGGGCGGCCGAGGGCAGGTCCAGCCGGACCGTGGTCAGCGCGGGCTGCTGGAGCGCGGACAGGACGAGGTCGTCGGAGCCGACCAGGGCGGCCTCGTCCGGTACCGGGATGCCCTCGGCCCGGAACGCGTGCAGGAGCAGGGCCGCGTACTCGTCGTTGTACGCGAAGACGGAATCCAGGTTCAGGCTCCGCCACCGCCGGGCGAGCGCGGTCGCGGATTCGCGGGTGTAGGCCAGCTCCACCGGGGTCACGGTTGCCATGTGGCGGGCGGCGACCGACTCGGCGCCCGCGAGGCGCGGCTGGGCGAGCGTGCCGAGGCCCCGTTCGAGGGGCATGACGACGCCGATCCGGCTCCGGCCCCGGCCGATGAGGTGCGCGGCCGCGGTGGCGCCGATCCGGGCGTGGTCGAAGCCGACGGTGTGCACGCCCTCGACGGGGCGGGCCGCGAACGCGAGCAGGCCCCGCACCCCGGCGCGGCGCAGCAGCTCGGCCGCCTGGCCGGTGAAGCGGTCCCCGTCCATGGCGACCACGGCGGCGGGACGCAGTTCGGCCCAGGCCCGGGCGGCGTCGAGGGGGTCGGCGAAGCGGCCGGCGTGGAGGACGGCCGTGTAGCCGTGGCGGTCGAGCTCGCTGTGCAGGTCGTCCACCCAGTCGCTGACGAGCCGGCCGATCGCGGAGACCGAGGCGGGCATCAGGACGAGGTTGCTGCGGCCGGCCCGCAGGGACCGGGCGGCGGCGTGCGGGACGTAGCCGAGCTGCCGGGCCGCGTCGCGCACCCGGGCGCGGGTGGTCTCGCTGACGCGGTGGCCGGGGGTGTCGTTCAGCACGAAGGATACGGTGGCGCGCGACACCCCGGCGAGCCGGGCCACGTCGGCGCTGGTGATGGACGCGGGGACGCGTGTGTCTTTGGCCATGACGTCCCTCGGAGCTCCTTCTGCCGGACTCTTGCAGCTCTTGCAGCTCCTTTCAGGTTACACGAGTTAGATGAAGACGCCGGGAGGTGCCGGCGAGGTCGTCGAGGGCGCCGACGACCGAGTCGAAGCGCATCGTGGTGCGCGTCCGGGTGTCGTACGGCTGCCACGGCGGCAGGTCGCAGTGGTTCGGGTCGCCGGTGCGGACGAAGGCGATCCAGGCCTGGTGCATGGCATGGGCGAGGCCGTCGCGGACGGCGGGGGCGAGGCCGGCCAGGAAGGGAGCGCGCGACCACTGGCCGAAGTTGTCGAAGGTGAAGGGGAGTTCGAGGCAGTGCGTGGCGCCGAGCCGGCCCTCGTGCGCGGGGGTGGGCAGGTCGAACTGGTAGGTCCGGACGGGCCGGCCGAGCGCGGCCCTGGCCTCGGCGAGCCGTACGGCGGGGACCCGGAAGAGCTCGTCCGTGATCAGGTCCATGAGGACCTCGTGCGGGCGGGCGCCGGGGCGGGTCCGCTCGTACTCGGCGTACACGGCGGGGGCGCTCGCGTCGCCGAAGGCCTCCGCGATGCGGTCGGTGACCTGCTCCCGGGTGGAGGCGGCGTACCCCTCGTCGAGCGCGAAGCCGAAGGTGGCCTCTTCCCGGGTCCAGCCGATCAGTACGTCGATCCCGGCCGCCGCCCCGCTCAGCAGGGCCTCGGCCGGGTGCTGCGGCAGGGTGGCGTCGTCGATCACGGGCAGGAAGGGGGTCGGCCAGTAGCCCCACCGCGCGGTCCGCGCGAACAGTCCGGCGCTCGCCCCGATCAGCGCGGGCCAGGGCAGGGTGCGCAGTTCCGCCTCGTCCTTGACCCCGGCGAGCTCCAGGTAGGCGGCGGTGCGCTGCAGGGCGGCGTCCGGGCCGGGGAGCTCCAGGCCGAGGGGCGGGCTCTGCAGGATCACCCGCTTGATCAGACCCTGTGTCTGCGGATGCCCGGCGAGCGCGGCGGTGGACACCGCGCCGCCCGACTGCCCGGCGACCGTGACCGATTCCGGGTCGCCGCCGAGGGAGGCGATGTTCTCCCGCACCCAGCGCAGGGCGGCGAGCTGGTCGGTGAGCCAGTGGTTGGCTCCTTCGCCGGGGCCGAGGCAGAGGTAGCCAAGCGGTCCGATGCGGTAGTTGATGCTCACGACCACGAGATCGCCGTTGCGCGCGAAGGTCTCGCCCGAGTACCCCGGCAGTGAACCGGAGCCGGAGACGAAGCCGCCGCCGTGGATCCAGACGAGCACCGGACGGCGGCCTCCGTCGGCGGCGGGGGTCCACACGTCGAGGGTCAGGCAGTCCTCGTCGAACGGGGGCGACCCGTGGCCGCCGAGCACCGGGTCGCCGCCGTCGCGGTACAGCTGCGGTGCGCTCGGGCCGTCGGCGGTGGCGTCCCGGATCCCGCTCCAGCCCGGGTGCGGGCGGGCGGGCCTCCAGCGCAGGTCGCCGACCGGCGGTTCGGCGTACGGCACGCCGCGGAAGACGAGGAGACCGCCTTCGGCCGCGCCGCGGAGCCGCCCTGCGGGCAGGTCCACGACCGTCTGGTCCTCGTCCGGGGAGTGAGCCATGAGCCCGTCCTTCCTGGCCGCGCACCGGATGCGCGACGACCACCACGAGACTATTGCGTAATTTTCTCGACCGTCAACACTTCTCGATAGAAGCGCGCTTTCGGGTCGCCCGGGCTCACAGCCACAGACTGTCCGCGGCCATGCGCTCCGCCTCCGTTCGCAGCAGCGGGGCGAAGACCCGCCACAGCACCAGGCACGCGCCGGCGCCGAGCAGGGCGCCGGCGAAGGTGTCGCTGAGCCACTGGGCGTGCAGCCAGGTCCTGCTCGCCATCATGGCGAGGACGTACCCGGCCCCTACCGCCCACCACCAGCGTCGCGCGCGCGGCGGGAACACCACCAGCCCCGCCACGATCACCAGGGTCACCGCGCTGAACACCTGGCCGGACGGGTACGAGCCCTCGTTGACCAGCACCCACGGATGCGGCGGGCGCGGGCGGTCGGCCAGCTGCTTGAGCGGCAGGACCACGAACAGGTTGGCGGCGACGGCCGCGGCCAAGACGAAGAGCGCCGAGCGCCAGCGCCCGTACACGCAGAGGACGCCGATCAGCACCAGCGGCAGGATCAGCCCGAGCGGGCCGCCGAGCCGGTCGAGGACGAGGGCGAACCCTCCGTCCCCGTCGGCGGACGAACTGTTCACCGCGGCCGCCCACCCGTCGTCGAACCCCTGAAAGAAGGGCCGTTCGACCGCGCGGAGCAGCAGGGCGACGAGGAGCGGTACGAGCAGGAGGGCGATCCCGCAGGCGAGTGCGTTGCGCGGCGGAGCGGCCGGCACCGGGTGCGGCGGCGGCACGCGGGAGGGCGAGGACGGCATGGCGGGCCTTTCACGGTCGTCCCGGAGAGCGGACACGGGAGGGCGAGCGGCAAGCACGGTCGGCGGTTCGAAGCGATGAGGCGGCGAGCGGCGGCGGGGGCACGCGGCGGCACGGAGTATGGCCGAGACCCGGCCTCCGCACAAGCTTTGGTTACACGTCATGGCACAAGGGATCGCTAGGCGGTCACGATCCGGGACACGTCCCCGCACGACCCCTGGCGGTGGCCGGGAATGGGTGCTACACAGTGTCCAGCGCGACAGGTGACACGTGTAACAACATCAGGTGAACCGCGCTCGTCCGCCGCTTCCCCGGCGCCTCCGGCTGCTGCCGCCGCGTGCCCCCGCCGCCGCTCCCCGCGTATGCGGCCCCCCACCCCGCCCCTCACCCGCAACCCTCCCCCGCCACCTCCCCGCTCCGTCCCCCGAGGAGTAATCATGGCCCTGCCCGACGTCGTCGATCCCGTCCCCGCCGTCCCCGAACCGCCGCGCCAGCGCGGCCTGCTGCCGCTGTTGCTGTTCGCCAACTCCGCGATGCTCGCGGTCTACATGGGCGTGGGATCGGTGCTGCTGCCCCTCCAGATCGCCGCGATAGACCCGGTCAACAAGGTCGCCGTGCTGGGCCTGATCGGCGGAGTCAGCTCGATCTTCGCCACCGCCTTCAACCCGATCGCGGGCGCCCTCTCCGACCGCAGCGGCCGCCGCGGCCCCTGGATCCTGGGCGGCGCCCTCGCCTCGCTCGCCGCGCTGGCCTTCCTCGGCAGCGTGAGCACCGCGCTCCTCGTCGGCATCGGCTGGTGCCTGGTGCAGGCGACCATGAACGTCTACCAGGCCGCGGTCACCGCGATCGTGCCCGACCGCATCCCGGCCGCCCGCCGCGGCACCGCGTCCGCGCTGGTCGGACTGGGTCTGCCCATCGGCGGCACGGTCGGCGTCCTCATCGCCTCCCAGACCGCGGACCACCTGCGGACGGGCTACCTGGTCTTCGGCGCCCTCGTCGCCGTGGCGGCGCTGCTGCTCACCACCTTCTGCCGGGACGTCCCGCGCACCGCGGCTGCCACCGCGGCGGCAGCCGCCGCGGCCGCCCGGCCCAAGGGCGCCCGGCTCGCCGCCTTCCTCTCCTCGCTGGGCAACCACGACTTCCGGTGGGCGTTCATCGGCCGGGCCCTGATGGTCCTCGGCTACTTCTCGGTCGTCGGCTACCAGCTGTACATCCTCGACGACCACATCGCGCTGCCCGCCGGACTGACCCCGCCCGCCGCGATGGCCGTCCTCACCCCGGTGTCGATGGTCGCGATGGCCCTCTCGACCGTGCTGGGCGGCCTGCTGTCCGACCGGTGGAACCGCCGCAAGGTGTTCGTCGGCGTCTCGGCCGCTCTCGCCGGACTCGTCATGGCGGTCCCCGTGGTGAGCCCGACGTGGACCGGCATGCTCGTCTTCAGCGCGCTCAACGGCCTCGCCTTCGGCTGCTTCATGGCCGTCGACACCGCGCTGGTCACCCTCGTCCTCCCGCGGGCCGAGGACGCCGCCCGCGACATGGGCGTCCTCAACATCGCCAACGCCGGACCGCAGATCATCGCCCCCTTCGTCGCCTCCGCCATCGTCACGGGGCTGGGCGGCTACACCCCGCTCTTCCTGGCCGGCGGGGCCCTGTCGCTGATCGGGGCGCTCGCCATCCTCCCGATCCGCAGCGTGCGCTGATCCCCCCGAACCCCGCGTCCCCGCCCCGCGTCCCCGGACGCCGCGTCCCCGAACCCCGCGTCACCCACCCTTCGAAGGAGCATCCCCGTGAGACGCAAGCGTGTTCTGCCGCTGGCCGCCCTGCTGCTGTGCACCCCGGCCCTGGCCGGCACCGCACCCGCGGCCGCCTCCCCGCAGCCCTCCTCCCCGCAGCCCGCCGACCCGCTGCGGATCCTGCTGACCAACGACGACGGCTACAACGCACCAGGCATCCGGAAGGCGTTCGAGCGGCTGACCGCGGCCGGTCACGACGTCACGATCGTGGCCCCGCTCACCAACCAGAGCGGCACCGGCACGAAGATGATGAGCGGCCCCACCCTCGCGGTGAAGCACCCCGAGCCCAAGGTGTGGGCCGTCGACGGCACGCCGGGCGACTCCGTCGCCTTCGGGCTGGCCGAGGTCTTCGCGGACCGTGCCCCCGACCTCGTGGTCTCCGGCACCAACTTCGGCCCGAACGTCGCCGGGCTCGCCACCCACTCCGGTACGGTCGGCGGCGCCGTCGCCGCGCTGGAGTCCGGCGTGCCGGCCATCGCCCTGAGCACCGGCGGGCTGGCCGCGCCCGACCCGGTCACCACCGTTAACGCGATGGGCCCGACGGTCGACTTCGCCGTCAAGCTGATCGACCGGCTGCGGGCGCGGGCCCGGTCCGGGCGGCTGCTGCCCGAGGGGGTCGGCCTCAACGTCAACCACCCGGTGGTCGGCGCGGACGGTACGGGGACGGCCGCCGGTGTGGCCTCGACCTTCCAGGATCCGCAGAACTTCCTCCAGCCGGACTTCACCGACTCCGGCGACGGCACCTGGAAGGTGACCGTCAAGGTGGCGCTGCGGCCCGCGGCCAAGGGCGGCGACATCGAGGCCGTCGGCGCGGGCCGGATCGCCGTGAGCCCGATGAACGCCGACTGGAACACCGGCCCGGCCGACCACGCCGTGACCTCCGCCCTGATCGCCGGGCTCCGCCCGTGAAACGCCGGACGGGACCCCTCCTCGGCGCCGTCCTCTGCCTTGCGCTGGCCCTGCTCGCCCCGGCCGTACCGGCGGCCGCACGGTCCGGCGGCTCGCCGCAGCCCGTGGTCGCGCTCGCGCAGGGCGCCCTGCGCGGACAGAACCGGGACGGGGCGCAGGAGTTCCTGGGCGTTCCCTACGCCGCTCCCCCGGTCGGGGACGCACGGCTGCGGGCCCCGCAGCCGCCGGCGCGCTGGAGCGGAGTACGGGACGCCGGCCAACAGGCTCCCGCGTGCCTGCAGTTCTCGCCGTTCGGCCTGCGCGATCCGGCGGCCGTCAGCGAGGACTGCCTGTACCTGGACGTGTACCGGCCGCGGACGGCCCGCCCCGGAGCCCGGCTGCCGGTGGTCGTCTGGATGCACGGGGGCGCGTACAGCCAGGGCACCGGAACCCAGTTCGGCGGGCTGACCATGGCCGAGCTCACCCAGACCGTGGTCGTCAGCATCAACTACCGGCTGGGGCAGCTCGGTTATCTGGACCTTCCCGAGCTGAACGGTCCGCGCGAGGTGCGGTCCGGCTCGTTCGGGCTGATGGACCAGATCGCGGCGCTGCGGTGGACCCGCGAGAACATCGGCGCGTTCGGCGGGAATCCGGACAGCGTGACGGTCTCCGGCCAGTCCGCGGGCAGCGGTTCCGTCTGCGGGCTGCTGGCTGCCCCGTCGGCCGCCGGCCTGTTCCACCGGGCGGTGCTGCAGAGCGGCCCGTGCACCTTGCTGCGGACGCCCGACAGCGCCCGCGCCGAGGCTCTGGCGCGGGAGTTCGCCGCGCGGGCCGGGTGCGGCGATCCGGCCGGGGTGGCCGCGTGCCTGCGCGCAGCCCCGGGGGCGGCGCTGGTCGGGGCCGCCCGTACGCTGCCCACCCCGGGCCCGGCGTCGGGCGACGGCCTGCTGCCGGTCGATCCGGAGCGGGCCGTGCGGAGCGGTACGTGGCACAAGGTGCCGGTCCTGATCGGCAGCACCCGTTCCGAGGGCCGCTTCTTCGTCGCGCTGACGCAGCCCCAGCTGACGCGGGAGCAGTACACGCGCAGGTCCTCGCGAAGTACGGGGACGCGGGGCCCGAGGTGCTCGCACGCTATCCGGTCGAGGCCCACGGCTCGCCCTATCTGGCGTACTCGGCCGTCCTGACCGACTCGGCCTTCGCCTGTCACACCGCGCGGACGGCGGAGCTGTTTGCCGCCCAAGTGCCGACGTACGCGTACGAGTTCGACGATCCGCAGTCGCCGACGCTGGCCGGGGCCCAGGTGCCGGGCCTCGACCAGGCGAACGGGCACAGCGCCGAGCTGGCCTATCTGCACGACTTCACCATGGGTGAGCGCCCGCTGACCCCCGTGCAGGTGGCGCTGGCGACCCGGATGAAGCGCTACTGGGGTGCCTTCGCCCGCTTCGGCGTCCCCGTCGTGCCGGGTCAGGCCACCTGGCCGGCGGCCCTCCCCGGCTCCGGGGCCGCCCCGGTGCTCACCCTCGGCCCGGCGGAGTCGGGGGCGGGCTCGTCGTTCGGGGCGGACCACCAGTGCGCGTTCTGGCGGACCCAGCCGGACCGGCCGCTCTGAGTCACGCGGCCGCGCGGCGGCGCCGGCGCCGCAGCACCACGAAGGCCGGCGCCGCCAGCGCGACGAGGGCGGCGGACACCGTCAGGAGCCAGACCGGGATGCCGTCCCCCACCGTGAGCAGCTCGTTGCGGAAGACGATCCTGCGGTACGAGGTGTCCTTGGCGGTGGCCCGCAGTTCGTGGTCGGCGTCGATGCGGCCCGGTTCCGGGAACTGCTGGTCGATCGCCGTCAGGAACACCGGCTCCCCGCCGGTGAGTTCGGCGAGCGGTCCGCTCTCGGGGGTGACCTTCCCCGCAAAGGTCACCTGGGGCGCGGATCCGCCGATCGCCGAGCGCGGCTCCATGCGGTGGTCGGCCAGTACGTACAGGCCGAGGGACTGGGGGGTCTTCGCCATCCGGGAGAGCCGCATCGGGTAGACCAGCGTCGGGCTCTCGAAGCGGATCTTCAGCGGGTCCAGGTCCCCCCGCAGCGGCTTGCCCTGCTGCCGGGGGGCCAGGCGTACCGCCACGTACTCCCACTTCTGGTCGACGTAGGGCTTGACCTCGGCGGCGAGCCGGTCGGGGAGCTCGAAGCCGTTGGACTCCAGCCAGTTCTTCAGGGCGTCCGGGTCGGTGGCGGTCAGGCGCGCGACGTCGAAGTCGCCGAGCTGCTCGCGGCCGACGACGCCGACTCCCGGGTCCCCGCTGCCGGGCAGCGCGGCGCCCGCGCCGTCCCGGATCCCGGAGGAGAAGGGCCAGTCGCCTCCGCGGGGCCAGAAGTAGCTGCGGGTCTTGCGTTCGGGCCGGGTGAGCCAGGCGAGTTCGCCGAACACCTTCCCGTCGCCCAGTTCCACCGTGGCCCGCCCGGGGACGGGCATGATCCAGGCGGCCCGGTGCGCGTCCCCGCCGACGGTGAAGCGCATGACGATCTGTTCCGTACGGCCGTCCCAGCGCACGACGGACGTCTCGCGGTCGACTCCGATCCGCGACTGCCCGTCGGGGACCATCGCCCCGCATCCGCACGCGTAGGCGGGGTTGACCAGGGCGCCCACCTGGGTCGCGAGCAGGGCTATCAGCAGGGCGGCAATTCTTCTTCTCATCCACACGCGGTCTCAGACGACGGCCGGCCCGATGCGGTTCCGCGGTGTCCGGCGGGATTCCGGTTCCGGTGCCCGCGCCGCGGACCCGGGCTCAGCCGCGCGAGCCGGAGCCGGCGGCGGCATTGCGCCAGACCGTCACGTCCAGCGTCATGTACTTGCTGGGCGAGCCCTCGGGGGAGAAGCCCTGCACGGTCACCAGGCCCATGTGCCCGGTGCCGGTGATGACGCAGACCTGCCGGCCCTTCGCGAGCTTGTTCAGATAGATGTTCTTGGCGAAGCGGGTCTCGGCACGGCAGACGTCGAGGGAGCCCTCCTGCCCCGGATCGAGCAGCACCAGGTTCCCGTCGGAGGTCTCCGCATCGAGGTACGCGCCGGTGTCGTAGGAGAGTTCATACCCGCCGTCCTCACCCTGCTGGGGTCGGACGTCGTCGTCCCCGAGGGTCAGGTGGTATCCGGCGGTGAGGTTGATGCCCTTGTGCTCGGTGGGCTTGGGATCGGCCTTGGCGCTCGGCTTGGCACTCGGCTTGGCCGAGCCGCTCTGGCCTCCCCCGGCCTGCTCCGCGCCCTTGTCCTGCGAGGAGCTGCCGCCCTGCGCCTGCCCGCCCTTGTCCTTGTCCTTGTCCTTGAGCAGCGCGTAGGCCGTTGCGCTGCCCGCCACGGCGAAGACCAGCACGGCCGCCAGCGCGATGAGCACGCCCTTCTTGCCCGACTTCTTCGGGGGCTGGACGGGCTGCGGCACGAACCCGCCGGGGTACGGCCGGGGCGGCTGCGGCTGCATGTGCTGCTGCTGGCCCGGGAACTGCGTCGGGGCGTAGGCGTGCGCGTGGTTCTGCGGCGCGGCGGGGCCGGGAGCGGGCGGGGGCGTGGGGTACGACTGCGGGGGCTGCTGATGCTGCTGGGGCTGCTGTTGGGACTGGTGCGGCTGCGTGGGCTGCTGGTGCGGCGCCGGACCGAAGCCCGGGGGCGGGGTGGCCGGAGCCACCGGCGCGGTGGGCGTGTACGCCGGCACGGCCGGGGCGGCCGCCGGGGGCGGCGGGGTCTGCACCGGGGCGGGGGCGGCCGCGCGCACCGTGATGTCGGCGGCGACCGGGGCCGGGAGCCAGTCCTCGGGACGGCGCAGCACCGTCTCCGCGTTGGCGGCCTGGCAGAGCGCGATGATCTCGGCCAGGGACGGCCGGGCCTCGGGGTCCTTGGCGAGGCACCGGGTGACCAGTTCGGTCAGCCGCTCCGGGACCCCGCTGAGGTCGGGCTCCTCGTGGACGATGCGGTAGAGCACGCCGTGCGAGGTGCCCTCGCCGAAGGCGGGGGTTCCGGTGGCGGCGTACGCGGCCACCTGGCCGAGCGCGAAGATGTCGGTGGCCGGGGTCACCTTGCGTCCCGCGGCCTGCTCCGGGGCCATGAAGGAGGGGGTGCCGATGGTCACTCCGCTGCCGGTGAGGGAGGTCGCGTCGGCGGCGTAGGCGATGCCGAAGTCGATGACGCGGGGCCCGTCCGCGGCGAGCAGCACGTTGGACGGCTTGAGGTCGCGGTGGACGATGCCCGCGCCGTGGATGACGTGCAGGGCCTCGGCCATGCCGGCGATGAGCAGCAGCACCGCCTCGACGGGCAGCGCCCCGTGCGCGGTCACCGCGTCGGCGAGCGAGGGCCCCGGCACGTACGCGGTGGCCAGCCAGGGCTGGGCACCGTCGGTGTCGGCGTCGATGACGGGGGCGGTGAACAGCCCCTGCACCCGCTGCGCGGACTGCACTTCCTGGGTGAACCGGCGGCGGAACTCGGCGTCTTCGCCGAACTCCGGCCGGATCACCTTGATCGCCACGGGCCGGCCGCCGGGGGTGTACGAGAGGTACACCTTGCCCATGCCGCCCGCGCCGAGCTTGGCGGCCAGCCGGTATCCGGCGATGGTGGTCGGGTCGTCTCCGGCTAGCGGCTGGAAGACCTGAGGCGAACTGTCCCGGCCCGACTGCTGACCACTCATCAACTCACGTCTCCCACGCAGATCTCTCCCGACGACCGGCACCCTACCCAACCCGCGCGGCCGGGTCTTACACCGGCGGCCCCGCCCGGCCCCGCAGCAGCGCGGGGGTGACCTCCTCCAAGGAGCGCGCGAAGGTCCGCCGCGGTGTCTGCGGGACCGGTAGCAGCGAGGGGACGACGAGGACCCCGCACCCGGCGGCCTCCGCCGAGGCCGCGCCGTCGGGCGAGTCCTCCACCGCCACGCAGGAGCCCGGTTCGAGGCCGAGGCGCCCGGCGGCCGCCCGGTAGGGGTCCGGGTGCGGCTTGGTGCGCTCGGTGTCGTCGGCGGACATCGTGAAGGCGAAGGGGACGTGGGCCAGCGAGCCGCCGACCACCGAGTCCACGACCAGCCGCGGCGAGGCGCTGACCAGGGCGAAGGGCACGCCCTCCGCCTCCAGGGCGGTCAGCAGCCGCTGGGCGCCGGGCCGCATGGGCGCTCCGGCCTCGACCCGGCGGAAGAACCGCTCGGTGAGCGCGGCCGCGATCTCGGCCGGGTCTGCGCCGCCCGCGGCCCGTACGAGGTGCGCCGCGGTGTCCTCGACGGCGCGGCCGACCACCTCCGGCGCGTCCGCGCCGGTGAGCCGGTGGCCGAGGCCGCCGGCGACCTCCTCGGCGGTCTGCCACCACAGCACCTCGGTGTCGACGAGGGTGCCGTCCATGTCGAAGAGGACCGCGCCGAGTGCGCCGGGGCGCTCGCTCACGCGGTCCTGGCCACGACGAGGACGGGCCGCTCGGCCAGTGCGACGGCCGCCCGCGCGCCCGGCACCAGGGCCCCGGCGTCCCGGGAGGGCAGGTCGGCCTTCACCCGTACGCCGCCGGGCAGTTCCAGGTGCAGGCGGGTCACCGAGCCGAAGAAGGAGGCGGAGACCACGGTGGCCCCGCCCTCGGCGTCGGCGGTCGCGGTCACGTTCTCGGGGCGCACCAGGACCTCCACGTCGGGGGTCGGGGGGACGGGCCCGTCCACCGGCAGCCGGACGCCCGCCACCGCCACCAGGCCGGAGTCGGTGAGCCGTCCGGGCAGCCGGTTCATGGTGCCGACGAACTCCGCGACGAACGGCGTCGCGGGCCGGTCGTACAACTCGGCCGGGGCGGCGCACTGTTCCAGCTTGCCGGCGTTCAGGACGGCGACCCGGTCCGCCATCGACAGCGCCTCCTCCTGGTCGTGCGTGACGAACACGGTGGTGATGCCGAGGGACAGCTGGAGCCGCCGGATCTCCTCGCGCAGGTTCGCCCGCACCTTGGCGTCGAGCGCGGAGAGCGGCTCGTCGAGCAGCAGCACGCGCGGGCGCAGGGCGAGGGCGCGGGCCAGCGCCACGCGCTGCTGCTGGCCGCCGGACATCTGGTGCGGGTAGCGGTCGCCGTGATCGGGGAGGCCCACCAGGTCGAGGAGTTCGGCGGCCCGCTCGCGGCGCTGCGCCGCCCCGACCTTGCGCACGCGCAGGCCGAAGGCCACGTTGTCACGCGCGTTGAGGTTGGGGAAGAGGCTGTACGACTGGAAGACCATCCCCGCGTCGCGGCGGTTGGCCGGGACCCGGGTGATGTCCTGTCCGTCGACCAGGACTTCACCGGAGTCGGGCTGCTCGAAACCGGCGACGACGCGCAGGGCGGTGGTCTTGCCGCAGCCCGACGGGCCGAGCAGGGCCAGGAGTTCGCCGGGCTCGACGGTCAGGTCGAGGCCGTCGAGGGCGACGGTGGAGCCGAACGCCCGGCGCAGGCCCCGGAATTCGACGCGCGCGCCCGCGGGCTGCGCGGAGTCGGCCGTCGGCTTCCCGGCGGCGGCCGCGTCGGCGGCCACGTCGGCGGAAAGAGTGGTGGGCGTGGTGGACATCGGGGTCAGGACTCCTTGCGGGAGGTGGTGGCGGGTGCGGCCGCGGCGGTGGAGGGGGCGGTTCCGGCCCGGGAGAGGGCGAGCAGCAGCAGCCAGGTGATCAGGAGGCTGAGGACGGACACGGCCACGGACATCCGGGCCTGGGCTCCGGAGATCGAGACGATCCACACCGCGAAGGGCTGGAATCCGAGGAGGGAGGCGATGGTGAACTCGCCGAGCACCAGGGCCAGCGTGAGGAAGGCGGCGCCGGCGATCGAGGCCCGCAGGTTCGGCAGCAGCACCCGCAGGACCACGTACGGCCAGCTCGCGCCGCAGCTGCGGGCCGCCTCGACCAGGGTCGGCACGTCGACGGCGCGCAGTCCGGCGTCGAGCGAGCGGTAGACGAAGGGCAGGGCCAGCACGGTGTACGCGAGGACCAGGACGAGGGGGAACTTCTCGTTCTGGACGGCGAGGAAGGTCTGGTACAGCGGGGTCCGCGACAGGTGTTCCGGTCCCCAGCGCAGCACGGTGGTGATCCCGGTGACCAGCGCGATCGGCGGTACCACCAGCGGCAGCATGCACATGATCTCGACGACGGGGCGCAGCCGCGGGGAGCCGATGCGTACGGCGACCAGCGCGGGCACGGCGAGCAGCAGCGACAGCGCGATGGTGGCGGCGGCCAGCCCGAGGGAGAGCAGCAGGCTCTCGGTGAACCCGTCGGCGGAGAGCAGCTCGGTGTACGCCTCGAAGGTGACGCCCTGGCCGGGCACGTGCACGGTGAAGACGAAGGAGGCGACGAGCGGGACGAGGAAGTACGCGCCCGCCAGCGCGAGCACGGTTCCGCGCCGGATGCCGGGCCCGCGGCGGCGCGCGCCGGAGCGCGGGCGGGAGGCGGCCGGGCCCGGCGCCGCGGTCCGCTCCGGGGCCCCGGTGTCCGGGGCGGTCGGGGTCATCGCAGCCATCGGGCGCTCCGTCGCTGGAGGGGCAGGTAGACCGCCATGACCAGGCCGGCGATCAGGATCATGTCGAGGCCGAGGGCGAGCGCCACGTTCTCCTGGCCGGTGAGCACGTTGCCGGACAGCGCGTCCGCGATCTTGAGGGTGACCAGCGGGACGGAGCCGCCGACGAGGGCGGCGGCCGTGGCGTGCGCGGCGAAGGCGGTGCCGAAGAGCAGGACGAAGCCGCCGAGCAGGGAGGGCGCGAGGACCGGCAGGCCGACGTGGCGCCAGAACTGCCGCCCGTTGGCCCCGTTGTTCTGGGCGGCCTCGCGCCACTGCGGGCGGATGCCCTCCAGCGCCGGGGCGATCACCAGCACCATCAGCGGGATCAGGAAGTACAGGTAGACCACGGTGAGGCCGGTGAAGGAGTACAGGCTCCAGCCGAGGCCCGTGAGGTCGGCGAGCTGGGTGACGACTCCGGAGATCCCGACGGTGGCGATGAACGCGAACGCGAGCGGGACCCCGCCGAAGTTGGCGAGCACGCCGGAGGCGGTGAGCGCCGCGTTGCGCAGGACGCTGGAGCGGGAGGTGACCACGGCCTGGGCGATCAGGACGCCGAGGACTCCGCCGAGCAGTGCGGTGAGGGCGGAGAGCTGGACGCTGCCGATGAGCGAGCCGAGGTAGGGGCCCTGGAGCGAGCGCGCGAGGTGCTCGCCGGTGAGCCGGGTGGCGCCGTCCGCCGGGTCGGTGCGGGTGACCGCGCCGAAGGCGATGGCGCCGAGCGGCAGGCCGAAGCAGAGCCCGGTGAAGGCCAGCAGCGGGAGGGCGGCGAGCCAGGTGCGGGGGCCGCGCCGCCGCCGGCGGCTGCTGCCGCCGGCGGTTCGGGAGGGGGTGGTGGTGGACATCAGGAGAGGGCCTTGTCCCACTTCTCGGCGAGGGTGGCCTTGGCCTTGTCGAGCTCGGCGGAGGCCGGGAAGGCTGGGGTGCCCTGGACCTGCGGGAGCTTGGTGACGGCGTCCTTGTCGACGGTGCCGTCCTGGGTCATGACGGGCAGCAGGACCGGGCGGGCGTGCCCCTTCAGCCACAGGTTCTGGCCCTCGGCGCTGTAGAGGAACTCCATCCACAGGCGGGCGGCGGCCGGGTTCGGGGCCTCCTTGTTGATGGCCTGCGAGTAGAACTGGGCGTAGACGCCGTCGGTGGGAACGGCGACCTTCCAGTCGACGCCCTTGCCCTTGAACTGCTCGGCGTAGCCGGCGTTGAGGTAGTCCCAGTCGATGGAGATGGGCGTCTCGCCCTTCTCGACGGTGGCCGGGGTGGACTCGACGGGGATGAAGTTGCCGCTCTTCTTCAGCCGGCCGAAGAAGTCGATTCCGGGCTGGATGTCGGCGAAGGAGCCCTTGTTGGCGAGGGCGGCCGCGTAGACGCCGCCGAAGGCCGAACCGGACTTGGTGGGGTTGCCGTTGAGGGCGACCTTGCCCTTGTACTCGGGCTTCAGCAGGTCGGCGAAGGTCTGCGGGCAGGTGGGGATCTTCGCGGCGTCGCAGCCGATGGAGACGTAGCCGCCGTAGTCGTTGTACCAGCGGCCGTCGGCGTCCTTCTGGCCGGCCGGGATCTTGTCCCAGGCGGTGACCTTGTACGGGGCGAAGAGGTTCTCCGCGGCGCCGCTGCGGGCGAAGGCGATGCCGAGGTCGAGCACGTCGGGGGCGCGGTCCTGGCCCTTGCGGGACTTGACGGCGGCGATCTCGTCGGCGCTGGAGGCGTCCGGGTTCTCGCTGTTCACCTTGATCTTGTACTTGGCCTCGAAGGCCTTGATGATCTCGCCGTAGTTCGCCCAGTCCGGCGGCAGCGCGATCACATTGAGCTTGCCCTCCTTCTGCGCGGCGGCGACGAGGGCCTCCATGGAGCCGAAGTCGGCCGCCGAGGCGGCGGCGCCCGGCTGCACCGCGCTCTTCGCGTCACCGGAGGCGCCGGGCTTGGGGTCGGGTGCGGCGCCGCACGCGCTGAGCGTGGTCAGGACGGCGGCGCTGAGCAGTACGGCCGCACCGCGACGGGCGGAGGAACTGAGCACGGTCTCTCCCGGAGACGAAGGGGGCATTCACTTGTCTGAACAAGTTGGCTCCAGTTCGCCCGGGCCCGCTGTACGGACGGTGAACGGCGCCCGTCCCGGAGAGCACGGCTCGACGAAGAGACGAGAAGGTCGGCGGAAATCCGTGGGAGAACTGCTGGAATGATCATGAGAACCGGAAACGGCACACGCGATCAGGGGGCGAAGGGCATGGGCACGGTCCGGCACATGGAGATCGCCGAGGCGCTGCGCGCGGCGATCGTCTCGGGGGAACTCCCGGTGGGTGCGCAGCTGCCCTCGGAGAGCGATCTGGCGGCGCGCTGGTCCGCCTCGCGCGGGACCGTGCGCCAGGCGGTCGCCGCACTCGCCGCGGAGGGGCTGATCAGCTCCCGGCAGGGCGCGCGGCGGACGGTGCTGCGCCAGGAGCGCCGGCACAGCTTCGGCGAGCTGAACAGCTTCGCCCAGTGGGCCGAGGGGGTCGGGCACCGGGCGGACAGCCGCTTCCTGTCCCGGATCCGCCGGCCCGCCACGGCCGAGGAGGCGCAGCGGCTCGCACTGGAGCCGGGTACGGAGATCCTCGCCGTGCTGCGGCTGCGCCGGCTCGACGGGGAGCCCACGATGGTGGAGCGGACCGCGTTCGCGGACTGGGTCGCGGCGGCCGTCGAGGCGCTGCCAGCGGACTGCCGCTCCGTCATGGACAGCCTGGCCCAGGGGTCCGGGATCGTCGCCCACCACGGCGAGCACCTCATCGACGCCCTCGCCGCGGGCAGCGAGGACGCCCGGCTGCTGGAGATCCGGCGCGGCAGCCCGCTGCTGCGCCAGCGGCACGTGTCCGCGACCGCGACGGGCCGCCCGATCGAGTGGTCCGACGACCGCTACCGGGCGGGCAGTGTCACCTTCAGTGTGAACAACTCGGCGGTAGCAACCCCGTTGGAGCGGCGGACCGGAGACGGTTGACGCCCGCCGCCTCGGCGATCGCCGTCGGCAGCCACTCGGCGACCCGGCCGAAGCCGAAACCCAGGGCGGCGGCGCGACCGTTGTCCATGGCGTAGGCGCGGTCGAAGGAGAACGGCGAGGCGGCGGCGCCCTCCTCGACCAGCCGGTACCGCGGCCGCCGCCCGAGCTGCGCGGCGACCAGCTCGCAGAGCGCGGTCACGTCCACGGCCCCGTGGGAGGCCGCGTTCACCGGACCGGTGAAGCTCTGCCCGGCCGCCCAGTACAGCAGGTCCGCGATCTCCCGGTGATGGATGAACGAGGTGGCGTACGGGGCTTGGTGCACGTCGACCGGACTCCCGGCGGCGATCCGCTCCACGTAGTGCGCCAGCCGCCCGGTGAACTCCTCCCGGCCGCCGCCGAGGACGTGGGCGGTCCGTACGGAGACGAAGGGGAAGGCCGGCTCGCGCAGGAAGACGGCCTCGGCCTGCCGCTTCCCCTCGGCGTAGGCGTGGGCGGGGTCCGCGTGCGGCGCCGTGGGCGCGGTCCGCGCCAGGTCGAGGGAATCCTCGGCGACGGGGACGGGGGCCGGGACCGGGCCGGGGAGCGTGGCGGGGTCGTACACCTCCATCGTGGAGGTCATGACGTACCGGCCGGTCCGCCCGGCGAAGGCGCGCCGCGCGACGGCGGCCTGCCCGGGCGTGTAGCAGACCTGGTCGATGACGGTGTCGAAGCTGCGCGAGCCCAGCGCCGCCCGCAGCCCGTCCTCGTCGTCGCGGTCGGCGACGACGTGGCCGACGCCGGCGGGCGGGGCGCTGGAGCCCCGGTTGAGGACGGTGACCTCGTGCCCCGCGTCCCGCGCCCTGGTGACCAGGGACTTCCCGAAGTACCGGCTTCCGCCGATGACAAGAATCGTGTTCATGCGCCCGACTCTGCCCCGGTAGGGTCCCCAGCGGAACTGGTGATCGACTGAATCCGTATGAAGGAATACTGATGATCGATGTGCAGCGGCTGCGCGTCCTGCGGGCCGTGGCCGAGCACGGCAGCTTCAACAGGGCTGCCGGCGCCCTGCTGCTGACCCCGTCGGCCGTCTCCCAGCACATCGCCGCGCTGGAACGCAGCCTGGGCCACCCGGTGGCCGTGCGCAGCACCCGCGGGGTCACCCTGACGGAACCCGGACGGCTGCTGGTGGAGGCGGCGGAGGCGATCTCCGCCGAACTGGACCAGGTCCGCCACGAGATCGACCGGCTCACCGCGCCGCGGCCGCGGCTCACCGTGGCCACGTTCACCAGCGGCGGCCGCCATCTGCTGCCCGCCGCGCTCGCCCGGTTCGTGGCCGCGCACCCCGAGGTGGAGCTGACGGTGCTGGAGAGCGAGCCGGAGGCCGCCGTACCGATGGTGCGCGGCGGCGCGGCCGATCTCGCCCTCAGCTATCACTTCGACGGGCCGCCCCCCGTGCGGCCGGGTGAGCGCCCGGCACTCGACTGGGTCCCGCTGATGGAGGACCCGCTCCGGCTGGTCCTGCCGCGCGCTCACCGGCTCGCGGACCGGTCCTCGCTGGGCCTGGCCGAGCTTTCCGCCGAACGCTGGGTGATCGGCTGCCTCAAGACCGAGGCGTTCCTGCGCCGTTACGCGGAGCTCGCCGGCTTCGACCTCCGGGTGGGGGCGTCCACCACCGACTACTTCTTCGCGCAGACCCTGGTAGCGGCGGGCGTGGGCGTCTCCCTGGTCCCGCACGTCTCCCTGGCCCCGGCTCCGTCCCCGGAGGTGACGGTGATCCGCGTCGAACCCCCGCGCCCCACCCGTCACATCGGCCTCCTGCTCCCCCGCCGTCGCCGCCCCCACCCGTACGCGAAGGCGCTGACCGAGGCCCTGACGGCGACGGCCGCCGGGCAGCGTGCCCGCCCGTGAACCACCTCCTGTGCTGACTGGCCGGTTACGGCGAGCCCGGAGTGACCAGGCCCGTCTCGTAGGCGAGGACCACGGCCTGGGCGCGGTCGCGCAGGGACAGCTTCGCGAAGATCCGGGCGACGTGGGTCTTCACCGTGGCTTCGCTGAGCGTCAGTTCGGCCGCCAGTTCGGCGTTGGAGCGGCCGTGGCCCAGCAGCGTCAGCACCTCGCGTTCGCGCGGGGTCAGGGCGGCGAGCTCCCGGTGCCCGGCAGTCGGTCGGGCGGCCGCGGGGGCGCAGCGCTCCACCAGGCGGCGGGTGATCGACGGGGAGAGCAGCGCGTCGCCGGTGCCGACCAGGCGGACGGCGGCGGCCAGGTGTGCGGGGGTCACGTCCTTGAGCAGGAAGCCGCTGGCGCCGACGGCCAGGGCGGCGTAGACGTAGCTGTCGAGGTCGAAGGTGGTCAGCATGATCACCCGGCAGTCCGGGACCTCGGCGAGGATCCGCCGGGCGGCTTCCAGGCCGTCCATGTTCGGCATGCGGATGTCGAGCAGGACGACGTCCGGGCGCAGCCGGCGCACCGCGGCCACCGCTTCCACCCCGTCGGCGGCCACGCCGACCACGTCTATGCCGCGAGCGGTCAGGATCATCCGGAAGCCGGTGCGGACCAGGTCCTGGTCGTCGGCGATGACCACCCGCGGACCGGGCCCGGCGGGGGCGGTCACGGCCGGTCCAGGGGAAGGCGGGCCCGTACCCGGTAGCCGCCGCCGAGGCGGCGGCGGGCGTCGAGGTCGCCGCCGTACACGGCGACGCGCTCGCGCAGGCCGAGCAGTCCCCGCCCGGTCCCCTCGGCCTTGGGCGCGCTGCCGCTCCCGCCCCGTGCGCCGTCCCTCAGCACGCTGGGCCCGCTCGTGAGCACCTCCACGCGCAGCGCGTGGTCCGCGTACCGCACCGTCACCTCCGTCTTCCCGCCGTTTCCGTGTTTGAGGGCGTTGGTCAGCGCCTCCTGGATGATCCGGTACGCCGTGACGTCGATCCCGGCGGGCAGCGGGCGCGGATCCCCGGACACGCGCACCTCGACCGGCAGCCCGGCGAAGGCGAACCTGTCGATCAGCGGGCTGAGCCGGTCCAGGCTCGGCTGCGGCGACAGCTCGGTGGCCCCCGCGGCGTACGGCTCGTCCCTGCCGTCCTGCGCGGGCGCCAACAGGCCGAGCAGGTGCCGCAGTTCGGTCATCGTGGTCCGTCCGGCCCGCTCCACGGCGGCCATCGCCGCCGCGGCCTCCGCCGGCATGGTGTCGACCACCTCGCGGGCCGCGCCCGCCTGGACCACCATCAGGCTCACGTTGTGGCTGACGATGTCGTGGAGTTCGGCCGCGATCCTGGCCCGTTCGGCGTCGACGGCGGCACGGGCCGCGCTCTCGCGTTCCCGTTCCAGCAGCCAACCGCGCTCCCCCATGGCCGCCCGGTGCCCGCGCCGGGCGCGCAGCAGCGCCGTGCCCAGCCCTGCGGCCACGGCCGCGGCCAGGCACGCGGCGGCCACCGCGATGATCGACTCCACCTTCACATCCCCCGTCCGCCCCGGTGTCATTCTGCCGGACGGGCCGCGTACATCCCCAGGATGACCTGACAGGACCTTTACATCCGGGGGCTGACGCAGCGTCCGGGGGCTCCGTCTTAGGTTCAGGCCATGACAACAGATCGCGGCATTGTGGTGCGGCTGGACGGCGTGCACAAGGAGTACGGCGACGCGAAGGCCCTGGACGGGCTGTCGCTCGAGATCCGGGCGGGTGACGCGGTCGCGGTGATGGGACCCTCCGGCTGCGGCAAGTCCACGCTCCTGAACATGGTGGCGGGCCTGGACCGGCCGACCGCGGGCCGGGTCGAGGTGCACGGCCAGGACCTGGGCCGGCTGAACGAGACGGGGCTGGCGCTGTTCCGGCGCCGCCACATCGGCATGGTCTTCCAGTTCTTCAACCTGAACGACGATCTGCCCGCCCTCGACAACGTGGCGCTCGCCGCCCAGTTGACCGGGACCCCGGCCCGCCAGGCGCGCCGGCGGGCCCTGGAGCTCCTCGACGAGCTGGGGGTGGCCGACCGGCGGAACAACTACCCGGCAACGCTCAGCGGCGGCGAACGCCAACGGGTGGCCGTGGCCCGGGCGTTGATGAACCGCCCGGCGCTGCTGCTGGCGGACGAGCCGACGGGAGCCCTCGACAGCCGCTCGGGCGAGCAGGTGATGGACCTGCTCATCGACCTCAACCAGATCGGCCAGACACTGCTCATCGTCACGCACGACCGGCGGCTGGCCACCCGCTGCGCGAGTCGGCTGGTGGAGGTCGCCGACGGCCGCGTGGCCGGCGAGAGCGCCCTGGAGGCGACCGCGTGAGCGCCGTGTGGAGGGCCTCGCGCGCGGCCGTGAAGCGCCGCCGGGTCCAGACGTTCGTGATCGGGCTGGTCGTCCTGTGCTCCACCACCACCGTCCTGCTCGCCCTGGGGCTGCTCGGCGCCGCCTCGGGCCCCTTCGACAAGGCGTACGCCGCCCAGCGCGGCGCGCACGTGGTGGCGAGCTTCGACACCGCCAAGGCCACACCGGCGCAGCTCGCACACACCGTCGGGCGGCCGGGTGTGGAAGCGGCGGCCGGGCCCTTCGGCCAGGCCGTCGTCGACATCCCCAGGGGCTGGCTCTGGACGGCGGGCGGGAGCCTCACGGTGGTGGGCCGGGCCGATCCGGCGGGCCCCGTGGACCGGATCGAACTGCTGGAGGGCCGCTGGGCCACCGCGCCCGGCGAGATCGTCGTCAACTGGTCCAGCCAGGGCTCCCCCGGCCCCGAGCTGCTGGGCACCAGGCTGGAGGCGCCCTCGACGACGCTGACCGTCGTGGGCTTCGCCACCAGCATGAGCCGGTCGGCCAGCGCCTGGGTCTCACCGGAGCAGATGGCGGCGCTGCAGCCGTCCTCCGCCCAAATGCTCTACCGCTTCACGGACGCCTCGACGCCGGCGCGGCTGAGCACCGCCCTGGCCGGAGCCACCACCGGGCTGGCGGAGGAATCGGTGACCGGTGTGCAGACCTACTTCGCGCTCGAGCAGGCCTTCTCGGCGCTGGTCGACTCCTATCTCCCGTTCATCACGCTCTTCGGCGTCCTGGGGCTCCTGGTCTCGGTCCTGATCGTCGGCAACGTGGTCAGCGGAGCGGTCGTCTCCGGGTACCGGCACATCGGGGTGCTCAAGGCCCTGGGCTTCACCCCGAACCAGGTGGTCGCCGTCTACCTCACCATGCTCTCCGTACCGGCCGTCGTGGGCTGCGTGCTGGGCACGCTGCTCGGCAACGCACTGTCCGGGCCGATCCTGCAGGTCGCGTTCAGCGGCATCGAGACCGGCCGGGCCTCGGTCGGTGAGGTCAGCCCGTGGATGTCCGTGATCTGCCTGGTGGGCGTTCCCGCCCTGGTCCTGCTGACCGCGCTGGTCCCCGCCCTGCGGGCCCACCGGCTGCCCGCCGCCCGGGCGATCAGCGCGGGCGGTGCGCCGCGGACCGGCCGCGGCCTGCGCGTCCAGCGGGCGCTCTCCCTCACCCGGCTGCCGCGCCCGGTCAGCCTGGGCCTGGGCCAGCCGTTCGCCCGCCCCGGCCGCACCCTGCTGACCGTCGCGGCCATCGTCCTCGGCGTCACCACGGTGACCCTGGCGACCGGGCTGACCAGCACGATGGTGGCCTTCGGCAACATCGGCCGCGGGGACGGGGGCGCCCGGATCCAGGTGGAGGCCGGCGGGCCGGGGACCGACCGGACCCCGCCACTGCTCGGCGACCCGCAGATCGAGGAGCGGCTGCGGTCCCTCCCCGGCGCGACGCGGGTACGGGCCCGCGCGTTCTGCCAGGCGAACGTCATCGGGCAGACGCAGCCCGTCTACGCCGACTTCTACCGGGGGGACGACGCCCTGTACGCCGACACGATCGTCAGGGGCCGCGCACCGGCCGCGGAGGGCGAGGTCGTGGCCGGGCCGTCGTTCCTGAAGGAGCGCGGGCTGAAGGTCGGTGACCGGCTCGCTCTGGAACTGAACGGCAGGAAGGTACCCGCGATCGTGGTGGGTGAACTCATCGAGGGCAACGCCCGGGCGCTGGAGGCCACCTGGCAGACCCTCGCCCGGCTGGCACCGGATGTGCACGCCACCGAGTACACCGTACGGCTCGCTCCCGGAGCCGACGCGCGCGCGTACGCCGAGGCGGTCGAGGCGCTCGACCCGGGACTGCGCGCGTCGGTGGCGGACTCGGGGAACGCCGGCACCACCACCGTCGTCGCGTTCTCGACCGTGTTCACGGTGCTGCTGACCCTCGTCGCCTCCCTCGGCGTCTTCAACACCGTGCTCCTGAACACCCGCGAGCGCCGCCGCGACCTCGGCATGCTCAAGTCGATCGGGATGACCCCCCGGCAGGTGGTGGCCATGACGGTGACCTCGGTCGCCGGGCTGGGGGCGGTCGGCGGGCTGCTGGGCGTCCCGCTCGGGGTCCTGGCCCACCGGCTGGTCGTCGACAACATCGGGGTGATCGAGTTCCCCGAGTCCATGAAGGACGTGTGGCACGCACCGCAGCTGGCCGCGACGCTGCTGGCGGGGGTGGCGATCGCCGTCATCGGGGCCCTGGTCCCGGCCCGGTCGGCGGCCCGGACGACCATCGCCTCGGTGCTGCACACCGAGTAGCGGCAGGCAGGCCGGGGCCGGTGCGGGGCGGGGCGCCCGCGCCGGGCCCGCACGTCAGCCGTCCCCCTCCCCTGGCGTCAAGGCGCGCAGGCGGCGGGCGGCGGTCTCCGCCGTGCGGCGGGCCTTCCTGGCCGCCCGGTCGGCCTCGCGGTGGCGTTCCTCGGTCTCGGCGACGGCCGCGTACGCGTGGTCCCGCGCGGCCCGGGCCCGCTCGAGCTCCGCGTCGGCGGCCGCCGCCTGACCGACCGCCCGCTGCCGGGCCTCCTCGGCCTGCCGCAGTTCGTCCTCCCGCGCCACGGCCGCCCACTGCGCTTCCTGGGCCGCGGCGCGGGCTGCGGCCACCCGGGGACCGGGCTGCCGCTCGGGCGCCGGTTCCGGCGGCGGAGCGGCCTGATCCGGCCGGTCGGGCCGGGCCGGTGGTGCGGGCCGGGCGGGTGGTGCGGGCGGTACGGCATCGGGGTCCACGCCGGGGAACTCCGTCGACAGGGCCGGGGCCTTCGCCAGCCGGCCGGAGGCCCAGGCCTCGGCCGCCTCCGGGTCGGCGAGGGCGGCGTACAGGATCTGCTCGACCTCCCGCAGCACCGTCTCCGAGACGGCCGTCCCGGCCTCCTCCGCCAGCCGGAGCGCCTCGCGGGCCAGGGCCCCGATCACCACGTGCTGCTGATGCGACAGGTCCCGCAACTGCTCGCCGTCCAGGGACCGGTGCGCGGCCCGCAGCGCCTGCCCGAGCTGGCGGAACTGCTCGACCTCGTCCGGTTTCGCCCGGACGAGCGTGTTCGAGGTCCAGGCCGCGAGCGTGGGGCGGCGCAGGCCCGCGATCCGCCGGCCCGCCGCCGGGTCCCCGGCCCGTTTCGCGCGGGCCGCGGCCTCGTCCCGCGCCGCGGTGAACCGCGCCGGGGGCAGTGCGTACAGGGTGTCGATGATCTCTTCCACATCCACGCGGCCCACTGTCCGCCATGGCCGCCCGCGGACGGCGGACCACGACCCCTCCGCGCGCCGCCCGGTCCCTCAGAGGCTCTGCGGCCGGTGCTCGTCCACGATGCGGCCGTCGCGCAGTTCCACCACCCGGTCGGCCAGTTCGATGAGGGCCGGGTCGTGGGTGGCGACCAGCGCGGTGACGCCCTCGCTGCGCACCACCGCGCGCAGCAGCCGCATGATCGAGCGCCCGGTCTCCGAGTCGAGCTGGCCGGTCGGCTCGTCCGCGATGATCAGGTCGGGTTCGTTGGCGAGGGCGCGGGCCACCGCCACGCGCTGCTGCTGGCCGCCGGAGAGTTCGCCGGGGCGCTGGCCCGCGTGGTCGGCCAGGCCCACCAGGGCGAGCAGGGTCCGGGCGCGCTCCTCCCGCTGTTGGGCGGGGATCTTGCGCATCCGCATCGGGAGCCCGACGTTCTCGGCGGCGGTGAGGACGGGGATCAGGCCGAAGGACTGGAACACGAAGCCGATCCGGTCGCGGCGCAGCGCCAGCAGCCCCGGCTCGTCGAGGCCGCCCAGCGGGGTGCCGTCGAGCACGACGGCCCCCGTGGTCGGGGTGTCCAGGCCGCCGACCAGGTTCAGCAGGGTGGTCTTGCCGGAGCCGGAGCGGCCCTTGAGCGCGGTGAGTTCGCCGCGGCGCACCTCGAACGAGACGCCGCGCAGGGCGTGCACGGTCCGCGGGCCGCTGCCGAAGCTCCGGTGGACTTCGTCCACCACGACCATGGGTCCGGCCGTGCCGTCCTGATGCTGCGTCATGGTGTCGGTTCCCCCTGGGACTCGGATCGGCCGATGGAGACGCCGCCCGCGACCCCTCCTGTCCGAATTTGCTCATCCGTCACATCCTTCGCGCAAGTCCCTTCCGCTGTGCGTTCACATCTGACAGCATCGTCCGCTATCCGGTGCCAGTGGTCCGGACGGGGGAGGGACAGGCACATGCTCGGCTTCGCCGTGCGCCGGCTGCGCGGGCGACTGCCGCTCGCCGCCGCCGTACTGCTCACCGTGTTGATCACCACGACCGTCCTGACGGCGCTGTTCGCCTTCACCCGCGGCGTGGGCGAGGCGGGGCTGCGCCAGGCGCTCCAGGGACCGGACCGGGACCGGGCCGCCGTGCTGGTCACCGGCGAGCATCCGGTGTCGGCGCGCGCCCAGGACGAAGCGGCCGTACGGGGCTTCGCGGGCGAGCTGTTCGGCCGGCTCCCGGTCACCGTCGAGAGCCTGGCGCGCAGCCGCCCGTACGGCCTGCCGGGCGCCGCCACCCGCGGCAAGGAGGCCGATCTCACGCTGCTCGCCTCCTTCGACCGGGAGCGCGTACGCCTCCTCGCGGGCCAGTGGCCACAGCCGGCGGGCGGTCCGTCGCCGCTCGCGGTGGCCGTGCCCCGGGCCGCGCTGGTACGGCTCGGGCTGACCGAGTCCGCGCTGCCCGCCGAGGTGCGCCTGGCCGACCGGTACGGCGGCGCCGCCCCGCTCACCGTGCTGGTCACCGGGGTCTACCGGGCGGCCGATCCGGCGGCCCCGTACTGGCGGCTCGACCCGCTCGGCGGCCGCGAAATCCAAGTCGGCAGTTTCACCACGTACGGCCCGCTGCTCGTCGACGACACCGCCTTCACCGCGGGCGGCCTTCCGCAGAACAGCCGAGCCTCGCTGCTGACCGCCGATTTCGCCTCCGTGCGTGGCGCCGAGGCCCGGGCGCTGCGCGAACGCGCGGCGGGACTGGCGGACGGCAGCCCCGGGGAAGCGGGCGCAGAGCCCCCGGCCGGATTCCAAGTCAAGACCGAACTCCCCGCTCTGCTCGGTGAGTTGGAGTCGGGGCAGCGCGTCGCCCGGTCCTCCCTGCTGGTCGGCGCGCTCCAGCTGGCCGTCCTCGCCGCGGCCGCACTGCTGCTGGTCGCCCAGCTGTTGACGGACCGCCAGGAGCCCGAGCGGGTGCTGCTCACCGCGCGCGGCGCCTCACGCGGCCGGCTCGGCGCCCTCGGCGCCGCGGGATCGCTGCTCCTGGCCCTGCCCGCCGCCGTCCTGGCACCCCTCCTCACCCCGCCCCTGCTCGACCTCCTCAGCAGCTTCGGCCCGCTGTCGCGGGTCCCCCTGAACACCTCCGGGACCTGGCTGCTGTGGCCCGTCGCGGCCGCCTGCGCCCTCGGGTGCGTGGCGCTGACCGCGCTGCCCGCCGCGCTGCGCGGCGCGGGGGCCGCCGCCCTGCGCCGCAGCGGCCGCCGCCAGGCCCTGGTCGCCGGGGCCGCCCGGTCCGGCGCGGACCTGGCGCTGGTGGCGCTCGCCGTCCTCGCCTACCAGCAGCTCGCCCAGTACAGCGGCGCCGGACACGGGGCCGCCCCGGCCGGGTCGGTCGGCGGGCTCGGCGTCGACCCGGTGCTGGTCGCCGCCCCGACCCTGGCCCTGTGCGCGGGCACCCTGCTGGTGCTGCGGCTGCTGCCGTTCGCCGCGCGCCTCGGCGGCCGGCTGGCGGCGCGCGGCCGCGGGCTCGGCCCGGCGCTGGTCGGCTGGCAGCTCGCCCGCAGGCCGAGGCGGGCCACCGGCCCGGTCCTGCTGCTGGTCCTCGCCGTGTCCAGCGGGGTCCTGGCGCTCGGCCAGCACACCGCCTGGACGGCCTCCCAGCGCGACCAGGCCGCGTTCGCCACGGCCGGGGGCCTGCGGATCTCCGGCAGTGAGCTGGCCCCGCTCGGCCGGGGCGGGCGCTACGCCTCACTGCCCGGCGGCGAACGGGTCGTCCCGGTGATCCGCGTGAAGCAGGAACTGCCCGGCGGGCGGGCCGGGCAGGTGCTCGCGCTGGACGCCGCCGGGGTCGCCGACCGGGTGCCTCTGCGGGCCGACCTGCGGGACGGCCGGGCCATGCACGGGCTGTTCGCGCCGCTCGCCGCCGGGCCCGGCCCGGCGGGCGGCGCAGGCGGCATCGAACTGCCGGGACAGCCCCGGCGGCTCGACCTCGACGTGACCGCCCAGACCCCCCGTGCGGGCGGCCGCCCCGGGCTGGGGCTGCTGCTGCGCGACCGGTTCGGCCTGACCTACCGCACCCCCATGCTCCCGCTCCCCGACAGCGGGGACGCCACGCTCTCGGTGGACCTCGACGCGCTGGCCGGAGCCCCGCTCGGGTCCCCCGCCGCACCGCTGAGCCTGGCCGGGCTCGTGCTCTCGTACGGCCTGGAGGACGGTCTGGGCCGCCGCCTCGAGGGGCCCGGGCCCGGCGGGCCCGATCTCCCCGGGGAGCTGACCGTACGCCGCCTCGCGGTCGCCGGATCCCCCGGCGCGGCCGCGGTACCCGTGCCGCTGCCCGCCGCCCCGCCCGGCTGGACCCTGAAGCCCCCGGCGCTGACCGGCGCCAGCCCCGCCGCCGAACTCCTGCCCGCGCGGGAGGCTCCGGGCGGCCCGGCGCTGCTCCGGGTGCGCTACCGCGGCGGCACGGACACCTCCGGCGGTGTCCGGCTCGGCCTGCTGCCGGGGCCCGCGCCCGCCGCCGAGGTGCCCGGGATCGCCACCCGTGGCTACCTCGCCGCCGTCGGAGCGGCCGTCGGCGACCTGGTCCCCGTACCTCTGGGCGGCGCCACCGTGCCGGTGCGGATCACCGCCGCCGTCGGCTCGCTGCCGGTGGCCGGGGACACCGCCATCGCCGTCGATCTGGCCGCCACGGGGCGGCTGCTGGCGTCCGACACCGGGCAAGAGCTGCCGCCGCCCGCGGAGTGGTGGCTGCCCGCCGCCTCCGCGGCGGACCCCGCCCCGGCTCGGGCCGCGGCCGAGCTGCGTGCCGGGGCCGGCGGCCAACAGACGGAGCTGCGCGAGGAGGTGGCCGCCGCGCTCCTGGAGGACCCGCTGAGCGCCGGTCCGCAGAGCGCGCTCGCCGCCCTCGCGGTGGCCTGCGCGCTGCTGGCGGCGATCGGCTTCGGCGCCTCCGCCGCGGCGGCCGGACGGGAGCGGGCCCGGGAGTTCGCCGTGCTGACGGCGCTGGGCGCGCCCCGCCGCGGGCTGGGCCGCACGGCCGCCGCCGAGAGCGGTGTCCTGGTCGGCATCGGGACCGCGGTCGGGCTGGGGCTCGGCGCGGCCGTCGTCCACCTGGTGGTGCCGCTGGTCGTCCTGACACCGGCCGCGCGGCGGCCCGTACCCGAGGTGCTGGTGGACCTGCCGACCCTCGAAACCCTGCTGATGGCCGCCGCGATCGCCGCGGTGCCCCTGCTGTCGGCCGTGGTCGGCGGCCGCCGCGACCGGACCGCACGGGGCGCCGCCGCACGGCTGCGCCACTTGGAGGAGATGTGACCCGCCGGGCCCCGACCACCGTTGCCGGGCGCGGGAACCGCCCCGCGCCCTGGGTGCGGACCCGGCTGCGCGCGGCGCCGCTGACCGCGCTGCTCGGCGCCGCCCTGGCCTTCGTCGCCGTGCTGCTGGCGGCCGCGCTGCCGCGGGCCGTGGACCGCGGCGCCGACCAGGCCCTGCGCTCGTTCCTGCAGGCGCAGGGCCCCGGGCCGACGAGCCTGTCCGCCACCGCCAACTCCCGTGGCGGGCCGATGACCCCGCAGGACCTGGACTCCGTCCTGGCGGCCCTGCGTGCGCGCACCGGCGGCGCGTTCCGCCTCGACGCGAGCGGGCCCGTGCACGGGGCGCGCGGGGTGAAGGTCCGCGACCTGGCCACGCCGGGGCTGGACCGGCCCGAGGGCGTGGACCCCCGGCTCGCCCTGGTCCACCTCCCCGGGGCCGCCGCCCACGCCTCGCTGGTGGCCGGCCGCTGGCCGGGCGGCAGCGAGCCGGACGCCCCGCTCCAGGTGGCCCTGTCGCGCAGTGCCTCCGAGACCCTCAAGGCACCGCTCGGCACCGTGCTCGAATCGCCGGGCATCCTGGGAACGCTCCGCGCCGAGGTCGTCGGGCTGTACGACGCCGCCGACCCCGCCGACGTGTACTGGACCGACCTGCCGTGCCTGACACAGGCCTGTCGGAATCTCACCCCCAACTCCCCCAAGTCCCTGCCCAAGGTGTACTGGCAGACCGCCGCGCTCATCGGCGCGGACGGCCTCGACCGCATCGGCGCCTGGGGCGAGGGCACCGAGTTCTTCTGGCGGCTCCCGGTCGACACCGGGAGCCTGCGCGCCGACCGGATGCCCCGGATCTCGCGGGAGATCGCCGCCTTCGTCACCGGCCCCACCGCGTCCGAACTGTCCGCCGCCGTCAAACGGCCCGACCTGCGCATCAGCTCCCGCCTTCCGGGCCTGCTCTCCCAGGCCGAGGCCCGGCAGCGGGGCGCCGCGCCGCTCGCCGCGATCGGCCCGGCCGGCGTCGCCGGGGTGGCCGCCGTGGTGTTCTGCCTGGCCGCCGCGCTCACCGGCGACCGGCGCGAGGCCGAGCTGCGGCTGCTGCTGGCCCGCGGCGGCTCGCGCCGCTCCCTGGTGCGCCGCCTGCTCCAGGAGGCGGCTATCACGGTGCTGCCGGCCGCCGCGCTCGCCACCTGGCTCGCCGTGCGGCTGCTGCCGACGCCCCGGCTGACGGCCTCGCTGACCGCCGCGTCCGCCGTGGCGCTGCTCGCCCTGCTGGCCTTCCCCGTACGGGCCTTCGTGCTGCTGTCCCCGCCGCGCGGGCCGAGCCCCCGGCGCCGCCTCGTCGCCGAGCTGCTGGTCCTCGCCGTCACCACCGCGGCGGTGGTGGAAGTGCGCCGCCGCGGCGTCGCCACCGCCGCCGGACTCGATCCGCTGCTGGTGGCCGCCCCGCTGCTGCTCGCCCTGTCCGGGGCGCTGCTGCTCGCCCGGCTCCAGCCCGCTCTCGTCGGGGCGCCGGCCCGGGCGGCCGGCCGGGGCCCCGGCCTGATCGGCTTCCTCGGGCTGGCGCGCGCCGCCCGGGGCGGCGGCGGCCGCGGGCGGCCCTCCGTACTGCCGCTGATCGCCCTGATGCTCGCCGTCACGACGGGCGGCTTCGGGGCCGTGGTGCTGGGTTCGGTGGACACCGCGCGGCTCCAGGTGGCCCGGCAGGCCATCGGCGGCGATGCCCGGATCGCCGCACCCGTGGGCGGCGCCCTGACGCCTGAACTGATCCGGTCCGCGGGCGAGCTGCCCGGGGTACGGACGCTGGTCGCCGCCTGGCTGGAGGAGGACGCGTTCCTCTTCGGCGCCGACCGCGGCTCCCCGCAGGTCACGGTGGTCGTCGTCGACCCGGTGGCGTACGCGGCGCTGGCCCGCACGATCGGACGCGGCCGCTTCGACCCGGCGGTGCTCGCCGGCGGTGCCCCCGGCGCGCCCCTGCCCGCCCTGTTCAGCAGCGACCTGGTCGCGCGGGCCGGGGACCGGGCCTTCCGGCTGCGCATCCGCGGAGAGGAACTCCAGGTCAGGGCCGCCGCCGTGGTCGACGGCACGCCCGCGCTGGCGGGCGGCGGAGCCGCCACGCTCGTACTGCCGGCGCAGCCGATCGCCGCCCTGCTGCTCGGGGTCTCCAGCCCCAACCACTGGTTCGCCACCGGAGCCCTCGACGCGGATCGGCTCGAGGAGCTGGTCCGCGCCAGGACCCCGGCCGGGGCCGCGGAGCACGTCCTGGTGCAGACGAGCGCCGACGGCGTCGCCCTGCTCGGCGCCGACCCGCTCCAGCGCTCGGCCGAGCGGCTGTTCTGGGCGGCCGTCGCGGGAGCTGCCGGATTCGCCCTGCTGGCCGTCCTGCTGACACTGATGCGGGCCGCTCCCGACCGGGCCGCGCTGCTCGCGCGGCTGCGCACCATGGGCCTGCGTCCCCGGCAGGGGGTGGCGCTGATCCTGGCCGAGGCACTGCCGCAGGCACTGGTCGCCGCGTTCGGCGGCGGCCTGGTCGCGGCGGCGGCCGTGGCCCTGCTCGGCCCGGCCGTGGACCTCTCCGCGCTGGTCGGCGCACAAGTGCCGGCCGGGCTGCGGCTCACCGCCCGGCCCGTGCTGACGCAGGCGCTGGGCCTGGCCGCCCTGGTCGCCGCGGCCGTGCTCGCCGAGGCGGCGATATCCGGCAGACGACAGATCTCCACCGAGCTGAGAGCGGGAGACCAGCGGTGAACACCGAGCAGCCGACCTACGAAGAGCTGCGCCGGCAGGCCCTGGCCGCCGCCGCACCCCGTACGGCCGGGGCGGACACGGCCATCCTGTGCGACCGCCTGGTGCGGATCTTCAGCACCGACGGGGTCGAGGTACAGGCCTTGCAGGGGCTCGAACTGACCGTGGCGCAGGGCGATCTGGTGGCCTTGGTCGGCGCCTCCGGCAGCGGCAAGTCCACCCTGCTGAACATCCTGGCCGGCCTGGACGTCCCCACGGCGGGGACCGCCACCGTCGGCGGCTACGACCTGCTGGAGATGTCCGCCAAGGACCGGCTGCGCTACCGCCGGGAGACGGTGGGCTTCGTCTGGCAGCAGACGGCCCGCAACCTGCTGCCCTTCCTGACGGCGGCCCAGAACGTCGCCCTCCCCATGCAGCTGAGGGGCCGGGCCGCACGGGGCGCGGCCGCACGCCGGGCCGCACGGGTCGGCGAGCTCCTCGAAGCCCTGGGGATCTCCGATCTCGCGGGCCGCCGGCCGGCCGAGCTGTCCGGAGGCCAGCAGCAGCGCGTGGCCATCGCCGTGGCCATGGCCAACGACCCCGCGGTGCTCCTCGCCGACGAGCCCACCGGCGAGCTGGACTCCGAGACCGGCGCCGCCATCTTCGAGGCCTTCCGCACGGTCAACCGGGAACTGGGCGCCACCGTGGTCATCGTGACCCATGATCCGCTCGTCGCCGGCGAGGTCCGCCGTACGGTGGCCGTCCGCGACGGCCGGACCAGCAGCGAGGTGCTGCGCCGCACCGTGACCGACGAGCACGGCGCGGAATCGGTGAGCGAACGCGAGTACGTGATGCTGGACCGCACCGGCCGCGTCCAGCTGCCGCAGAAGTTCCTCGAGGCCCTCGGAATGGAGCAGCGCGTGGCCGTCGACCTCGCCTCCGACCACATCGAGGTGCGCCGCGACGACTCCGACGGGGACACGGGCTGAGGCACGCCGAAAGCCGATTTCGTCACCTTCGCGGCATGGGGGTCGTTAGGGCCTCGGGGTTGACTCGGGGGCGAAGGGATGAACGGAATGCGGCAATTTCCTCTGGAGATGCACCACCTGGCACCCGGTCGGGTGGTCGAGTGGCGCCTCAGGTCCGCGGCCGCGGAGGCCTGCGGCCCCGATGACGAGCCGGGCCGGAGGGCGTCCTTCAACCAGGAGAAGCACTTCACCGTCGCCGAGGAGAGCCGGGCCGCCGACGACCCCGTCGCGTCGTGGATCGCCGTCACCTTCGAGGTGGCCGGGCGGCTGGACGAACCGGCCCTGGCCCAGGCCCTGCTCGCCTTCGTCCAGCGGCACGAGGTACTGCGGTGCGCGTTCCGCCGGCTGGCCGGGGAACTGGCCTGCGAACCGTTCGACCCCGCCGAACTCGCGCTCCAGGCCGAGACCGTGGGCTCCTTCGCGACCTCCGGAGCACTGCGGGACTTCCTCGCCGAACGGTTCACGCGCAGCATCGACACGCTGTCCTGGCCGCTGTTCGTCATGGGCGCGGTGCTGCGCGAGGACTCGGCGACGGTCTACCTCGCCTTCGACCACATCGTGTGCGACGGCATGTCGATGCCGATCGTCGTCCACGAGGTGCTGACCGCGTACGAGGCCCTGTGCCGCGGCGAGGAGAGCGGCCTGCCCCCGGTCGCCCCCAGCTACCTCGACTTCGCCGACGAGCAGCGGCGCCGCTACCTCTCCATCGACGCCGGCGACGAACGCCTGGGCTACTGGAAGGAGTTCATCGCGCGCGGCGGCGAGTTCTTCCCCCGCTTCCCGCTCGACCTCGGCGTGGAGCCGGACCGGATGTACCCGATCGTCAACGAGGCCTCCACCCTGCTGGACGCCGCCGAGGCCGAGGTCTTCGAGAAGACCTGCCTGACGGTCGGCGGGAAGCCGTTCATGGGGGTGCTCGCCTCCGTGGCCGTCTGCCTGCGCGAGGCCGGCGGACCGGGCGTCTACCGGGGGTTCATGCCGGTGAGCGAGCGCGGCCGGGAAGGCTGGGGGAACTCGGTGGGCTGGTTCGTGAACACCATGCCCATCGAGTTCGACGCCTCCCCCGGCCGGGACTTCGCCCAGGTGATGGCGGGGGTCCGGGCCGGGTTCGGCGAGATGATCGGCCACATCGACGTGCCGTTCGTGCGGGCCTGGGAACTGCTCGCGCCCGAGGAGTTCGCCGCCCGCTCCTGGCCGTACCCGGTGAACTTCTTCTCGTACATCGACATGCGCAGGTGCCAGGGCGCCGAGCGCCACGACGAGTGGCGGCCCTCGACGCACGTGTGGTCGGCGCGCGCCAACGGTGCCTGCTCGTGGTTCCAGCGGGATGCCGACGGGCTGCACATGAACTCCCTCTACGTCGACACCCCGGCTGCCCGCCGCACGATGGGCGACTTCCAGGAGGAGCTGCGCCTGACGGTGCAGCAGATCGCCCGCTCGGGCGGCTTCCGCCGCCCCGTCGCGCTGACCGCGCCGCGCCGGCCCGAGCGGACGCCGCTCGATGTGGCCGTCCGCTACGGCAGGTAGAGGGGATAGAGGGTGTAGAGGAGCCGGTTAGGCACGACCGGCGGGCTTCCCTGGAGGGCGCCGGTCGTGGCGTTCGCGACGAGGGCCCGTTTGACCTGCGCGGGGGTGTCGCCCGGCCGGAGGGCGAGATGGAGGGCGGCGGCTCCGGACGTGTGGGCGGTGGCCGCGGAGGTGCCGCTGAGGGTGGCCGTGGCGCTGTCGTCGTCCTTCCAGGCCGAGGGGATGGCCACGCCGGGTGCGAACAGGGCCACGCAGTTGCCGTAGTTGGAGGAGGCGGCCCGGCGGTCGAGGCTGTCGCTCGCGCCGACGGTGATGATCTCGGCCAGCCTGGCGGGCGAGTTGGCGCAGGCCCCGTCGGGCCGGGCGCCGCCGCCGGCCGCGGCGGTGTAGGTGATCCCGGCGCGGATGGAGGCGCGGACGGCGTCGTCGAGGGCGGTGTTGGCCGCCCCGCCCAGGCTCATGTTCGCGACGGCGGGTCGGACGGCGTGCGCGGTGACCCAGTCGACGCCCGCGATGACCCCCGAAGTACTGGCGGATCCCTGGCAGTTCAGGACGCGTACGGCGACCAGCCGGGCCTCCTTGGCCACACCGTAGGCAGAGCCGGCGACGATCCCGCCGACGTGGGTGCCGTGGCCGTTGCAGTCGTTGCCGTTCTGGCCGTCGCCGACGGTGTCGGTGCCGACGGAGGCCCGGCCGCCGAACTGCGTGTGCGTGGTGCGCAGTCCGGTGTCGATCACGTACACCCGTACACCGGGGGCGGTGGTCCGGTGGGTGTAGGTGGTGGAGAGCGGGAGCGTGCGCTGGTCGATGCGGTCCAGTCCCCAGGGAGCGTTCGGCTGGACGGCCGCGGGGCCGGCCGGGGCCGTCGCGTCGAGGGTGATCTCGGTGTCCTGCTGGACCCTGGCCACGCGCGGGTCGGCGGCGAGCCGGGCCGCCCTGGCCCGGTCCATCCGGGCGGAGAAGCCGTGGAGCGCGGACGTGTAGACGTGGCCGAGCCGGGCCCCGCCCGCCTTCGCCAGGAGGTCGGGGAGGGTCCGGGGACCGGTGGCGGGCTCCTTCAGGACGACGATCCAGCTGTCCGGGACCGCCGTCTCGGCGGGCCCCGCGAGCTGTAACTTCCCGGCGGGAGCGGGGGGAGTGGCAGGAGCGGCAGCGGCCGAGGCCGCGGAGGCGAGGGGGGCGATCGGCAGGAGGGCGGCAGCGAGCAGGGCGGCGGACGGCAGCAGCCTCGACATGCGTCTGGTGGCGGTCATCTCCGGTGCACCTGGACCTTTCGTCGACCGGGTGTGGGGGCGCCCCAGATTCCCCGGTCCCGCCCGAAGGCACAAGAGTGCGGTCCCGGACAGCCCGTGACGGCCCGGTCCGCGCCGGCTCGGCGCGAACCCAGGAGCGGCCCCCGAGCCCCGGCGGGGCCGTCTTCCCCCGGTGACACCGCGAACCGTGCGCCCTACAGGCGCTCCGCGCGTCGGCGGAGCAGGGTCCGCTCCCGCTCGTTGCGGGTGAGCGAGGCCGCCCGCTCGAACTCGGCGCGGGCCTCCGCCGGGCGGCCGAGCCGCTCCAGCAGGTCTCCCCGTACGCTCGGCAGCAAGTGGTAGGCGCGCAGGGCCGGTTCCAGCCCCAGCGCGTCGACCAGCGGGAGCGCGGCCTCCGGGCCCTGGGCCATCGAGACGGCGACCGCCCGGTTGAGCTCCACCACCGGGGACGGGACCAGCGTGACGAGCCGCCCGTACAGGGCGGCGATCGTCGGCCAGTCGGTGTCCTCGTAGCGGACGGCCGCCGCGTGGCAGCCGGCGATGGCGGCCTGTACCGAGTAGGGGCCGCTGCCGGCGTGCCGCATGGCCTCGATGCCCCGGTGGATGAGCAGGCGGTTCCACCGCGCCCGGTTCTGGTCGGCGAGCAGGACCGGTTCCCCGTCCGGTCCGGTGCGGGCGGCCATCCGCGAGGCCTGGAACTCCAGCAGCGCGGCGAGGCCGTGCACCTCGGGTTCCTCGGGCATCAGGCCCGCCAGGACGCGGGCCAGCCGCAGCGCGTCCTCGCACAGGGCGGGGCGGACCAGGTCCTCGCCCGCGGTGGCCGAGTAACCCTCGTTGAAGACGAGGTAGATGACCTCGAGGACCGACTCGAGCCGTGCCTCGCGGTCGGCCCCGTACGGGACTTCGAAGGGCACTCCCGCCGTGGCCAGGGTCCGCTTCGCCCGGACGATGCGCTGGGCGACGGTGGACTCGGACGCGAGGAAGGCGCGGGCGATCTCCTGGGTCGTCAGGCCGCCCACCAGGCGCAGGGTGAGCGCGATCCGGGCTTCGGTCGCCAGGACCGGGTGGCAGGCGGTGAAGATCAGCCGCAGCAGGTCGTCGTCGATGTCTTCCGGGTCCGCGAGCTCGGCCGGTTCGGCGGGCGGCGGTACGTCCTCCAGGGCCCGGCCGACCTCCGCGAGTTTGCGCGCGTACGTCTCCTTGCGGCGGACCAGGTCGATCGCGCGGTGTTTGGCGGTGGCCGTGAGCCAGGCGCCCGGCCGGTCGGGGACCCCCGACTCGGGCCACTGCTCCAGCGCGGCGACGAGGGCGTCCTGCGCGAGTTCCTCGGCGATGCCGACGTCCCGGACGATACGGGCGACACCGGCGATGATCCGCGCCGACTCGATCCTGAACACCGCTTCGACCGCCTGGGCCGCACTCACTGCCGTCACGGCCACCCATCAGAGCAGCCGTGACGGGGCAGGGCAAACGCGGCGCGGCCCGGATCACATCTCCTGGATCTCCCGGACCTCGGCGCTGACGTTCCACTCCGCCGGGTGGATCTCCAGGAACCGCCTGGTCCACTCGATGGCCTCGGCCTTGTCCTTGCACTGGGTCAGGGAGTAGCCGCCGACGACCTCCTTGGTTTCCGTGAAGGGGCCGTCGGTGTAGCTGATCTTCCCGCCGGACCAGCTGAGCCGGGTCCCTTCGGAGGTGGGCAGGAGCCCGGCGGTGTCCAGCATGACGCCGGCCTTGGTGATCTCCTCCAGCAGGGCGCCCATGCGCTGCTCGAACTCCGGCGGGAAGAAGGTGTCGGGGGTCAGGTCCTGCTCGTTGATGCGGATCATCGTCAGGAAGCGCGGCATGGTGACTCCTCGGTCGGGAGGGCGGGGGCTTTCCCTGCCTCTCACCCCTGCGTCGAACGGGAGGCGCCCGGATCGACAGCTCTGCGGAGAATTCTTCAAAGAATCTTCGGGAGCGGCCACCGGGGCCCGGTCACTCGGCCGTTCAGCCGCTCAGTGGAGCCAGAAGAAGACGGTGTCCTCGGTCCGGCCCGCCTTCTTCGTCGACTCCCACTCCTCGGCCTCGACCCGCAGGGGCTCCAGCAGCACCTGCGCCGTCTCGCGGACCTCCGGGTCGAGCTTGTCGAGGACCGCCTCGTACGCCTCGACCACCTCGGCGGCGCGTGAAGCGGGAAAGGTGCCCATCCACGGGACGGCGTCACCCGGATGCGGGAGTCGCAGCGGCGGGCCGCCGAAGAGGAGCGCCGCGGGCGCGAGGTCGGCGGGGACCCCGTTGCGGGTCATCTCCTCGTCGACGGTGTGGAACCAGGACGGCCGCCGCCAGTAGCCGAGGTCGTAGGTGTCGGAGAAGTTCACCGCCACCAGTGCCTGGAAGGCATAGGTGTAGCCGGGCTCCATGTCCGCGCTGGGGCTGCCGTCCAGCAGTTCCTCCAGCGCCTGCGCGACCGGCACGCCGAGCGTGATGCCCTCGTCCGCGAGGCGGGCGTCCTGCTGCGTGCACCGCTCCCGGGCGATGCCGATGCGGCGCTCCTGATCGGGTGTCCGCTCCACCGCCGTCAGCAGCCGGATCACGGCCCGCATGTCGCCGGTGCTCATCTCCAGGTTCCCCATGGCCCCATTCCTCCGTACGTCGACGTTCCATGATCGCCGACTCCAACGGCAGGTGGTGACCGGCCCGCGCGGTCAGCGGCTGTCCCCCACCCAGTCCCAGCGGCCGGGGTCCGCCGCCCGGCGCCGGTAGTGGGCGCGGCCGCCGGCCCCGTAGCGCCCTATCTCCGTGGGCAGGCGGGCCTCTTCGGCGAGCTGGCGGGCGCTCCAGCCGGTGGTGTCGAGGAGGAGCCCGTCCAGGGGGCCGCCCACGAGTTCGCCGTAGACGTGCCCGGGGCGCGGGCCGGGGTCGGGGTCTTCGTGGTCGGCGCCGTAGACCCGGCGCCGGAGCATCCTGTCGTCCATGCGGTCAAGCTTCACAGGCACCACTGACAATCGGCCGCCGCGCGCAGCGGCGATGATGGTGGCCGCCCCCCTGCTCAGGGGGGCCCGGGAGCGAGGAGCGGCAGGCATGGCACGTCGGGTACACCAGCCACTGGAGGACCAGGAGTTCGACTTCATCCTCTCCATGGCGCAGGGGCCGGTTCTCGCCTACTTCTGCGGGAGCTGGCCGAAGGCCGTCGAGGCGTGCCGGGCGATGGACGCGGTCGTCGCCGAGCTGGCCGACGCGTACGCGACGCGGCTCACCGCCGTCCGTACGGACATGACCCGCTGCCCGGGGACGACCAGGCGCTTCGGCGTCACCGCCGCCCCGACCGCCGTGCTCGTCAAGGACGGCGAAGCGGTCGCGAGCCAGGCCGGGCCCCTGACCGCCGACGAGTTGCGGGTCTTCCTGGACGCCCATCTCTGAGGTCCGGGCCGCCGACTGGGCCCTGTGGGCGAACTCGGGTGATCTGGCCGAAAGTGGCATAGGTGGGATAGGTGCCTCAGGCATGTAATGGAGTCCGGCACAACGGAACCATCGCTCGCGAGGTGCTCATGTCCTTCACGTCAGAGACCGTTGCCTTCCCCCAGGACCGAACCTGCCCCTACCACCCGCCGACCGCCTACGAGCCGCTGCGGAAGAGCCGGCCGCTCTCCCGCGTCACCCTCTTCGACGGCCGCTCCGCATGGGTGGTCACCGGGCTCGCCGAGGCCCGCGCCCTGCTCGCCGACGGACGGCTCTCCACCGACCGCCGCAACGCGGCCTTCCCCACACCCACCAGGCGGTTCAAAGGCCTCCAGAGCCGACGCGCCGCGCTGCTCGGGTTCGACGACCCCGAGCACAACACGCAGCGCCGGATGCTGATCCCGGCCTTCACCCTGAAGCGCACCGCTGCCTTGCGGCCGCGCATCCAGCAGACCGTGGACCGGCTGATCGACGAGATGGCCGCCGCGGGCCCGCGGGCGGAACTGGTGTCCGCCTTCGCCCTGCCGGTGCCGTCGATGGTGATCTGCGCCCTGCTCGGAGTCCCGTACGAGGACCACGAGTTCTTCGAGGGCGAGTCGCGGCGGCTGCTGCGCGGCCCGGAGGCCGCCGATGTGGAGGACGCCCGGCGCCGGCTCGACGCGTACCTCGCCGACCTGATCGGGCGCAAGCGCCGGGAGCCCGGGGACGGCCTGCTCGACGAGCTGATCGCGGAGCGCCTGGAGACCGGCGAGATCGGCGTCGCGGAGCTGGTCGACCTCGCCGCGATCCTGCTCATCGCGGGGCACGAGACCACCGCCAACATGATCTCGCTCGGCACCTTCACCCTGCTGCGCCACCCCGGGCAGCTGGCCGAGCTGCGGGCGGACCCCACGCTGATCTCGTCGGCCGTGGAGGAACTGATGCGGTTCCTGTCGATCGCGGACGGGATGCTGCGGGTGGCGACCGAGGACATCGAGATCGGCGGGGTCACGGTCCGCGCGGACGACGGGGTGGTCTTCTCCACCTCCGTCATCAACCGCGACGACTCCGCCTTCGAGGATCCGGACGCGCTGGACTGGCACCGCCCCACCCGGCACCACCTGGCCTTCGGCTTCGGCATCCACCAGTGCCTCGGGCAGAACCTGGCCCGCGCGGAGATGGAGATCGCGCTGGGGACCTTGTTCGAGCGGCTGCCCGGGCTGCGGCTGGCGGCAGAGCCGGACGGGATCCCCTTCAAGCCAGGCGACACCATCCAGGGCATGGTCGAACTGCCCGTGGCGTGGTGAGGGCGGTGTCCACCGCACGCCTGCGCATCGACATCGACACGGGCGTCTGCATCGGCGCGGGCCAGTGCGCGCTGACCGCCCCCGGGGTGTTCACGCAGGACGACGACGGCTTCGGCCAACTGCTCCCGGGGCGCGCGGACGGCGCCGGGAGCCCGCTGGTCCGGGAAGCCGCCCGGGCCTGCCCCGTCTCGGCGATCTCCGTACGGGAGGACTGAGCACGGGGCGTGGACGAGGGCGTCGACGGGGACCATATTTCCTGTACAGTTGTCCAGGAAATATGGTCCCCGGGATTCCCCGGGCTCCGGATCAGTCCCGAGAAGTGGAGGCGGCCCGTGCACACGGTCGCTCAGATATTGATCGGCCTCGTGGCCGCCCTGCACGTGTACATCCTGGTGCTGGAGATGTTCCTGTGGCAGCGGCCGCCGGGGCGCGCGCTGTCCGGATTCGACGCGGACACCGCCCGTCGCACCGCCCCGCTCGCCGCCAACCAGGGCCTGTACAACGGGTTCCTCGCCGCGGGCCTGGTGTGGGCCCTGGTCATCGACTCGCTGGCCACGCAGGTCTTCTTCCTGGTGTGCGTGATCGTCGCAGGGGTGTACGGGGCCGCGACCGCCAACCGGCGGATCCTCGTCGCCCAGGCCCTGCCCGGCGCACTGGCCCTCGGCGCGGCACTGCTGGCCGCGTGAGCCCGCCGGACCCCCGCGCCCCGGACCCGCGTACGGCCAGGACGAAGGCACGGCTGCGCGAGAGCCTGCTCGCGGAATGCGCCGGCAGCCCGCTCGCCGAGGTCAGCGTCTCGGCGGTGGTCCGCCGGGCGAAGGTCGGCCGCGCCACGTTCTACCTGCACTACGAGGACCTCACCGCGCTCGCCGTGGACGCCTGCGCCGATGTGGTGCACGCCGCGGTCGACGCCCTGCACGCCTGGCAGACCGGCCCGGGGGCGCTGCCCCCCGCTCGCCCCCCGGCCGCACTGGCCGGCTTCCTGACGGGGGCGGCCGAGCGCGCGCCGCTCTACCGCACCCTGCTCCTGCCGGGCGGCGGGGGCCCGCTCGGCGACCGCCTCCACCGGGAACTGCGCGAGCGGGCCCGCGCCGAGCGGGCGGCCGCGGGCGCCCCGCACCCGGATCTCGTCGCCTCGGCGGTCGCCGCCGCCTTCACCGGCGTCCTCGCGGACTGGCTCCACGACACCGTCCCGGCCGGGCCGGCCGACCTGGCGGAGCATCTGTGGCGGCTCCTGCTGGCCCTGCACCGGGCCGTATAGCTGCGCGGAGATGCCGGACGGCATGCAAAGGCCCCGCCGGACGGACCGGCGGGGCTCACCTCACGGGCCGGACCCGTGAAGCGGTACTACGAGAGGGGGACCACCCGCTCGGCCTGAGGGCCCTTGGGGCCCTGGGTGACGTTGTACTCGACCTTCTGGTTCTCTTCCAGCGACTTGAAGCCGGTGGTCTCGATGGCGGAGAAGTGCACGAACACGTCCGGGCCGCCGTCGTCCTGCTGAATGAAGCCGAACCCCTTCTCCGAGTTGAACCACTTCACGGTGCCTGTTGCCATCTGGCTGATCCTTCTCAACGTTCCACTGCGGGCCGCACACGCGGCCGTCTCCGATCCTGCCCAACCCTCCCGCACTGCACACGCTGGACGCGGCCAACCGTGGCGTGCCGCGGATTCGAACTTCTGGCCGCCCCATCCGTGAAACGGGGGAAAGGGCACCTGCCAGGTGCCTGCGAGGTGTCTTCGAGGTGTCTTCGAGGTGTCTTCGAGAGGGGCGGGACATGGGCGGTTTCGCGACATTCCGGGTACCGGACCGAGTGACCGGGACGGCGGCGGACGAGGCGCTCGGCCGGGCGATGACGGCCGCCTGGCGGCGCGACGGGATCTTCCAGGTCGCCGCCGACCCCGGACAGCGGGCGCGGACGCGGGAGGCGATGGCGGCGAGCCGCCGGTTCTTCGCACGGCCCCTGGCGCAGAAGGCGGCGTGCGTCAACGACACGTCGTACAGCGGGTACATCGCCTCGGGCGAGGAGGTCACGGCCGGCGAGCGGGACGCGTCGGAGATCTTCACCATCACCCCGGACCTGGCGGCCGGGGCCGGGCTGCCCTGCCACGGGCCCGTGCCCTGGCCGGACCCCGGCTACCGCGCGGCCATGGAGGCCTACCTCGCGGGGGTGGGCGGTCTCGGGGAGCGGCTGCTGCGCCTGGTGGCGCTCGGGCTCGGGCTCGGCTCGCGCCCCGACCCGGGGCCGGGAGGGCCGACCCCGGAAGCCGACCGCATCGACCGGCTGGCCGCGCTGACCCGCGGCGGCTGGCACCACATGCGCGTGCTGCGCTTCCCGGCGGCCTCCCGGACGGCGGAGCGCGGGATCGGCGCGCACACCGACTACGGACTCCTCGTGATCGCCGCCCAGGACGAGGTGGGCGGACTGTTCGTGCGCCCGCCGGTCCGCGGGGAGCGCCGGCCGCGGAACTGGCTGCCCGGCGAGAGCACGGCGGGCTTCGCCCAGGACTCCCCCGGCTGGACGTACGTGGCCCCGGTGCCCGGGGTGCTCACCGTGTTCCCCGGCGACATCCTGCAGTTCCTGACGGGCGGCACCCTGCTCTCGACCCCGCACAAGGTGCGGCTCGCGGACCGGGAGCGCTACACGCTGGCGTACTTCCACGAGCCGCGCTTCGGCGCCCGGATCCGCCCGTTGCAGCCGGATCCGGACGACGACACCGTGATCCACTACGGGGAGCACTTCACCCGCATGTTCATGCGCTGCTATCCGCAGCGGGCAACGACACGGCGGATCGAGGCCGAGGGGCTGCTGCGGCGGCTCGGCGCGGTCCGCTGACCCGGCAGCCCAGGCAGTCGGCGTGCCCCGCGTGGGCGGCGGTGTCGCGGGTGCGCCAGTCCCAGTGGGCCTCGGGGCGGGGGCCGCTGGGCTTGCCCCACCCGGCGAGGTGCAGCAGCCAGGTGACGATCCCGGCCGCGGCGACGACGCCGAGGCCGATCCATATCCCGGGCGTCCAGGCCGCGCACACGGCGAGGCCCGCTCCGGTGAAGCCGATCAGGGCCAGACCGGTACCGGTCCAGCCGGCCACCGTGTGGCCGAGGTCGACGTGGCCGTGGGCGCTCATGCATTCTCCCAGGTCGTGCGGTCGGCAGTAGGCTCGGAGAAAGGTTCATTTATCTCACGAGCTAAGTAACTTAGAGACTAAGGAGTATGTCCGTGGAGGGCAAGCCCCGCCCCCCGGCCACGGCCGCGGAGGCCATGTCGCGCATGGACCAGTACGTCGCCCTGGGCATCGTCGGCCAGCAGGAGGTGGCGCAGCGGCTGGGCCTCAACGTCACGGACCTGACCTGTTTGGGCCACATCCTGGGCGCCGGGGACACCCCACTGGCCGCCGGCGACCTCGCCGAGCTGGTGGATCTCACCACCGGCGCCGTCACCGGGGTCCTCAACCGCCTCGAGCGGGCCGGGTACGCGCGCCGGCAGCCCGACCCCGCCGACCGGCGGCGCGTACGGGTCGTGGCCGAGCCCGCTGCCGCCGCCCGAGTCGTCGCGGTCTACCAGCCCTTCTACGACCGGCTCGGCGCCCTGTTCGCCGATTACACCCCCGACGAGATCGCCGTGATCGCCGATTGGTTCGAGCGCGCCGCGGTCGAGGTCCGCGCCCACTGCGCGCAGGTGCGGTCGGGGGAACCGGGCACCGGGGAGGCGTAGCCTCCGCTGGTACCATGGGCGGTTGACCATCTTCTTCCGTCTTGCATTCTCTGTCTCGAAAGGTCCTGCATGAGGAACCCGTCAGCTCATGGCCGATTCGGTGTGAAGCCCGGTGCCAAGTCCGGCGGCAAGTCCGCCGCCAAGGCACCCCGCAGCACCGGGCCGCAGGGTGAGTTCACGATGCACGAGCCGAAGGTGCCGGCGCTGCCGCCGGTCACCTCGTTCTCCGAGCTGGAGCTGCCCGCCGAGCTGATGACCACCATGGCCCGGCTGGAGGTGAAGGAGCCCTTCCCCATCCAGGCCGCGACGCTCCCGAACGCGCTGGCCGGCCGGGACGTCCTGGGCCGCGGGCGCACGGGCTCCGGCAAGACCCTCGCCTTCGGCCTGGCGCTGCTGGCGCGCACGGCGGGACAGCAGGCGGACCCGAAGCGCCCGCTGGCGCTGGTCCTCGTACCGACGCGCGAACTGGCGCAGCAGGTGACCGAGGCGCTGACCCCGTACGCCGAGGCCCTCAAGCTGCGGATGGCCACGGTGGTCGGCGGGCTGTCCATCGGCCGGCAGGTGAGCGCGCTGCGCACCGGCGCCGAGGTCGTGGTGGCCACCCCCGGGCGGCTGAGCGACCTGGTCGGACGGCGTGACGTCCACCTGGAGCGCGTGAAGATCACCGTGCTCGACGAGGCCGACCAGATGTGCGACATGGGCTTCATGCCGCAGGTCACCGAGATCCTCGACCAGGTGCACCACGCGGGGCAGCGGATGCTGTTCTCGGCGACCTTGGACCGCAATGTGGACCAGCTGGTGCGCAGGTACCTGAAGGACCCGGTCTCGCACTCCGTCGACCCGCAGGCGGGCGCGGTGACCACGATGGACCACCACGTGCTGCACATCCACGCGGCCGACAAGATCTCGGCGGCCACCGAGATCGCGGCCCGCGACAACCGCGTGCTGATGTTCCTCGACACCAAGCACGGGGTCGACCAGTTCGTGAAGCACCTGCGGGCCATGGGCGTGCGGGCGGAGGGGCTGCACAGCGGCAAGTCGCAGCCGCAGCGCACCCGGACCCTGGCGCAGTTCAAGACCGGCGCCGTGACCGTCCTGGTCGCGACCAACGTCGCGGCGCGCGGCATCCACATCGACGACCTCGACCTCGTGGTCAACGTCGACCCGCCCGCCGACCACAAGGACTACCTGCACCGGGGCGGCCGTACCGCCCGGGCCGGCGAGTCCGGCCGGGTCGTCACCCTGGTCGCCCCGAACCAGCGCCGGGACATGGTCCGGCTGATGGCGGACGCCCGGATCCGGCCGACCACCACGCAGGTGCGGTCCGGCGAGGCGGCCCTGAGCCGGATCACCGGAGCGAAGGCTCCGTCCGGGGTGCCGCTGTCCGGATCCGCGCCGACGGACGCCAAGGGCCGGCCCTCGGGCTCGGAGCTGGGCTTCCGCGGGATCGGCACCCGGCCGGGCCGGCCGGGCCGGGGCAAGGAGTCCCGCAAGACGATGGAGGCCCGGCAGGCCGCCGAGGCCCGCCGCGCGGCCCGGGTGCGCAAGGGCCTCTGACCCGTCAGGCCAGGGTGCGGCGGCGCAGGCGTCCGGCGGCGGCGTTGCGGACCCGGCGGGTGCGGGCGGAGGCGGCGAGCAGGCTCAGGGCCTCGTACGAGGTCAGGGTCTGGGCGGCCGTGCGCTGGCACCAGTCGGAGGCCGCGGTGAGCTCCGCCGCGGCCCAGGGTTCGCCCTGGGTGATGGCCTTGAGCAGGGTCCATTCGCGCAGCCGCCGCTCGGGGAAGGCACGTCCGGCGAGCGCCGCTGTCATCGCCCGGGCCCAGCCGGGGAACCCCTCGTCGTCCAGCAGCCGCGCCGCCCGGCGGTTCACGTGGGTGACCACCGCGCTCTCGGCCATCACCGGATCGGGGTCGCGCAGCACGGCGGCCACGGCCTCCGCCTCGGCGGACTCCCCCCGCGCCACGGCCAGCGACTCCAGGTGGCGTTCGTAACGCCAGTGCTCGGGCGCCGTGGCACCCTCGCGGACCTGCTGGATCTTCTTTCCTCTCCCCATGACGTCCATTCCACACGACCCCCGTGAGCGGCCGGCGGCCAGGGTGCGGTCACGGGGTCAGCGGCGCGCGGGGGCCAGCAGCAGGGCCTCCGCGCCGACCGGCCGGAAGCCGGCGGCCTGGAAGGCGCGGACGCTGCGGGCGTTGCCGGTGGCCTGCTGGGACCAGACCGGCTGCCCGTCGGGGACGAGGTGGCGGGCGGCGCGGGCCAGGTCCCGGCCCAGGCCGCGGTGGCGGACGTCCTCGTCGACCTCGACCGCCGTCTCCCAGCGGCCCGCGACACCGCGGCCGAGGACGAGGACTCCCCCGTCGGCCTTCCAGACCCGTACGTCGTCCCGGCGGCCCAGGGCGCGCCGTACCCGGGGGTGGTCGGGGTCGTCGATCTCGACGAGTTCCAGCGGGGGTTCGCCGGGCAGCGGGCCGGCGACGGTGAGCAGGTCGATGGTGTCGGTGGTGCGCCCCGTACGGTCCAGCAGGGCGGCCAGGAAGCGCGCGTTCATGGTGGCGGCGAGGTCGTCGCACTGCACGGCGGCAAGGGTGGAGCGCACCCAGTGCGGGTCCTCGTCGGTGAACACCACGGAATGGGCGGTGAAGGCGATGACGCCCGCGTCGCGCCGGTTGTGCTGGGGCACCACGGTCGTCCCGCCGTCGGGCGGCGGGAAGCGCCCGTGCGCGGCGTCGTCCAGGATCTCGGCCAGCGTGCGGCCGGCGCGGAGGTCTTCAAGTGCCATGGCGGTGCTCCTGATTCATGTTCGGTACACATGGTCTCAGGCGCGGGGCACGCGTGTTCGGGCGGGCCGGTGGGAGCCGGTGCGGCAAGGGGCGCGGACCGGCTCTCCGGGGCGGTGGTCAGGTGCCGTGGTGTGGTGGCGGTGGTCAGGTGGCGGTGGTCAGGTGGCGTCGGTCTCGCGGGGCTCCTCCTCCGGCTCGGGCAGCGGGGCGCCGGTCTCCAGGAGGGTCTTGAGGCTGGAGGCGAGCATCGGCCAGGCCCGCCCGCACATGCCGATCAGGGTGCCGCCGGGCTCGAAGCCCTCGTGCAGGATCGTCAGCCGGGCGAGGGTGTCGCCGACCGGCTCGATCTCGTACGTCACCTTCGTGCGCCGCTCCGCAGCCAGTTGGGCCCGCAGTTCCTCGTCGATCCCGGCCGAGGCCGCCCACTGCGGGCTGAAGGTGTGCCAGGTGTAGGAAAGCAGGCGGTCCGGGACGCAGTCCAGGACCACCTGCTCGGGGTCGCTGGTGCGGGCCCCGCGCTCGACCCAGTCCATCGGCGAGCCCACCGCCCAGTCGGTCTCGAAGCTCAGGCCCCAGTACCGGCGGGTGAAGGCGGGCTCGGTGAGGGCCTGCCAGACCCGGTCGGGATCGGCCTGGATGTACAGGGTGTAGGTGATCGCACTGTCGCTCATGGCCCCATGCTGCGGGACCGCGGACGCCGGACGCCGGATTTCCCGATCATGGCGGCGGCCGCGGCCGGGCGGGCCCGGCTACCAGCGGGTCGCCGATTCGGGGAGTTCGGTGGGCGGGGTGCGGGTCGGGGCGGGGAGGGAGAGGCGGGTGCGGGCGGCGTGGACCGCCGCGAGTTCACGGGCGCCGGCCGGGCCCCAGTCGCTCAGTTCGCGGACCTGCTCGGGGGTGGCCAGCAGACGGGCGTACGCCGGGTCCGCGGCCGGGGGGAGGCCGGTGAGCCGGGCCGCGGTGCGGGCGTGGGCGCCCTGGTCTGCGCCGTCGCGGCCGTCGCTGCCGCGGCCGTCGCCGTACCGGTAGCCGAGCGGGAAGGCGCCGGCCGTGGGTGCGGCCGTCGGCGGCGGGAGGTGGGCCGCGCCGGTGGCGCGGGCGATCAGGAGCAGCACCCGCCCGTCGGGGGCGAACAGCCAGCCCCGGTGGTCCCGTACGGGCAGCTGCGCGGGGACCGGGCCCGCGTGCCACGCCCCGTGCTGCGCGGTCCGGCGGGTGCGCAGGACGCCGAGCCGGTCGAGGGCGGTGGGCACGGTGGGACGGCCGTCCTCCAGCAGGGCCGTGCCGGAGCCGTTGATGCGGGCCCGCAGCGCGGACAGGGCGCGGCGGGCGTCGCCCGCGTCCATGAGGGCGGGCAGGTCGGCCGGCTCGGCGAAGTGGATGCCGGTGACCTCCTGGGCGGGGAGGCGGACGGACTTGATCCGGTCCGGCGTCCAGGTGCCGCCGTCGTAGACGTGCAGGATCTCGCCGGGGAACCGCATGGCGGCCGGGATGCCGGGGGTGTCGGCCGGGATCCAGTCCACGGCGAGACCGCGCGGGTAGCGGCCGTCGACGCCCAGCTCCTCGCGCACTTCGCGGGCCGCCGCTGCGGACGGCGATTCGCCCGCGTCCACGGCCCCGCCGGGCAGGAGGCGGTCGGACCGGTAGTCGACGCTCTGTACGAGGACCCGGCCGTCCGTGTCGGTGACGAGGACCACGGCTCCGGTCCACAGCGCGGCGCGCGAGGCGCCGTACGCCTCCGGGGTCATCCAGGTCCCGGCCGCCGCCTCGTCGCGGTCCGGCGCGGACCCGTCGGAGACGACCCCGTCGGGCGCGGCCTCGTCGGTCAGCTGCGGCATCGGAACTCCGTTCACCGTGGGTGGACCCGCCGACTGTGCAACAGCGGCCGCGGCCTCCGGGTTACGGCGTCACGGCAGCTCCGGCCCCTCGGCGGAACCGCCTCCGCTTTGCCGCCGCTATACCTCCTTATTACCTGGTTATGCGCTCCTTGCTACGTTCCCGGGGCGGACTGGCGGCGTGAAAACCGCCGGTCCGACCACGTCACCGGACCGGACCGAGGAGACCCCTTCATGCGACGCGCCACCCGGACGGACACCCGTACGGACACCGGCACCCGGTGGAACGTGCCAGGATCCGTCGGCGTTGCGGGCGGCCCCGCGGTCCTCGGCTTCGGCGGGCCGTACGTCGCGGGGCTGCTCCTGGCCGGCGAGGAGATCGCCCCGGGCACGGCGGTCCGCGGGGTCGGCATCGGCGGGATGAGCCGGGCCGAGGCCGGCCGGACACTGGACCGGGAGCTCGGCCCGGCCGCCGCGGCCCCCGTCGGGCTGCGGATCGGCGAGCGCACGGAACAGGCCGGCCCCGCAGCGCTCGGCCTCTCCCTGGAGACGATGAAGACCCGGTACACGCCGTGCGACAGCGTGACGTGCACCGCGTGAGCGGCCCGGGGAAGGCCGGTTCCGTCCGGCTGGCCGGAGTCGACGCCGTCCGCGGCCTCGCCGTCCTCGGCATGTTCGCCGTACACGTCGGCCCCAGCCCCCGGCCCGAAGGCGCCGGCTACGTGATCGTCGCGGCCGACGGACGCGCCCCGGCGCTCTTCACCCTCCTCGCCGGTTTCTCCCTGGTCCTCGCCCAGCGCGGGCTCGACCCGGCGGCGCGGCCCGCCGGTTGGGCCGGGCGCTACCGTCCGCTGCTGATCCGCTGCGCCGTCCTGGCCGTGCTCGGCGTGTTCCTGGCCTCGATGTGGCCCGGGATCCTGGTCATCCTGGCCTTCTTCGCCGTCTACTTCCTCGCGGCCGAACCCTTGAGCCGGCTCTCCACCCCGGTGCTCACGGCCGTCGCGGGCATCTCGGTGGTGGCGGGCCCGCTGCTGTCCTTCCTGCTGGGGCCGGTGTTCGGGTACGAGGCCGCCGGCCGGGGCCGGGTTCCCGAGGCCGCAGACCTCACCAGCTGGGCCGGGCTGGGGACGGCGCTCTGCGAGCTGCTGCTCACCGGCGCGTATCCGCTGGCCACCTACCTCCCGTACGTCCTGGTCGGGATGGCGCTGGCCCGCCTGTGCGACGTGCGGGAACGGACGACGGCACTGCGCATGGCGGTATGGGGCACGGCCGCGGCCGCGGCGGGCTACGGCTGCGCCTGGCTCGCCACCCATGTGTTCGGCGCCCGGGAGCGGCTCCTGGCGGCGATCGCCGTCCACCACCCGGAGGCCCTGTCCGCCGCCGACCCGGTGCGCGAGGTGCTGCGCGGACAGTACGGCGCCGTGCCCAGCACCTCCTGGGACTGGCTCCTCGTGGCCGACCCGTACAGCCAGACGCCGCCCGAGACCCTCGGCAACGCGGGCGTGGGCTGCGCCCTCATCGGCCTGTGCGCCCTCGCCGCCCGGCACCGGCTGGGCGCCCGCCTGCTGCGGCCGTTCACGGTGCTGGGCGCCATGGCACTGAGCGCGTACGTGGTCCACGCCCTGGTCCTGGCCGGGCCGGCCCACGGCGCCGCGTCCTGGTCCGCCTGGCTCGCCTTCAGCGCCGCCGCCCTCACCCTGACCTGGGCCTGGCAACGCGCCTACGCCGACAGCCCCCTCCGCCGAGGCCCCCTGGAACACGCCCTCCGCCTGGCGACCCGGCCCCGCGGCCGGGGACCTGGACTGCCCCCGCCGCACTCCACCCCGTGACCGCGCGCGGGTCGGCAAGATCCCCGGGGGCCTGGACACCGCGCGCTCTGCCGGCGACCCGTGGAGCCAGGCCGCCCGGGCCGCCGCTGAAACGCACCCGTACGGGTGACGGGGGCGGCTTCGGCCGGGGCGGTGCGGCAGGGTGGGCGGATGCAACTGCGCCGTGCCCTGACCCTGCTCCTCGCCTCGCTCACCATGGCCACCGGATGCGTGACGGTACGTCCTGCCGCTCAGCCGGACACTCCGCCTCCGCGCCCTGCGGCGGTCCACCCGGAACCGCGCCAACCGGCCCCGGCCGCCTGGCCGTTAGGCCACCTCCCGGCCACCCCGGAGCCCGCACCACCACCCGCCCCGGCACCGGCGGTGGCACGCCGCGAGCCCCCCGCGCGCCCACCCCGGGCCGCCAAGCCCGCACGCCCCGTACACCCCGCCCGCCCGCACCGCCCCGCCGCACCCGCCAAGCCCCGCAAGCGCCCTGCGGCACAGCCCGCGGCCAGACCCGCCGCACCGCAGCGCACGCTCGACATGGCCCAGCTGTGCGAGGCGGCCCGCGGCACGGTGTCCCCCTCCATCGTGGCCCTGTGCCACTAGGCCGTCTCCCGCGGAACCTGCGCCGCCCGGCACCGCACCTCGCCGCACTGCCGGAGCACCCAAGTACGTCCGGTACGCGGGAGCCCCGGCAGCGCGCCGAGGCACGGCACCGGACGACGCGGGCTTAACCGGGGGCACCTCCCAGCGGTAGCTGGGGGAGCAAGATCCGAAAGAGACGACCTAGGCCCGGCCCGGTTATTCGATGGAGGAGGCCGCGCCGGATACCTAGAGTGACGGGCACCACGTCGTCGAGCAGGAGCGGATCATGCGCACGCACTACCCCCGTACGCCCCATCTGCCCTGGTCGCCCGGCGCGGCCGCGGACGATGTGCGGGTGGGCGGGCCGGGGGCGTTCGCGGGGCTGGCCGGGCGGGAGGTCGTGGTGACCGAGAAGCTCGACGGGGAGAACACCACCCTGTACGCGGACGGCCTGCACGCGCGGTCGCTCGACTCCGCGCACCACCCCTCCCGGGCATGGGTCAAGGGCCTCCAGGGCCGGATCGCCGCGCGCATCCCGGACGGCCGGCGGGTGTGCGGGGAGAACCTGTACGCCCGGCATTCGCTCGCGTACGAGGACCTCGACAGCTGGTTCTACGGATTCTCGGTGTGGGACGGGGAGCGCTGCCTGGACTGGGACGGGACCGTGCGGTTCCTGCGGGGGCTCGGCGTGCCCACGCCGCGCGTGCTGTGGCGGGGCACCTTCGACGAGCGTGCGCTGCGCAGGCTGAAGCTCGACACCACGCGGCAAGAGGGTTACGTCGTGAGGACGGTCGACGGCTTCGGGTACGCGGACTTCGGGCGGCGCGTGGCCAAGTGGGTGCGCGGCGGGCACGTGCAGACGGGTACGCACTGGATGTTCGCCCCGGTGGTGCCCAACGGCCTCGGTCCGGCGGCCCCGTTGTGGGCGGTCCGGTCGGGGGCCGGGGCCGCTGCGGCGGAGCTGCTGGCCGCGGCCGGAGTGGCGGGTGCGTCCTGGGCCGGCGGGACCGACGAGGCCGCCGAAGCCGTCGTACGCGCCGACGCCACCGCCCGGATCGACGAGTTAGGGCGGACCGGCGAGGACCGGCTGGCCGGAGTCCTGGCCGCCGTACTGCACCGTGCGCCGCGGGCCCGGATCGCGGCGCGGCTCGCGGCGGGTCCGCTCGGGATGGGGCTCGCGCGCCGGGTGTCGGACCTGGTCGGGCTGTACCCGTATCTCCAGCGGCCGTTCCCCGACGCGGAGCGGCGGGCCGGGCTGGTGCGGATGGCCGCCGCGGCCGATCCGGGAGTGCTGCACGCACTCGCCGCCGCGACGGCCGGGGACGCCCAGGCCCGCGAATCCGTGGAGTGGTCCGCACTGTGCGCCGAGGAGGCGGGGCTGCTCGGCCCGGACCCGCTCGGCGCCCTGCGCACGGAGCTGCGGGAGCCGCTGGCCTCGCTCGGACCGGACGCGGGCGACCGCTGCTGGGCCGAGGCGCGGCGGGCCTTCGCGCAGGGCCGGATCGCCACGGCGGAGGAGGCGGTGGCGGCGACCTGGCGATGGCGCGAGGGAACGTTTCCTCGACTGGTGCAGCTGTGCGGTCCCTCCGGCAGCGGCAAGAGCACCTTCGGCCGCGCCCTGCCCGGCGTGGACGCGTACATCGGTCTCGACGACCTGCGTACCGCCCGGGGCTCCCGCGCGGACCAGCGGGCGAACGCGGAGGTGCTGAGCGAGGGCCTCGACCGGCTCGAGGCCGCTCTGGCCCGCGGGGGCACGGTCGTGTGGGACGCCACCTCGCTCACCGACCGGCAGCGCGGACTGGCCGGCTCGGTCGCCCGCCGCCACGACGCGCTGGTCACCCATGCCGTCGCGCTGGTCGACGAGGAGGAGCTGAGGCGGCGCAACGGCGTGCGCCCGCATCCGGTGCCGACGCACGTGCTGGAGTCGCAGCTGCACCGGTTCAGCCCGCCGTATCCCGGTCAGGCGCACCGGACGTGGTACATCGGCGCGGGCGGGACCGTCGAGGACACGGCCGGCACCCTGGCCGCGCCGCAGGGCGGGGAGCTGTGATGCGCACCAGTGAGCAGCTCTACCACCAAGTCCGCTGGGACCCGCGGTTCGATCCCGCCCGGTTCGTCCTCGGGCTGCTCCAGCGGGGAGCCGCCCCGAAGCGCGTACCGCTGCCGTCGTTCGTGCCCGGCGGCGACATCCCCTGGCACCGTGTGCTGTTCGTCGAGGCGGACGGCGAGCTGGTGTGGGACCGGGCCACGGGGGTGGACCGGATCGACGCCACCGCCGCCGGGCGGGTGCGCGACCCGCGCCTGCTGCGGGCGCCGTTCTTCACCGCCCGGACCCCGCACGCCTGGGATCCGGCGGACGGCGGCGCCTGGCGGCCGGTGCAGGCTCCTGCCCCGGGCGGCAGCGGGGCCGGGGCCCCCGGCGCGGTGCGGCTGCTGACCTGGAACACCCTCTGGGACCGGTACGACGGCCCGCGGATCGCCACCGCGCGGCGCAGGCCGCTGCTGCTGGCCGACCTGGAGGCCGCCGACGCCGATGTCATCGCGCTTCAGGAGGCCGAACCGGAGCTGCTCCGGATGCTGCTGGCCGCGGACTGGGTACGGGCCGGGTACACGCTCGGCACGGATCCGGGCGGCCGGGACGTCGCCGAGTGCGGACTGCTGGTGCTGAGCCGGCTGCCGGTGCGGGAGGCGGGGCTGCACGCGTTCGGCCCGCACAAGGCGGTCACCGCCGTGACGGTGGACACCGCGGCCGGCCCCCTCGTCGTCGCCGCCACCCACCTGACCAGCGATCACACTGACAACGGGGACGTGCACCGCCAGGCCGAACTGGCCCGGCTGGCCGAGGGGTTGAGCACGGTGGAAGCATCCGTGGCGCTGCTCGGCGATTTCAACGACAGCGGCTCGGGGGCCGAGGGACCGGCCGCCGCGCTGGGCATGCGGGACGCGTGGAGCGACGTACACGGGGCGGCGGACGCGACGCCCACCTTCGATCCGGTGGCCAATCCGCTGGCCGCCGTGGGCTCGCTGTCGGGACGGGCGGGGCGGCTGGACCGGATCCTGCTGCGGGCGGCCGGGCCGGCGCGGGTGACCCGGGCGGCGCTGCGCGGCGCCGTACCCGGCCCGGACGGGCTGTTCATCTCGGACCACTACGGAGTGGAGGCCACGGTGGAGTTCGGGGCCGCCGGGCCCGCGGCGCGGCTCGACGCGAGGGCGACGGCGCGCACGGCGGTGGCCTGGCTGCCGCCCCGCCTTCCGGAGGCGGCGCACGCGGTGCGGCGGGAGCACGACCCGCAGGCCGGCCGCTGGCCCGCGCACGTCAACCTGCTCTTCGGCTTCGTACCCGAGTCCTCGTTCGAGGAGGCCGTGCCGCTGCTGGCCGAAGTGGCGGCGCGGACACCGGCGTTCACCGCGCGGCTGGAAGGGGTGCACAGTTTCGGGCACCGGGAGGACGCGACCCTCTGGCTGGATCCGGCGGCGGCCGGTGAGGCGCCGTGGCAGGAGCTGCGGCAGGCACTGCTACGGCGGTTCCCGGGCTGCCGGGAGCGGGCCGAGGGCTACACCCCGCACCTGGCGCTGGGGCAAAGCAGTGATCCGCAGCGGGCGGTCGCCGAGTTCGCCGCGCGCCTTGGCGCCGGAGTGCCGGCGCGGGTCGGGGAGCTGGCGGTGCTGTCGCGGCGCGGGGACGGGCCGATGCGGACGCGGGCGGTCGTGGAGCTGAGGACGGGCCGGGTCCGGTGGCTGCCGGAGCCCGCGTGCCCGCATCCGGACGGAGCCGAACCGCACGCGGCCGAACCGCATGCCGTCGATCCCCACGGCCCGGCCGCCTCGGTCACCGCCCGGATCGCGGAGGCACTGGGCGACGGGACGGTGTGGGAGGCGGGATCCCGCCGCATGGGCTGCGCCCTGCCGGGAGCGGACCTGGACCTGGTGGCGGCCGTGCCGGGCCGCGCGGACATCGCGGAGGTACGGGAGCGGGTCGCGGCGGCGCTGCCGGAGGCGGTGCGGATGCGCGAGGTGACGGGCGCACGGGTGCCGGGGCTGCGGCTGAGCGCGGCCGGACTGGACGTGGACCTGGCGGTCGTGCCCACCGGCGCGCTGGACCCCGCGCGGGCGGTGGCGCGCCGGGCGGAACTGGGCGAGCGGGCCGCGGTCGCGCTGAGCGCGGTGAGCGACGCCGATGCGGTACGGGGCTTCGCGGGGGCCGACCATGCCGCCTTCGCCCGGCTGGCGCGGCAGGTCAAGGCGTGGGCCCGGGCCCGGGGGCTGGACTCGGCGCCGTTCGGCGGGCTGCCGGGGCTGGCCTGGGCGGTACTGGCGGCGCGCACGGTCCGCACGGCCCCCGGCCTGTCCCCGGACGCCCTGCTGCTGGAGTTCTTCGGGACCTGGGCGGCCTGGGACTGGCGCGACCCGGTGGGCCTCGGCTCCCCTCCGCCGCCCGCACCGCCCGGGCCGGACCCGGTGACCGTCCTCACCCCCTCCCAGCCGGTCCGCAGCTGCACGGTCCAGGTGGGCCCCGGGCTGCGCGACCTGCTCGGGCGGGAGCTGTACCGGGCCTGGGAACTGCTGGACTCGGATCCCGCGGCCTTCGACGCGGTGGCGGCCGCCCCGCCGCTGCACCGGCGGCACGCCGCCTGGGCGGTGGTGACCGTACGGACGTCCGCGGAGCGGGAGTTCGACGCGGCCCTGGGGCGGATGCGCGGCCGGGTGCGGGCGCTGCTGGGCGCGCTGGACGAGGCGGGCTGCGCCGACGCGCACGCCTGGCCGAGGCCGTTCTCGACGGGCCCCGGCCTCGCCCGGTACGCGATCGGGCTGGGCGCGGCCCCGCCGGACGCGGCGCGCCTGGCCGCCGTCACGGCGCCGTGGTCGCGCGGCCTCGCGGGTGTGGAGGTCTCCTGGGCGGCCTGCGGTGAGGTGCCGGATCTGCACCGGGCCGTCGACGAGTAACGAACACATGGCAGCAACCCGCCTCCCCGAGGGGACACTTCCCGAATTCGGACCGGGCTCCGCCCCGCTGTGCAGCGGACGGCGGGTGGAGCGGTCAGACCCTCACGCCCTCTCAGTAGAGCCGCACGGGCTTTTTTTCGTCAATGCTTTTCACAAGGATTGAAGAAACTCCGAGTTCAGGGGCCTGATGCCCCATTGACGTGCCGTCTGGTCTTCAGTTCATGAACGCAGAAACCCTTGACGGCCCTCTCGGCGGGCAGTTCACTCACGCTTCGATCCCCCCGGATCCATGACGTCAGGAGCACCCCGCATGCCCCTCCTCTCCGAACGCCCGCCGCGGATCACGGCCGCGGCGCTCGCCGCCGCTCTGGTCGCGGCCCTCCTCGTCCTGCTGCCGGGCGCCGCCGCGCGGGCGGCGCCCGTCCTGCTCTCGCAGGGCAAGCCCGCCACCGCCTCCAGCGTGGAGGGCGCCGGGACACCGGCCGGCGCGGCCGTCGACGGCGACAACGGCACCCGCTGGTCGAGCCAGTTCGCCGACCCCCAGTGGATCCAGGTCGACCTCGGCGCCCCGGCCCGACTGAGCCAGGTCGTGCTGCGCTGGGAGGCCGCGGCCGCCAAGGCCTACCGGATCGAACTGTCCACGGACGGCACCACCTGGTCCACCGCCCACTCGACCACCACGGGCACCGGCGGCACGGTCACCCACGACATCACCGGCACCGCCCGCCACGTCCGCGTGTACGGGACCCAGCGCACCACCGGATACGGGTATTCGCTCTGGGAGTTCCAGGTCTACGGCACCACCGGCACCGACCCGGTCATCCCCGGCGGCGGTGACCTCGGTCCGAACGTGATCGTCTTCGACCCGTCCACCCCTAACATCCAGTCCACGCTGGACGAGGTCTTCCGCCGCCAGGAGTCGGCGCAGTTCGGCTCCGGCCGCTACCAGTTCCTGTTCAAGCCGGGCACGTACAACGGCCTCAACGCCCAGATCGGCTTCTACACCTCGGTCTCCGGGCTCGGCCTCAGCCCCGACGACACCACCATCAACGGTGACATCACCGTCGACGCCGGCTGGTTCGGCGGCAACGCCACCCAGAACTTCTGGCGTTCGGCCGAGAACCTGGCGCTGAACCCGGTGAGCGGTACCAACCGCTGGGCGGTCTCCCAGGCGGCGCCCTTCCGCCGGATGCACGTCAAGGGCGGCCTGAACCTGGCGCCCAACGGCTACGGCTGGGCCTCCGGCGGCTACATCGCCGACTCCAAGGTCGACGGCCAGGTCGGCAACTACTCGCAGCAGCAGTGGTACACCCGTGACAGCTCGATCGGCGGCTGGTCCAACGCGGTGTGGAACCAGGTGTTCTCCGGGACCCAGGGCGCGCCGGCGCAGTCGTTCCCGAACCCGCCCTACACCACCCTGGACACCACGCCCGTCTCCCGGGAGAAGCCCTTCCTGTACCTGGACGGCAGCGACTACAAGGTGTTCGTCCCGGCCAAGCGCACGAACGCCCGCGGCACCTCGTGGGGCAACGGGGCGCCGCAGGGCAGTTCGATCCCGCTCAGCCGGTTCTACGTGGCCAAGCCGGGCGCGAGCGCGGCGACGATCAACGCGGCACTGGCGCAGGGCCTGCACCTGCTGTTCACCCCCGGCGTCTACCACGTGAACCAGACCATCCAGGTCAACCGCCCGGACACCGTCGTGCTGGGCCTGGGCCTCGCCACGATCGTCCCGGACAACGGGGTGACCGCGATGAAGGTCGCCGACGTGGACGGCGTACGGCTCGCCGGATTCCTGATCGACGCGGGCACCGTCAACTCGCCCAGCCTGCTGGAGGTCGGCCCGGCCGGCGCCTCGGCGGACCACGCGGCGAACCCGACCACCGTGCAGGACGTGTTCATCCGCGTCGGCGGCGCGGGCGCGGGCAAGGCCACGCTCGGCATGGTGGTCAACAACCACGACACGATCGTCGACCACACCTGGATCTGGCGGGCCGACCACGGCGACGGGGTGGGCTGGGAGACCAACCGCTCCGACTACGGGTTCCGGGTGAACGGCGACGACGTCCTGGCCACCGGGCTGTTCGTCGAGCACTTCAACAAGTACGACGTGGAGTGGAACGGGGAGCGCGGGCGCACGATCTTCTTCCAGAACGAGAAGGCGTACGACGCCCCCAACCAGGCCGCCATCCAGAACGGCCCGGTCAAGGGCTACGCGGCCTACAAGGTGGCCGACTCCGTCGGCACCCACGAGGGCTGGGGGTTGGGCAGCTACTGCTACTACAACGTGGATCCGACGATCCGTCAGGACCACGGGTTCCAGGCGCCGGTGAAGCCAGGGGTGAGGTTCCACGGCCTCCTCGTCGTCTCGCTGGGCGGCAACGGCCAGTACGAGCACGTCATCAACGACATCGGCGCCCCCACGTCGGGCACCTCGACCGTCCCCTCCACCGTGGTCTCGTTCCCCTGAACCACCCTGACCCCCGGCTGCGCGGGGCGGCCCGGCGGCCGTCCCGCGTCGTTTGGGCCGAGGCCGCGTACGTACGGGTCGTGCCCGGTCCCGGCGCTCAGACCTCGATGACGATCTTGCCCGCCGTGTGTCCGCCCTGGCTGAGCTCGAAGGCCGCCGCCAGCTCGGCCAGCGGGAAGGTCCGCGCGACGGGCACGGTGAGCTGCCCGGCCTCGGCGAGCCGGCTCAGCTCGGCCAGGTCGCTGCCGACCGGGCGCACCCACATCCACTCGCCGCCCGAGCCGGTCACGGTGGGGTCGGCGATGGAGGCGTGCCGGCCGTCGTCGTGCAGCACCCGGCGGGTGACGTCGAGGACACCGCCGACGAAGTCGGCGATGACGGTCGCGCCGTCGGGGACGAGGTCGAGGACCCGCTCGGCGAGCCCGTCCCCGTACTCGACGGGCTCGGCGCCGAGTTCGCGCACGCGGTCGTGGTTGCGCGGGGAGGCGGTGCCGATGACCCGGGCCCCCAGGGCGCGGGCGATCTGCACGCCGAAGGAGCCGACGCCGCCCGCGGCTCCGTGGATGAGGACGGTGTCGCCCTTGCCGGTGCCGAGCCGGTTCAGCACCTGGTAGGCGGTGAGTCCGGCGAGCGGGAGGGCGGCCGCCTCGGCCCACCCGAGCGAGGCCGGCTTGCGCGCGAGGGCCCGTACGGGCACGGTGACGAACTCGGCGCAGGTCCCGCCGTGCACGTAGTCCTTGCGGGCGTAGGCCATGACCTGGTCGCCCTCGGCGAACTCTGGGGCGTCGATCCCGACCCGCTCGACGGTGCCGGAGACGTCCCAGCAGGGCACCACGGGATAGACGACGTCCATCAGTGCATCGAGCCCGCCGCCCATGATCTTCCAGTCCACCGGGTTGACCGAGGCGTACTTCACCCGGACGAGGATTTCGCCCGGGCCGAACTTCGGTACCGGGAGCCGGGTCTCCCGCAGCACCTCCGTTCCACCGTACGTCTCGTACGCCATCCCTCGCATGGTGTTGTCCTGCGGCATGTACCCGACCTCTCCGTGAGCTGCTGGACCCGCCCCGGTGCCATCCCACCACGCGCGCCGCGCCCGGCCCGAGAAGCGGGGCGGGCGCGGTGCGGCGAGGCCGCGGCGGACGGGCCGTCAGCGGGCGGAGCGGTGCGCGGCGATGATCTCGGCGTAGCGGCGGCCGCTCGTCTTCACCGTGCGGCGCTGGGTGGCGTAGTCGACGTGGACCAGGCCGAAGCGCTTGTCGTAGCCGTAGGCCCATTCGAAGTTGTCCAGCAGCGACCAGGCGTAGTAGCCGGCCACGGGTGCGCCGCGGCGGGCCGCACGGGCGCAGGCGGCCAGGTGGGAGGTCAGGTAGGCGGCCCGTTCGGGGTCGTGGACGCGGCCGTCGGGGGTGACGGTGTCGGGGTACGAGGAGCCGTTCTCGGTGATGTGGATGCGCTGGTCCCCGTACTCCTCGTACAGGCGCATGATCAGTGTTTCCAGGCCGTCGGCGTCGACCTCCCAGTCCATGCCGGTGCGCGGGACGCCGGGCCGGTCGATCTGGCGGGCGAAGGGCGCGGGGCCGGCCGGGTCGGCGGTGACGACCTGCGGGAAGTAGTAGTTGAGGCCGATCCAGTCCAGGGGGGCGGCGATGGCGGCGAGGTCGCCGGGGCGTTCGGGCAGGTCGACGCCGTAGACCTCGCGCATGTCGGCGGGGAAGCCGCGGCCGTGGACGGGGTCGAGCCACCAGCGGTTGACGTGTCCGTCCATGCGCCGGGCGGCGGCCCGGTCGGCGTCGCTGCCGGTGGCGGGCTCGACGGTGGAGAGGTTGTTGACGATGCCGATGCGGGCGGCGGGGCGGGCGGCGCGGACGGCCTGGGCGGCGAGGCCGTGGCCGAGCAGCAGGTGGTAGGAGGCGCGGACGGCGGCGGTGAGATCGGTCCGGCCGGGGGCCATCCGGCCCTCCAGGTGGCCGATCCAGGCCGAGCACAGCGGCTCGTTGAGGGTGGCCCACTGGGTGACGCGGTCGCCGAGGCGTTCGGCCACGAGGCCGGCGTACGCGGCGAAGTGCTCGGCGGTGGCGCGCTCGGGCCAGCCGCCGCGGTCCTGGAGCGCCTGGGGCAGGTCCCAGTGGTAGAGGGTGACGTTGGGCTCGATGCCGGCCGCGAGCAGTCCGTCGGCCAGCCGGTCGTAGAAGTCGAGGCCCTTGTCGTTGACGGGGCCGTCGCCGCCGGGCAGGACACGGGGCCAGGCGACGGAGAGCCGGTAGGCGTTGGTGCCGAGCTGCCGCATCAGGGCGACGTCGTCCGGCCAGCGGTGGTAGTGGTCGCAGGCCGTGTCGCCGGTGTGGCCGCCGTCGACGGCGCCGGGGACGCGGGAGAAGGTGTCCCAGATGGAGGGGCCGCGGCCGTCCTGCCGGGCCGCGCCCTCGATCTGGTAGGCGGAGGTGGCGGTGCCCCAGGCGAAGTCGGCGGGGAGCGCGTCGAGGTCGACGGCGTGCGCGTCGGTCACGGGAGGGCTTTCGGAAAGGGTCATTTGACGGCTCCTGCCGTGAGTCCGGCCACCAGGTACTTCTGCAGCAGCAGGAAACCGGCGACGACGGGGATGCTGACGACGAGCGAGGCGGCCATGATCTGGTTCCAGTACACGTCGTTCTGCGTGGAGTAGCCCTGCAGTCCGACGGCGAGCGTGCGGGTGGTGTCGTTCGTCATGACGGAGGCGAAGAGCACCTCGCCCCAGGCGGTCATGAAGGCGTACACGGCGACCGCGACGATGCCCGGGACGGCTGCCGGGATCACGACCCGGAAGAGCGCGCCGATCGGGCCGCAGCCGTCGACGGTGGCCGCCTCGTCGAGGTCGCGGGGCACCGAGTCGAAGTACCCGATGAGCATCCAGATGGAGAAGGGGAGCGAGAAGGTGAGGTAGGTGAGGATGAGGCCGCCGCGGGATCCGTAGAGCGCGACCCCGGTGCTGTTGCCGATGTTCACGAAGATCAGGAACAGCGGGAGCAGGAACAGGATCCCCGGGAACATCTGGGTGGAGAGCACGGTCACCGTGAACAGGCGCTTGCCGCGGAAGCGGTAGCGGCTGACGGCGTACGCGGCGAAGACGGCGATGCCCACGGAGCAGACGGTGGCGGCGCCCGCCACGATCAGGGAGTTCACGAAGTACTCGGCGAGCGGGACGGTGTGCCAGATGTCGGCGTAGGGCCGGACGGTGAGCCCGGAGGGGATCCACCGGAACCGGCCCGCGACGTCCTGGAGGGGCTTGAGCGAGCTGGTGGCCATCACGTAGACGGGCAGCAGCACGAAGCCGGAGAGCAGGGTCAGGAACACGGCCCGCAGCACCCGGAAGGAGCGCGGCGGGTCGAGTGGGCTGCGGACGCGGGGGCTAGCGGGCATCGGCGTCCCTCCGGCCGCGGGTGGTGAGGAGCAGGTAGCCGGCGGTGACCAGCAGGAGGAAGAGCAGCAGGAGGACGGACATGGCCGATCCGGTGCCGAAGTTCCAGGTGACGAAGCTCGACTGGTAGATGTGGAGGGAGATCAGGTCGGCTGCCTCGGGTGCCGACCTGCCGAACAGCACGAACGGCGTGTTGAAGTCGTTGAAGGTCCACAGGAACAGCACCAGGACCAGCACCTGGTTGACCGCGCCGACCGAGGGCAGGGTGATCCGGCGGATCTGCTGCCAGACCCCGGCCCCGTCCAGCGCGGCCGCCTCGTACAGGTCCTTCGGGATGTTCTGCAGGGCGGCCATCACGATGAGGAAGGCGAACGGCCAGCCCTTCCAGACGGACACGGTCAGCAGCGCCCAGAAGCTGTTGTCGCCCAGCAGCCAGAAGGTGTGCTCGGCGCCGCCGAGACCGAGCTGGTCGTGGAGGACGTGGTTCACCAGGCCGTTGTCCCGCTGGAACATGAACGCCCAGGTGATGACGGCCGCGTAGACGGGCAGGGCGTACGGGACGAGGAACAGGGCGCGCAGGAGGCCGCGGCCGCGGAAGGTCTCCTGCATGAACACGGCGGCGGCGGTGCCGAGCAGCCAGCACAGGCCGACGGAGAGCAGCGTGAACAGGCAGGTGGTGAGGAAGGAGCCGAGGAGGGCCTCGCCGACGGGCCGGTTGACGTCGACGGCGAGTGCGTAGTTGTCGAAGCCCGTCCAGGGGGCGCGGGACCAGTCCCGGATGAAGAACTGGGTGAGCTCGCGGAAGCTCATGAGGATGCCCATCGCCATCGGGACGAGGTGGATGAGCAGTTCGAGGAGCAGGGCGGGCAGCAGCAGGAGGTAGGGCAGGGCGGCGCGCCGCAGGCGGCCGGGGCGGCGGGGCGGGCGGGCCGCGGCCCGGCGTGCCGGTCCTGCCCCGGTGCCGGGTGGGGTGAGGGCGGGGGCGGAGGTCATCGGGCGCGGCTCAGTTCGGCATCTGCTGCTGGGCCTTGGTGAGCTTCGCCTTGACCAACTCGGCGGTCACCGGGCGGCCTGCGGCGGCGTCGGCGAAGAGCTCCTTGATCGCGGTGCCGACGGCGGTCTCGAACTGGGACTCCTCGGGGACCTGCGGGAGCGGGGCGGCGCTGGTGGCGAGGGTGGTGCGGAGCACGGTGAGGTCCTCGGTGGCGAAGGACGGGTCGGTCTGGGCGGCCTTGACCGGCGGGATGGAGCCGTAGGCCTTGTTGAGGAGCTTCTGCTCCTCGTCGCTGGTCATGAACTTCACGAACTTCAGGGCGCCGTCGATGTTGTCGGTGTTCTTGAAGACGGCCAGGTTGATGCCGGCGACCATGGAGTTGGTGTTCCTGCCGGTGCCGGGGGTGCCGCCGGCCGGGACCGGGACGGGTGCGACGCCCCAGTCGCCCTCCTTCATCCCGTGGGCCTTGAAGCTGCCGGCGGCGTTCTGCCACAGGACCATGGCGGTCTTGCCGTTGGCGAAGTCCTGGAGGGACTGGTTCTTGTCGTACTCGGCGTTGCCGGGCGAGATGAGCTTGTCCTCGGCCATCAGGTCGACGTACTGCTTGACGGCCTCGACGTTGGCGGGGGTGTCGAAGGCGGGCTTGCCCGCGGCGTCGAAGAACTCGGCTCCGTGCTGCTTGGAGAGGACGAAGGCCTGGTGGATGTTGTTGGAGGGGTTCGCCCCCTCCGCGCCCAGGGCCCACTTGCCGTCCTTGGAGAGCCGCCGGCCGATGGCGACGAGGTCGTCCCAGGTGGCGGGGGGCTTGTCGATGCCCGCCTCCCGGAACATCTTCTTGTTGTAGTAGAGCGCGTACGACATCGAGTAGAGCGGGACGGCGGCCGGGTCCTTGCCGGCGGCGCCGGCCGAGCCGATGGCGGACTCGACGAAGCGGTCCTTGCCGCCGATCGCCTCGAAGTTCTTCGCGTCCCAGGCGAGCAGGGCTCCGGTGGCCTGGAGCGAGGAGGACCAGGTGTTGCCGATGTTGAGGACGTCGGGGCCCTGTCCGGAGGCGGTGGCGGCGAGGATCCGGTTGAGTAGGTCCGACCAGGGGACGACCTCGAGCTTGACCTTGATGCCGGTCTGCTGCTCGAACTTCTTCAGCTCCGGGCCGAGCGTCGCCTGGTCCGCCGCGATGTCGGGCCCCTGGTTGGAGGCCCAGTAAGTGAGCTCCTTGGGCGCCGTGTTGGTCCCGCCCCCGGTGTCCGCGGATCCGCCGCCGCAGGCGGTGGCGGCGGTGGCGAGGAGGGAGACTGCGACAGCGGCGGAGGCAGCGGCTCTGGTTCTGCGCATGGCGGCTCGGTCCCTTTCGGCGTGGTCGGGGGAAAGGCCGACGCGGGGTGCTTCGCCCAGCCTTAATTCAGGACGTGAGTTAAGCCCCGTGAAAGGGTCGCGTCAAGGGGTCGCGCAAGGGTATGTTGCGAGCGATGTCACTGCGGAAGGGGCCGGATGACCACGGGGCGTAGCGGACGAACGGTGCGGGACCTGCGGCGGGGGAACCGGAGCGCCGTCCTCCAACGGCTGTACTTCGGCGGGCCGATGAGCCGGCAGGAACTCGGGCCGGCCACCGGACTGAGTTCCGGCTCCGTCAGCAACGTCGTCGGCGAACTCGTCGCGGACGGACTGCTGGAGGAGGCCGGGATCGTCGACTCCGACGGCGGACGGCCCCGCACCCTGCTGCGGGTCGCACCCGGCAGCGCCCACATGATCGGCGTCGACGTCGGCGAAACCCGGGTCCGCGTCGAGCTGTTCGACCTGGCGCTGACCGAACTGGCCCGCACCGAGACACCGTTGCTGCCGCGCGGCTGCTACGACGTCGGCCCCATCGTCGACCACATCCGGCACGGGATCGCCACCGTGCTCGCCGAGGCCGGGGTCGGTACGGAGCAGCTGCTGGGGGTGGGCGTCGGGGTGCCGGGCATCGTGGACCGCGACGCGCCGGGCGGGGCGGTGGTGCACGGCCAGACCATCGGCTGGGACGCGGTGCCGCTGGAGCAGCTGCTGCGCGCCACCGGAGCCCTGCCCGAGGAGGTCCCGTACATCATCGACAACGGCGCGCGGACGCTCGGCCAGGCGGAGATGTGGTTCGGGGCTGGGCGCGGGGCCCGGGAGGCGGTCGTCGTGCTCTTCGGCTCGGGGGTCGGCGCGAGCCTGATCACCGACGGCTCGCCGGAGGGCGGGACGACGGAGGGAACCCCGCTGGAGTGGGGCCATCTGACGGTGTCCGTGCGCGGCCGGCGCTGCCGGTGCGGGGCGCTGGGCTGCCTGGAGGCGTACACGGGGGCCGAGGCCCTGCTGGCGTGCTGGGCGGAACGGGGCGGCGTCGCGGGCGGGCGCCCGGTGGACTCCGTGGACGAGGAGGAGGCCCTCTCGGCCCTGCTGGCGGCGGCCGGCTCGGGGGATCCGGTGGCGCGCGGGGTCCTGGAGGAGACCGCGGAGTACCTGGGCGCGGGGCTGTCGGACCTGATCAACCTGTTCCAGCCGGAGCGCATCCTGATCGGCGGCTGGGCGGGCCTGATGCTGGGCCCCCACATCCTCCCGGCGGTGCGCGAGCACGCGACCCGGTACGCCCTGCGCCACCCGGCGGGCCGGGTCACCGTCGGCCTGGGCTCCCTGGGCCCCGACGCGGTCACGGTCGGCGCCGCCACCCTCCCCCTGTCCGCCTTCTTCGCGGCGGGCGGCCGCCGCGCGACCCCCGAACCCCGGACCGAACCCCCGGGCTGGCGCACGGCCCTGGAGGTCCGCAAGGCCGGCCTCTAGACGGGACTCCGGACGGGACTCCGGACGGGACTCCGGACGGGACTCACTGCCGCACGCGGGGTCCTCACCCGAGAGTGGGCCAGGGGACGTCGGTTTCGACGGAGGCGGTGTAGTCGACACCCGGGACGGAGAAGCCGTAGAGGCGGCGGACTTCGTCGCTGAACCAGTCGAGGTCGGCGAGTTCGGTGATGGTCTCGCTGGTGGCGGTGCTCCAGCGTTCGGCGACGGCGTTCTGCACGGCGGGGTCGAGTTCCCAGGTGTCGAGGCGGACCCGGCCCTCGTCGTCGAGGTCGAGGGGGCGGGCGCCGGTCAGCTGGTCCCACAGCTCCACCAGTTGGCCGACCGGGGCCACCATGGCGTCGCCGAGCACGCCGCGCAGCAGCCCTGCGTACAGGGCGATGCCGGGGATGGCGGTGGAGGACTGGGTGACGGCTGCGGCGTTGACCGAGGTCACGGCCCGGCCGCCCAGGGTCTTGCCGAGGCGCTCGTCCAAGGTGCGCGCGGTGGCTTCCAGGTGGGACTTCGCGGCGCCGATGGTGCCCTGCCGGTAGATCGCCGCGGTGAGCGGCGAGCCCATGTAGGACAGGGCGGCGGTGGTGAAGCCGTCGGCGAGCAGGGACCGGTCGGCCAGGAACGTGATCCACCGTTCCCAGTCGGTGCCGCCCATCACCGCCACGGTCTGCTCGATGTCGTCGCCCTCGGCCGGCGCGGTGGTGACCTCCTTCACCTCCGGGGCACCGTACTCGTCGAAGACGAGGGTCTTGGTGGTGTACGGCGAACCGATCGGCTTGAGGACCGAGGCGTACACGCTGCCGGTGTCCGGGTCGGTGCGGCGGGGCGCGGCCACCGAGTAGATCAGGAAGTCGAGCCGTCCCCCGAACCGCTCGGCGAGGAGGTCGGCAACCTGCTCCTTCACCGTGTCGCTGAACGCATCGCCATTGAGGAAGACCATGTCCCGCCCGTGCTGTCGGGCGAGCCGGGCGGTGGCGGCGGTGCGATACCAGCCGGCCGTGCCGGTGCGCCGCGCGGGCGCCTTCTCGAAGCACACGCCGATGCCGCGGATACCGACACGGGCCAGGCCGGCGATCGTAGCGGCCAGGCCGTACCCGGCGGAGGAGCCGATGACCAGGGCCACCGGCCCCTCGCCCCCGGCGGTGACCGGGGCGGGGACGGCCCGCCACATCTCGTCCACCAGCTGTCGGCAGCCGCCGGGGTGGGAGTCGAGGAACAAGAAGCCCCGGCTCTTGGGCGCAATGGCGCGTTCGCTCACGGTGTGGTGCCCCAGGTGTCGTCACGGACAAGGACGCGGCGGCCGCCCGGCCACCCCGTCCTGCCAGTCTGCGGCCGTGCGGACGAACGCGATGATCTTGACCGGCACAACGATGTCCAGCCGGGCTTGGAGGGTTCCCACTACTCCGGCGGGGCAGCCGGCGACACCCGAGTGCCGTCCCGCGGGATCCAGCCGGGGACGCAGGGGCAGGTCGCCGGTGGGGCCCGCGTGGACGGTGAAGCGCCCCGGTTCGGGACAGGTGGACTTGGACGGCGTCGCCCCGGGGCGGGTACCGGTGTTGGGGAGGGCTACGGGTTCTCGGGCCGGCAGCCGAGCCGTGTCCACGCCTCGTCAGCTCACGTAAGCCCACCTGTCGAGGCAGACGACGTAGCTCCCGTAGTCCCTGCACGGCCGGAACCTGTCGATGTACATCCCGGACGGGGTCGTCTGGCTTCCACAACCAGAGGACGAGCCGTTTCCGTCGCCCACGTAGCCCGACGCCCCGTCCGAGCGTACGTACTGGGTCTTGAAGCCCACACCATCGGCGTAGGTGTCACAGGCGGACACCGTCCGGTGATCAGAACTCACCGTTGAGTACCCGCACATCGACACCCCGATGGGGCCGCATCCGGGATTCCACTCATACCTCATCGAGTGGGCCTGAGCTCCAGGTGCCGCCCATATGCCGATAGCCGTGACTGCCGCTGCGGCAACTGCCATGACTCGCTTGCGCATCGTGTTCCCCTCCGTCGGCATGACGCCCGGAAAACTAGGAGCGAGCATCCTGGTGTGCAAGAGAATCCACGCCACCACGAGGTCAACGGCTGAATATGACTGCCGGTGGCCGCCCGTTCCATGCCCCGGCCACCGCCGGGTCTCCCCCAGCCCCGGTAGCCGGGGCTCCGCACCGGGCCCCGCGCCCCCGCACCCCACACGCCGGTGGCCGAGGGATCACTCGTACTCCGTGCCGCCCTTGCGGGTCAGGTACGCCGGGCTGACCGCCTTGGCTATCGCGCGGCCGCCCACGACCGGGCTGTAGCGCTCCGTCGCCGGGCGGATGACGACCCCCTCGCGCAGGTGCAGGCCCCGCCCGGACACCGTCTCCCGTCCACTGGCCACTTCCAGCACCCTGCCGAGCTCGTACGGACCCTCGTACAGCCGCGGCACCACCGGCAGTTCGCCGTCCGCCAGCACCACCGCCGGGTCCAGCCACCGCACCTGCCCGTCGATCTCCGCGGACACGTCGAAGACCGCGTACCCCGGCGGCGTGTCGGCGGTGCGCACGTCGGTCCCGTACGCCAGGTCCTGGACGCCCGCCCCGTACACCTCGCCGAAGATCCCGACCCGCGACGCGCCGAGCCGCGCGGCCAGCCCGGCCGCGACCGCCGGTACGCCGTGGCCGCGTACGGCCCGCCAGTACACGTTGCGCTCGTCCTCCGTCAGCGCGAGCCCCTTCGCGCCGAAGCCCTTCGAGGAGACCAGCACCCGCTCGTCCTGGGCCACGTACGTGAACAGGCAGGCGGTGCCGTGCAGTTTCTCGGTGAGGACGACGGGCTCGCCGGGCTCGAAGATGTGCGGATAGCGCTGGAGGTTCTCGATGTCCACCCACGGCATCAGCTCCGGGGCCGACTCGACGTCGCCGCTCATCGTGGTCGGGACGGGCGGCGCCCATTTGGTGATGCCGAGCAGCTCCGCGAAGTCCGTGCCCTCCTCGGCCGCCTGCACCAGGTCGACGCCGGCGAGCGCACGCGGCCGGCACACCAGCCCCTGCGAGAGTTCCCCGCGCAGCCGGACCGCCTTGACGCGGTCGGCGGAGCTTCCGGCGAGCCGGCCGGTCAGGCCGAGCTCCTCGATCAACCCGGCGGGCAGGACCGCCTGCTCGGGTATGTAGAGGGCGAACTCACCGGTGCGGTAGGCGCCCTTGGCGACCACGGCTCGGTAGAGGCCCACCTGGGCCAGCTCCAACGCGTCGGCGTTGGGATGCTCATGGACGGTCAGCTCTTCGGCGGTGACGCGCAAAGTCGACATGGAAGGTCCCCCTCGGACATGCGGATGTCGTGGTGACCGCTACTCTCGCCGCCACCATTTCCGCTGGTCCAGCGGTTTTCGGGGTGCTAAGGGGGTCTTTCGGCGGCTGGCGTATCCTCGCCCCCGAACGCCCCTTCGGCATCCAGGAGCCCGCCATGTCACCTCGTCCGGTCACCGTCGTCACCGGCGGCAGCAGGGGCATCGGCGCCGCGACCTGCCTGCGGCTGGCGGCCGACGGGCACGACCTGGCCCTGGGCTACGCGCACGACGCGGCGGCCGCGGAGGCCGTCGCCGAGCGGGTCCGGGCCGCCGGTGCCCGCTGTGTGACCGTACGCGCGGACACCTCGCAGGAGTGCGGCGTCGAGCGCCTCTTCGACCTCGCCTGCGCCGGACTCGGCACGGTGACGGGGCTCGTCAACAACGCCGGGGTGACCGGTCCCCTGGGCCGGCTCGCCGATGCCCGCACCGAGGATCTGCGGCGGGTCGTCGAGGTCAACCTCCTCGGGTACCTGCTGTGCTGCCGCCGGGCGGCCCGGGACATGGCACAGGCCGGCGGCGGAGCGATCGTGAACGTCTCCTCGGCGGCCGCCACCCTCGGCAGCCCGGGCGACTACGTGCACTACGCCGCGACCAAGGCCGCCACCGACGCGCTGACCATCGGGCTCTCCAAGGAGCTCGGCCCGGACGGCATCCGGGTCAACGCCGTTGCGCCGGGCATCATCGAGACCGGCATGCACGCGGCGATGGGCGACCCCGACCGCCCGGCCCGGGCCGCGGCCGGGATCCCGCTCGGCCGGCCCGGGCAGCCCGCGGAGGTCGCCGGGGCGATCGCCTGGCTGCTGTCCCCCGAGTCCTCGTACACGACGGGAGCCGTCCTGCGGGTCTCCGGCGGCCGCTGAGGCGGCCGTCAGCCGAGCGCGGCCTGCGTGGCCGGGCCGTAGACGCCCGCCGGGTCGCCCTTGATGTCCCGGTCGCGCTGGAGCTGGCTGACACCGCGCTTGGTCTGGCCGTCGTACACGCCGGTGACCGAGACGTACGTGAACCCCTGCCCGTAGAGCAGTTCCTGCAGGGCCCGCACCTCGGGCCCCCGGTCCCCCATGCGCAGCGTTGCCGCGGGGACCGACAGCCGCGCGGCCGGGGTACTCGGCGCGGGCGGCTTCGTGCTCTGCCCGGCGGCCGGAGCGGACGCTGTCGGCGAGGCGGATCCCGAGGCCTTGGCCGAGGGCGCGCCGGAGCGTGCGGAGGCGTCGGGACCGGGCTCGCCCGCACCCGGGCTGCGCGCCGGGAGCACCGGTACGGACAGCTCGGGCGGCCGCCCGGAGCGGGGCGGCGGGTCCTCGTCGGAGCCGGTCAGCAGGAGGACGACCCCGCCGGCCGCGGCGAGCGCGAGCAGGCTGCCCACGGCCGCCGCCCGGCCGCCGCCGCGCCGGCCCGCCCCGCGGGGAGCGGGGGCCGGAGCAGCCGAGGCGGCGGGGGCGGTGCGGGGGGACGGGCCCGGGAACGGGAACGGACCCGACTGCGGCCAGGCGGGTGTCGCGGTCGACCGGGAGGGCCCGCCCGAGGAGGCGACGTACGGGCGTACGAGCAGATGGTCGTCGGGGCCGCCCGCGCTCTCATCGGAGGCGTGGGCGTGGTGTCTGCCCGGCTGGGACATCTGAGGCCTCTCCGAAGCGCTGCTCGAGCGGTGGTTCACGGTCGGCGCACTCTCGCCCTCCACGACGGGCCAGGTCAAGCCTGGTGTCCGGTCTGCCCTTGTCCATCCGTTCTGCCGGACCGTCTGCGGATCGACGTGGTCCAGACGGTGCCCGCGGCCAGCAGCATCAGGGCGGCTCCGCCGAGCGGGGCGGCGGGGGCGGAGATGCCGTCGACCGCGAGGCCCCCGAGCAACGCGCCCGCCGCTATGGCCAGGTTGAACGTGGCGACCATGAGCGAGGTGGCGGCTTCGGCCGAGGCCGGGGCGGAGGTGAGCATCCAGCGCTGCAGGCTCACCGAGACGCCGCCGTACGCGAGCCCCCAGGCGAGCAGCAGCGCGGTCCCGGCGGCGGCTCCCGGGAGGACGGCGATCAACGCGAGGATCACGGTGAGGCAGGCGCTGACCGTGAGCAGCGTACGGTGCGCTCCGCGGGCCCCGGCCAGGAAGTTGCCGGCCACCCCTGCGACGCCGTACCCGAGGAGGAGGGTGCTCACGTACTGGGCGCCGATGCCGGAGACGTCCTGGAGGACGGGCCGTACGAAGGTGTAGGCGGCGAACTGCCCGGTCACCACGAGGAAGGTGACGACGACCCCGGCGCGGACCCCGCGGTTCGAGCGGAGCAGGTCGGGGAGCCGGGCGAAGGTGACGTGCCCGGTCGGCGGCAGCGGGGGGAGCAGCAGGAGCAGTGCGGCCAGGGTGACGAGGCCGAGGGCGCCGACGGCCGCGAAGGCGGTGCGCCAGCCGCCGAGTTCGCCGAGCAGGGTCCCGGCGGGTACGCCGAGCACGGAGGCGGTGGGCACGCCGCCGAAGACGAGTGCGGTGGCACGGCCGACGTGGCGCCGGGGGACGAGCCGTACGGCGAGCCCGCCCGCGATGGCCCAGAACCCACCGACGCTGACGCCCACGAGCACGCGGGCCGCGAGGACGACGGCGAAGGTCGGTGCGAGGGCGGCGGCGAGGTTGGCGGCGGCCATGAGGGCGATGAGCACGCAGAGGACGAGCCGCCGGTCGAGCCGGCCGGCGCCGACGGTGACGAGGGGCGCGCAGAACCCGGCGACCAGCCCGGGCACGGTGACCATCAGCCCCGCGGTCCCGGCGGAGACGCCGAGGTCGGCGGAGACGCCGAGGTCGGCCCCGACGGGGGTGAGGAGGCCGACGGGCAGCAGCTCGGAGGTGATCAGGCCGAAGATCCCGAGCGCGACGGCGACGACGGCCGCCCAGCCCTTCCAGGCGGGCCCGCCGCCGGGCGGCCGGACGTCAGAGGGCGGGCGGGGCCCCCTCTCGTGATCGGGGTTCGACGCGGGGCTGCCGGGCGCGGCGGCTGAGGTCATGGATCGGTCTCCGTACGGGCTGGTCGGCGGGCAGGACTCGGCGGTGCGGGGCGCCGGAGGTCGCGCCTCCCCCGTCACCCGCACTGCCGTTCCAATTCTCCGGCCGCCCCGCTCATTCCCGGGCGCCGCCGTCACCCGGACGCGTGGGGCGGAGGGCCCGGCCGGCCTGGCCGTACGGCAAGGTGGTCGGATGCAGTTACGCCGGGCCGTGCCCCTCTCCCTCCTCGTGCTCCTGGCGAGCGCCGGCTGTGTCTCCGTCGGCCCGCAGGACTCGGCTCCGGTTCCGTCACGCGGTTCCGTTCCGCCCGCCGACGCGCCCGATGCCCCGCCTCCCGCGTCCGTGCCGCCGCCCGTTCCGCCGCCGCTTGCGCTGCCGCTGGGTGAGCTGCCGGCGGCCGCGGCGGACGCCCCGGGTCCGGACCGCTCGAAAGCGCGGCCTCCGGCCGGGGCCGCCCGGCCGCCCGCCTCCCGGCCCGCGAAACCGGCGGCGCCGCCCCGTCGCCCGCGCTCCGCCAAGCCGGCGCTTCCCCACCCGCTGCGGCGGCCTGCCCCGCCTTCCGGTGTGGACGAGCTGTGCGCGGCCGCCGAGGGAGCCCTTCCGCCGTCCATCGTCGACCTGTGCCTGCGCCGGCAGGGCCGCTGACGGCGCGATGCGAGGCTTGACCCTCCCCCTGTGTCAGGCCCTGCACTGGAGAGCGTCATGTTCACCATCGGAGACTTCGCCAAGCACGGCCGGGTGTCGGTCCGCATGCTCCGTCACTACGACGGACTCGGACTGCTGCGCCCGGCCCGTGTCGACCCCTTTACCGGCTACCGCTACTACGAGGCCGGGCAGCTCGCCCGCCTCAACCGTGTCATCGCGCTCAAGGAGCTCGGCTTCAGCCTCGACCAGGTGAGGGCGATCCTCGACGAGCGGATGGGTGCGCAGGAGCTGCGCGGCATGCTGCGGCTGCGGTAGGCGGAGCTGGAGGCCGCCATGGCCGCCGCGGCGGCCCGGCTGGTCCAGGTCGAGGCGAGGCTCCGGACCATCGAGAGCGAGGGATCCATGCCTGCCGACGACATCGTCGTGAAGAGCCTCCCGCCCGTCCGGCTCGCCGAACTGTCCGCAGTCGCGGAGAGCTACGAGCCCGAGGACGTCGGCCCGGTGATCGGCCCGCTGTACGAGGAGCTGTGCCGCCGCGTCGGGGAGGCCGGGGTGGCTGCGACCGGGCCCGGTGTCGCGTACTACGAGGACGCGGCCGACGGGACGGTCCTCGTGCACGCCGGGCTGCCGGTGGCGGCGTCCGTCCGCGCCGGGGACCTCGGCGGCGCGGTACGCGTCGTCACGCTGCCCGGGGTCGAGCGGGCCGCGACCGTGGTGCACCGGGGCCCGATGGACGGCGTCCTGCCGACCGCCCAGGCGCTGGCGCGGTGGATCGACGCGCACGGCCACCGCTCGGCGGGCTACGCGCGCGAACTGACCCTCGCCTGCCCGCAGGACCGGGAGCAGTGGGTCACCGAGCTCCAGGAGCCCCTCGCCGCGGCGCCGTAAGGTACGCGCGGCTCAGGGGCGGCGGCCGCACGCGGAGGCGCACCGGCGGACCGTGTCACGGCGGGCCGTGCGCAGCCGGTGCACCGTGCTGCGGCCGCGGCGGCGCCATTCGCCGCGGGGCAGCGCGGCCCGCTGTCCGCCGCCCGCGATGAGGGCGTTGACCGGGGTCATCGGATCGGCGGCCATGGCCTTGGCGAGCAGCACGCCGACGACGAGCGGGACCAGGGCGACGGCCAGGGCCGAACCGGCGGTGGTGACGTGCTGCATGCGCGGGCGGGCCGGTGCGCTGCGGGGGGCCTCGGAGATCATGGCCCCATTCGACCAGCGGCGGCGCGGCGGGGAATCGGCGCGGATACTCAGGCCGTTGGGCGCAACGTACTCAGACGGACGACGCGCGGCGATGCGCGCGGCGGGCGGGGAGGTGGTCGGTGATGACGGTACCCGGGCGGGGCTTCGAGCCCGCGACCGGTGACGGCCCGGCCGCGCCGGACACCGGCCGGGCGGCGGAGCTGCGTACGGCGTACGAGGGGCTGCTCCAGATCCGCCGTCTGGTCAACGGGCCGGCGGGCGAGGGGGTTCCCGCGCCGTGGGAGGTACGGCAGCCGGCCCGCGCCGTGGCCCTCGTACTGGAGGCGTCGGGTATCACGCCGTCGGCGGCTGATGCGGAGGGCCGGCCGGCGCGGACGGGCTACCGGGTGGCCGCCGGCCCGGAGCCGGGGCGGGTCGAGGTGACCTGGGCCGGGCCCAAGGGCGGCGGCGCGGCCGAGGAGGAACAGGAGCGGCTGACGGCCTGCGCGGCCGTACTGGAACGCCTGGGTTGGGTCTGCCTCCTCTACCGGGGCCCGCGCCGACGCCGCTTCCTCGAGGTGGAACCCCCGCGCTGACCGCCGCCGACGCCGTGGCCGTTGACGACGACGCGCGGGGCGCGGACCCGGAACGGCCCCGCGCCCCGCGCCGCCTCAGGGCGCGCCGAAGGTCAGCGTCAGCTGCGGGGTGCCCTCGTTGGCCTGCGCCTCCGAGGACCACAGCCACAGGGCGTCGGTACCGCCGCTGCTCAGGGCCAGGCTGTAGCCGCCGCCGAGGGCCGCGGCGACGGCCTGGGTGTTCAGCCCCGCGGTGTGCACGGCCGAGCCGTCGGGGATCCCCGCGAAGCTGCCGAGCGCCGGACCGCCCAGGGCGGGGCGGTTGTTGTACGTGGTCCCGCCCTCGGTCCACGACCCGGTGACCGGGACCACCGAGACGGTGTCCGCCGTACCGGCGCCGCTCATCGTGCTGGTCTTGACGCTGAGGCGCGCCGACTTCAGCACCGTGCCGGCGGGTGCGGCGGGCAGGTGGAAGCGGAGGTAGCTCGCGTAGAACGAGGTGCCCCGTACGGCGAGCGAGCTCGAGGTCCCGTAAGGGGTGTCGGGCGCGCCCGCGTTGGCGTAGGTGTCCTCCGCGGCGGTCACCTGCACCACCGAGTCGGCCGGGGCGGTGGCGAGGGCGTAGTGGTGCTGCACCTGCGCCGCGCTCAGGACGGTCGGGTAGACGGCGGTCTCGTCGAGCCGGCCGGCCCAGTACTCGCTCGTCGGGCGGTCCGGCCAGCCGCCGAGGCTGTCGCCGCCGGCGTGCCAGTAGCCCGAGAAGTTCTCGTGCGCGGTGACGTTCAGCGTGCCCTTCTGCACGCCGTCCACGTAGAGGGTCATCCCGCCGGGCCCCTGGGTGGCGACGGCGTGGTGCCACCGGTCGTCGTTGTAGGCGGCGCCGGTGGCGACGGTGCGGGTGGCTCCGGTGTAGACGCCGAAGACCAGTCGGCCGTCGTTGGTCATGTAGAGGTGCTTGTCGTACTGGCTGCTGCCGCGCGACTGGTTGTTCCCGAAGCCGAAGAGCTTGCCGCCGCGGGTGGTGTTCGTCTTGAACCAGGTCTCGATGGTGTAGGTGCTGCCGACGCTCTGGCGCTTGTCCCCGTACACCTGGGTGTCCGTGCCGTTGAAGCCGATCGCCGTGCTCGCGCCGGAGACGGCGCCGGGCGTCTGGCGCAGGGCGGGGGCGTTCAGGTGCACGCCGCTCTGGTTGCCGCCGTCCGAGGAGTCGGCGGCGTAGGGCAGGGCGGACTCGTCGTAGCGCCAATACTGCTGGGCTCCGTCGGCGCGCACCTGGTTCGGGTACCCGTCCACCGAGGTCGGGACCGTGACGCTCGCGGTGGCCGACGGGGCGCTGGTGTTGCCGGCCGCGTCGGTGGCGGTCACCCGGTACGTGTACGTCTGGCCCGGGGTCACGGTGGTGTCGGTCCAGGAGGCCTGGGGGCGGCGGAAGAACAGCGAGTCGGCGGTGACCGCGGCGATCGGCGCGGCCGCTCCGTTGCGGTAGATCTTGTAGGTCAGCGCGCTGTCGTCGAGGTCGAGGCTGGTGCGCCAGCGCACCTGCGCCTCGCCGGGCTTGAAGCTGACCGCGCCTGCGACGGGCACGCTGGGCGCGCCGGTGTCCCCCGTGGACGCGAAGCGCGTCAGGCTCTGCTGCGCCGCCCCGTTGACGGTGGTGAACTCGCCGCCGACCCACAGGTAGGGGACGCCGCCCTTGGAGCCGACCGTCATCACGCGCGGGCCGATGCCCTCGCCGATGCCGTCGTTGGTGTCGGGGGCCCAGCCCAGTTTGCCGGTTCCGCTGGTGGGCTGGGCGAGCAGGTGGTGGCGCTGGCCGTCGGGGAACTCGCCGACGCTGGAGCAGTCGTGGGCGTGGGACGCGCTGTAGAGCACGCTCTGGTGGGGGAGTACGGCCTGCGTCGCGCCGAGGCAGGTGTCGCGCCAGCGCTGGCCGAAGTCGGAGAGGTTGAGCGCGATCCGGCCGTCGAAGACGCCGCCGCCCGTACCCTCGTTGGCGGTGTAGAACCCGGTCGCGTCGGTCGCGATGTCCTTGACGACCGAGTTGGTCTCGATGAAGCCGGGGTAGGACGTGGTGAGGGCACCGGTCGTCGCGTTCACGACGGCCAGCGCGTGCGTGTTCGTCCCGTTGACGGTGAAGAAGTCGCCGCCGAGGACGACCCTCGTGCCGTCGGGGGTGACCTCGACGGCGCGGCCGGGCTCGTCGGCGTGGGCGGTGAAGGGCCTCAGGGACCCGTCGGCCGCGTCGACCGCGGCGAAGCGTTCGCGCCGCTGGCCGGCGACGCTGAGGAAGTCGCCGCCCGCGTAAACGGTGTCGCCGGTGACGGCGAGGGCCCGCACGGTGGCCGCGAAGGCGGGCCGGAAGGCGGGCTTCACCGTGCAGGTGGCCACGTCGACGGCGGCGAGGCTGGAGACCGGGGTGCCGTTGACGGCCCCGAAGTAGCCGCCCGCGTACAGGGTCTGCTTGTCGGGCGAGAGGGTGAGCGCGCGGACGGTTGCGGTGCCGGAGCCGACGGTGAAGGACAGCGCGCAGGAGGTGGGGGCGCCGGTGGCGGCGTCGAGCGCCGCGAAGTTCACGGCCGGCTGCTCGCTGCCGGAGCCGCCGGCGGGCGGGCGTACGGCGGAGAAGGTGCCGCCGACGAAGACCTTGCCGCCCGCCTCGGCGAGTGCCCAGACCACGCCGTTGGGCTGCCAGGTCGGCAGTGCGTCGGCGGTGAACGCCACGGGCGGGGTGATGGCCGCCGCCTGCGGGACGAGGCCGAGGCCCAGCCCGGCGCCGGTTCCGGCCAGGGACAGGGCGAGAGCGGCCGCCATTCGTCTGGATCTGCGCATGAACCCCCCAGTTCGGTGTGCTGAGCGGCCGTGTCGTGCGCGGCCGCCGGGTCATGGCCGGAAACCGCCGGATTGCGTGTCCGCGGCCATGCGTACGGGCGCACCCTAGGGCGAATCGGCGTTCGGTTCACCCCCCTTGGCGCAGCCGGTCGCTTACCGGCCGGTTCGGAGCCCGGGGCAGTCACCCTGGCGAAACGGCTCCCGCGCGGGGCCGCGCCCCTCTACGGTGCCCTGAAGTGACGGGCACGGCACCGGAGGGTGGAGGGGTGGGGCGGATGGACGAGGAAGAGGACATGCGGCTGGCGAGGCTGACCCCGGAGATCTCGCGCCGCACCCTCGCGATGCTGCGCGGCCTCGCGGGCCTGGAGCCGCCCGAGCAGGTCCCCGAGGACGCCATGGTCGTCACCGACGCGGTCCTGGCCGACTACGGCACCGACGGGCTGCGGGTCCTCGCGATGACGCTGGCGGCCTGGGCGACGGCGCAGATCGAGAACGTCGCCGAGCTGAGCGGGCGCAGCCACGAGGCGGTGCTGGACGCCATGGAGCTGGCCTGCCTGGAGGCGAACGCCGAGGAATAGCGCGCGGCGTACGCGACCGCCGGAAGATGCACCGCCCGATCCGGTCTGGATCGGGCGTGCGTCGGCGACACTGGGTGTAGCAGTGCGCCGTGGGGGGTCGTGATCGGAGGCCGTCGTGAGCACACCTTCCCCCGTCCGGATGGCTGCCGTGCTGTCCACCGAGCATCGTGGCCGGCTGATGTCCCAGGCCCGCGAGGTCAACTTTCCCGAGGGCGCGAGGATCTTCGACGAAGGCACCCGGGCGGAGACCTTCTGGATCGTGCGCTCCGGCACGGTGACCCTGCAGACCCCCGTGCCGGGCCGCCGCCGGCCCGCGCCCGTGGAGAACCTCGGCCCCGGGGAGCTGGTGGGCTGGTCCTGGCTGTTCCCGCCGTACGTGTGGCAGCTGAGCGCCGAGGCGATGACGCCGGTGCGCGCGTACGAGTTCGACGGCCCGGGGGTACGGATGCTCATGGACGCCGATCCCGCCTTCGGGTCCGCGATCGGTCACTGGGTCGGGCGGGTCCTGGCCCTGCGGCTGCACCAGACCCGCACCCGTCTCCTCGACCTGTACGCCCCGCGCGCCACGGCCTAGGACCTAGGCGGCGGTCTGGGCCCTGGCCAGGCGGCGCAGCGATACCGCGGCCGGGACGGCGGCGGAGACCACCGCCAGGGCCGCGCAGGCGCCTGCCGTGGCGCCGAGCGCCTCCCAGGGGACCACGAGGCCGCTGCGGACGTGCAGCAGCCCCAGCGCGGCTCGGATCCCGGCGAGGTTCAGCACGGCCACGAGGGTGCCGAGGACCGCGCCCGCGAGGACGACCGTCAGGGACTCCCCCGCCACCAGGCGCAGCACCTGCCACCGGGTCGCGCCCGCCATCCGCAGTGCAGCGAACTCGCGCGTCCGCTCGGAGGTGGCCATGAGCAGGGTGTTGGCGAGGCCGATGCCCGTGTAGAGCAGGGCGATGCCGAGGACCAGGAAGAAGCCCATCCGGGTGGTGCGCTTGGTCTCGGGGTGCTCGGCCGCCACCCACTGGTCCTTGGTGAGGACCCGGCCCCCGGCGGGGCGGGCGGCCTCGGCCAGGGCCGCGGCGACGGCGGCCGCGTCCGCGCCCGGGGCCAGCCGTACGTCGATCCGGTCCACGGCCGCGCCGGGGGCGTTGGCCGGGGTGACGTAGGCCCCGTTGTTGCCGGTGCCGATGCTCATGACGGCGGCGATCCGCAGCGCCTTGCGGCTGCCGTCGCCGAGCCAGACCTCCACGGTGGATCCGACGGTGTGCCGCTCCCACTCCTCGGTGACGATCACGGAGCCGTCGTCGAGGTCGGTGGCCTTGCCCGCGACGAGGGGCAGGTCCGCGGTCCGGGCGAGGGCCGCCGGGTCGGCGGCGCGGGCGTCGGAGCGGATCAGTGCCACACCCTCCTCCAGGACGTGGACGGCGGTGCCGGCGGTGGCGGAGACCACGGTCCCGGGTACCGCCCGCAACCGCTCGACGGCGTCCCGGTCGAAGCCCCGGGCGCCGCCGGTGATCACGAAGTCGGCGCTCGTGTGCTGCCGGACCTCGGCGGCCTTGGCCTCGTTCAGGGTGGCGGTGGTGCCGAGCAGGGATCCCGCCAGGGCCACGGTGACCAGGACGGGCGCCGCGACGGCGGCCGTACGCCGGATGCCCGCGGTCGCGTTCTCCCTGATCAGCATCCCGCCGGCGCCCGGCAGCCGGGCCGGGAGCCAGGCGGCGAGCCGGATCAGCGGCCGGACCAGCGCCGGCCCCAGCAGCGCGAAGGCGACGATGAGCAGCATGGGGCGGCTGGTGTACGTCTTGCGGTGGAGCAGGTCGGACGGGTCGCCGAGCAGTGCGTACGCCAGGGTGCCGAGGCCCGTCAACAGCAGGCCCGCGCCGAGGATCCAGCGGACCGGTGTCATGGCCCTCGTCTCGACGTCGGCCTCGCGCAGCGCCTCGAGGGGGCCGACCCGGCCGGCCCGCCAGGACGCGGCGAGGACTCCGGCCAGGCAGACGAGCAGCCCCGTCCAGAAGGCCAGGTGGAAGGGCCAGGCGGCGTCGCCGATGGCGAACCAGTGCGGTGCGATGCCGGCATCGACCGTGTACGCGGCGAGCACCGGCGCCCCGTACGCCCCGAGGAGGCAGCCGGCGGCGGAGGCCAGTACGCCCAGGAGCAGTGCCTCGGCGAGGACCATGCGGCGGATCTGCCGCGGTGTGGCCCCGGCGGTGCGCAGCAGGGCGAACTCCTTGCGGCGGTGGGCGACGGCGAAGGCGAAGGTGGAGGCGACGACGAACACGGAGACGAAGGTGGTGATCCCGCCGGCGGTGCCGAGCATGGCGTTCACGGCGAGCAGGGCTTCGCCGTCGCGTTCCGGGTCGGGGTCGGCGTAGCGGCGGTCCCGGTCGGTGAGGACCCGGACCCGGGTGTCCTGTCCGGCCGCGGCCGAAGCGGCGGCCGCTACGGCGGCCCGTACGGCGGCCGGATCGGCGGCGACGACGAGCTGGTCGACGGCGGGCGAGATCCGGGCGGCGCGTGCGTCGGTCCAGAAGACGGCGTCCTCGAAGCCGCGTCCGCCGCCGGGCGGGGTGACGGTGCCGACGACGGTGGCGGGGCCCCGGTCGGTGGTCAGCCGGTCGCCGGGCCGGGCCCAGCCGGTGGTGACGACCTCGCCGTCGGACTGCGGGGCGCGCCCGGCGGCCAGGGTGTAGGGGGCGAAGGCGGCGACCGGCCACGGATGGCCGACCAGCCGTTTCGGTCCGCCGTCCGCGCGGACCGGGAAGGAGCGGTCCTCGGTGGTGGGGCCGAGCCCGGACAGCCGCCGGGCCAGGTCGGGCGGGACGGGCCGGGGGTGTGCCAGCGTGCCGGTGCGGTCGCCGATGGGGGTGGGGACGCGCAGGGTGTCCTCGCCCTTGACGACGACGGGGGCCTGGGCGAAGCGTTCGGGCCCGCGGGGCGGGGCCTCCAGGGTGGCGGCGAGGCCGAGGCCCATGGTGGCGATCAGGCCGACGCCGAGGGACAGGGCGAGGAAGCTGCCGACGAGGGTGGTCCAGCGGGCGCGCAGGGTGCGCAGGGCGATGCTCAGCACGGCGCCGCCTCCAGGTGCGTCATGTGGGCGGCGATCGCCTCGGCGGGGGCGCCGGCCAGTTCGCCGTTCAGGCGGCCGTCGACGAGGAAGACCACGCGGTCGGCGTAGGAGGCGGCCACCGGGTCGTGGGTGACCATGACGACCGTCTGGCGTTCGGTGTCGACCATGGCCCGGAGCAGGGTGAGGACCTCCCGGCCGGTGGTGGAGTCCAGGGCTCCGGTGGGCTCGTCGCCGAAGAGCACCTCGGGACGGGTGATCAGGGCGCGGGCCAGCGCCACGCGCTGCTGCTGGCCGCCGGAGAGTTCGGTGGGCCGGTGCCGGGCCCGGTCGCCGAGGCCCACCCGGGCCAGGACCTCGCGGACCTCGGCCTTGGCGGGGCGGCGGCCGGCCAGGCGCAGCGGCAGGGCGACGTTCTGCTCGGCGGTCAGCGCGGGCAGCAGGTTGAAGGCCTGGAAGACGAAGCCGATCCGGTCGCGTCGCAGCAGGGTCAGCTGGGTCTCGCCGAGCCGGGTGAGGTCGGTGCCGCCGATCGTCACGGTGCCGGAGGTCGGCCGGTCGAGTCCTGCCGCGCAGTGCAGCAGGGTGGACTTGCCGGAGCCGGAGGGGCCCATGACGGCGGTGAAGGTGCCCCGGGGGAAGTCGAGGGAGACCCCGTCGAGGGCGGTGACGGCGTGGTCGCCGGTGCCGTAGACCCTGCGGACGCCGCTGAGTTGGATCGCGTGGTGTGCCATGCCCCAACCCAATCCTGGCGGGCGGCCCGGCACAGCGGGTCCAGACCGTGTCCTCGGGGTGGGGCGGGCCCTACCCCGGCAGGGGTTCCAGACCGTGTCGCGGACGCTTTGCGCAGGGGTTTCGCGGGTGTCTCCGGTCGGTGTTCGGCCGTTTCGGCGGGCCGCTCCCGCACAGGTCAGCCCCTGCCGCACCGCTGCGGTCTGCACTCATCCGTACACGATCGGTGACGAAAAATGGCGGTGCGAACGGGCGTTCATGGTCCGCGTCGGCAAGACTCCGTCCGCTATCCGAAACAACAACCCAAGGGAGTGTTCGAAATGCGGTCCATCACCAGGGGTCTCGGGCTCGGTTCCGCCGCCATGGCGCTCACCGCGCTCACCGCGCTGGCCTGGCCCGGGTCGGCCGGAGCCGCCCCCTCCGGCACGGAAAGCCTGTACGCCCCGTCCGCGATCGTCCTCGGGGTGACCGCCGGGGACGACACCGCGACCGGCACCGTGCTGCGCGCGGTGACGCTGGTGTGTGCGCCGACGCCGGGCGGGACGCACCCGAACCCGGCCGCCGCCTGTGCCGAATTACGGTCGAACGCGCCCGGGCTGGACGCCCTCGCGGCGCCCGGGCCCGGCACCGCGTGCACCAAGGAGTGGAACCCCTTGACGGTGACGGCCGACGGTGTGTGGCAGGGCCGTCGCCTCACCTACGAGTACACCTACGGCAACCCGTGCGGCATGCGCAACATCAGCGGCGCCCTGTTCGACTTCTGACGGCCGCTCGGTGCGGACCGGCCGGGCGGCCCGTCGACAGCTGCCCGGCCGGGCAACCATCGCACCCGTCAGCCCAGTTCGAGGCTGGTGACGCCGTAGATGCCGGCCAGTTCGAGTGCGGGGGCGGGGCCGGTGTACATCCGGGCGGTCTCGAAGACCGGGACCAGCCCGAGGCCCGCGCACAGGGGGGCGGCCCGCGGGTTCGCGTCCGGTACGTCCACGGACACGAGCCCGCCGGGCGCGTGCTCGGCGAGCCCGCGCAGCAGGGTGGCCGCCACGCCCGGGGTCGCCGCGTACAGCGGTCCGATCCGGCAGGCACCGCTGGACGGACGGACGACGCCGACCCCCTCGATCCGGCCGTCGCGGACGGCGGCCAGGGCAGTCCGGCCGGGCAGCGCGGTCCAGGCGGAGAGGAAGGCGTCGCGCGCCTCGGGGAAGAACCGGCGGTCGTAGGCGGCGAGCTGCCCGAAGGGCAGCGAGGCCGCGTCCACCACCTCGACGCCGTCCGCATCCGGCGCCGCCCCCTGCGGCACGCCTTCGTGGCGGACGTTGTTCCAGGCATGGCGGAAGCCGGACCTGCGGTAGTTGTCCTGTTGTTCGACGACCCCGTCCAGCCCGATGAGCCGCCCGTCCAGCCGCTGCATCGCCGCGTCCCAGATCCGGATGCCGTACCCCTGCCCGCGGAAGGCGGGTCGGGCGATGTAGAAGCCGATGAAACCGAAGCCGGCGCCGTAGCGGACCGCGGAGATACAGGCCACCGGTTCGCCGTCGAGCCGGCCGACGAGGAAGCCCTCCGGGTCGGCGACCGCGAAGGCGAACCGGTCCGAGTCCCCCGGATTCCAGCCCTCCGCGTCGGCCCAACCCCGGATCATCTCCATGTCCGCGGCGCTCGCGCCGCTGATCTCGAATCCCGTCATGCCGAATGTTGTAGCAGGCCCGGGGAGTTCGGCGTACCGGTCCGCCGTACGGTCTCAGCCGGCGCAGATCACGTCGTCTACCCGGATGGGCTGGGAGTCGAGGCGTACGTAGGCGGTGAAGGTGTCGGTGAGCCCGGCGTCCCAGTGGGTGGTGACGGTGGCCCAGCCGACCCCGGCCGACGGCGCCACGGTGACCGGGCCGACCACGATCTGCTGCGGCTCGCTCCGGGCGCAGAGCAGGACGTCGGCGTCGGGGCTCTCCTCCTGCTTGTCCTTGAGCAGCTGCGAAACCCGGGTCTTGCGGTCGTGCGGGGTCGGACCGTGCTCACCGTAGAAGCCGGTGAGGAAGCGCCCGATCACGTCGGCGGAGTGCGACTGCGGGACCGGGGTGGCCACCACGGGCGCGGCGAGGGCGGGAGCGGACGACAGGGTCGCCGGCGCCAGCAGGGTCAGCAGCAGGACGCCAAGGCTGTACGGCTTGAGCTTCATGCCGGGTTTGTACCCGCCCGTCGGGGCCGAGGGGAGGGACGCGGCCCGGATCTCACCCCTGTGGAGGGCCTGATTCACCGCAGACGGCCGAACGGGTGGCGCGCTCATCGGGCGCTGCGGGCCATCGGCAGCCGCCGGTAAACGGGTCGCGACCACCCGGGGCCGGTACGTAGGGTCGGATCATGGGAAAGCCGCTCGTCGCAGTGTTCAGTGGGGCCGGGATGTCCACCGATTCCGGGATTCCGGACTACCGGGGGCCTCAGGGGCTGTGGCGGCGCGAGCCCGACGCCGAGAAGCTGGTGACGTACGAGTACTACATGGCCGATCCGGAGATCCGGCGCCGGTCCTGGCTGATGCGTGCCGAGATCGGCGCGCTCGGGCCGCGGCCCAACGCCGCGCACCTGGCCGTGGCGGAGCTGGAGCGCGGCGGGACCCCGGTTCGGGTCATCACGCAGAACGTGGACGGGCTGCACCAGCTCGCCGGGATGCCCGCCCGCAAGGTGTTCGAGCTGCACGGCACCGCCCGGTCGGTGGTCTGCACGGCCTGCCGCGCCCGGTCGGGCATGGACGAGGCGCTGGCCCGGGTCGCCGCCGGGGAGCCGGATCCCGCCTGCCTGGCGTGCGGCGGGATCCTCAAGGCGGCGACCGTGATGTTCGGCGAGCGGCTCGACCCCGGGGTACTGGCTCAGGCGATGGCGGTGGCCAAGGGCTGCCAGGTCTTCGTCGCGGTCGGGTCGACCCTCCAGGTGCAGCCCGCCGCCTCGCTGGCCGGGATGGCGGCGGAGGCCGGGGCCCGGCTGATCATCGTGAACGCCGAGGAGACCCCGTACGACCCCCTCGCAGACGAGATCGTGCGCGAGCCCATCGGGACCGCCCTGCCGAAGCTGCTGGCCCGGATCGCCGCCTAGGCCGAGAACCCGTCGGCCGCCCGCCGCATCTCCGCCACGTCCAGCTTCTTCATCTTCATCATGGCGGCGGTGGCCCGGGCGGCCCGCTCCGGGTCGTGGTCGCTGATCAGGTCGATGGCGCCGGGCGGGATGACCTGCCACGACACCCCGAACTTGTCCTTGACCCAGCCGCAGGCGACCTCCTGGCCGCCGTCCTGGGTCAGCGCGTCCCAGTAGTAGTCGGACTCCGCCTCGTCGGCGCAGTGGATCTGGAAGGAGATCGCCTCCGAGAAGGTGAACTCGGGGCCGCCGTTGAGGCCGACGAACTTCTGCCCGTTGATCTCGAACTCGACGATCATCACGTCGCCGGGCTGGCCGGGGCCCGCCGCGGTGTACCGGCCGATCCGGCCGCGCTTGCCGTCCTTGAAGACGGACAGGTAGTAGTCGGCGGCGGCTTCCGCGTTGCCGTCGAACCACAGGCACGTGGTGAATCCGTTGCTGCTCATGGCTGCCTCCAGGTGAGTGCGCGTGCGGTCTGCGTACGTCCTCACATACAGACCGGCCCCGGGCCCGAAATTCATCGGGGGGCCCGGGGCCGGTCTGTGTTCGGCGGTGAATTCGCCCGTTCGGGCTACTTCGCGGGCTCGGCGCCCATCGCGAGCATGCGGTCGACGACGCGCTCGGCGGCGCGGCCGTCGTCCAGGTCGCAGAACTCCTCGCGGAACGCCGCCCGTGCCTGCGCGTACTGCTCGCCGAGGGCGTCCGCGTCGCGTACGGCCTCGATCAGGCTCGCCGAGTCCGCCAGCAGCGGGCCGGGGGCCTTGGCCTCCAGGTCGAAGTTGAAGCCGCGCAGGGTGCTCTTGTAGTGCGCCAGGTCGTACGTGAAGAGCAGGATCGGCCGGCCGGTGAGCGCGAAGTCGAAGATCGCGGAGGAGTAGTCCGAGATCAGCACGTCGGCGACCAGCAGCAGATCGGTGGCGTCGGGCCAGCGGGACACGTCGAGGACGAACCCGTCGCGCACGCCCTCGCGGACCTGCTCGCCCACGTGGTGGTGGCCGCGGACCAGCAGGACGTGGTCCTCGCCCAGCTCGCGGCGGGCCTGCTCCAGGTCGATCCGCAGGTCGAGCTTGTAGCCGCCCGACCAGCCCTCGCAGTTCTCCCGCCAGGTGGGCATGTACAGGACGACCTTCTTGCCCTCGGGCAGGCCGAGCCGCCGCCGGACCTCGGCGATCCGGTCCGCGTCGGGCCGTACGAGTGCGTCCGTGCGCGGAGCGCCGGCCTCGATGACCTCGCCGTCGTAGCCGAGGGCGCGCTTGAGGAGGGGCGTCGCGTACGAGCTCGGGGACGCGAGCAGGGTCCACTGGGCACTGTCGTGCGCCAGGCCCTCCAGGATCTCCGGGCTCGTGTAGTAGTCGTGCACGAAGTCGTGGCCGATCTGCTTGATCGGCGTACCGTGCCAGGTCTGGACGACGACCTGACCGGCGCGGCGCTCGAAGTGCTGCGGCACGTTGTCGTTGGTCACGTAGTAGCGGGCGCGGGCCAGCAGCTCCCAGGACTCCACGCTGTCGTACTGCACGGCGCGTGCGGTCGCCGGGACCTCGGCACGGCCGTCGCGGACCAGCCAGATGTGCTCCAGCTTCTCCCCGCGGCGCACCAGCTCCTCGTGGATGGCGCGGGGGGAGTCGCCGGCGCCGTTGCCCTGGAAGGTGTCGTAGACGACGACGTCCTTGACGGGCAGGGCCCGCTGGGCCGGGTAGGTCTCGAAACGGGCGACGCGCTGGGCGTACCGGGAGCGGTCGTGCGGGCTGAGCAGCGGGTCGGCGACCAGCACCATGCGGTCGTGGAAGCGGGTCTCGACCCGCATCCGGCGGCCCTGCACGGTGAGGGGGTGCGGTCCGGCGAAGAGCAGGCCGGGGCTCATCTGCACGGGGGCGCCGCGGTCGACGCCGAGCAGGCCCGCGGTCGTGCCGCCCTGGGCCGCCGGGCGCAGGGTGGGCCACCAGCGGCCCTCGGGCAGCGTGGTGCGGCCCGCGTACGCCTCGGGGAGCACGGGCTCGAAGGCGGCCTCGAAGGTGTCGCCGTCGCGCGTGACGGGGTAGCTGAACTCCACGCCGTGCGCGTTGTGCACGACCAATTCGTACGGCTCGTCGGTGGGTGCGACGAACCGGCCGCGCAGGTTCACCGTGCCGTCCTTCGCCTCGACGGCGTCGATCAGCGGCGGCGAGGGCTGCACGGACAGGGTCAGGTGCCCGGTGTTGCCGCGCTTGGCGTAGAGGGCGCGGTCCGCGGCCCCGCCCGGCAGGGGCAGGACCAGGCCGGCGAAGCCGCCGCGCTCGTCGTGGGCCAGGCGGTGCTCGGCGCCGTCGGCGCCGATCACGGAGAGGCTCCAGGGCTCCGGGGTCCACTCGCCGGGCTCGCAGGGCGCGTCCGGTACGGCGGCCAGCTCGGCCAGCGGAACGCGGGCGGTGAAGGGGGTCCGGCCGGCGGCGGCCGGACCGGTCTCCAGCGGGAAGGTGAGGGTGGTCTCGGTGGAGACGTGCACGGCGCGCAGGGTGGCGTCGCCGCCGACCGAGGCCGCGAGCTCACCGGTGATCTCGATGGCGTCGTCTCCGGCGGGGCGCACGTCCAGGGCGCGGGCGCGGACGATCTCCACCTGGATGGTCAGGGAGCTGGTGACCGCGGGGACGACCCGGACGTCGGGGGCCACCCAGTGCGCGGGCGGGTTGTTGCCGGTGTCGTGCTCACCGCCCCTGAGGCGGGCGCGGTGCAGGCCGCCGGCTCCGGTGACTGCGACGGAGGTGGTCCATATTCCCTCGTGCCACTTGCCGCCCGACTGGAAGATCGAGGGGTCGACGACGGCGGTGAAGCCGGCCCAGTCGGCGTGCCGCAGCGCGAGGTGCGGGGCCTTCACGGTGGCCATCGGGGAGGCGACCGTACGGGTGGAGACGACGGAGCGGCGGCGCTTGCCCCCCTCGCGGAAGATCAGCATCTTGCGGGAGCCGAGGCGGCTCTCGGCGCCGAGGTGGCCGGGCAGGGCGTAGCCGCGCAGGAGCAGCTTGCCGTCGGCCCAGGCCGCCTGCTCCAGACGGCTCACGACGCGGCGCTCGCGCGGGCCGAGGGTGAGGATCTTGGCGGGCACCGGCGGGCGGCCCTGCAGGAACGGGTAGTCGGCCTGCGGGCGGGCGATGCCCTTGACCGGCACGCTGTAGTGGTAGTCGCGCTGGTGGTCCTGGAGCGCGATGAAGTCCTCGACGCGGCCTTCGCTGGCCAGGAAGGCCTTCAGGCGGTCGGCGACGGTCAGGTCGGACCAGGGGGCGGTGCCGATCTCGCGGACGAGGCCGCCGACCTCCTTGACGAACGCGGCGCGGAAGTCTGCGCCGCCTTCACCGACGTACTTGTAGATGAGCGGGAGCTCCTCGCTCAGCACGTTGTAGTCGTAGTCGCGCAGGTAGCGGACGTACTTGGCGCCCTGCTTGGCCTTGAGGGACTCGCGGACCAGGCGGACGGACGTCACGCGGTCGATGAGCGACACCGGGTCGGTGGAGCGCTGGGTGATGGAGCGCTCGCCGGTCTCGCGGACGCGCCAGTGGTAGACGCAGTCGCTGAGGATGTCGACGCTGGACGCGAAGTAGTGCGCGGGGATGCTGACCGGGGCGTCCTCGTAGAGGATGCCCTCCGGGTACTGGAAGCCGTGCTCGTCCCAGAAGGTGCGCCGGTAGACCTTGTTCCACGCGGTGCGGTCGGTGACCAGCGCCGGGAACTTGGAGATGTGGGTCTTCAACTGCGTCTTGGCGAAGGCCGCCCGGTGGCCCCAGGACTGCTGCATGCCGACGGAGCGGAAGCGCTTCACGTTGCCGGCGGCGAAGTCCGAGCCCGTCTCGTCGAGGGCTTCGATCATCCGCTGGTAGGCGTAGTCCGGCATGGTGTCGTCGCTGTCGACGAAGGCCAGGTACTCGCTGTCCTGGTGGGCATGGCGGGCGCCGACGTTGCGGGCGGCGCCGAGGCCGGCGTTCTCCTGCATGACGACCCGGAAGCGCTTGTCCCGCGCGGCGAACGCCTTGGCGAGGACGGCGCTGCTGTCCGTCGAGCCGTCGTCCACGAGGATGACCTCGAAGTCCGCGAACGTCTGAGCGGCGATGGATTCCAGGCACTCGTCGAGGTAGAGCTCGACGTTGTAAACGGGGACGACGATGCTCAGGCGCGGGGGCATGGGTGGCGGGTTCTCCAGCGTTTTGGTGCTTTATCGATGATCAGCTACTCACAGCATCTTACTAGCTAGCGGAATCGCGAACTCCTCCGATACCGGGCATACCACGGCTGATCGCCGGGGCGGACGGCAAAGAATTCAGCCGCCCGCCACCTCGACGATGCGCTGCCGCGCCGCCCGGCGGGGCGCGGCCGGGGGCAGGCCCCCGGTCAGATCTCCAGTTCCGCCTCGATCTTCTTCAGCTGGTGACGGGCCATCGCGAGGTTGGCCCGCCCCCGGTCGAGGGCGAGGTAGAGGAAGAAGCCGGAGGTTCCCCTGCCCTTCAAGAGGCGGATCAGGTGGTACTGGTTCCCCAAGGTGATGAGAATGTCCTCGATCTCGTCCTTGAGGCCCAGCATCTCCATCGTGCGGACCTTGGCGCGGACCACGTCCGTGTTGCCCGCGGCGGCGACCCCGAGGTCCAGGTCCTTGCCGCCGCCGACGGTGCCGAGGGCCATCCCGCTGCCGTAGTCGACCAGAGCGGCGCCGAGCGCGCCGTCGATGGTGGTGGTGGCTTCCTTGAGCGCGGTCTCGACATTTGCCATGAGTGGTTCCTCTTTCTCGTCTCTCGCTGGGTGTTACCGGATCCGATGGGGTTCCGGTGTCGGCTGGTACGGGGTCAGGCGGGGAGGGCGGGTGGGGTTGGCGGAACGGGCGGGAGGGGTGGTGCGGGGCGGGAGCCGGCGCCCCGCCGCCCGAGGGTGTGGTCGATGAGCTCGGCTATGCGCAGGCTGGAGCGCCGGGCCTCCAGGTGGAGGCGCCCGACGTTGACGCGGGTCTCCGCGGTCAGGGTGAGGACGGCCGCCTCGCCCGCCGCGTAGGTGGCCACGTAGCCGTGCTCGCCGCGCACCAGCAGTTCGCGGAATCCGCCCTGGCCGGTGCTGTCGCTCAGCCGCTGGGCGACGCCGAGGGCGGCCGCGGTCAGTGCCGCGACGGTCTCGCCCTCGGCGGCGGCGCTGTCCTGGGCGAGCACGAGGCCGTCGGCGCTGGCGGCGAGGGCGCCGGTGAGCTGGGGCACGCGGGCCCGCAGCCTGCGGAGCTCGGCGAGTATCTCGGCCTCCGCCTCGGGCGGCACCGTGCTCATGTCGGCCTTTCTCCTTTCGGGCTGCCTCCGCTCGGAGCGGTCGGCGCGCAGGGCCGGTCGCAGCGGGAGCCTCACAGGCTTGCCTCCAGTGCGTCGCGTAACCGGCGGAGCAGCGCCACGTCCGGGGGTTGGGCCTGGGTCATCCAGTCGGGCAGGGGTTCCGCGGCCGGCGGCGGGGCCGGGGTGTGCGGGGTCTCGACGAGTCCGGCCGCTGCGAGGCGCCGTACGTCGAGCAGCGTGTGGAAGGCGGGCCGGCCCAGCGCCCACGCGAGGTCGGCCGGGGTGCGCACGCCGTCGGCCCGGCTGAGCAGCATTCGCTGCCGGGCGGTGACGGTCTGGCCGGGCGCGGCGGGCCGCGGTACCACCGGGGCGCTGTCGAGCAGCGGGTAGGGCCAGACCGCGTCGAGGAGTTCCCTGCGGCGCCGGGTCTCGCGTTCGACGGCGGCGGCCGGGACGGAACGGACGGAGCCGATCCAGTGGGTGGCCCCGCGGCGGAACCGGGAGGGTCCGCTGCCCGGGGAGAGGGCGAAGAAGGCGGCGTCGAAGATGGCGGCGAGATGGCAGATCTCCAGCTCCCCGCCCGCGAGGCCGCCGGTGTCGACGAGGAAGCGGGCCACCTGGCGGCGGGCGCCGGCCCGGTCCAGGGCCTCGCGCCAGCGCTCGGGGGCGAGGCCGCCGCCGGTGGTGAGCAGCACGTCCAGGCCGGGGGTGGCGGGGCTCTCGGCGTGGACGACGTTGCCGTTCTCCAGGAAGAGGGTGCCCCGGTCGCGTAAGAGGGCGCCGGTGGCGCGTTCGGCGGCGAGCCGGGTGAGGAGGGGGGAGACGGCCACGGACGGGGTCGGGGACACGGTCGGGAGCGTCATCTGAGCACCAGGCCCTCAGCCAGGGCGCGGAGTCTGTGGCGGGCGAGGGCGAGGTTGCCGTCGGCGCGGTCGAGCCACAGGTGCAGGAAGACGCTGCTGTCGAAGCTCGTCTCGACGAAGCGCAGTACGTGGTAGCCGGTGCGGGTGGTGACGATCAGGTCCTCGACGGGCTGGCCGGCGGCGTCACCGGGCGCGGCGTCCGCCGCCGGGGCGAAGGACTCGTACTCGGCGGCCGCCCGGGCCAGTTCGGCGGTCTCGGCGGCGGTGGTCTCGTGGTCTCCGACCGGCGAGTCCCCCGCGGTGCCGAGGGCCAGTCCGCTGCTCCAGTCGACCAGCGCGGCCCCCCGCGCACCAGGCAGGGCCATGGCTTCGAGCAGGCATTCGTCTATCCCGGGCACGCGGGCTCCCCTCCCGGCCGGACGTGCGGAGTGCACGGTCGTACGGCGCGACAGGAGGGAACTTACTCAACTTCCACAGAGCGGAAGGGGGTTCTGGCATTTTCCGCTGGAACATGCGCCGAACCGCGCGAGACCTTGGCCGGAACCCGTCGACTTTTGATCACGAAGCGAGCGGAAGATCGTCCGAGAGCCGGAACGACCCGCCCTCGCGCAGCACGTAGCCCTCGTGACTGAGGGTGCGCAGGAGGTGGTAGACGGTGGGCAGCGGAATCCCGGTGAGCCGCGCGAGCCGCTTGGCCGTCGCCCCGCCTTCCGCGTACATCGCTTCCACGAGGCGCAGCGCGCGCTGCACGGAACCGATCAGGGTGGGTGTGGTGTCCTTCTGGCCGTGGTCCTGGCTGTGGTTGTCCTGGCTGTCTGCGCCCATGAGTAGTCCCCCTGCTCCGGTACGAGGCCTGGCAAAGCCATCAAAGTCGCTCATCAGCCACAAAACCAGCTGACTCGCGTAAACCCGAGCATAAGATCACCGGATCCCGGTCTGGCTGAGCGGCGGCCGGGCCGGGCGCGCCGGTGTTAGTGCTGCGGGAGGAGGCGTTCGGCCATCGTCTCGATGAGGGTCTCCACCGGGTGCGCGTCCAGCAGGGTCGGGACCGTCAGGTCGTCCACCATCAGGCCCAGCATCGCGAGGTAGAGCAGCACCACTCCGCGGCGGTCGCCGGGCAGGCCCGACTCCAGGTGCCAGGCGACGTTCGCCTCCAGCTCCGTGCGCAGGAACCCTGCCAGCTCCGTCTGGAGTTCGGGGCGCCGGGTGGCCTCCAGGCGCAGCTCCAGCATGGAGATGTGCACGCTGCGCTCGCGGCGCATCCGGTCCAGCAGCCCGCCGAGCAGCACCTTGGCGTCGAGCGGGCCGGTCAGCTCTGCCGGGTCCGGGACGAGCCGCTCCCGCGTGCGGTGCAGGATCTGCACGAGCAACTGGGCCCGGTTGGCGAAGTAGTTCGAGGTCGTTCCCGTCGGCACGCCCGCCTCCGCGTCCACCGCGCGCAGCGTCAGGCCGCGCGAGCCCTCGCGTGCGAGGACTTCGATCGCTGCGTCGAGCAGCGCTGCGCGGCGCTGCGGGTTCTGGCGCATGGGCAGGCCCCCCGGTGGATGCGGCACGTCATGTGAGCACTGCACGTGCAGTGCTTCGCACAAGGTAGCGGATGGACCGCTCCGGGCCCTCCCCAGCGCCCCCTCCCCCGTGTCAGGCTGCCCGTCATGGAGCGGATCATCGAGGAGATACGCGAGGACCTGGCCCGCCGCCTCGCCGTGGCGGCGGACCGGCTCGCCGACCGGACGCTGGCCGAGGACCCCGCGTACGCCGCCCTGCTCGGCCGGGCCGAGCTGCGCGAGCGGATCCACCACAACCTCCGCCAGGCCGTCGAGGGCCTGGTCCGCAGTTCCCGCGGCCTGCCGGTGGAGCTCGCCGACGCGCGGGCCACCGGCACGCTGCGCGCCGAACAGGGGCTGCCGCTCGCCTCGTTGCTGCGCGCCTACCGCAGCGGCGGCCGGCTGCTCTGGGCGGCCCTCACCGAGGCCGTGGCCGCGCACGACCGCTCCGAGCTGCCCCGCCTGCTGCCGGGCGCGGCCGCGCTGTGGGACGTACTGGACCAGATGACGGACGCCGTGTCCGAGTCCTACCGGCGCGCGGACGCGGCCCGCGCGGGCCGCGACCGGGAGCGCCGCGCGGCCCTCCTCGACGTGCTGCTGGACGGCGCGGCCGCCCCCGACGGCCCCGCGGCCGCCGAGGCCGCGGCGCAGCTCGGGCTACCCGAGCGGGGCCGCTTCGCCGTGGTCGTGGTGGCCGCCGACGGCTCCCCCGGAGCGGCGGAGACGGCCACGGGGAAGCCCGGCTCCGCCGGAGCGCCCCGCGTGCTGTGGCGGATCCGGGCCGACGGCGAGACCGGCCTGGTGGAGCTGGGCCACCATCCGCTGGAATCCGTACGGGAACTGCTCGCGCCGCTCGGGGTCCGCGCCGGGGTCAGCCCGGTCGTGGAGGCGCCGGCCGAGCTGGCGCGGGCGCACCGGCTGGCCGCCCTCGCGCTGCGCACCGCCCCGGAGTCCGGCGGCCCGCGCACCGCCCTCCTGGACGAGGGGCTGCCGGCGGCGCTGGTCGCGGCCCAGGCCGAACTCGCCGGACGGCTGCGGACCGTGGTGCTGGGCCCGGTGCTGGCGCTGCCCGCGGAGGACCGCCGGCTGCTGCTGACCACGCTGGGCACCTGGCTGGCCTGCCAGGGCTCGACGACGTACGCCGCGCAGCGGCTCTACTGCCACCGCAACACCGTCTCGAACCGGCTGCGCCGCCTCGAGCAGCTCACCGGCCGCTCCCTGTCGGACCCGCGGCACGTGGTGGAACTGGCGCTGGCGCACGCGGCGGTGGCCCAGCGGGCCGCCTCCGCTACGGCGCGTCCGGGGACTTCGCCGACTCCAGCAGGTACGGCACGTCGATCACCGCGACCCCCGGGGTGAACAGCAGCCGGGCCTTGAGCCGCAGCGCGTTCTGGTTGTGCAGGGGCTGCTCCCACCAGTGGCCGACCACGTACTCCGGGATCACCACCGAGAGCACGTCCGTCGAGCTGTCCGCCGCCAGCTCCTCGACGTGGGCCAGGATCGGGCCCACCACCTCGCGGTACGGCGAGTGCAGGATCTTCAGCGGGAGGCCCGGGGCGTGCTCGGCCCACTCCTCGCGCAGCCGGGCCGCTTCCTCCCCGTCCGCCGCGACGGTGACCGCGGTCAGCGTGTCGGGGCGCAGGCCCTGCGCGTAGCCGAGGGCCTTCAGGGTGGGGGCCTGCACGGAGGCGACCAGGACCAGGACGTGGTGGCGGGCGGGTTTGCGCGGTTTCGCGCCGGGGGCGACGGCGACCTGCCGGGCGACCTCGTCGTAGTGGCGGCGTACGCCCTTCATGCCGAGGAACAGCAGCGGCATGGCGATGACGACCAGCCAGGCGCCGTGCGTGAACTTGGTGATCAGGACGATGACCAGGACCAGGGCGGTCAGGGTGGCGCCGACCGCGTTGATGGCGAGCCGGCGGTGGATGTGCACCCGCTCCTCGCGCGGGGTGGCGGATGAGGCGAGCTCCCTGCGCCAGTGCCGCACCATGCCCGCCTGGGAGAGGGTGAAGGAGACGAAGACGCCGATGATGTAGAGCTGGATGAGCCGGGTCAGTTCGGCGTCGAAGGCGACGATCAGGGCGATGGCGGCGAGCGCGAGGAGCACGACGCCGTTGGAGTAGACGAGCCGGTCGCCCCGGTTGAAGAGCTGGCGGGGTGCGTACTTGTCCCTGGCCAGGATCGAGGCGAGCATCGGGAAGCCGTTGAACGCGGTGTTCGCGGCGAGGATCAGCACGCCCGCGGTGACGGCCTGGAGCAGGTAGAAGAGGAAGTGCCAGCTCCCGAAGGTGGCCCGGCCGATCTGGGCGAGGGCGGTGGAGGTGGCGGTACCGGGCGGCAGGCCCAGTTCGGTGGGGTCGGCCGCGACGTGCACCTGGTACGTCATGGCGAGTGCGGTGATGCCCGTGAACATGGTCACGGAGAGCACGCCCATGGCGGCGAGGGTGGTCGCGGCGTTCTTCGCCTTGGGCTTGCGGAAGGCGGGGACGCCGTTGCTGATGGCCTCGACACCGGTGAGGGCGGTACAGCCGGAGGCGAAGGCGCGCATCGCGAGGAGCACCACGGCCAGGCCGGTATAGGTGCCGGCCTCGGTGATGGGCAGGTGGGCGGACTCGGCGCGGATGGTGTCGCCGGTGGCCAGCCGTACGGCGGCGCAGGCGAACATGAGGTAGACGACGAGGACGAAGCCGTAGGTGGGGATGGAGAAGAGGCGGCCCGACTCGCGTACGCCGCGCAGGTTCATGAGGGTCAGCAGCACCGCGAATCCCACCGACAGGCCGACCTCGTGGTCGTTGAGCGCGGGGATGGCCGAGGTGATGGCGGCGACGCCGGAGACCACGGAGACGGCGACGGTCATCACGTAGTCGACGAGCAGGGCGCTGGCGGCGGTCAGGGCGGCGGTCTGTCCGAGGTTCTCGGAGCTGACGACGTAGGCACCGCCGCCGCCCGGGTAGGCGTGGCAGGTCTGCCGGTAGGAGGCGACGACGACCACGAGCAGGAAGACGATGGCGGCGGCCGCGTACCAGGTGAGGTGGAGCAGCGCGACGCCGCCGAGGGCGAGGATCAGCAGGATCTCCTCGGTCGCGTAGGCCACGGAGGAGAGCGGGTCGCTGCAGAAGATCGGCAGGGCGAGCCGTTTGGGGAGCAGGGTCTCGCCCATCCGGGCGGTGTCGAGGGGTTCACCGACCAGTACGCGCTTCACATGGATACGCCTCATTTGGGCATGATCGTGCATGTTTTGCACGATTCACCCTCTTTTGGCGACAGTGTCACCCGGCGAGCTCCTCCGCCCGGTGCGCCAGCCACAGGTCGTGACGGGCGCTCGGCGACTGGAGCAGAGAGCGCTCGAGCAGCGTCTCGATGCGGGTCAGCCGCTTGCGGGCGCCGGGGACGGAGACGCCCAGCGCGGCGGCCGCCGGGACGAGTTGGGCATCGTGCGCCAGCCAGGTGCGGACGGTCGCGCGGGCGCCCGGCGGGGCGTCGGGCCCGGTCAGCGGGCGCAGATGGGCCCGGGCCCAGGCGGTCAGGCGCGGATCGCGCAACACCCCGTCGAGATCGGGGGCGCGCTCCGCACCCGCGTCGCCACCGGGCCGCGCGCCCGGGGTCAGCCGCAGGGCCAGCGCGAGCGCCGCCTGGTCCCCGAGGCGTGCGAGGTCCAGGCCGAGCAGGGTTTCGACCAGGCGGAGCCGGGCGGCCAGCGTGTTGCGGTGGATCTTCAGCAGCCGGGTCGCGTGCGAGGCGAAGTTCAGCCAGGCGTGGGCGGTGGCCCGCAGTTCCTGCCCACCGGGGTCCTGCGGGCGCCGGGGCTCGTACGCGTGCAGGGGCGCGAGCAGGGCTTCGGCCCAGCCGGCCCCGGCCCCGTGGGCGGCGAGCGCCAGCTCGGGCCCGGGCCCGAACCGGGCGTGCCGTTCGCCCCGGCCGCGGGCGACGGCCAGCGCGTGGAAGGCCTGGGTGTACGCGGCCGGGGCCTCGCGCAGGCGCATCTCCCCGCTGACGCCGACCGCGCAGTCCGGCGCCACCTGCGCCAGCGCCCCCGCGAGGGGGTCGTGGTCGGCCGAAGCGGCCGCCAGGTCCGCCGGGACGAGCACGATGAGGTGGCGCACGTAGACCGGGCAGCGCACGATCCAGGCCCGGCCGCCCGTCAGTTGCTCGAGCCGCCGGGTGACTTCGCCGCGCTGACCGGTCCGGCATTCCACCACGTACATGCGCATCGGCTCGGGCAGCGAGGGGCCCAGCGCCTCGGCGACCTGGCGGGCGGTGGAGAGCCGGCCGTTCATCAGCAGGTGCAGCACCGCCTCACGGGCCCGCGACTCGGCGAGAGCGGCCCGCGCCTCGCGCCGCACGGCCTCCTCGGCGCGCAGGACCAGGGCCAGCGGTACGGCGGCGTCCGCGAGCAGCGTGGGCGCGTCCGGGTGGTGCGGCCGGTCCAGTACGGCGGCCAGCGTGCGCCCGCCGTCCAGCGCGAACAGCAGCGTCGCGGACCGGGCCCCGTGCAGGACGGCCGACCGGACGCCGCGGACGCTCATCTCGGCGGCGCCGCGCACCGCGGACTCCGGCCCGCGCCCCTCCTCGGCGTCCACCACCCCGGCCCACCCGCCCAGGCGGGCGGCGAGCCATTCGAGCAGCGCGGCCGAACCACCGGTGTGGGCGAGCCGGTGGACCTTCAGGATGTCGTCTGACCGGGACACGGCGGCATTGAACCACCCGCCGCACACTGTGCACAGTGATACCCGTCAAGCGCCGTCACTGGGCACGGCGAACCCTGTGGACGGCCCTTGACCGGCATAGGTTGGCCACGAGCGGCCGGATCCCGGTATCCACGGGGGAAACACCGGGGTCCGCCGCCGCTCACATGCGGGCGGCCGCGCTGCGGATGGCCTCGCGGATGCGGAAGTAGGTTCCGCAGCGGCAGATGTTGGCGAGGGCGTCGATGTCCTCGTCCGTCGGGTCGGGCGTGCGCTGGAGCAGGGCCACGGCGGCCATGATCTGGCCGGGCTGGCAGAACCCGCACTGGGCGACGTCCTGTTCGAGCCACGCCTCCTGCACGGGGTGCAGGTCCTCCCCGTCGGCCAGCCCCTCGATGGTGGTCACCTTCTTTCCCGCACAGGCGGAGACGGGCACCACGCACGGCCGGACCTCGGTGCCGTCGAGATGGCTGGTGCAGGCCTTGCAGACGTCGACGCCGCAGCCGTACTTGGGGCCGGTGACGCCCAGCATGTCGCGCAGGACCCAGAGCAGGGGCAGGTCGTCGGGCGCGTCCACGGTGACGCTCCGCCCGTTGACGGTGAAGGTGTGGGAGGGCACGGCGAACTCCTGGCTGCGTGCTATCGCGGGTAGGGGGTGAAGTCGACGTCGAAGTCGAGGGGGAAGCTGCGCGGCTTGGAACCGGTGGCCCGGGCCCAGGCGTTGGCGATCGCACCGACGGCCGCGGGGACCCCGAGCTCGCCCGCGCCGCCCGGCTCCTCGCCGGTGGCGGGCAGCACGTGGACCCGTACGTCACGCGGGGTGTCACGCTGCCGGGCCCAGTGGAACTGGCTGTAACTGCCCTCCAGCGGGAGCCCCTTGTCCAGGTGCAGCCCGGCGCGCAGCGTGGTGGAGATGGCGTCGGTGAGGCCGCCGATCATCTGCGCCTCCAGCCCGCGCGGGTTGACGGGCAGGCCCACGTCCACGGCGATGACGGCCTTGGTCACGCGCACGTGCTCCGGGTCGCGGGTGTCGATCTCGACGAGGCACGCGGTGCGGGACTTGTACTCCTCGTGGAAGGCGATGCCCTGCGCGCAGCCCGCCGGCATCGCCCGCCCCCACTCCCCTTCCGCCGCGGCCTTGTCGAGCACGGCCCGCTGGGCGGCCGTCTTCAGGAAGGTGCGGCGGAACCGGTACGGGTCCCGGCCGGTCGCCGCGGCCAGTTCGTCGACCACGATCTCCTCGGCCCCGCGGGTGTTGGCGGAGTACACCGAGCGCCAGGAGCCGGTGGGGATGCCGGTCGGCACCTCGGTGAGGGCCTGGGTGGTGAGCCCGAAGTGGTAGGGGGACTTCACGGTGGTCAGGAACAGGGTCTGGGCCAGGGTCGCGTTGCCGATGCCGAGCGGCAGGCTCGCGGCGGTGGCGGTGATGATCTCGCCGAGCCCGTGGCGGAAGTCGGTCTCGGCGGCGGCGACGCGGTGCTCGAAGCTGAGGACCTCGCCCAGCAGGTGGGTGGCCCGGATCTTGTGGTGGGTGGCGGGGCGCATCCGGCCGTGCCGGGTGTCGTCCACGCGGGTCCACATCAGCCTGACCGGGCGGCGGCAGGCCTTGGAGACCCGGGCCGCCTCCAGGGCCGCGTCGAAGAAGAGCCGCCGCCCGAAGGAGCCGCCGGCCTGGACGACGTGCACCGTGACCTTGTCCAGGGGCAGGCCGAGCTCGGCGGCGATGGTCTGGCGGGCCACGATGGGGGACTTGAGCCCCGACCAGATCTCGGCGCGGTCCTCCCGAACGTCGGCGACGGCGGAGTTGGTCTCCATCGGGGCGTGGCTGACGAAGGCGAAGTCGAACTCGGCGTCCACGTACGGGGTCAGCAGCGGCGGCACCAGCAGCGGCGGGGTGGCGGCGCGCAGCTTCGTACGGATCTGCGCGTCGGACAGCGCGTCGGCGGGGCCGGGGCCCCAGGTGACCTGGAGGGCGGCCTTGGCGTCGAGGGCCTGCCCGAAGGTCTCGGCGACGACCGCGACCCCGGTCGGGACGGTCACCACGTGCAGCACGCCGGGCATGGCCTGGACGGCGGCGAGGTTGGCGACGCCGCGGACGGTGCCGCCGAGGGTGGGCGGGCGGCGCACCACGCAGGGCTTCGCACCCGGCACGTCGAGGTCGAGGGTGTACTGCTGGGCCCCGGTGACCATGGCGCGGGCGTCGACGCGGCCCGTCGGCTTGCCCACCAGGGTGTGCTGCGCCGCCTTCTTGGGGGTGGCCCCGACGACGGCCAGCCCCGGGTCGGCGGCGGCCGCGGCGAGGGAGCCGTAGTCGGCGGTGCGGCCGTCGGGGGCGCGGACGGCTCCGTTCGCGGTGGTCAGGGTGGCCGCGGACATGCCCCAGCGGCGGGCGGCGGCCGCCACGAGCCGGGCCCGGGCGGTGGCGGCGCACTGGCGGACCGGCCCGTACAGGGAGCGGATGGAGTTGGAGGAGCCGGTCAGCTGGTTGAAGAGCAGTTCGGGCCGGGCGTCGTCCAGTTCGACGCGTACGGCGGCCAGCGGTGCGTCCAACTCCTCGGCGACGAGCATGGCCACGGCGGTGGTGAGGCCCTGGCCGACCTCCTCGCGCGGCAGCCGGAAGCGGATGGTCCCGTCCGCCTCGACGGCGAGCGCCAGCAGGGCCGAGGTGGGCGCGCCGGCCAGGATGAACAGATCGCCGAGGTCGATCACGTCGGCGATGGCGGGCAGGCTCGGCACCACGGCGCGGGCGGGCTGCGGGGCCAGCGCATCGGCTCCGGCGCGGGTGACGAGGGCGAGCGTCGGCGCAGCGACGAGATGGGTGAGGAAGGAGCGGCGGCTCTTCCCCGCCGGGTGGTTCTGCCCGGTCATGTGTCGTCCCCACCCTGCGCGGGCCCGCCCACGCGGACCACCCCCGGCTCATTACCGACACGTAGGGTAGCGATCAAGGGGTGTGGTGGGAAGCCTGGGGACGGACCGCGGCCCGGGCGGCTACGGCGGAGGGGGTCATTCGTTCGGGGGTACGGCGCTGCGGGTGTCGCTCTCGACCCGAACGGAGGTGCACGCCTCGTACGTCTCGGCCGTACGATCGATCCACCGCGTGCCAAGGGCCTGTTTCCGGCCGCCGGTTCCGGCTCGGTTCCGGCTCGTCAGACCCCTCTGAAATGGGGCTGGGGAGGCGGGCGCCGCGGAGCCGATCATGATGGCCCGACCTTGGCTGACCGGATTCGTTCGTACGGGAAAGACGCGCCGGAAGGCCTGCGGCATATGCCATGAGCAAGACCGTTACGGATGTTGCCAAACGCCTTACACGCCGTCGCCGCCTGTGCAACAGTCGTAACCGGTCCTTCCTTCAGACTTGGCCGTGCCGCGCCTGTATCGGAGTTCTCATGCCGTCCCACCTGTTCGCGGACCGTCCCGCGCAGCCGCCCGAGCCGGGGTCGGTGGACGCACTGATCTCGCAGACCCGGCGCCTCCGGGGTGAGGTGGACGCGGTACGCCGCGACACCGTCGTGGACGACGACGACGCCCAGGGCCGCTGGCAGCGCGCACTGTGCGATCTCGCCGTGCACCACCTCGACGACCTCCGCGAGCACCTGGGTCAGCTCAAAGAGGGCCTGCCCCCCGCGCCCGAGACCATCCTTCTCCCGCAGGCGGCGCCCGAAGCCGGGCCCGAGGCACAGACCCGGGTCGGCAGCGCCGAGTGGAACCTGCTGACCGACGAGGTCAGTTGGTCCGACGAGCTGTTCCAGATCTTCGGCCGGTCCCCCGAGGCGGGCGCGCTCCCGCTCGACGAACTGGGCTCCACCCTGTTCTCCGAGGACCAGCCGCTGCTCACCGCCTGGGTCACGGCCTGCCTGGTGGACGGCAAGGCGATCGACGGCGAGTTCCGCATCGTCCGGGCCGACGGGCGGGTCCGGACCTTGCACATGAGGGGCGAGCCGGTCCTCGACTCCGACGGCTGCACGGCCTCCATGTGGGCCGTGCTGCGGGACGTGAGTGAACTGCGCCGGAGCCAGCGGGCGGTGCGCGAGTCCCGTGACTCGCTGCAGCGCCAGCGGGAGATCGCGCAGACCGAGCACCGGCTGGCGGTCGAGCTGCAGGAAGCCGTGCTCCCCCCGTGGCGCGGCTCCCTGCGGTTCCCGCACAGCAGCACGGGCACGCTGGACGTGGCCGCGCACTACCTGCCGTCGGCGACCAGCGCCCTGATCGGCGGCGACTGGTACGACGCCCTCGAACTCCCCGACGGGCGCTCCCTGCTGACGGTCGGCGACCTGACCGGGCACGGAGTCACCGCCACCTCCGGCATGGCGATGATGCTCGGCGCCCTGCGCGGCATGGCCATGGCCGGCATCGAGCCGGGCCCGCTGATGGGCTGGCTGAACCAGCTCCTGGAGACCTCCGTGCAGCCGGCCCTCGGCTCGGCCGTGTGCTGCCGCTACGATCCCGCGCGCCGCGTGCTGTCCTGGGCGCAGGCCGGACACCCGGCCCCGCTGCTGTTCCGCCGCGGCTCCGGCCGCTCGCTGCTGCCGCCGGAGGGCGTCCTGCTGGGCGCGACCTCCGGAGCCTCGTACGGTCAGGCCGAGGAACGCCTCGAGGTGGGCGACGTACTCGTCCTGCACACGGACGGGCTGACGCCGCGCAGCATCGAGTTCAGCCGGGCCGACGGGACGGAGCGGCTGCTGGCGCTCGCACCGCGGTTCTCGGCGGCGCGGTCGGCGCAGGACTGCGTGCGCATGGTGATCGAGGAGTTCGGCGAGAGCGAGCGCGAGGACGACGCGTGCGTGCTGGTGGCTCGGGTCGGTTCGTAGGCGTCACGAGCTTTCGCAAGACATCGGGCAAGACGTCAGGAGTGTGGGGGCCGCGCCACAGGGCGCGGCCTTTCTCGTCTCCGTACGCCTTCCCGCACTACACGACCGAACCGCGCGGGGTGCGCGGCGCCGGGCTGTCGGGGAGGGCCAGTTCGATCTCCTCGCGCAGGTCCTCGATGCGCGCGTACCCGGCGTACTGGCCGGTGAGCCGGTACATCTCGCGCAGCCGGTCCCAGGTCCGGTGCGAGGAGGTCTCGTTCATCGACACCAGGGCGAGCCGGGCGTATCGGTCGGCCTGTTCGGGATCGTCGGCGATGAAGCAGGCCGAGGCCAACGAGATGTAGTCGAAGATCTGCGAGCGCTGGTAGCCGTCGCCGCGCAGCCGCAGGGCCGCCTTGGCGTGGTGGGCGGCGACGGGCGCCGCGGTGGCGTCGTGGTCGGCGAGGGTGCGGTACGCCAGGGCCTGCATGCCGTGCAGGTCCGCCTCGTCGAAGTGCTGCATCCAACTCGGCGGCGGTACGTCGCCCTTGTCGGAGACGAACAGCTCCTCCGCCTCGCCCAGGGTGCGGCGCATGGCCTGGCCCTTGCCCATGGCGGCCTGCGCCCAGGCCTCGATGGTGTGCAGCATGGCGCGCGTGCGGGGCAGGGTCTGCTCGCCGGAGCCGGACTGGGCCAGCTTCATCAGGTCGAGGGCCTCGTTCGGCTTGCCGAGGTGAACCATCTGGCGGGCGGCCCGGGAGAGCGCCTCGCCGGCGCGCGGCCGGTCGCCGCCCTCGCGCGCCGCGTGCGCGGCGATGACGAAGTACTTCTGCGCCGTGGGTTCGAGGCCCACGTCGTGGGACATCCAGCCCGCGAGCACGGCGAGGTTGGCCGCCACTCCCCACAGCCGCCGCTGCAGGTGGTCGGGGTGGTGGTAGGCGAGCATCCCGCCCACCTCGTTGAGCTGGCCGACGACCGCCTTGCGCTGGAGCCCGCCTCCTCTGGAGGCGTCCCAGGCACGGAACACCTCGACGGAGCGTTCCAGCGCCTCGATCTCCTGGGAGCCGATCGGGGCGGCCTCGTAGCGGTCGTATCCCGCTGGGTCGGCCTGGAAGGACTCCCCGAAGCGCTGCGCCTCCTTGGCGAGCGCGGGGTCGGTGTGGAGCCAGTCGTGCATGGCGTTGCTGAGGGCGGAGCCGGCGGTGAGCACGGCGCCCGCGCCCATCAGACCGCGACGGTTGAGCATGAGGTCCATTCCCGTGAATTCGGTGAGGACCGCGGCTGTGCGTTCGGGCGCCCAGGGCATTCCGTCGGGGTTCTCCTGAGCCCCGCCCGGCTGCCGTCTGCTGGTGCGCCGCTGCCGTACGAACCCGAGGTCCTCGATGGTCACGACACGACCGAGCCGCTCGGTGAACAGTGCTGCCAGTACCGTGGGCACCGGTTCGCGCGGGGTTTCCCCCATGTCGATCCATCGCCGCACCCGCGAGGTGTCGGTGGCCAGCTGGGGATGCCCCATGGCCGCCGCCTGCCTGTTGACCATCCTCGCCAGTTCGCCCTTGGACCAGCCGGCCAGGCCGAACAGGTCGTTCAAGCGGGTGTTTGGACCCTTGCTCACGTCAAGCCCCCAGGTTCTCGGCTGAGTTGACAGTAACCCGCCGTCAGATGCCCAGCGACTATTCGCCAGGCTTCGCCAGGGCACGCCTGATGGTCCGCCACCCGCGGCCGGGTGTCAGGTAGGAATGCGCCTCCCCGACCCGGTCACCGGCGGAACTCCCCAGGGTGATGCACGGGATCCGGCGGGGCGGCGTATGCAACTCGTCGGCGCACGAAGGGATCCGTAACGCCATGTACGCAGCAACGTCCTCCGTGTCCGCCCCGGTCCGGCCGCACCGCACGCTTCCCGCGGGCGGCGGCCCCTACCTCGAACCCGGCCGCCCCGCGGCTCCGGCGCAGGGCGCCGTTCGGGCGCGGCGGATGCCGGGGACCGGATCGCAGCCGCTCAGCGGAAGAATCGACCTCTCGGGGCCGCAGGGGGCGCAACTGCGCACCGCGCTCGCCTCGGTGCAGCGGATCTGTCCCGAGTTCGCGCCCGTCCAGGTGCTGCGGCGCAGCGGCCGGTCGGTCCTCCTCGTGGGCACCACCGGGCGGATGACCGCCGTCGCCAAGGTTTTACTGGACCACTCGCCCGAATGGCGTGAGCGGTACCGGCACGAAATAGCGTCATACCGGGCGTTCGTCCGGCACCGCCCGCCGGTCCGGGTGCCGCGGCTGATCGCCGCCGACCCGGAGAACTGCGTACTGGTCGTCGAGCGGATGGCGGGCCGGGTCGCGGCGCTGCAGCGGCATCCGGTGGACGCGCCGCCGCGGGTCGACGTACGGGCGGCCCTGGGCGCGGTGTGCCGGGTCAACCAGTGGCGTCCGCCGGGCGAGCTGTTCGGCACCCCGCTGAACTACGCGCGCCGGATCGCCCGGGACTACGAGCTGGGCCTGCTGACCGACCGGGATCTCGGTGACCTGCAGAAGCTGCTGCACGGCGTGAAGCTGTCGGGCACCCCGCTGCAGTTCAACCACGGTGACGCCCTGCTGTCGAACCTGCTGCTGTCCCCGGCCGGGCCGGTGCTGCTCGACTGGGAGCACGCGGGCTGGTACCTGCCGGGCTACGACCTGGCCACCCTGTGGACGGTGCTGGGCGACGCCCCGGCCGCGCGCAGCCAGATCAGCCGGCTCGCCCAGTCGGCCGGCCCGGCGGTGCGGGACGCCTTCCTGGTCAACCTGATGCTGGTGCTGACCCGGGAGATCCGGATGTCCGAGACGGCCGTACAGCGCTCGATGCTGGCGACCGCCCCGGCCCAGCCCCTGCCGGCGGGCGCCCTGTCCTCCGGCGAGGAGCAGCGGCTGCTGCTGCGCCGCCTGCACGACGACGCCGGGATGGCGCGCAGAGCGGTCCGCGCGGCGGTCGGCACCCGCTGACCTCACCGGCCCCCGCCCCCACGGTTGCCGAGCCCCGGGTTCCCACCCGGGGCTCGGCGGCGTGCGCGTACGGGCGGACGCGGTGTGCCCGGCTCGGACGGACCCTCAGACGAACCCCTCGGCGACCAGCTCGGTCGACCGGGCGGTGATGCGGTGGCGTCGGCCCGAGCCGCCGACGACGCGGCTCCAGCTCTCGGTGACGAGGCTGTCGCCGTCCAGCTCGTAGCGGAAACCGCCGTACATGCCCGGGACCGGAAAGTACATCCGCGGCTCGGTGAGTTCGGTCAGCACGGCCAGCGCCGGCAGCTTCAGGCGGTGCTGGTCGGCGAGACCGTGGCTGTCCGCCCGGATCAGCGCGTGCAGCCGGTCTTGCAGCGCGTCCAGTGCCGGGGCCGGCAAGGGGTGGCGCACCACGGGCTGGAGCAGGCCCGACATCCCCTTGTGGCCACGGGCCAGGGCGATGTCGGCGGCCCGCTCCCCGGTCGCGGTCGGCAGGGTGCGCCAGGCCCCGCCGCCGACGAGCGCGGCCGCGGCGTCCTGTGCACCGTGCCAGGCCGCCTGGTGCAGCAGGGCAAAGCCGCTGGGACCGCCCATGCGGGTCGCGTTGACCCAGTCGGGGTTCTCCGCGAGCTGATCGAACACCCGCGGCCAGTCGCCGTCGCGGGCCGCGTCCGCCAGCAGGTCCCGTCGGGCCACGATGTCCGCGTGGTAAACGTCGCGGGTGGTGACGCCGTCCCACCGCGTGTGCTCTGTCTTCGCCATGCCCCGATCCTAAGGAAGCCCGACGGCCCGGCCGGGCGGTGGGAGGCCCGTATGCCTTGACATCACATGATCCCCCGAACACCTTCCGTACCTGATGCGGCATCAGAACGCTTCGGTTGACACCGCGTTCCCTCCTCACACCGCCTGGAGACGCCCATGAAGTCCTCCTTCCCCTCCCGCCGCAGCGTCGTGGCCGGGACCGGCGCCGGGGTGCTCGCCGCCACCGTGCTGCCGGCCGCCGCGGCGCGGGCCGACGGCGTCCAGGCCGGGCCGTCGCTCGGCGAGTACGACGTGGTCGTGGTCGGGTCCGGGGCCGCCGGGATGACCGCCGCGCTCACCGCCGCCAAGCGGGGGCTGAGCGTGCTGGTGGTCGAGAAGGCACCCACCTTCGGCGGGTCCGCAGCCCGCTCCGGGGCCGGGATCTGGCTGCCCAACAACTCGGTGATCCTGGGCGCCGGAGTGCCGGACACCCCGCAGAAGGCGGCGACGTACCTGGCGGCCGTCGTCGGACCCGAGGTGCCGGCCGACCGGCAGGCCGCCTTCCTCGCCAACGGTCCGCGGATGCTGGACTTCGTGATGGCCAACAGCCCGCTCAGGTTCCGCTTCATGGAGGGGTACAGCGACTACTACCCCAACCTGCCGGGCGGACTGCCGAACGGCCGGTCCATCGAGCCGGACCAGATCGACGGGAACATCCTGGGCGCGGAACTGGCCCGCCTGAACCCGGCGTACATGGCGGTGCCGGCCGGCATGGTGGTGTTCAGCCAGGACTACAAGTGGCTGGGCCTGGCGGCCGTGAACGCCAAGGGCCTCGCCGTGTCCACGGAGTGCCTGGCGCGCGGCACGAAGGCGGCGCTGCTCGGGCAGAAGCCGCTGACGATGGGCCAGGCCCTGGCTGCCGGGCTGCGCGCCGGGCTCCAGCAGGCGGGGGTGCCGGTCTGGCTGGACAGCCCGCTGGTGGACCTGGTCCAGGAGGGCGGTGCGGTGACCGGGGTGGTGGTGGAGAAGGAGGGCGTACGGGGCACCGTACGGGCCCGGCGCGGGGTGGTCGTCGGGTCGGGCGGCTTCGAGCACAACGCGCAGATGCGGGCGCAGTACCAGCAGCAGCCGATCGGCACCCAGTGGTCGGTGGGCGCGAAGGAGAACACGGGCGACGGGATCCGGGCGGGCCAGCGCGCGGGGGCGGCGCTGGCGCTGATGGACGACGCGTGGTGGGGCCCGTCGATCCCGCTGCCAGCAGAGCCCTACTTCTGCCTCGCCGAGCGGACCCTGCCGGGCGGGCTGATCGTGAACGGGAACGGCGCCCGCTTCGTCAACGAGGCGGCGCCGTACAGCGATGTGGTGCACGTGATGTACGAGAAGGACCGGGCGGCGGTCGGCTCGCACATCCCGGCGTGGCTGATCGTGGATCAGCACTACCGCAACAAGTACCTGTTCAAGGACATCCTGCCGACGATCGTGTTCCCGGACTCGTGGTACGAGGCGGGGGCGGCGAAGAAGGCGTGGACCTGGGACGCTCTGGCCGGCCAGATCGGGGTTCCGGCGGCGGCGCTGCGGGCGACGCTGAGCCGGTTCAACGCGCAGGCGTGGAACGGGACGGACTCCGACTTCCACCGGGGGGACACCGCGTACGACCACTACTACACGGACCCGGGAGTGACCCCGAACTCGTGCCTGGCGCCGATCTGGGTGCCGCCGTTCTACGCGTTCAAGATCGTGCCGGGTGATCTCGGCACGAAGGGCGGCATCGTCACGGACGCGCGGGCGCGTGCGCTGCGGGCGGACGGTTCGGTGATCCGGGGCCTGTACGCGGCGGGCAACGCGAGCGCGGCGGTGATGGGCCGCAGCTACGCGGGGGCCGGGTCGACGATCGGACCCGCGATGACGTTCGGCTACGTGGCGGCGAACGACATCGCGGACGCGTGATCGACAGGTACTACAGGTACGACAGGTACGACGAGAGGCGCTAGCCCTGCTGGAAGAGCTCCGCGGGGAGCGGCTTCAGGAGGGCGTAGAGGTCATCGGTGATCGGGCGGTCCCAGCTGGCGATGGTGACCAGCACGTTGTCGCTGCGGTCGAACTGGACGCAGGAGACGCGGGACTCCGACAGCTTGATCTTCCGGACGATGAGGAGGTTGTCGCCCTGCATGACGGGGCAGTCCTCGATGCCGGTGACCTCGACGTCCTCGTCGTTCTCCAGGGCTTCGAGCAGCTGGGCGACCTCGAAGGGGACCTGGCCGTCGTTGAGGTCCCGGGCGGGGGAACCCTCGGGCAGGTTGCCGATGATCATCGCGGGGCCGCGTCCGCCGAACAGGTCGTAGCGGAGGAAGACACCCTGGCAGCTGCCGTCGGGCGCGGGCAGCAGCCCGGCCCCGAGATTGCCCGGCCAGTCCCCCGGGTCCATGGCCAGGACGTCGAAGTCCGGGCCGGCGGGTGTGGCGGCGCGGTGGCGGCGGAGGAAGGACATGCCGCCATGGTACGTGGCCGGGCGAAGTTTTCCGGCCCGGGGCCCCTCATCCGGCCCCTGTCCCCGCCCCCCGTCCCGCCCCCGTCCCCTCCCCTGCCCGGCCTCCGTCCCCGTGCGTCGCCCGGCCCCCGCCCGGCCGCCGCCGGCTCGGGCCCGTCAGTCCGGCGGGACCAGGGTGAACCAGTGCGGGAGGAGGGTCGCGTCGCCCGTGACGCGCAGGGCGTCGGGTGGCAGGCGGCGCCAGAGGAAGAGGGCGAGGTCGGAGGCGGAGCCCGCGGCTTCGACGTCCGCCGGGCCCGGGGAGCCGGGTTCCAGGAGGACCCCGTCCGCCGAGAAGGCGACCGTCCAGGCCCCCTGGCCGTCGGTGCGCCGGAAGCGGAACCGCTCCCCCGCGCCCGGTGGGACCGGCTGCCGGGCGCGCCGGGCCGGGACCATCACCTCGAAGGTCTGGGTCACGGCGTCCGCCGCGAGGGCCGGGGCGAGAGGGCCCGGGGCGCCGGTGGCGGACTGCGCGTCCCACCGGTGGACCGCCAGCTCGATCGTCTGCATCCGCAGCCAGAAGCCCGCGGTCCGCTCCGGCGCCCAGGTCCATACCGGCAGGTCCGGCCCGAGATCTCCGAACAGCTCGGCCAGCTGCCGGGCGCCCTCCGCGAACCACGCCGTCAGCGCGTCCGGCACCGGCTCCCGGTTCGGCGCCCGCTCGGGCCGCGGCCAGGCGGCCAGTACGGCCGGATCGGCGGGGAGCCCGTACAGGGAGAGGTCGCCCGCGTCCGGCGCCCGGGGCAGGCGCTCCCGCAGGATGTGGGCGACGTAGCGCTGCACTGCGCCGAGGTGCGCGATGAGGTCGGAGAGCGACCAGCCGGGGCACGAGGGGACCAGTGGCGCGGGCCGGCCGGGGTGCAGGGCGCGGCGGACGGCCTGCTCGAAGGCCGACGCCTCGGCGCGGAAGTGGGCGATCCGCTCGGTGTGCTCCATGGGAACACCCTTCCCCGGCCCGGGTGGGGTGTACGCCGTGCACTGATCCGAACGACAGGCCCTACGGTCCGTAGCCGTCGAGGGCCGCCCGAAGACCCGGGAGGTCGGTGCCGAGCGTGCGGCAGGCCGCCGACAGCGCCCAGTCGGGCTCCCGGTCTCCGGCGGCCGGCCCGCCACCGCGGGCGGCCACCCGCGCCGTCCGGAGCTCCTCCTCCGTGAGCACGTCCGCCCTGGAGGACCGGCACGGCAGGGCGCCGCCGAGGTTCAGCAGGGCCTTGGCGGCCCGTGCCTCGAGGCCGTCGGCGCCGCATTCCCGGGCCGTCAGCACGGCGCGGCCGAGCAGTTCGGGGTCGCCGAGCTCGGCTCCCAGGGCGGCCAGCGCGCGGGCCAGTTCGTATCCCGCCGGGGAGACGGCCAGCAGGGCCACCGCCTCCCGCAGCAGCTCCGCCCGGTCCTCGGGCGCCGCGACCTCGGCCGCCACGCGCAGGGCTTGGCCGATGCCCGAGGGGGCGCCGAAGGCGCGGGCCCGCCGGACCGCGTCGGCGGCCAGTGCGCGGGCCCGGTGCGGATCGTCCCCGGCCACGGCCCGGGCCAGGTGCAGCTGCCACGGGCACCACGCCGGGTTCTGGATGCCGCGCGGGGTCAACCGGCGGTCCACCTCCTCCAGTTCCGCGGCCGCGGCTTTCGTGTCGCCCCTGGCCAGCAGCAGTTCCGCGTACACGGTCTGGGAGTCGGGGAAGACCACCGCCGCCGGGAAGGGCTTCCCGAACTCGTGCTCCAGGCCCAGCTCCCAGGCCTCGTCGGTCCGTCCGCGCGCGAGCAGTGTCGTGATGAGGATGGCGATGTTGTACCAGTGCACGGGCGTGCCGCGGCCCACGCGCTCGGCGAGCCGCAGCCCGGCACGCGCCAGTTCCCCGGCCTCGGCGAGCCGCCCGCGCCGGAAGCGGATGTAGGCGCGCAGGCCGTACGCGAAGGACAGGTGCGCCCCGTGCCAGCCCTGCCGCTCGAACTCGGCGGTGCCCGCTTCGAACAGCTCCTCCGCCCGCCAGGGCCGGTCGGCGTACATGTGGGCCATGGCCACGAGCACGGGGACTTCGAAGCCGCGGTCCTCGTGGGCCCAGCTGAAGCCCTGCTCCAGCACCCGTCCGGCATGGTGCAGGACCACGTCCACGGGCTCCCCGCGCAGGCAGGCGTCCCAGGCGCGCAGCCCGATGACGTACCGCTCCGTGAGGTCGCGCCCGGTCAGCCGGTCGGCGAGCCTCGCCAGCCGCCGGGATCGGGCCGGGGAGTCGGGCTCGGCGGCGTTGAAGGCGTCCCACATGAACTGCTCGGACTGCAGGCGCAGCCGGGCACGGACGTCCTGGGTGTACGGGATCTCCCGGGCGAGTGCGCGTGAGGCGTCGGCGAGGCGGTCGCTGTGCGCCAGCACCTGGGCGAGCCGGATGACGATGCCCTGGCGCAGCGCGGGGTCGTCGACGGGCTCGGCGAGCGCGGCGCGGAGGTGGTTGACGGTGTTGGCGGGCTCGGTGAGCAGGGAGGCGCAGCCGAGTTCGTAGAGGACGGCCGCGCGTTCGCCGAAGTCCGGGGGTTCGCGCAGGGCGCGGGCGAGCTGGCGGCGGGCTGCCTCGGGGGCGCCGGCCCGGAGGTTCTCGGCCGCGGCCTCGCGCAGGGTGCGTACCACCCACGGGTCGTTCTCGGGGTGGGTCTCCAGCAGGTGGCGGGCTGCGGCGGAGGGGCCGAGTCCGGCGTCGACGACGGCGGTGGCGGCCTTGCCGTGGAGGGCGACGCGCAGGGCGTCGGGGATGGCGCGGTAGATGGCGGTGGCGATGAGCGGGTGGACGAACTCCAGCCCGGCGTCCGGGTCGTCCGTGGTCGCGGCCGCCAGGATGCGGGCGTCCCGCAGTCGCGCGGTGGCGTCCACGGCCTCCTCGGTGCCGAGGGCGGCGACCCGGGCGGCGAGCTCCCGGGGGATGTCGGTGCCGAGGACGGCGCAGGCCCACGCGAAGCGGACGGTGGACGGTCCGAGGCGTTCGAGGCGGGCGACGAGCCCGCTGCCGCGCTGGGCGGCGGCGAGGTCGCGCAGCAGCGGTGCGTTGGCCTCGACCGGGGGCAGGCCCTTGTCCCGGACCTTGGCGGTGAGTTCGACGGCCTCGAAGGGGTTTCCGGTGGTGACGGCCCACGCCTCGTGGCAGAAGGCGTCGTCGGCGTGGTCGCCGACCGCCTCGCGGACCAGGGCGGCGACGGCGGGCGCGGTGAGCGGCGCGAGGTGCAGCGGGCGCTGTCCCGCCCGGCCCGGCAGGGTGCGGAAGGCGTCGGCGTGGGCGGGCAGTTCGTCGGGGCGGTAGGCGACGACGAGGAGCAGCGGGAGGTGCTCGGCGCGCGGGGCGAAGGCGGCGAGCCAGCCGAGGGATTCCGGGTCGGCCCAGTGGGCGTCGTCGAGGACGACGGTGACGGGTGCGCGCTGGACGACGAGGTGGGTGAGGACCCAGTCCAGTCCGTCGCGCAGGCCCTGGGGGTCGGGCGGGGCGCCCTGTTCGGGCGCGCAGAGTCCGAGGGCGGGGCCGACGATGGAGTACCAGCTGCCGAGCGCGGCGCGCAGTTCCCGTGCGGAGGTGCCGGCCAGGTGGGGCTGGATGAGCTGGCGGGCGACGTGGAAGGGCTGGCTCTGCTCCTGTTCGCCGCCGCGGGCGGAGAGGACGGTGCAGGAGCGGGCGTGGGCGCGGCGGCGCAGTTCGGCGAGGAGGGTGGTCTTGCCGAGGCCGGCGGCTCCGGAGAAGGCGAGCAGGGCGCCGCCGTTGGCCGGGGAGGGGCCGGCGAGCTGCTCCAGGGCCTCTTCGACGAGGGAGAGCTCGGCCTCGCGTTCGATCACGGTGCGCCGTCTGTGGTTCGGACGGGTCGGACGGTCCGTCATGGCTGGTACCCCCCACGCCTGTTCTGGAGATCAGCGTACGCCCGCGCACACCGGGAGGGAGCCCGCGACGGGAAAGATTCAGGCCTGCGCGGAGCGCGCCGCGAGCTCCTCCAGGACGGCGACCGCCTCGGCGGCCCGGTCGGCGGCCACGAAGAGGTGGTCGTGGTGGTATCCGGCGATGACGTTGCAGCTCAGACCGTGTGCGCCGAGTTCGGTGGCGAAGGCGGCGGTGAGGCCGACGGCGTCGAGGGCGGAGTGGATCCGCAGGGTGATCCAGCCGGCCGTGTAGTCGTAGGCGAGGCCGGCCGCGTCGGCGTCCTCCTGGCGCAGGACCAGGGTGAGGCCCTCGGGTTCCAGCACGGTGGCGACGGGGGCGGTCCCCGGGGGGACGGCGGAGCCGGGGACGGTGCAGAACACGTAGCGGCCCTCGTTCAGTTCGGGCCGCATGCCGCTCAGCAGTGTGCGCAGGTCGCTCTCGCCGCTCATGCGGCCACCCTACCCACGGGCCGCCGGCCACCGGGGCGGCGGCTCGCGGCCCCGGTGGTGCGGCGTGTGCGGCCCGTACGGGGCGTACGGCCCGTGCGGGCCGTTACGTGAGGTCGAACTCCCCGCCCCGCGCGTTCAGCACGAACTTGTTCCACTCGTCCGGCGCGAAGATCAGCGAAGGGCTTTCGGGGCGCTCGCTGTTGCGCATGGCGACGAAGCCCTCGACGAAGGCGATCTGAACGTCACCCGCTCCCCGGCTGCTCGACCGCCACTGCGCCTCGGTGAGATCGAGGTCCGGCTTGCCCCAGCCGGCCAGGGGCTGTGAAGTCATGCTCTCGGCCACGTGCGTGCTCCTCCCGGTACGTCGTCCGGGGGCCAGGTTAGCCACCGCAGCGGGTGCCGCACAGGCCACGGTGAGTCACCCGTGACCGGTCCGGCACCCCGCCCGCACGCTCCGTCCGGTTCAGGAGGCGGGCGGTTCGGCCCCCACCAGCCACATCGAGAAGAACTGCGCGCCGCCGCCGTACGCGTGCCCGAGGGCCCTGCGGGCTCCCGGGACCTGGTGTTCCCCGGCCTGGCCGCGGACCTGGAGGGCCGCCTCCGCGAAGCGGATCATGCCGGAGGCGCCGATCGGGTTGGTGGACAGGACCCCGCCCGAGGGATTGACCGGAAGATCCCCGTCGAGTTCGGTGACCCCGGCCTCGGTGAGCTTCCAGCCCTCGCCCTCCGCCGCGAAACCGAGGTTCTCCAGCCACATCGGCTCGTACCAGGAGAACGGCACGTACATCTCCACCGCGTCGATCTGCCGGCGCGGATCGGTGATCCCCGCCTGCCGGTAGACGTCGGCCGCGCAGTCCTTGCCGGCCTGCGGGGAGACGAAGTCCTTGCCCGCGAAGAGGGTGGGCTCGCTGCGCATGGCCCCGCCGTGCACCCAGGCCGCGGGCCGCGGCGAACGGGCCGCGCCCTCCCGGTCGGTGAGGACCATCGCGCAGGCGCCGTCCGAGGAGGGGCAGGTCTCGGAGTACCTGATCGGGTCCCACAGCATCGGCGAGGCCTGGACCTTCTCCAGGGTGAGGTCGTGCTCGTGCAGGTGCGCGTACGGGTTCTTCAGCGCGTTGCGCCGGTCCTTGTACGCCACCAGCGAGCCGACCGTGTCCGGCGCGCCGGTGCGCCGCATGTATGCGCGCACGTGCGGGGCGAAGAACCCGCCCGCGCCCGCCAGCAGCGGCTGCTGGAAGGGGACGGGGAGCGAGAGCCCCCACATGGCGTTCGACTCGGACTGCTTCTCGAAGGCGAGGGTGAGGACGGTCCGGTGGACGCGGGCGGCGACGAGGTTGGCGGCGACGAGCGCCGTGGAGCCGCCGACGGAACCGGCCGTGTGCACGCGCAGCATCGGCTTGCCGACCGCGCCGAGCGCGTCCGCCAGGTACAGCTCCGGCATCATCACGCCCTCGAAGAAGTCGGGGGCCTTGCCGATGACGACGGCGTCGATGTCCGCCCAGGCCAGCTCGGCGTCCGCGAGGGCGCGTGCCGCGGCCTCCCGGACGAGTCCGGCGATGGAGACGTCGTGGCGGGCGGCGACGTGCTTGGTCTGGCCGATCCCGACGACGGCGACCGGCTCCTTGCCCGTGGTGCTCATACGGGGTCCCCTTCCAGGACGGCGACCAGGTTCTGCTGGAGGCAGGGGCCGGAGGTGGCGTGGGCGACGGCCCGGTCGGCCGCGCCGCGGTGGATGCGGGCGGCGGCCTCGCCGATCCGGATCAGGCCGGCGGCCATGACCGGGTTGGCGGCGAGCGCGCCGCCGGAGGCGTTGACGGTCACCTCGTCGCCGAGGCGCAGGGCCTTGCGGAGCACGACCTCCTGGGAGGAGAACGGCGCGTGCAGTTCCGCCGTGTCCACCGGGGCCTCGAAGAGCCCGGCGCGCTCGGCGGCGGTCCGGGTGGACGGGGAGTCGGTGAGGTCGCGCAGGCCCAGGCTGTGGGCCTCGATGCGGTGGTCGATGCCGGTGATCCAGGCGGGGCGCGCGCACAGCCGCCGGGCGGTGTCCCCTGCGGCGAGGATCACGGCCGCCGCGCCGTCGCCGATGGGCGGGCAGTCGCCGGTGCGCAGCGGGCGGACCTGGTAGTCGCCCTGGGGCACGGCGCCGCTGAGCTGGGCGTGCGGGTTGGCCTCGGCGGCGGCGCGGCTGCGGGCTCCGATGGCGGCCAGGGCGGGCTCGTCGGTCTCGCCCGCGTCGATCAGGGCCTGGGCCTGGAGGGCGGCCAGGGCCACGGCGTCGGGCCAGAGCGGGGCGAGGTAGTACGGGTCGAGCTGCCGGGTCAGTACGTCGCGCACCGAGCCCGGGGAGGACTTCCCGTACGAGTAGACGAGCGCGGTGTCGGCCTCGCCGGTCTGGATCTTGACCCAGGCCTCGTACAGCGCCCAGGCGCCGTCCATCTCGACGTGCGATTCGGAGATCGGCGGCCAGGCGCCGACCCCGTCGAGGGTCATGGTGAAGGAGAAGGCCCGGCCGGCCAGGTAGTCGCTGGAGCCGGAGCAGGTGAATCCGATCTCGCCGGCCTTGAGGCCGGTCTGGGCCAGGACCCGGTGCAGGACCGGCATGACCATCTCGACTTCGCTGAGTTCGTCGGTGCGGCGCAGGTGGTCGCTCTGCGCGAAGGCGACGACGGCCACGTCGCGCGCGTGCCTGCTCGTCCTGGGCATCAGATGAGCTCCTTGTACGCGTCGTAGTCCGCGTCCGGCTCGCCGGTGGGGCGGTAGTGGTCGGGGTAGCGGCCGCCTTCGGTCCACACGGGTTCGACGCGCAGGCCCATGCGGACCTGGTCGTACGGGATCCCGCCGATCCGGCCGTGGAGGGCGAGGCCGGCGCCGTCGAGGGCGATGTGGGCGTAGACGTACGGGACCTCGATGTCGAGGTTCCGCGCCTTGATGTTGACGATGCAGTAGGTGGTGACGGTGCCGGCCGGGCCGACCTCGACCTGGTCGGTGGTGGCGACCCCGCAGGTGGGGCAGGCGCCGCGCGGCGGGACGTACACCTTGTGGCAGGAGGGGCAGCGCTCGCCGATGGTCTTCTGCTCGGAGAGCCCGTTGATGTAGGCGGTCTGGGCGCGGCCGGGACTGTACGTGTAGTCCAGGCGGGCTTCGGCGACGATGCCGGTGACGGGCTGCGCGAAGACCCCGTCGTGCGGGGCGGCCCGCCCGGCGGCGGGTCCCTCGTGGGGCTCGAAGCAGGCGATGTCGGTGATCGCCCCGGTCCGCTCGGCGGCCCACCGCACGCGCACCCGCATCCCGGTGCGCACGGATGCGGGGCCGGAGGCGTCGAGGGCGTGCAGGAGGGCGGTGTCGGCGCCGTCGAGCGTGACCAGCACCCAGGCGAAGGGGGTGTCCAGGGGCTGGTTCGGCCGGGGCCGGTCGTTCCAGGCCCAGGTGGTGACGGTGCCGGTGGTGGCGACTTCGACGAGCTCGCGGATCTCCTCGGCGGTACGGGGGTCGTACTCGACGGGCGGCACCATGACGGTCCCGTCGGAGGTCTTCACCCCGAGCACGACTCCTTCGCGCAGCCCGGTGAGGAACGCGGACTGCACGGGCCCGAGGGACCGGGTGAAGGGGAACTCGACGACGAGCGGCGCACGGAGCACCTCGGGCGGGGACGCGGGGGCTGTCACGGGCGACTCTCCAATGGGATCAGGGCGAGCGGATGTCAACGCGGGGCCACCTCCGGCCCCGCCGTGATGCGAGAGCACGGGGCCCGGCGGTTGAGGCGCCGGCTCCGGCCCGATCTGTCAGCCCCGCCGGGGTCTGAGGCGCGAGGCCCGGGGCGGAGCCCCGATCTGTCGGCCCGCCGGCGACTCTCCAGCCCCGCCGGCGTTTGAGGCGCGGGGTCCGGGGCGGAGCCCCGGCAACGGCGCCGCACCGCACCACGCACACGGGCGACGCCGGTCGGGCCGGGACCGGGACCGGGACCGGGTGGGCCCGGGGCGGCTACTCCCGCCGATACACCGCGGGCCGCTTCTCGGCAAAGGCCCGCGCCCCCTCCTTCGCATCGGCGGTATCGAAGACCGGCCATCCCCGCAGCAGTTCGGACGCCAGCCCCTCCGACTCCGTCAGCCCGGCGGTCTCGTAGACCGAGGCCTTCACGGCCTCCACCGCCAGCGGCCCGCACTCGTTGATCCGCCCCGCGATCTCCAGCGCAGCCTCGAGCGCCGTCCCCTCCGGCACCACCCGCCCGACCAGCCCGATCCGCGCAGCCTCCTCCGCCGAGTACGGCCGCCCGGTCAGCAGCATCTCCAGGGCGTGCGTGCGCGGAATCTGCCGCGGCAGCCGCACCGTCGAGCCGCCGATCGGGAAGAGCCCCCGCTTGACCTCGAACAGCCCGAAGGTGGCTCCCGCGCCCGCGACCCGGATGTCCGTGCCCTGCAGGATCTCGGTGCCGCCGGCCACGCAGTACCCCTCCACGGCGGCGATGACCGGCTTGCGCGGCCGGTGGTGGCGGAGCATGGCCTTCCAGTGCAGGTCCGGGTCGGCCTTGAGCCGGTCCCGGTACTGGTCGCCCGCCATCCCCTTTCCGGCCAGGGCCTTGAGATCCATGCCCGCGCAGAAGTCACCGCCCGCGCCGGTCAGGACCACGGAGCGGACCGTGTCGTCGGCGTCCGCCTCCAGCCACCCGTCGTACAGCCCCACCAGCAGCGGCAGCGAGAGCGCGTTCTTCGCCTCGGGCCTGTTCATGGTGAGCACCAGCGTGGCGCCGTGCCGTTCCACGGTCAGGTGTTCTGTCCCACCCATTGCCGTCCTCCCGTCTCAAGACCTAGAACAGGTTGCAGTAGGCGCGGGTGCAGTTCAATAGTTTTCTGACACACAGTCAGTTTTCTTGGGCGACTCCCTTCCCACTTGCGGTCGGCGGAGCTCTAATGACCGCCGGAGCAGACCAGCCATGGACATTCCAGGGTCAGGAGGAACGGTGGAGTACAACCTTGCCGACCTGTTCGAGTCGGTCGTGGACGTGGTTCCGGACCGCGAGGCCCTCGTGTACGTGGACCACCCCGGGACCGGCGCCGAGCGCCGCCTCACGTACGCGGAGCTGGACTCGGCGGCGAACCGGATCGCGCACCACCTGCTGGACAGCGGGCTGCAGCCCGGCGAGCACCTGGGCCTGCACCTCTACAACGGGGTCGAGTACCTGCAGACCGTGCTGGCCTGCCTGAAGGCCCGGCTGGTTCCGGTGAACGTGAACTACCGGTACGTGGAGGAGGAGCTGGTCTACCTCTACAACGACGCCGACCTCGCCGCACTCGTCTTCGAGGGCGAGTTCACCGAACGGGTCGCGGCCGCGCTCCCGCAGACGACGGGGCTCCGCCACCTGATCCGGGTCGGAACGGCTCCCGAGGGGGCCCCTGAGCCCGCGATCGCGCCGGTGGCGTTCCCGGAGGCCGAGGCGGCCGGCTCGGCCGAACGCGGTTTCCCGCCCCGCAGCCCGGACGACCTGTTCATCATCTACACCGGCGGCACGACCGGTATGCCCAAGGGCGTCATGTGGCGGGCGGAGGACCTCTTCTTCGCCGGACTCTTCGGCGGCGAGCCGTCGGGCGAACCGGTGAAGCGGCCCGAGGAGCTGGCCGAGCGGGTCGCGGCGCGCGGCGCCGGCCTGACCTTCTTCCCGGCCCCGCCCCTCATGCACGGCACGTCCACCCTCACCTCGTTCATCGCCTTCAACTACGGCCAGCGGGTGGTCATCCACCGCAAGTACGCGCCCGAGGAGGTGCTGCGGACCATCGAGAAGGAGAAGGTCTCCAGCGTGTCACTGGTGGGCGACGCCATGCTGCGGCCCCTGATCGACGCCTTGAACGGCCCCCTGAAGGGCACCGACCTGTCATCCCTCTTCAGCGTCTCCTCGTCCGGCGCGATCATGTCGGAGACGGTGCGCGCCGAGTTCCAGCGGCTCGTGCCGAACGTGCTGCTCCTGAACAACTTCGGCTCCTCGGAGTCCGGCTCCAACGGGCGGGCGACCGACGACTCCGGCCCGGAGAAGGGCTTCCGCCTCGAGGTCAACGACCGTACGCAGGTGGTCGACCCGGTGACGCACGAGCCGGTGGCGGTGGGCGAGCCGGGCCGCCTGGCGCAGCGCGGCCACGTCCCGCTCGGCTACTACAACGACCCGGCCAAGACCGCGGAGACCTTCTTCCAGAAGGGCACGGAGCGGTGGGTGCTGCTCGGCGACATGGCCACGGTGGACGAGCAGGGCATCGTCACCGTCCTCGGGCGCGGCTCGCAGTGCATCAACACGGGCGGCGAGAAGGTCTATCCGGAGGAGGTCGAGCAGGCGCTGAAGTCCCACCCGGACGTGTACGACGCGCTGGTGGCGGGCGTCCCGGACCCGACGTGGGGCAACCACGTGGCAGCGGTGGTCCAGATCCGGCCGGGGGCGGCGGAGCCGACCCTGGACGAGATCCAGACCCACTGCCGCACCCGCCTGGCGGGCTACAAGATCCCCCGCCAACTGGTCATCGCCCCCGCCATCCAACGCTCCCCCAGCGGCAAGGCGGACTACCGCTGGGCGAAATCCGTGGCCACGGAGGCGGACAGCACCCGCTGACCCCCGCCCCACCCCGTTGGCCCGCGGGGCCGACTCCAGCCCCCACCCCTGTCAGCGCCGGTCAGGCTCCCGCGGAGAGGAACCGCTCCACGCGGCCCGCGAACCCGGCGGGGTCGTCCAGCCAGGGAAAGTGGCAGGCCTGGGGCTGGACGTCGACCGCCCCCCGCGGGAACAACTCCGCGAGCCGGGCCGCCAAGGCCGGGCGGGGGTTCCCGTCCAGCTCCCCGGCCAGGACCAGCACCTCCCCCGCGACCCGGCGCAGCCCAGCCCGCGTGCCGGCCGGATCGAAGGCCCCGGCACCCGCAAACGCATCCGCCGCCTTCCCGTTCTGCTGCCGCGCGCTCGCCGCGCAATGCGCCCGGGCCGCCTCGTCCCAGCGCCCGTAGAACAGCGGCGCGACGAGGTCCCAGTCCGCGTCGGAGCCGTCACCGGCGGCTGCCAGGATCCGCCCGTAGGCCTCGATGGCGGTGTCGTACGGCTCGCTGCCCGCTCGCAGCCGGGCGCCCTCCAGCCGGTCCTCCGGGGTGACCGGGAGGTCTACCGCCCAGGCGGTCGGCGTGACGAGGACCATCCGGCGGATCCGCTCCGGATGGGAAGCCGCGTAGAGCTGGGCGAGGTTCCCGCCGGCGGAGTGGGCGAGGAGGTCCACGCGCTCCAGACCCAGCTGTATCCGGAGCGCCTCGACGTCGGCGACTTGGCGGTCGACCCTGTACGTCGACTCGTCGGCCGGTATCGCGGAGTCGCCCGTACCGCGCAGGTCGAGGAGGACGAGGCGGCGACCGGCGGTCAGCCCGCCGAGGTCCCCCAGGTACTCCGAGGCGCGCATGGCACCGCCCGGCAGGCAGACGAGCGGTTGGCCCTCTCCCCTGAGGTGGTAGGCGAGTTCGGTCCCGTCGTAGGTGGTGAAGGTAGGCATGCGGGCCATCACATCAGACGATCACTCGTTCGAGTCATTGCTTTACCTCACGGGGCACTGGCAATCTACCGAATGATCGGTCGGGTGACTCACGATGAGGTGACGGCAATGGCGGCGTACGCGGATCTCCACGACAAGGGCGACGACAACGGCAACGGCAAGGACGAGTACAGGGACGAGGGCGAGCGGCTCAGCGCCGACGAGCTGGCCGCCCTCCAGCTGACGCGACTGCGCGCGACCCTGCACCGCGTCTACGACCGGGTGCCCTTCTACCGGCAGGCGTTCGACAAGGCCGGCGTGCATCCCGACGACTGCCGCTCCCTCGCCGACCTCGCCCGGTTCCCCTTCACCACCAAGACCGACCTGCGCGACCAGTACCCCTTCGGGATGTTCGCCGTGCCCCGCTCCGAGGTGCGCCGGATCCACGCCTCCAGCGGTACCACCGGGCGGCCCACGGTCGTCGGGTACACCGACCGGGATCTGTCCGCGTGGGCGGACGTCGTGGCCCGGTCCATACGCGCCGCCGGCGGCGGACCGGGCCAGATCGTCCACATCGCCTACGGCTACGGACTGTTCACGGGCGGCCTCGGCGCCCACTACGGCGCCGAGCGCCTGGGCTGCACGGTCGTGCCCGCCTCGGGCGGGATGACCGACCGCCAGGTGCGGTTGATCCAGGACTTCCGGCCGGAGGTCATCATGGTGACGCCCTCGTACATGCTGACCCTGCTGGACGAGATGGAGCGCCAGGGCATCGATCCGCGCTCGACCTCGCTCCGTACGGGGATCTTCGGCGCGGAGCCGTGGACCGAGGAGATGCGCCGGGAGATCGAGGACCGGCTCGGCATCGACGCCGTGGACATATACGGCCTGTCCGAGGTGATGGGCCCGGGTGTCGCGCAGGAGTTCGCGGCGGGCAAGGACGGGCTGCACATCTGGGAGGACCACTTCTACCCGGAGGTGGTCGATCCGCTGACCGGCGAGGTGCTGCCGGAGGGCGCGCCGGGCGAGCTGGTGTTCACCTCCCTCACCAAGGAGGCCATGCCGGTGATCCGCTACCGCACCCGGGATCTGACGCGGCTGCTGCCCGGCACGGCGCGGCCCGCCTTCCGCCGGATGGAGAAGGTCACCGGCCGCAGCGACGACATGATCATCCTGCGCGGGGTGAACCTGTATCCCACCCAGGTCGAGGAGATCCTGCTGCGCACGGAAGGCCTGGCTCCGCACTTCCAGCTGCGGCTGGCGAAGGAGGGCCGGATGGATGCCCTGACCGTACGGGTGGAGGCGCGCCGGGAGGCGGACGCCGCCCGGCGGGAGGCCGCGGCCGCGGCCGTGGTCCGGGCCGTCAAGGAGGGGATCGGGGTCTCCGTCCGGGTCGAGGTGGTCGAGCCGGAGACCTTGGAGCGTTCGGTGGGCAAGATCAAACGGCTGGTGGACCTACGGGACATACGCGAGGGCGGCTGAAACCACCCCTTCGGGCCCAATTCGGGGCGGCGCCCGAGAGCCGTCGGAGCCGCCCGGGTAGTGCATACGGCGTGACCTCGTACTGGTGGAAGCTCTACGACCGGCTCCAGGGCTCCCACGTGGGGCTTGCCTGGAGCCGCGGCCGGGAAATGGAGCTGATGCACCGGGCGATGGGCTTCGCGGCCCTCGGGTTCCTCACGCTGGTGCCGCTGCTGGTGGTCGTCGCGGCCGCCGCCCCCGGCAGCGGTTCGGGCTTCGGCCGCTGGCTCGGCCAGGCCCTCGGGGTGACGGAGTCCTCGCGGGCCCGGGTCGAGACGCTGTTCGGCGCGGCGGACCTGGCGCTGGAGCGGACCACCGCCTTCGGTCTGGCGGCCCTGGCCGTCTTCGGCCTGACCTTCGGCTCGGCCGTGCAGACCGGCTACGAGAAGGTCTGGGACGTGCCGACCGCCCGATGGCACACCATGTGGCGGCACGTGGTCTGGCTCGCCCTGCTGGTCTGCTACCTCGCGCTGCTCGTCGAGATCCCGGCGCCGTCGAACGACGCCGTCGGCACGGTCCTGGGCACCGTGGGCGACCTGCTAGGCACCTGCGTGTTCTTCGTCGCCTCGCAGCGGCTGCTGCTCGGGGGCCGGGTCCGCTGGCGTGCCCTGGTGCCGGGGGCGGTGGCCACCAGTGTCGGGCTGCTGGGGCTGCGCCTGTTCTCGCAGCTGGTGTTCTCCCCCCTGATCGCCTCCAACGCCGTGACCTACGGCCCCTTCGGGAGTCTGCTGGTCGTCCAGTCCTGGCTGGTCGGTGTCGGGTTCGTGGTCTACGGCGGAGCCCTCGTCGGCCGCCTCGTCCACGAGCACCTCACGCTGCGCCGCCTCGAGCGCCGCGGATACCTCCCTGCGGAGGACCCCCCTCCGCACACCCCTGATGATCTGGGAGGGGGCTGACCCGGCGGGTCCGGCGGTGCCAGGATGAACGGACACCACTGGCAACCACCTTCACCCGCAGGGGGCATGATGTCCGTTCAGGAGCTGGAAACCACGGCCGAGGGCAGGGTCTGGCTGATCACCGGGGCCTCGTCCGGCTTCGGCCGTACGCTCACCGAGGCCGCACTCGCGGCCGGGGACACCGTGGTCGCGGGGGCACGCCGCCCCGACGCGCTCGCCGCGCTGGCGGCCGCCCACCCCGATCGGCTCTTACCGCTCGTGATGGACGTGACGGACATCGCGCGCGCCGAGGAGGTCGTCGCGGAGGTCGTGGACCGCTGGGGCCGGATCGACGTCCTCGTCAACAACGCCGGCCGGGGTCTGGTCGGCGCCGTGGAGGAGACCTCCGACGCCGAGCTCCGCGAGCTGATGGAGCTGCACTTCTTCGGCCCGGCGGCGCTCACCCGGGCCGCGCTGCCGCACATGCGGGCGCGCAAGTCGGGGGCCGTGGTGCAGATGAGCAGCATGGGCGGGCGGCTGGCCTTCCCGGGTATCGGGGCGTACTGCGCGACGAAGTTCGCCCTGGAGGGCCTGACCGAGGCGCTCGCCGCCGAGGTGGCCGCCTTCGGCATCAAGACCCTGATCGTGGAGCCCGGTTCCTTCCGTACGGGGTTCGCCGGCGGGGACGCACTGCGGCACACCGCGGCCCTGCCCGCGTACGAGGACGCGGTCGGCCCGGTGCGCCAGGGGCTGCCGGCCACCGACGGCCACCAGCCCGGCGACCCGGTCAAGGCGGTCGCCGCGATCCTCGCCGCGCTGGACGCCGAGGTCACACCGCTGCGGCTGGTCCTGGGCAACGACGCGGTCGACTTCATCACGGCCCACGCGGACGCCGCCCGCACGCAAGCGCAGGCCTGGGAGTCGGTCAGCCGGTCCACGGACTTCGACGCCGCGCCGCCTCCGGCGCCGTAGGCGCGGGACGGACCGCGGGAGGGTCCGGCCGGCCCTCCCGCGCGTCCGCTGCCGACTCGGATACCAAACGGGATGTTGACAGACCATCAGGCAGCCTGCATGAGTGTGGGGGCACGGACGCACCGCCCGCCCCACCGGCAACCTCGCTCATCCGCAGGCTACTTGGGAGGTATGTTGCTCCGCACCCGCCCGATACTCCGCCGCGTCGCCCTCACCGGCGCCGCGCTGCTCGCCACGACGGCCGCGATACCCCAGGCCTCCGCGGCCACCGGGGACGCGGGCCCGTCCGGCGGGGGTCTGTCCGCCGTCATCCGGTACACGGAGAACGGCATCCCGCACATACTCGCCCGCGACTACGCGCACCTCGGCTTCGGCACCGGCTGGGCCCAGGCCGCCGACCAGGTGTGCGTGCTCGCCGACGGGTTCGTGACCGTCACCGGGGAACGCTCGCGCTGGTTCGGCCCCGACGCCGCGCCCGACGGATCGCTGTCCTCCGCCACTCGGAACCTCACCAGCGACCTGTACTTCAAGGGCGTACGGGAGTCCGGGACGGTCGAGAAGCTGCTGGCCGCCCCCGCTCCGGCCGGCCCCGGCAAGGACCTGCGGGAGCTGATGCGCGGCTGGGCCGCCGGATACAACGCCTGGCTCGCCCAGAACAAGATCACCGACCCTGCCTGCAAGGGTGCGGGCTGGGTCCGCCCGGTCACCGCCACCGACGTGGCCGCCCGCGGGTTCGCGGTCTCCGTCCTCGGCGGCCAGGGCCGCGGGATCGACGGCATCACGGCCGCCCAGCCGCCGGCCGCGGCCGCCGCAGGCACGGGCGCCCGTACGACGGCACCGCAAGAGGCGGATCCGGCGGCCGCGGCCGAGGCGGCGCGGGAGTTCTTCGACACCAGCCGCTACGACATGGGCTCCAACGCGGTGGCCTTCGCCGGTTCCACCACGGCGAACGGCAGCGGCCTGCTGCTCGGCAACCCGCACTACCCCTGGCAGGGCGGGCGCCGCTTCTGGCAGTCGCAGCAGACCATCCCGGGCGAGCTGAACGTCTCGGGCGGCTCGCTGCTCGGCACCACCGTGGTCAACATCGGCTTCAACGAGAAGGTGGCCTGGAGCCACACGGTGGCCACCGGCACGCCCGTCAGCCTGCACCAGCTCACCCTCGATCCGGCCGACCCGACCGCCTACCTGGTCGACGGCGTCCCGGAGAAGATGACCGGGCGGACCGTCACCGTCCCCGTGGCGGGCGGCGGTCCGGTGACCCGGACCCAGTGGTGGACCCGCTACGGACCGGTCGTCTCGAACCTCGGCCCGGGCCTGCCGCTCCCCTGGACGGCGGGTACGGCGTACGCGCTGAACGACCCCAACGCGGCGAACCTGCGCGGCTCCGACACCGCGCTCGCCATGGGCAAGGCCCGCTCCGTGGCCGGGATCCAGGACGCCCTGCGGCGCACGCAGGGCCTGCCCTGGGTCAACACCGTGGCCGCCGACTCGGCGGGCGGCACGCTCTTCACCCAGTCCCAGGTGCTCCCCCGGATCACCGACGAGCTCGCGGCCCGCTGCTCCACACCACTGGGCAGGGCCACGTACCCCGCCTCGGGGCTGGCGGTCCTGGACGGGGCGCGCGGCGACTGCGCGCTCGGCTCGGACCCGGACGCCGTACAGCCGGGGGTCTTCGGGCCGGGCAGGGCGCCGACGCTGCGCGACGCCCCGTACGCGGAGAACTCCAACGACAGTGCGTGGCTGGCCAATGCCGAGCGGCCGCTGACCGGCTACGAGCGGATCTGGGGCAATGCGGCCACTCCGCGCTCGCTGCGCACCCGGGGTGCGCTCGAGGACGTCGCGGGGATGGCGGCGAAGGGCGGGCTGACCGTGGCCGAGCTGCAGAAGCAGCAGTTCGCCAACCGGGTGCCGGCCGGCGACCTGGCGGCGGCCGACGCGGCGAAGGCCTGCGCCGCGCTGCCGGGCGGTACGGCGACGGCGGGCAACGGCGCGGTGGTGGACGTCTCGGCGGCCTGCCCGGTGCTGGCGGGCTGGGACCGTACGGCCGACAGCTCCAGCCGCGGCGCACTGCTCTTCGACCGGTTCTGGCGCAAGCTGACCGCGACGACCCCGGCCAAGGACCTGTGGCTGGTGCCGTTCTCGGCCGCCGATCCGGTCCGCACGCCCCGTACGCTCAACCGGGCGGCGCCGGGGATCGGCCGGGCGCTCGCGGACGCGGTGGCGGAGCTGAACGCTGCGGGGATCGCGCTGGACGCGCCGCTGGGCGAGCACCAGTTCGTGGTCCGCGGCGGCGAGAGGCTGCCGGTGGGCGGCGGCACGGAGGCGCTCGGCGTCTGGAACAAGATCGAGGCGCCGTGGAACGCGGCGGCCGGCGGCTATCCGGAGGTCCTGCACGGCTCCAGTCACGTCCAGGCGGTCGGCTGGGACGGCGGCCGCTGTCCGGTGGCGCGCACCCTGCTGACGTACAGCCAGTCGGCGAACCCGAACTCGCCGTACTACGCCGACCAGACCCGGATGTTCTCGCAGGAACGCTGGGTGACCTCCAGGTTCTGCGAGCGGGACATCCTCACCTCGCCGAAGCTGAAGGTGGTGTGGCCGCGCGAGCGCGGGTGACCTCCGGCCTCCTTCCTGGCCGTGTCCCGCGCGAGCCCGGCGGCTCGGCGGCTCACGGGCTCACGGGCTCACGGGCTCACGGGCTCACGGCCAGGAAGAGGTACGCGGCCAGCAGGACGAGGTGGACACCGCCCTGGAGCAGGGTGGCGCGGCCCGGGGCGATCGTGAGGGCGCTCACCACGACGGTCAGTGCGAGCAGCACCATGTGGATCGGGCCGAGGCCGAGCAGCAGCGGGCCGGAGAGCCAGACCGAGGCCAGCGCGATGGCCGGGATGGTCAGGCCGATGCTGGCGATGGCGGAGCCGTAGGCCAGGTTGAGGCTGGTCTGGACGCGGTCGCGGCGGGCGGCGCGGACGGCGGCCAGGGTCTCGGGCAGCAGGACGAGCAGGGCGATGATCACACCGACGACGGCGTTCGGCAGGCCGGCGTTCGCCACGCCCGCCTCGATGGTCGGGGAGACGGCCTTGGCGTTGCCGACGACGGCGACGAGCGCGACCAGCAGCAGGCCGAGGCTGACCAGCGCGGCCCTGGCGCCGGGCGGCGCGGCATGGTCCTCGTGCACGTCCGGCTCACCCGGGCGGGGCTCGGTGTCCACGGGCAGGAAGTAGTCCCGGTGCCGGACCGTCTGGACGGCGACGAACAGTCCGTAGAGGGCGAGCGAGGCGACCGCGGCGAAGGCCAGCTGGGCGGTGGAGAACTCCGGACCGGGCTTGCTGGTGGTGAAGGTCGGCAGGACGAGGCTGAGGACGGCGAGGGTCGCGACGGTGGCCAGCGCCGCGCCGGAGCCCTCCGGGTTGAAGGCGGCGACGCGGTTGCGCAGGGCGCCGACGAGCAGGGACAGGCCCACGATGCCGTTGCAGGTGATCATGACGGCGGCGAAGACCGTGTCCCGGGCGAGGGAGGAGGTCTTGTCGCCGCCGTCGGCCATCAGGGTGACGATGAGCGCCACTTCGATGACGGTGACGGCGACGGCGAGGACGAGGGACCCGAAGGGTTCACCCACGCGGTGGGCGACGACCTCCGCGTGGTGCACGGCCGCCAGCACCGCCCCGGCGAGGCAGAGGGAGACCAGTGCCACCGCGAGTCCGGGCAGATCGCGTCCCCAGCTGAAGACGAGCGCGACGAGCGCCACCGCGGGGACCAGGACGGTCCAGTCGGCCAGGGGTGATCTGCGGGTTGCCGTACTCATATCAGCCAACTTGCCAGAACTGTCCCTCCAGTGCGCCGCAGGACGCGCATTCGAGACTCTGACGTGGCCTTTCTCACCCTGCCCTACACCCCGTACACCCCGTACACCCCGTACACCCCGTACACCCCGTCACATCGCGCGCTCGCGGCCCTCCCAGTACGGGTCGCGCAGCCGGCGCTTGTACAGCTTGCCGTTCGGGTCGCGCGGCATCGTCTCGATGAAGTCGACCGTCTTGGGGCGCTTGTAGCCGGCGAGCCGGCGCTCGCAGTGGTGCAGGATCTCCGTGGCCAGGGCGTCGCCCGCCACGAAGCCCTCCGCCGGTTCGATGACGGCCTTGACCTCCTCGCCCCAGTCGGCGTGCGGGATGCCGAAGGCCGCGGCGTCGGCGACCGCCGGGTGGGTGAGCAGGGCCGATTCGATCTCGGCCGGGTAGATGTTGACCCCGCCCGAGATGATCATGTCGATCTTGCGGTCGCGGAGGAACAGGTAGCCCTCCTCGTCCAGCAGCCCGAGGTCGCCGACGGTGAAGAAGTCGCCGATGCGGTTCTTCTTCGTCTTGCCCTCGTCCTTGTGGTAGCTGAAGCCGCCGGTGTTCATCTTGATGTATACGGTGCCCAATTCACCGGCGGGCAGCCGGTTGCCGTCGTCGTCGAAGACGGCGAGCTCGCTGATCGGCCAGGCCTTTCCGACGGTTCCCGGCTTCTTCAGCCAGTCCTCGGCGGTGGCGAAGGCACCGCCGCCCTCGCTCGCCGCGTAGTACTCCTCCACGCACCGGCCCCACCAGTCGATCATCGCCCGCTTGACGTGGTCGGGGCAGGGGGCGGCGCCGTGGACGGCGTGCCGCATCGAGGAGACGTCGTACGCGTCCTTCGTCTCCTGCGGGAGCGCGAGGAGCCGGTGGAACTGGGTCGGGACCATGTGGGTGTGCGTGCAGGCGTGCCGGTCGATCAGGCGCAGCATCTCCTGCGGGGTCCACTTGTCCATCAGCACCAGCGGGTGCCCGATGTGCAGGGCGGCTCCCGCGAACTGCAGGACGGCCGTGTGGTAGAGCGGCGAACAGACCAGGTGGACGTTGCCGTCGAAGGGGCGGATCCCGAAGATGCCGAGGAAGCCGCCGAGGTACGTCTCCTCCGGGAGCTTGCCGGGCAGCGGACGGCGGATGCCGCGCGGCCGGCCGGTGGTGCCGGAGGTGTAGTTCATGACCCAGCCGAGGGTGCGGTCCACGGGTGCCGTGGCGGGCTGTCCGTCCAGGAGTTCCCCGTACGGGCGGAAGCCCGGGACCTCTCCGACGGCGTAGCGGTGGCTCTCGGGCAGGGCCGCCTCGTCGGCCGCGGCGGTGGCGGCCCCGGTGAAGCGCTCGTGGGCGATGAGGACCTTGGCGCCCGAGTCGGAGACGATCCAGGCGAACTCGGGGCCGACGAGGTGGTGGTTGACGGGGACGAGGTAGAAACCGGCCTGGGAGGCCGCGAGGTAGGCGGTGAGGAACTCGACGCCGTTGGGGAGGACGACGGCGAAGACGTCCCCCTGCTCCAGGCCGGCGGCGCGCAGGCCGTGCACCAGGCGGTTGACGTCGGCGTGCAGCCGGCCGGCGCTCCATTCCTCGCCTTCGGGGGTGACGAGGACGGTGCGCTCGGGGTCGGCGGCGGCCTGCGCCCAGAAGCCGTTGGGGAGCTGGTCGGTCACGCTGATCACGCCTCTCGGACTCGGCCGGCGATGCGGTTGATGCGGTCGATGGCCCGCTCGAAGCCCCTCGTCAGGTCGTCGAACACGGCCTGGACGCTGCGCTCTTCGTTCATCCGGCCGACGATCTGGCCGACGGGGGTGCCGAGCAGCGGCTGGACCTCGTACTTCTGGATCCGGGAGACGGCCTCGGCGACGAGCAGCCCCTGCAGGGGCATGGGGAGCGCGCCCGGGCCCTCCGGGTCGTCCCAGGCGTCGGTCCACTCGGTGCGCAGCTGGCGGGCGGGCTTGCCGGTGAGGGCGCGGGAGCGGACGGTGTCGCCGGAGCCCGCGGCGAGGAGCTTGTCGGTGAGGGCGCGCGAGTGGAGGTCGGCCTCGGTGGTGGTGAGCCAGAGGGAGCCGAGCCAGGCGCCCTGGGCGCCGAGGGCGAGTCCGGCGGCGATCTGCTCGCCGCTGCCGATGCCGCCCGCGGCGAGGACCGGGAGCGGGGCGACGGCCTCGGCGATCTCGGGGACCAGGACCATGGTGGCGATGTCCCCGGTGTGGCCGCCGGCCTCGTAGCCCTGGGCGACGACGACGTCGATGCCGGCTTCGGCGTGGCGGCGGGCGTGTTTGGCGCTGCCGGCGAGGGCGGCGACGAGGACGCCGTGGTCGTGGGCGCGCGCGATGACGTCGGCGGGCGGGGAACCCAGGGCGTTCGCCAGGAGTTTGATGGGGTAGTCGAAGGCGACGTCGAGCTGGTTGCGGGCGACCTGCTCCATCCAGCCGGTGATCCGCCAGCCGGAGGCCTCGCCCTCGGCGAGCTCGGGCACGTGGTGCTTGGCGAGGGTGTCGCGGACGAAGGCGCGGTGGCCGGCCGGGATCATCGCCTCGATGTCGGCTTCGCTGATGCCGTCGACGGCCTTCTTGGCGGGCATCACGACGTCGAGGCCGTAGGGCTTGCCGTCGGTGTGCGCCTGCATCCAGTCGAGGTCGCGTTTGAGGTCGTCGGGTGCGGTGTAGCGGACCGCGCCGAGTACGCCGAATCCGCCCGCCCTGGTGATGGCGGCGGCGACCGCCGGGAAGGGCGTGAAGCCGAAGATGGCGTGCTCGACTCCCAGTTTCTTGCTCAGCTCCGTCTCCATGGGCGGCAGGATGCCGCAGCCCGCCGGCCGAGGGAAGAGATTTTCTGATGCAGTGTCAGATTCTTTGGCAGCCGGTCGGTGCGGAGGCTGCCCGCCGGGCGGGCAGATAGCCACTAGCGTGCGGCACATCCAGCCTCGCCGCCGCGGACGGACCCGGCCCCGCCGGCGTGTGAGGCGTGGGTTTTCGGAGCGGAGCCCTGGGAAACGGCGCCGCAGGCTGACGGCGACAGCGGACAGGAGGGCCGGACATGGCAGCAGGTACGGGGGCTGACGGGGCGACGGGCGAAGGGGCGCAGGCGGCGGGCGGGCCCGGGCAGGGGCACGGCCTGAGCCGGCGCCGCCTGGGGGCCCGGCTGCTCGCGCTCGGCGGGGTGCTCGTACTCCACGCCGCGCTCCCCGGCAGCTCCGCCGGAGCGGCAGGCGGCGGGCCGGCCGAACGCCGCGCGCTCCAGGGGCTGCGGCTGCGGTACGGCTCCGCACGCCAGGCCGGGCTGCTGGACCGGCACCTGGAGGGGGTGGCGGACGAGGCCCGGCGGTTCCTGGGCCCCTCCCCCGAACACCCCTACTACGCCGGCGCGGTGGTCCTCGCGGGCCGGGGCCGCACGATCGCACTGCACCGCGCCATGGGCGACGCCGTGCGGTACGCGGACTACGACGGGCGGACCGACCGCGTCCGGGAGTTCCCGGCGGCCGAGCGGATCGCGATGGCCGAGGACACCGTCTTCGACCTGGCCTCGCTGACGAAGCTGTTCACCTCCATCCTGGCCGTGCAGCAGATGGAGCGGGGCCGGCTGGAGCTGGAGGCTCCGGTGTGCCGCTACCTGCCGCTCTTCACCGGGGGCGGCAAGGAAGTGATCACGGTCCGTCAGCTGCTCACGCACACCTCGGGGCTGCGCTCGTGGGCACCCTTCTACCGGGAATCCACGCGGGAGGGGCGGCTGAGGCTGCTGTGGTCCGTGCAGCCGCAGGAGACACCCGGGACCGTGTACCGGTACTCCGACCTGAACCTGATCACCCTCCAGCTGCTCCTGGAACAGATCACCGGCCGCACCCTGGACGACCTGCTCCGCGACGAGATCACCGCTCCGCTCGGGATGCACCGCACTCGGTACAACCCACCGCGCTCCTGGCGCCGGGGCACGGCCGCCACCGAGGTGCAGCGCCCGCCCTGGTCCGGCCTGGACCGCGGTCTGGTGTGGGGCGAGGTCCACGACGAGAACGCGTACGCGCTCGGCGGAGTCGCGGGCCACGCCGGGGTCTTCGGCACCGCCTTCGACCTGGCCGTCCTCGCCCGCGCCCTCCTCGACGGCGGCGTCTACGCGGGCCGGCGCATCCTGCGCCCCGCCTCCGTCGAGCTGCTCTTCACGGACTACAACACCTCGTTCCCCGGCGACGACCACGGTCTCGGCTTCGAGCTCTACCAGCACTGGTACATGGGCGCCATGGCCACCCCGCACTCCGCCGGCCACACCGGGTTCACCGGTACCTCGCTCGTCCTCGACCCCTCCACCGACTCCTTCCTGATCCTGCTCGGCAACTCCGTCCACCCCGTCCGCACCTGGCGGGCCGGCAGCGCGCCCCGGGTCGCCGTCGGCAACCGCTTCGCCCGCGCCGTCCCGGTGCGTACGAGGCACGGCGGCCCGGCCTGGTTCTCCGGGACCACCCCCGGGGCCTCGGGCACCCTCACCCTGCCGCCGCTCACCCCCGCCACGGCGGCCGCCCGACTGCGCTGTGCCGTCTGGTGGGACACGGTGCCCGGCGAGGGAGCGCTCCACCTGGAGGCCTCGCCCGACGGGGAGCACTGGCAGCCGCTCCCCTTCACCACCCTCCGCTCCACCGGCGGCACCCCCGAGACCTGGCCGGGCGGCTCGGCGAGCGGCTGGTCCGGTCGGATCTGGCACCGCCTGGAGGCGCCCCTCACCGCCGCCTGGGCAGGGCGCGAGGTCCGCCTCCGCTTCCGCCACACCGCGACCGGCCGGTACGTGGGCCGCGGGATCTACGTCGACCTCATCCGCGTAGCGGAACCGGCCCGCCTCCTCTTCGCGGAGGACCGCCCGGCCGACGCCGCCCGCCTCGAACCCGCCGGCTGGACCCGCTCGGCGGACTAGGCCGTCTCTTTCGGATCTTGCCGGTCAAGCCCGCGTTGTCAGCGCTGAACCGGCACCGGGGCAGAGGCGGAGGCGGAAGCAGAGGAAGACGCATCGCGCTGGTGCGGGAGCGGTGACCCCCACGGCTGGACCGAGACCGTCCGCGTGGGGGCGGGGATGGAGATCGACTCCGCCCGGTACCGCTCGTGCAGGCGTTTGATGAACTCGTGCTTGATCCGGTACTGGTCGCTGAACTCGCCCACGCCCAGGATCACGGTGAAGTCGATCCGGGAGTCCGCGAACGTGTGGAAGCGGACGGCGGCCTCGTGGTCGGCGACCCCTCCGGAGACGTCGGCCATCACACCGTCGACGACGTCGAGGGTGACCCGCTCGACGTGCTCCAGGTCGCTGTCGTAGCCGACACCCACCTGGACGAGGATCGACAACTTCTGTTCCGGCTGGGTGAAGTTGGTCATGTTCGTCCGCGCGAGGCGTCCGTTGGGGATGATCACCAGGTTGTTGGACAGGTTGCGCACCACGGTGTTGCGCCAGTTGATGTCCACGACGTATCCCTCCTCGCCGCTGCTGAGCCGGATGTAGTCACCGGGCTGCACCGTCTTCGAGGCGAGGATGTGCACTCCCGCGAAGAGGTTAGCGAGTGTGTCCTGCAGCGCCAGCGCGACCGCGAGACCGCCGACCCCGAGCGCGGTGAGCAGCGGCGCGATGGACACGCCCATGGTTTCGAGTGCGACGAGGACGCCCATCGTCAGCACGACGACACGCGTGATGTTGACGAAGATGCTGGCCGATCCGGCCACTCCCGTGCGGGCCTGCGCCAGCGACTGCACGAGCCCCGCGACGATCCTGGCCGCCGTGACCGTGGCGATGAGGATCAGCAGGGCGGTCAGCGACTGGTTCACGAGCCCGGTGACCCGCGTGGTGAGCGGCAGCGCCGAGGCCGCCGCGGCGGCTCCCCCGATGACGGCCGCCCAGGGTGCAAGGGTGCGCAGGGCGTCGACGATGGCGTCGTCCCCCCTCCACGCCGTCCTGCCGGCGTGTACGCCCAGCCACTTCAGGAGCGCGCGCAGCAGCAGTCCGGCCGCGACACCCGCCGCCATCGCGATGGCGGCCACCACCCAGTCGTGCAGGACGAGGTCCCGGCTCAAAGGATCCCCTCCGCACCGCGGCGGGCCTGGGGACCGGCGAGGGGCGCGGCCGCCCGGCGTATGTGTCGTCTCGTCACTTTGCCACCTGTCAGATCGTGCTGTGCGAAGCCCCGTTCGGGCATGTGTGCGCACGCGAAGCGGGCTGCCATCCTGCCCCATGGGCAGCGGGCCACCGCGAGCGGGCCGGTCTCACCGGAGAACCGCGTCGATCATCCGGCGGGTGACGGAGGTCAGTTCGGCCAGGTCCGGCGCCGGTCGGGAACGGGCGAAGGCGCCGGCCAGCCGGTCGTAGAGGAGCCCGTCGGCCCAGGCGACCAGGAGGTCGGCCGCCGCTTCGGGGCGGTCGGCGCCGAGTGCGGCGAGGATCCCCGCCGCCCTGGCCCGTGAGGCTCGGCCGGCCCGGTGGAAGTCCGTCTCCAGTTCAGGGTTGCGGGCCGCCTCGAGGCTGAGCTCGAAGCGGGCCAGCTGACGTGCGCGGCCCTCCGTGAGCCAGCGGTACAGCAGCCCGGCGAGCGCCGCCGCGGCCGCCGCACGGTCCGGCAGCGGTTGCGGCGGCCCGTCCCCGTCGAAGTCGGCGAGGTCCAGCTCCGCCAGCCGCTGGTAGCAGGCGGCGATCAGCGCCGTCCGCGTACGGAAGTAGTACGAGGTGCTGCCCGCCGGCAGCCGCGCCGCGCCGTCGACCGCGCGGTGGGTCAGGGCCCGCAGCCCGCCGGCGGCCACGAGGGCGATCGCGGTGTCCGCGATGAGGGTCCTGCGGTCGGGTCCGTGTTCTGGGGGCGACATGAGGTCACTCTACCGATGTAGAGTGCCGGATCCGCCGTACGTGGAATGAGCGCCGTGCCCGCGCGCGTTGAGACTCGTTGTTGAGGTTCGTTGACCGTTCAACACGAAGGCAGGCAGATCGCATGACGACCGAGATCGACTGGGACAACCCGACCGATCCGAAGCCCGGAAGCTGGATTCACGACCACGTCAAGCTCTACGTGGGCTCGAACGGGGCCGAGGGCCAGTTCTGGAACGGCACCCAGACCCTGCTGCTCACCACCGTGGGCAGGGTCTCCGGCAACCCGGTGCGCACGCCCCTCATCTACGGTGAGGACGAGGGCCGCTACCTCCTCGTCGCCTCCAAGGGCGGCGACCCGGCACACCCGCTGTGGTACCGGAACCTGACCGAGCACCCCGAGGTCCGCATCCAGGTCGGCCCCGAGATCCTCCAGGGCACGGCCCGTACCGCGACCCCCGAGGAGCGCGCCGCGTACTGGCCGCTCATGGTGAAGCACTGGCCCTCGTACGACGAGTACCAGACCAAGACCGACCGTGAGATCCCGATCGTCGTCATCGAGCCCGTCAGCGCCGGATAGCCACGGGGTCAGTGCCCCAGCACCGCCATCGCCGCGTTGTGTCCGGGGACCCCGCTGACGCCGCCGCCGCGCACCGCCCCCGCACCGCACAGCAGTACGTTGCGGTGGGCGGTCTCCACGCCCCACCGTCCCACGGTGTCGGTGTCCGCGGCCCCGTAGGGCCAGGACAGGTCGCGGTGGAAGATGTGCCCGCCGGGCAGGCGCAGTTCGCGCTCCAGGTCCAGCGGGGTCTTCGCCTCGATGCACGGGCGTCCGTCGCCGTCGAAGGCCAGGCAGTCCGTGAGCGGTTCGGCCAGGTGGGCGTCGAGCTGCGCGAGCGTGCCGGCGAGCAGGACCTCGCGCGCCTGCTGGTTGTCGTGTCCGAACAGCCGGGCCGGGGTGTGCAGGCCGAAGAGGGTGAGCGTCTGGTAGCCCTGCTCCACCAGCTCGGGCCCGAGGATCGTCGGATCCGTCAGGGAGTGGCAGTAGATCTCCGAGGGCGGTACGGAGGGCAGCTCTCCGGACGCCGCCTCCGCGTAGGCGCGGGCCAGTTCGGTGTACCCCTCCGCGATGTGGAAGGTGCCGCCGAAGGCCTCGCGCGGGTCCACGGCGGTGTCCCGCAGCCGGGGCAGCCGGCGCAGCAGCATGTTGACCTTGAGCTGGGCGCCCTCGGGCGCGGGCTCGGCCGGTGTCTCGCCGAGGAGTTCGGCCAGCGCCCGCGGAGAGGCGTTCACCAGCACCGTGCGGCCGACGACCCGTCCCTCCCCCGTCTCCGTCCGGAACACCACCTCCGCCGGTGAAGCCCCGTCCGTGTCGATCCGCAGGACCTCGTGCCCGGTGGCGATCTCCGCCCCTGCGGCCCGCGCGGCGGCGGCGAGGGCGTCCGTCAGGGCGCCCATGCCGCCCACGGGCACGTCCCAGTCCCCGGTCCCGCCTCCGATGACGTGGTAGAGGAAGCAGCGGTTCTGCGCGAGCGAGGGGTCGTGCGCGTCGGCGAAGGTTCCGATCAGCCCGTCCGTGAGGACGACTCCGCGTACCAGGTCGTCGGCGAAGCGGCGTTCGACCGCCTGGCCCAGCGGCTCCTCGAACAGCATCCGCCAGGCGGCCTCGTCGTCGATCCGCGAGCGCAGCTCGTCGCGGGTGGGCAGCGGTTCGGTGAGGGTCGGGAACACCGTGCGGGCCACGTGCCCGGTGGTCCCGTAGAACGCGCGCCAGCTCTCGTACTCCCGCTCCGAGCCGGTCAGCCGCGCGAAGGACTCCCGGGTGCGCCGCTCGTCGCCGCCGACGAGGAGTCCGCCGGGCCGGCCGCCGCGTTCCACGGGCGTGTACGAGGAGACGGTGCGGCGGCGGACGGCGAACCGCAGGCCCAGGTCGCGCACGATCTTCGGCGGGAGCAGGGAGACGAGGTAGGAGTAGCGCGAGAGGCGGGCGTCGACTCCGGCGAAGGGGCGGCTGGAGATGGCCGCCCCGCCGGTGTTCCCGAGCCGTTCCAGTACGAGGACCGCGCGGCCCGCTTGCGCCAGGTACGCGGCGGCCACCAGGCCGTTGTGCCCGCCCCCCACGATCACGTCGTCGTACACGTCCCGCCCGAAGGTCGTCATGGCTCTTGGTAGCACACCTGGCCGAGGCGCTCCAGACAGTACGCCTCGTCGGCGTGGGCCAGGGCGGTGTCGGGATGTTCGTCGCCCAGGGCCCTCTCGCGGATCCCGGCCAGGTCCCGGTAGATGGGCAGCGCCTCCTCCCAGCGGCTCAGCCGGCCCAGTCCGGCGGCGAGTTCGCGGCGGCTGACCAGGGTGTCCGGGTGCTCGGGGCCGAGCACCTCGGCGCGTGCGGCGGCGACCTCGCGCGCCTCGGCCACCGCCTCCTCCCAGCGGTCCAGCCGGCCCAGGTTGACGCCGAGGACGTGGCGGGCCCGCAGGGTCTCCGGGTCGGCGGCCCCGTACGCGCGGGTGCGGTCGCGGACCAGGGCCCGGAACAGGTCGAGGGCCTGGACGCTGTTCCCGGTGCGGCCGAGCGCGATGCCGGCCTCGTAGCGTGCGGCCAGGGTGTCGGGGTGGTCGCGGCCGAGCACCCGTTCCCGTACGGCGGCCACCTCGCGGAACGCGGCCAGGGCCTCCTGCCAGCGCTCCAGGCGGCCGAGCGCGTACGCCACCTCGTACTGGGTCAGGAGGGTGTCCGCGTGCTCGGCGCCGAGCACGGCGGCCCGGTCGGCGGCGACCGCGGCGGCGGTGGCGTGCGCCTCCGCGAACCGGCCCAGCGCGCCGAGGGCGCACGCCAGGTTGTGTCGGCAGCGCAGGGTGTCGGGGTGGAGCGGCCCCGCGGTGCGCTCGCGGGCGACGAGCACCGCGCGGTAGATCGCGTACGCCTCCGGGTGGCGCCCGAGCCTGCCCAGTTCGTACGCCGTCTCCTGGCGCGCGGCCAGGGTGTCGGCGTGGTCCGGGCCGAGCACCCGCGCGCGGCCCTCGGCCACGGCTTCGTACACGGCCAGGGCCTCCTTGGGGCGGCCGGCCCGGCTGAGGGCGAAGGCGCGGGTGTGGCCCGCGGCGAGGGCGTCGGGTCCGGTCTCGCGCGGGCCGGGGAGCCGCGGAGCACCGTACGGGGCGGTGAGCCGGGGGTCCTCGGCGGGCGCCGGGCGGACGATCCGCTGTGTGCCGCTCACGCGCGGGGCCGTCCAGGAGCCGGTGAGCACCGCCCACTCGCCGCTCGCGGGACGGGCCTCGATCCCGGCCTTGCGCCCGGCGGTCATCCCGTTGGCCCAGGCCGGGAGGGGGGCCTGGGCGCCGGGGAGACCGACCGGGCCGAGGCGTGCCTCGACGAGCCGCCGGTGCAGGTGGAGGGCGTCGCCGGGCCGGTCCTCGGGGCGCTTGGCGAGGAGGTCCAGAACCACCCGTTCGAAGTAGTCGGGCAGTTCGGGCCGGTGCTCGCGCAGCGGCACGGGAGCGGTGTCGCGGTGCCCGACCAGCACGGACCAGGAGTCGCCGAGGTCGAAGGGCGGGGCGCCGGTGGCGATCTCGTAGAGGACGCAGCCGAGGGAGTAGAGGTCGCTGCGGTGGTCGACCTCGCCGCCCGCGATCTGCTCGGGCGACATGTAGTGCGGGGTGCCCATGGCCATGCCGCCGCCGGTGAGCTTGGCGGTGAAGCCGATGTCGTGGGCGAGGCGGGCGATGCCGAAATCGCAGATCTTCACGGTTCCGTCGGTCAGCCGCATGATGTTGGCCGGCTTCAGGTCGCGGTGGACGACGCCCTGGTCGTGGGTGTAGCCGAGGGCGGCCGCCATCTGCTCCGCGATGTCGACGACCACCTCGACGGGGAGCGGGCGGGTCTCGTTGTCCTCCAGGAGCTGGCTGAGGTTGCGGCCTTCGAGGAGCTCCATGACGAGGTAGAGGGGCCCGCCGGCGGCGCTCTCGTCGCCGAAGTCGTGGACGACGGTGACGCCCCGGTGCTGGAGGGACGCGGCGACGCGCGCCTCGCGGCGGAACCGCTCGCGCAGCACCTGGGTGAAGTGGGCGTCATGCTCCGCCCCGATCGGCTTGAGGCACTTCACGGCGACCTGCCGGCCCAGAGATTCGTCCCGGGCCCGCCACACCTCGCCCATGCCGCCGCGACCGATCAGGTCGAGCGACCGGTAACGGCCCTGGATCAGTCTGGACTCCGCCATGTCGTGAAGTCGCCCCCGTTGTCGTGCCTCGCCCTCCCCGGCCGGTCCAGTATGGCCGCTGATGTACGCAGTGTGTACGGGGAGGGGCGACTCCCGGGGCCCATGCGGCGCATCGCTTTCAAGATGTGACCTGGGGGCAGCTGCCAGCGCAGACCTGCGGGAATGCTGCGCAGCACGTGTCCGGTGAGGCGCATGCGTCGCGTGACGGTGCGTGGGGCGGGTGCGGGGCGCCCGTACAGCTGGTGCGCCCAGCCGGGGAGGGACCCGTAGGCGAGCGCGGCGAGCGGGCGCCACAGCAGGTTTCGGCCAGGCACGAGGAGCGGGTGGACGGGCGGGCCGCGCAGGAAGTCGTCCACGGCACGGGCGTCGGGGCCGGCGGCAAGTACGGGGCGGACCTCCTCGAAGTACGCGGCGAGCCGTGCGGTGTCGGCGGGGACGGTGGCCGGGTCGAGCCCGACGAGGCGGGCGTTCACGCGGTTCTCGTCGACGTAGCGGTCGGCCTGGGCGGCGGTGAGCGCGATGCCGGAGCGGCGCAGGACGTGCAGGAAGCTGTCGATCTGGGCGCAGTGGATCCAGAGCAGCAGTGCGGGGTCGTCGACGGGGAAGCGCTCGCCGGTGTCCGGGTCGGTGGCGGAGAGCTTGCGGTGGATCGCCCGGACGCGGGCACCGGCGCGTTCGGCGTCCTCGGTGGTGCCGTAGGTGAGCGTGCCGACGAAGTCGGCGGTGCGCAGCAGCCGCCCCCACGCGTCCTTCCTGAAGTCGCTGTTCTCCATGACCCCGCGGACGGCGCGCGGGTGCAGCGCCTGGAGGTAGAGGGCGCGGACGCCAGCGATCCACATCACCGGGTCGCCGTGGCACTGCCAGGTGACGGACGCCGGACCGTACAGCCCCGGGTCGGGGACGGCCGCGCCGTTTCCCATCCCCATCCCCGTACCTCCTTGCCACAGACGCCCGGTGGCTCCAGCGTACGGCCTCGGTGTTAGCGTCGCGCCATGTCCAAGAGCGAGATCGACACGGTGACCGCCGAGTTCTTCGGCGCCTTCGACAACCGGGACGGCAGGACCGCCGACGTGGGCCGGATCCGCCGGCTGGTCGTCCCGGGCGGCGTGATCGTCAAGACGGGCCCGGAGTTCACGGTCTACACGGTGGAGGAGTTCGTCGAGCCCCGCCTGCGGCTGCTGGCGGACGGCCGGCTGCTCGAGTTCGCCGAGTGGGAGACCTCCGAGCGCACCGAGATCGCGGGGGACATCGCCTCGCGGTTCGGCGCGTACCGCAAGTCCGGGATCCTGGACGGCGAGCCCTTCGAGGGCGGCGGGACCAAGACCATCCAGTTCGTCCGCACCCCGGAGGGCTGGCGCATCTCGGCGTTCGCCTGGTACGACCAGCCCTGACGGCGGAATGACGGCCCCGGTCGCCGTCCCGTGTCCGTGTCCGTCAGCGGCGGACGCGGGGCATGCCGAGGCCGATCCAGGAGATGATCTCCCGCTGGATCTCGTTGTTGCCGCCACCGAAGGTGAAGATGACGGCGCTGCGGTAGCCGCGTTCGAGTTCGCCGTGCAGGACCGCTCCGGCGGAGCCGTCCTTCAGGGAGCCGGCCGCGCCGACGACTTCCATGAGCCAGGCGTACGCGTCCCGGCGGGCCTCGGAGCCGTAGACCTTGACCGCGGAGGCGTCCTGGGGGGTCAGGGTGCCTGACTGGACGGCGCCCACCATCTGCCAGTTGAGCAGTTTCATCGCGTCGAGCCGGGCGTGGGTGCGGGCGAGGCGGCCGCGGACCCAGGAGAGGTCGATCACCCGGCGGCCGTCGGCGAGCTTCGTCTCGGCGGCCCAGCGCTGCACGTCGTGCAGGGCCCGGATGGCCATCGTGCCGTGGGCGGCGAGGGTGACGCGCTCGTGGTTGAGCTGGTTGGTGATCAGGCGCCAGCCCTTGTTCTCCTGGCCGACGCGGCGGGTGGCGGGGACGCGGATGTCCTCGTAGTAGCTCGCGGTGGTGTCGTGCGAGGCGAGGGTGTTGATGAGGGTGCAGGAGTAGCCGGGGTCGGAGGTCGGCACCAGGAGCATGGTGATGCCCTTGTGGGCGGGGGCGTCCGGGTCGGTGCGCACCGCGAGCCAGACCCAGTCGGCGGTGTCGCCGTTGGTGGTCCAGATCTTCTGCCCGTTCACCACGTAGGTGCCGGTCTCCTCGTCGCCCTCTCGGACCGCCTTGCACGTGAGCGCGGCGAGGTCGGTGCCCGCGTCCGGTTCGCTGTAGCCGATGGCGAAGTCGATCTCGCCCGCGAGGATCTTCGGCAGGAAGTACGCCTTCTGCTCGTCGGTGCCGAACTGCATGATGGTCGGCCCGACGGTGTTGAGCGCCATCAGGGGCAGCGGTACGACGGCCTGCGCCGCCTCGTCGAAGAAGATGAACTGGTCCATCGGCGACATCCCGCGGCCGCCGTACTCCTTCGGCCAGCCGACGCCGAGCCAGCCGTCGGCCCCGAGCCGGCGGATGGTCTCCCGGTAGAACCGCTTCTGCGCGGCCGGATCCTCGTAGCGGGCGTAGACGTCCTCGGGCACCAGGTCGGCGAAGTAGGAGCGCAGCTCGGTGCGCAACTGCTGCTGCTCAGGCGTGTATTCGAGGTGCACGGCCCCTCCGGGTGTCTCGCTCGTCCAGCCGGTCGCTGTGTGGCGGCGGTCAGAGTAGAACCCGTTACATAAATTCGGAAGGGGCCGCGGGCGCCGGCCTTTGCCGTCAGTTGAGGGCGCTGATCATGGCCGCGGCCGTGACCGCCATCGCCGTTCGGGCGGCCGTCAGGTAGGGCCTGGGGTCGGCCTGGGTGAGGTGGGTGCGGATCGCCTCGGTCATGGCCACGTTCAGGGCGGTGCCGATGTTGACCTTGCGGATGCCGCCCGCGACGGCCGCCGCGAGCTCCGCGTCCGGCAGCCCCGAGGAGCCGTGCAGGACGAGCGGTACGTCCACGGTCTTGGCGAGCCGGGCCAGCAGCGCGTGGTCCAGGGAGGCGGTCCGGCTGGTCATGGCGTGGCTGCTGCCGATGGCGACGGCCAGCGCGTCGACCCCGGAGTCGGTGACGAACCGGCGCGCCTCGTCGGGGTCGGTACGGGCGCCGGGCGCGTGCGGGTCCAGCGGGGCGGCGCCGTTCTTGCCGCCGACCTCGCCGAGCTCGGCCTCGATCCACAGCCCGTTGGCGTGCGCCCAGTCGGCGGCGGAGCGGGTCGCCTCCAGGTTCTCGCCGTACGGGAGGTGCGCGGCGTCGTACATCACGGAGCTGTATCCCGCGTCGCCGGCCTGGCGCAGCAGCTCGGGGCTCTTGACGTGGTCGAGGTGCAGGCCGACCGGGACCCCGGCGGCCTCGGCGCAGGCGGCGGCCGCACGGGAGATGGGGAGCAGCTGTCCGCCGCGGAACTTCACGGCGTTCTCACTGAGTTGGAGGATGACCGGCAGCCCGGCCGCCTCGGCTCCGGCGACGACCGCTTCGGCGTGCTCCAGGGTGATGATGTTGAACGCGGCGACGGCGCGGCCCGCGCCCGCCGCCTCGCGGACGAGCGCGCCGGCGGGGACGAGGCTCATCGGACCGCCTCCTCTCCGGTGGTCAGGATCACCGAGCGGGTGAGGTGGCGCGGCGCGTCGGGATCGAGCTGCTGGTGGGCGGCGACGGCGAGGGCGAGGCGGTGTACGCGGACCAGCTCGGCGAGCGGGTCGAGCCGGCCCGCCACCCACTGGGAGCCGGTGCTCCGCACCTGCTCGGCGAGCCCGTCGGGGGCCTCGTCCAGCGACCAGGTGACGGTGCCGGGCCCGGAGATGCTGATGGGCCCGTGCCGGTACTCCATCGCCGGGTAGGACTCGGCCCAGGACAGCGAGGCCTCGCGCATCTTCAGGGCGGCCTCGTGCGCGAGGCCGACGCTCCAGCCGCGGCCGAGGAAGGTGAACTGCCCCCGGCTCTCGAGCTCGGCGGGGAGCGGCTCGGCGAGCGCGGTGCGGGCGTCGGCGACCACGGAGGCGCGGTGCAGGCCGGCGTGGGCGCGGAGCAGGGTGAGGGCGGTGGTGGCGAAGCGGGTCTGCACGACGGACCGTTCGTCGGCGAAGTCGAGGACGACGAGTTCGTCGGCGACGGTCATCACCGGGGTCGCCGGATCGCCGATGACGGCGGTCGTGGGCACGCCCGCGTCCCGCAGACCGGCCAGCAGGTCCAGCACCTCGGTGGTGGTCCCGGACCGGGTGAGGGCGACGACCCGGTCGTAGCGGCGGTGGCGCGGGAACTCCGAGGCGGGAAAGGCGTCGGTCTCGCCCTGGCCGGCCTCCTCGCGCAACACGGCGGCCGCCTGGGCCATGTAGTACGAGGTCCCGCACCCGACGATCGCGGTACGCTCCCCCGGCTGCGGCAGCACCGCCCGCCGGGCCGGGGCCAGTTCGGCGGCCCGCTCCCAGCATGCGGGCTGCGTGCCCAACTCGTGCGCGACGTGACTCATGCAGGCTCCCTCAGGCGCGGCAGACGGTACTCAATGCGTTTTCCTGCAAGGTAGCGGGCCGTTTCACGCAACTTCAAGCATCAACGAGTGGATCGCCTGAGTTAATGTCGGCGGGTAGGCCGATGGAGCACACCGAAGGGGGCGGCCGATGACCCGCAAGGAGCGCTGGCAGGCACTGCTGGACCTGCTGGTGGAGCGGGGCGAGGTGGAGGTGGAACCGGCTGCCGAGGCCCTCGGCGTGTCCGCCGCGACCATCCGCCGCGACCTCGACCAGCTCGCCGAGCAGCAGCTGCTGGTCCGTACCCGCGGCGGGGCCGTGCTGCACGGGGTCTCGTACGAACTCCCGCTGCGCTACCGCACGTCGCGCCGCGCCGCCGAGAAGCGCCGCATCAGCGAGGCGGTCGCGGCCCTGATCACCCCGGGCGAGGTGATCGGCCTGACGGGCGGCACCACGACCACGGAGGTCGCGCGGGCCCTGGCCGGCCGCCCGGACCTGGCCCAGGGCTCCCCGGCGCTGACCGTGGTGACCAACGCGCTCAACATCGCGGGCGAACTGGTGATCCGGCCGCAGTTCAAGATCGTGCTGACGGGCGGTGTGGCCCGCCCGCAGTCCTACGAGCTGACGGGCCCGCTGGCCGAGCAGGTGCTCGGGCAGCTCGCGGTGGACACGGCGGTGCTCGGCGTGGACGGCTTCGACCCGGCGGACGGCGCGGCCACCCGCCACGAGGACGAGGCCTCGGTCAACCGCCTGCTGTGCGAGCGGGCCCGACGGGTGGTGATCGCGGCGGACTCCAGCAAGCTGGGCGTGCGCGCCTTCGCCCGTATCTGCGCGACCTCGGCGGTGGACGTCCTGGTGACGGACACGGGCCTGGCGGCCGGGGTGGCCCGGGAGTTCGAGGCGGCGGGGGTGGAGGTGCTGAGGGTGTGAGCCGCCCCCGGGGATCGCGGGGCCGGGCTCAGTGCGCCGGCAGCCGCTCGGACTCCCGGACCAGGGCGGCCAGGACGGGGGCGATGAGCGGGTGGGTCTCGCCGCCGCGGCGGGTGGCGGCGAAGACCCGGCGGGTGGCGGCCGGCCCGGCGACCGGCCGGACCTGGACCTCCTTGAGGTCCATGCCCCGCAGCGCCGAACGCGGCACCAGGGCCACCCCGGCCCCCGCGCCCACCAGCGCCGTCACCGCGCGGAAGTCGTCGGACGAGTGCACGAACCTCGGCTGGAAGCCCGCCAGTTCGCACGCGAGCAGCGTCACGTCGTAGCAGGGGTTGCCGGGGTACTGGCCCACCCAGTCCGCGTCGGACAGGTCCGCCAGCGCCACCGCGGGCAGGTCGGCCAGCGGGTGCCCCGAGGGCAGCACGGCGTCGAAGGGCTCCGCGTACAGCGGCAGGACGGACAGCCGGGCGTCGTCCGCCCCCGGCCCGCCCCGGTACTCGACCGCCAGGGCCACGTCCGCCTCGCCGTCCAGCAGCAGCGGCAGGCTCTGGTCCCCCTCCGCGTCCCGGACCCGCAGCCGGATACCGGGGTGCTCCAGCGCCAGCCGGCCGATGGCCGGGGCCAGGACCTCCGCGATGCCGGTGGCGAAGGCGGCCACCGTCACCTCGCCCGCCGAGCCGCCCGCGTACGCCGCGAGTTCGGCCTCCGCCCGCTCCAGCTGGGCCAGCACCTCGTGGGCGTGGCCGAGCAGGATCTCACCGGCCGCGGTGAGCCGTACGCCCCGGCCGCTGCGGGTGAGCAGGGCGTGGCCCGTCTCCTGTTCCAGAGCCGCGAGCTGCTGGGAGACGGCGGAGGGGGTGAGGTACAGGGCTGCGGCCGCGGCGGTCACCGTACGGTGGTCCGCCACGGCCCGCAGGATGCGCAGCCGGCGGGGGTCGATCACCCCACCATTGTCTCAGGCCCCGTCGGCCACCAGCGCCGCACGGGCATCGGCGAACGCGGCCACCGCGCGCTCCACGTCGGCCGTCGAGTGGGCCGCCGAGAGCTGCACGCGGATCCGCGCCGCGCCCATCGGCACCACCGGGTAGGAGAAGCCGATCACGTAGACGCCGCGCTCGAGGAGCAGCTCGGCCATCCGGGCCGCCTCGGCCGCGTCGCCGATCATCACGGGGGCGATGGCGTGGTCGCCGGGCAGGATCTCGAAGCCGGCCTCGGTCATCTTCGTACGGAAGAGCGCGGTGTTGGCGGCGAGCTGCTCGCGCAGGTCGCCGGCCGACTCCAGCAGGTCGAGGACCTTGAGGGAGGCCGCCGCGATGACCGGGGCGAGGGAGTTGGAGAAGAGGTACGGGCGCGAGCGCTGGCGCAGCAGCTCGACGATCTCGGCGCGCGCCGCGACGTAGCCGCCGGAGGCGCCGCCCAGGGCCTTGCCGAGGGTGCCCGTGATGATGTCGACGCGGTCCATGACCCCGTGCAGCTCCGGGGTGCCGCGGCCGCCGGGGCCGACGAAGCCGACCGCGTGCGAGTCGTCGACCATGACCATGGCGTCGTAGCGCTCGGCGAGGTCGCAGATCTCCTGGAGGGGGGCGACGTAGCCGTCCATGGAGAAGACGCCGTCGGTGACGATCAGCTTGCGCCGGGCGCCGCCCTCGGCGGCCTCCTTGAGGCGGGTCTCCAGCTCGCCCATGTCGCGGTTGGCGTAGCGGAAGCGGCGGGCCTTGGACAGGCGGATGCCGTCGATGATCGAGGCGTGGTTGAGGGCGTCGGAGATGACCGCGTCCTCGGCGCCGAGCAGGGTCTCGAAGACACCGCCGTTGGCGTCGAAGCACGAGGAGTAGAGGATCGTGTCCTCCTGGCCGAGGAACGCGGACAGCCGCGCCTCCAGCTCCTTGTGCACCTCCTGCGTACCGCAGATGAAGCGGACCGAGGCCATGCCGTAGCCCCACCGGTCGAGGGCGTCCTTCGCGGCGGCGACCACCTCGGGGTGGTCGGCCAGCCCCAGGTAGTTGTTGGCGCAGAAGTTGAGCACCTCGCCGGCAGCGCTGGCGGCCCCGCCCGCCGTGACGGCGACGGCCGCGTTCTGCGGGGTGCCGATGACGCGCTCGGGCTTGTGCAGGCCGGCGGCGCGGATCTCGTCGAGGGTGGTGCGCAGGTCCTCGCGGACGGACTCGAACATGGTGCGTTCTCCTTGTGCGGCGGAGGGGGCCGGGCCCCGCGGAAGGGGGGAGGGCTTGCGGGGCCCGGCCGGAGGGAGGTGGTGACGGGGGACGGATGGGGGCGGGTAGGGCCCTACGCCGTCCAGTCCAGGATGATCTTGCCGCTGCGGGCGGTCGAGGCCTCGTCGAACGCCGCGTCGAAGTCGCGGTGCGAGTAGCGGCCGGTGATGACCGGGCCGAGGTCGAGCCCGCCCTCCAGCAGCACCGTCATCGCGTACCAGGTCTCGAACATCTCGCGGCCGTAGATGCCCTTGATGGTGATCATCGAGGTGACGACCTTGGCCCAGTCCACCGGGAACTCCTGTGCGGGCAGGCCCAGCATGGCGATCCGGCCGCCGTGCGTCATGTTGTCGATCATGTCGCGCATCGCCTCGCCGCGGCCGGACATCTCCAGGCCGATGTCGAAGCCCTCGCGCAGCCCCAGCTGGGCCTGCGCGTCGGCGATGGAGGACTCGGCGACGTTCACCGCGAGCGTGGCGCCCGCCTTGCGGGCGATCTCCAGCCGCTCGGGGCTGACGTCGGTGATCACGACGTTGCGCGCACCGGCGTGCCGGGCCACGGCCGCCGCCATGATCCCGATCGGGCCGGCACCCGTGATCAGCACGTCCTCGCCGACGAGGGGGAAGGACAGCGCGGTGTGCACGGCGTTGCCGAACGGGTCGAAGATCGCCGCGACGTCCAGGTCGACCGCGGTCCGGTGCACCCACACGTTCTGCGCGGGCAGCACCACGTACTCGGCGAAGGCGCCGTCGCGGCCGACCCCGAGGCCGATCGTGCTGCGGCACAGGTGGCGGCGCCCGGCCAGGCAGTTGCGGCACTTGCCGCACACCAGGTGGCCCTCGCCGCTGACCAGCGCGCCGATCTCGATGTCGCGGACGTCCGCGCCGAGCGCGGCGACCTCGCCGACGAACTCGTGGCCGAGGACCAGCGGGGTCTTGACGGCGCCCTGCGCCCAGCCGTCCCAGGCGCGGATGTGCAGGTCGGTTCCGCAGATGCCGGTGCGCAGCACCTTGATCAGCACGTCGCCGGGGCCGTACTCGGGCTCGGGAACGTCCATGAGCCACAGTCCGGGCTCGGCCTTGTGCTTGACGAGTGCCTTCATGGGGTGGCTCCAGGCATGCGGAAGGGGGCGCCGCGGAACGCGGGCTGCGCGGACGGCGCCGGTGACGTGCACCAATCTGCCGAGACGCGTGGTGATCAGTCCATCGAGACTTTCTTAAGCGGGTCCACAGCCCAGCTTCACGCCTATGCTCCTCCGATGACGGGGTAGGGTCCCGGGGCCGGGGGTGGTCCGGGGAAAAGGGGAGGTGAGGGGCGTGCCGAGTCTGCGCAGCAGGGCGCTGTCGGTGGCGCTGATCGCGGCGGGACGGCGAAGACGGTTCGCGAGCGTCGAGGCGGTGCGCACCCGCGTGGCCGAGTCCGCCCGCCGGCCCGCTTCCCATCTGCCGCCGCGCTCGCTGGGGCGGGTCGCGGACATCTCGCGGACCTTCGTCGGGGCCTGGCCGGTGTACGAGGTCTCCCCGCGCGGGATCGAGCCCGCGGCCCGGGTGCTGTACGTGCACGGCGGCAGCTACATCAACGAACTGGTCCGCCCGCACTGGGCGATGATCCGGACCCTGGTCACGCAGGCGCGGGCGCGGGTCGTCGTACCCGCGTACATCCTCGCCCCGCGCGGGACCGCCGACCGGACGGTCCCGGTGGCCGCCGACCTGCTCAGCGGCCTGATCGCGAGCGGGGGCGCGGGCGGGACCGTGCTCATCGGGGACTCCGCCGGGGCCGGGCTGGCGCTGGCCGCCGCCCAGCGGCTGCGCGACCGCAACGGGGCCCAGCCCTCCCGGATCGTGCTGATCTCGCCGTGGCTGGACGTGACCATGAGCCATCCGGACCAGGCGGGCATAGAGGCGGACGATCCGATCCTCGCCCGCGCGGGGCTGCGCGAGGCCGGGCGGCTGTACGCCGGGACCCTGGCCGCCGACGATCCCCGGGTGAGCCCGCTGCACGGCTCCTTCGCGGGGCTGGCGCCGCTGACGGTGTTCACCGGGACCCGGGACGTGCTGACCACGGACAGCAGGGAGCTGGTGCGCCGGGCCCGCGCGGCGGGGGCGGAGGTGGAGCTCCACGAGGAGGCGGGGCTGCCGCACGCCTACCCGCTGCTGCCGGTGCCGGAGGGGCGGGCGGCGCGCGACCGGATCGTCGAGCTGATCCGGTCGGCGACGGAGCTGTGAGCCCCTCGGCTACGCGACGCAGGTCATCAGCGAGCTGATCGGCCAGGCGCGGTACGCCGTCCAGTACGCGTCGTCGCGTTCACGGTCGGCGGGCGGGGTCCGGTTCGGCTGCCAGCCGATGGTGCTGAAGCCCGCCTCGACGGCCGCTTCGGCGAGCTCGGCGTGCGCCCACTCGTGGAACTCGAAGGGCACCGGGGGTTCGATGAGGAAGTGCGCCTTCAGCAGCGGCGCGTCGCCGGTCACGACCCGGTCGAGGATGCGGACCCCGTACGGCGACCAGTCCACGCGGGGGAACGCCCCGGCGTTGGGCACGATGGCGAGCAGCCGACCGCCCGCGCGCAGGCTGGCGCGGACGGAGCGGAACATCGCGTGCAGCGACGCGCGGTCGGGCGTGTGGTTGAAGGGGTAGACGGCGGTGGCGAGGTCGAACGGCCCGAGGTCGGGCAGGCCGTCGGCGTCGGCGACGTGGTACTCGATGTTCCCGATGTACTCGCTGTTCCCGGCGCCCGGCCGGTCCTGCTCCGCGTCGTGCTCGCGGGCCAGCTTGATCATCTCCTCCGAGGCGTCCACGCCGACGGTGCGCCGGGCGCCGCCGCGGGCCAGCAGCCGGGTGTTGTAGCCGTAGCCGCAGGCCAGGTCGAGGGCGTCGAGCCCGCGCACCCCGCCGAGGGCGTCGAGGGCTCCGTGGAGGGTGTAGGTGTCGGCCGCCGAGAAGGCCGCCGTCCTGGACTCGGCGTACCGCTCGCCGAGGGTGTCGTACTGGAACCGCATGCTCTGCCTTCCGGTGGCCTGCCGGGCGGGGGTGGGATGCGTATCGTGCCCCGCGGTGCGCCCGCCGTGCGGCCGTACACCCGTGCGTCCCCCGGACGAGGGAAGCGGTCGGCCTATCGCGGGTGCCCGGCCCGGTCCGGGCGGTCGTGCCGTACGGGGCCTCCCCGGCCTCCCGCCGCACACCGCGCAGCAGGTGCGGCCACCACCGCCGGAGGCGCATGCTGACGGTGTGACGGCGAGACCGGACAGTGGCGGCGGCCCCGCCCCGGATGCCGTGGCCCAGGTGCTCGCCCGGGCCGCGCTCGAGGTGGTGACGGCCGTCGGCGGGTACGCGGGCGGGGTGTACCTGCGCTCCGGGCGGCAGGGACTGCTGCGGATGGCCGTGGTCACGGGGCTCCCGGTGCCGCTGTTCCGGCCCTGGTGGCGGATGGCGACGGGCCGCCCCTATCCGGTCGCGGAGTCCTACCGGTCCGGGCAGTCCGTTCACCTGCCCGACGCGGAGGCGGCGATGCGCCGCTTCCCGCAGCTGATGGCGGGGCTGCCCTTCCCGTTCGCCTCGATGTACGAGCCGGTGACCTCCGGTGCCGAGCGGTTCGGGGTGCTGATGGTGCTGCGCACCGCGACCCCCGGGGTCCCGGTGGGGCCGGTGGACCGCGAGCGGCTGCGCCGGGCGGCGGACCGGCTGGCCGGGGAGCTGGCGGAGCTGACCGCGGCGGGGGATCCGGTGGTCTGGGACGGCGACCCGCTGGCGGTGGAGCAGCCCGCCGCCGGCGGGGGCGCCCGGGAGGCCGTGGAGCGGCTCGCGCAGGCCGTGCTGTCGGTGGACCGGCAGGGCAGGATCGGCTACGTCAACGCGGCCGCCGAGCAGCTGCTCGGCACGGACGGGCCCCAGCTGCGCGGGCGGGTGCTGTGGGAGGCGCTGCCCTGGCTCGGGCATCCCGCGTACGAGGACCATTTCCGGGCCGTCTTCATGTCCACCGAGCCGGTGCACTTCCCGGCCCGGCGCGGCCGCCGCATGCCCGCCCAGTGGGTGTCGGTGGACCTGTATCCCGGCCCCGACGGGGTGACCGTGACGATCGGCGCCACGGAGACCCCCTCCTACGCGACCGCCTCGATGGCCCGTCCGGGAGGCGACCTGGGCTCCCCCGCCGACCGGGCCTCCGCGCTGTACCGGCCGGTGGCCCTGGCCATCGCGCTGACCGAGGCGGTCACGGCCCGCCAGGTGTCCGCGGTGGTCACCGAGGAGCTGCTGCCGGCCTTCGGCGGACGCCAGCTGGCGATCTACCTGCTGGACGAGCGGCATCTGCACCTCGCCTGGGAGACCGGTTTCCCGAAGGGCTTCCTCGACCGGTTCGACGGGGTCGGGCTCGATGTACGGCTGCCGGGCGTGGAGACCCTGACCTCGGGCCGCCCGCTGTTCTTCGAGTCGATGGAACACCTCGCCGCCGCGTACCCGGGCATCCAGCTGGACGCCCACGTCGGCGCCCGCGCGTTCCTGCCGCTGATCGCGTCCGGCCGCCCGGTCGGGTCGTGCATCCTGGGTTTCGACGCGCCCCGCGGTTTCAGCCCGGAGGTGCGTACGGTGCTCACCGCCCTGGCCGGACTGATCGCCCAGGCACTGGAACGGGCCCGGCGCTACGACAGCGAGGCGGCCCTCGCCCGCGGACTGCAGTCCGCGCTGCTGCCGCACCGGCTGCCGGTGCACGAGCAGGTGGAGACGGTGGGCCGCTACCTGCCCGGCACCCAGGGCATGGACGTCGGCGGGGACTGGTACGACGTGGTCGAGACCGGCGGCGGACGGCTGGCGCTGGTCATCGGGGACGTTCAGGGGCACGGGGTGGCCGCCGCCGCGACCATGGGCCAACTGCGCAGCTCCGTAAGGGCCTTCGCACTGATCGGCAGCACACCGGACCAGGTGATGCGCGGTACCAACCAGCTGCTGATCGACCTGGACCCGGGCCAGTTCGCGAGCTGCTGCTACGTGGTGCTGGACCCGGCGTCGGGCTCCGCCGAAGCCGTCCGGGCCGGGCATCCGCAGCCGCTGCTGCGCCACCCCGACGGCCGGACCGAGGTGCTGGACCTGGCCGGCGGGGTGGTGCTCGGCATCGACCCGGATGCCTCGTACCCGGTGACGGAACTGCACCTCGCGACGGGTTCGGTGCTCGCCCTGTACACGGACGGGCTGGTGGAGAAACCGGGCGCCGACATCGACACCGGGGTGGAGCGGCTGCGGGCGGGGCTGGCCGCGGCCCGGCCGGGCCCGCTGACCGAGACGGCCGACCGGCTGGTCAGCGAGGCGGGCAACTCGGCCGACCGGCCGGACGACATCGCCCTGCTGCTGGCGTCCCGGACGGGCCTTGACCGGCACCCGCCTCCGGTCAACCGGAATGGCGGCCTTCGGGATCGTCCCGGGACAGCGTGAGGGCGGTGTTGACCAGGCCGATGTGGCTGAAGGCCTGGGGGAAGTTGCCGAGTTGGCGCCCGGAGACCGGGTCGTACTCCTCGGCGAGCAGGCCCACGTCGTTGCGTACCGCCAGCAGCCTCTCGAACAGGATGCGCGCCTCTTCGCCCCGCCCCGTCAGGCAGAGGGCGTCGGCCAGCCAGAAAGAGCAGGCCAGGAAGGCCCCTTCGTCGCCGGGCAGACCGTCCACGGAGGGGCCTTCGGTGCTGTAGCGGCGGACCAGGCCGCTGCGGCCGAGCTCCTCCCGGACGGCGTCGACCGTGCCGATGACCCGCGGGTCGTCCGGCGGCAGGAAGCCGACCCGCGGGATGAGCAGGGTCGACGCGTCGAGCTCGCGGGAGCCGTAGTACTGGGTGAAGGTGCCCCGCTCCTGGTCGTATCCCTTCTCGCACACGTCGCGGTGCACCTCCTCCCGCATGAGCCGCCAGCGCTCGAGGTCGCCCGGCATCGAGGGGTGCTTCTCCAGGGTCCGTACGGCCCGGTCGGCGGCCACCCAGGCCATCACCTTGGAGTGCACGAAGTGGCGGCGCGGACCGCGCACCTCCCACAGCCCTTCGTCCGGCCGGTGCCAGTTGCGCTCCAGGAAGTCGAGGAGCGCCAGCTGGATCCGCCAGGCGTGGTGCTCGGAGGGGAGCCCGGCGGACCGGGCGAGGTGCAGGGAGTCGATGACCTCGCCGTACACGTCGAGCTGCAGCTGGTCGACCGCCGCGTTGCCGACGCGCACGGGGGCGGAGGAGGCGTAGCCCCGCAGCCAGCCCAGTTCGGTCTCGGGGAGCCGCCGCTCTCCGGCGATCCCGTACATGATCTGCAGGTCGGCGGGGTCACCGGCGACGGCGCGCAGCAGCCAGGCCCGCCAGGCGCGGGCCTCGTCGAGGAAGCCGGTCGCGAGGAGCGAGTCGAGGGTGAGGGTGGCGTCCCGGAGCCAGCAGTAGCGGTAGTCCCAGTTGCGGACCCCGCCGAGCTCCTCGGGCAGCGAGGTGGTGGCCGCGGCGACGATGCCGCCGGTCGGGGCGTAAGTGAGGGCCTTGAGGGTGATCAGGGAGCGGGTCACGGCCTCGCGGTAGGGGCCCTCGTAGCGGCACTGCCGGGACCAGTCCCACCAGTCGGCGAGGCTCTGCTCCAGGGCCGTGTACGGGTCGGCGGGCTCGGGGCGCGGCTCGTGCGAGGGGTGCCAGGTGAGCACGAACGCGACCCGCTGTCCCGCGGCGACCGGGAACTGCGAGCGGGTGCTGTTCTCCTCGCCCCAGGTGCGCACGGGCGGCTCGCTGCGGAACCACGTGGAGTCGGGTCCGGCGACGGCGACCCGGTCCCCGTCCGAGCGGCGGACCCACGGGACGACGTGGCCGTAGTCGAACCGGAGGCGCAGGGTGCTGCGCATGCTGACCCTGCCGGTGACGCCCTCGACGATGCGGATCACATCGGGGAAGACCTCGCGCTGGGGCATGAAGTCGACGACCTTGACGGTGCCGGTCCCGGTCTCCCAGTAGGACTCGAGGACCAGCGTGCCGTCGATGTAGGCCCGGCGGGTGCACTGCTCGCCGTCGGCGGCGTCGAGGGGGGCGATGCGCCAGTGGCCGTTCTCCTCGTCGCCGAGGAGCTTGGCGAAGCAGGCCGCCGAGTCGAAGCGCGGCAGGCACAGCCAGTCGATGGACCCGTCGCGGCCGACCAGCCCACTCGTCATCAGGTCGCCGATGAGTGCGTAGTCTTCGATGGGTTGTGTCATTTGTGCGCTCTTCCCCCGAATGTCCGGGGCCAATCAGTGCAGGCCCCGGACACCCCTGCGCGTGCCGGACCTGCGTGCGCCCTAGCCGCGGACGAGGAGCAGCACGGCGGCGAGGACCACGCCGAGGGTGACGGCGAGGGCGCCGTGCGCCAGGCGGTGGCCGCGCAGGACCGGCAGGAAGCGGTCGACGGCGTACCGGCCGGGGCCGGTCAGGGCGAGGGCGGCGGCGCCCGCGGTGAGCAGCAGTTCGTACTCGATGCCCTCGGGGGCGAAGAAGGATCCGGTGCCGTGCACGGCGATCGCGTTGATGAGGGTGCCGACGACGGCGGCGCCGGCGAGCGGGGTGAGCAGGCCGACGGCGAGGCCGAGGCCGCCCAGGGTCTCGGTCAGGCCGGCGAGGACGGCCATGGCGTCACCGGCGGGGTATCCGCTGGCGGTGAAGAACTTCCCGGTGCCGCCGATGCCGCCGCCCCCGAACCAGCCGAAGAGCTTCTGGGAACCGTGCGCGGCCATGGTCAGGCCGAGGACGAGGCGCAGGAGCAGCAGCCCGACGTCGTGACCCGGGGTCGAGAGAGCGAGGGGGCCGCCGGTGGCGGGCTGTGCGGCCGGTGCGGGGGCCTGCGGCTTCGCCGTGGCGGCGGAGGGGCTGGTCATGGGGGATCCTTCCGGTCGGGCGGCCCGAGGGGGACGGGGTGGGCAAGAGTTGTTCAAATTCGAACCGCCGAGCCGACCCTAACCTTTGATTCAAATTCGAACAACCCGTAGGCTGGGTGCCATGGCTGAAACGAGATGGCTGGACGATCGCGAAAAGCGCGCCTGGAGCGGATTCCTGGCCGCCTCGGCCCTGGTGAACCGCCGTCTCGACCAGCAGCTTAAGGACGACGCCGGCCTCTCGCACCCGCAGTACGAGATCCTCGTCCGGCTCGCCGCGGCCCCCGGCCGCGAGCTGCGGATGACAGAACTGGCCAATGGCCTGATCAACTCCAAGAGCGGGCTGACCTACCAGATCACCCAGATGGAGAAGGCCGGGCTGGTCCGCCGCCGCAGCTGCCCCTCGGACGTCCGCGGGGTCTTCGCCGTCCTCACCGACGCCGGCAGCGCACGCCTGGACGAGGCGGCGCCCGGCCACGTGACCGCGGTCCGGGAGATCCTCATCGACGTCCTGACCCCCGAGCAGCTCGACGCGCTCGCCGACGGACTGGGCGAGGTCGGCCGGCGCCTGCGTGCGGAGGGCGCCTGAACGGCGGGCCCCTGGTACGCGGGCCGGCGGGGCGGGTATAGGGGCGAAATGGACGGAACGATCTGGATCGCGCTCGCCGCGGCCGTCGCGGCCGGGCTCGCGATCACCGCCGCCGTGCTGCTCGTACGGGTCCTGCGGACCCGGCGGCTGCTGCTCGACGCCGGGATCCCGCTGCGCGACAAAGCCCTGTTCTGGGTCGCCGTGATCTATACAGTCTCACCGGTGGATCTGATTCCGGACCCGGTGTACCTGGACGACGTCGGCGTGCTGCTGCTGGCGCTGCGCTCGCTGCACGCGGCTGCCGCGTCGGCGTCGGCGGCGGCTACGGCCCGGCCCGTGAAGGAGCCCGGCCCGGTGTGACCGGCCGGGCACGCGGTTTCACATCACGCCGCGGGGGCGGAACTGGATGCTGATGCGGGGGCCGACGGCCCGCGTCGACTTGGGTACCGCGTGCTCCATGGTCCGCTGACATGAGCCGCCCATGACGACGAGGTCGCCGTGCCCCAGGGGCAGCCGCAGCAGGGTGGGTCCGCCGTCACGGGGCCGGAGGGCGAGGTCCCGGGGGTCCCCGACGGAGACGATCGCGACCATGGTGTCCTCGGTGGCGGAGCGGCCGGTGCGGTCACCGTGCCAGGCCACGCTGTCGCGGCCGTCGCGGTAGAGGCACAGCCCGGCGGTGGCGAACGGCTCGCCGAGTTCGGCGGCGTAGTGACGGCTCAGGGTTTCGCGGGCCTCGGTGAGTGCGGCGTGCGGAAGGGCCTCGCCGGCTCCGTAGAAGGCGAGCAGGCGGGGCACCTCCACCTCGCGCTCGTACATCTGCCGCCGCTCGGCGCGCCAGGGCACGTCGGCGGCCAGCCGCTCGAAGAGCGCGTCGGATCCGGTCAGCCAGCCCGGCAGGTGATCGACCCAGGCCCCGGCACCGAGCGGGGTGCGCCGGATGCCGGCGAGCGGCCCGAGCCGGATCTCGTCGTCCTGGTCGAAGAGGGAACCCTGCAGTCCCATGCCGTGTGCTGCGTGCATGGCTCCACCCTAACGCCGAAACCGAACACCTGCACGAATACAGCGGGGCCGGGACTGCGCCACACTTCTCCTCAGGCCGAGCTTCCTGGGAGACAACCGTGAAGATGCTGATCAACAGTCCGGACACCGTGGTCGCCGACGCCCTGCGGGGGATGGCGGCCGCTCATCCCGAGCTCGACGTCGACGTGGAGCGGCGGGTCGTCGTACGGCGGGACGCGCGGGACGGGGGGCGGGTCGGGCTGGTGTCCGGGGGCGGCTCCGGGCACGAGCCGCTGCACGCCGGGTTCGTGGGGTACGGGATGCTGTCGGCCGCGTGTCCGGGGGAGGTGTTCACCTCGCCGGTGCCCGATCAGATGCTGCGGGCGGCCGCGGCCGTGGACTCGGGGCAGGGGGTGCTGTTCGTCGTCAAGAACTACACCGGCGACGTGCTGAACTTCGAGATGGCCGCCGAGCTCGCCGAGGAGGACGGGCTGCGGGTCGAGCGCGTACTCGTCAACGACGACGTCGCCGTGACGGACAGCCTGTACACCGCCGGGCGGCGCGGCACCGGGGCCACGCTCTTCGTGGAGAAGATCGCCGGGGCGGCGGCCGAGGAGGGGGCGCCGCTGGAGCGGGTCGCGGCGATCGCCCGGCGGGTCAACGACTCCTCGCGCAGCTTCGGCGTCGCCTTGAGCGCCTGCACCACGCCCGCCAAGGGCAGCCCCACGTTCGAACTGCCCGACGGGGAGCTCGAGCTGGGCGTCGGGATCCACGGGGAGCCGGGCCGGGAGCGGCGCCCGATGATGCCCGCCCGGGGGATCGCCGAGGTCGCTGTGGGCGCCGTACTGGAGGAGCTGGCGGAAGTGGGCCCGGCCGACGGGCCCGTGCTGGTGCTGGTCAACGGCATGGGGGCGACGCCGCTGCTGGAGCTGTACGGGTTCCACGCCGAGGTGGCGCGGGTATTGGAGGCACGCGGAGTAGCGGTGGCGCGCACCCTCGTCGGGAACTACGTCACCTCGCTGGACATGGCGGGATGCTCGGTGACGCTGTGCCGGGTCGACGAGGAACTGCTGCGACTGTGGGACGCCCCCGTGCAGACGGCCGCGCTGCGCTGGGGCCGCTGACCGTAAGGTGGCCGTGGGGCCCGCCAGGCTGATCCGATACGAGGAGATCCGGTGCGTGACGCAGACTTCTTCCGGCGCTGGATGACGGCGGCGGCCGCCGCGGTGGAGCGCGAGGCGGACCGGCTGACCGAACTCGACTCGCCCATCGGGGACGCCGACCACGGGAGCAACCTGCTGCGGGGCTTCACCGCGGTGGCGGCCGCCCTGGCCGCGGAGGCCCCCGCGACGCCGGGCGCGGTGCTCCAGCTCGCGGGACGGACGCTGATCTCGACCGTCGGCGGCGCGTCGGGGCCGCTGTACGGGACGCTGCTGAGGCGCACCGGCAAAGAGCTCGGGGAGGCCGCGGAGGTCTCCGACCAGATGCTGCGCAAGGCCCTGTACACGGGGGTGGGCGCGGTGGCCCAGCTGGGCGGGGCGGCGCCGGGCGACAAGACGATGCTGGACGCCCTGGTGCCGGGGGTGGCCGCGCTGAGCACCTCGTACCGGGCGGCGGGGGACGCGGCGGAGCAGGGGGCCCTGGCGACGGTGCCGCTGCGGGCGCGCAAGGGCCGGGCCAGCTACCTCGGCGAGCGGAGCATCGGGCACCAGGATCCGGGCGCGACCTCGTCGGCGCTGCTCCTGACGGCGCTGGCGGACGTGGTGGACGACCTGAATGTGACGACCACCGCGGTGGCGGCGGCCGCCGCCGGGCCGGATCCCGCGGACACGGGAGACGGCCTGGTCGGCATCGTGCTGGTCTCGCACAGCGCGCTCGTCGCCGACTCGGTGGCGGAGCTCGCCCGGGGCCTGGCGGCGGGCGGGCCGATGGCGCCGGTGGCCACGGCGGGCGGCACGGCCGAAGGCGGCCTCGGCACGAGCGCGGAGCGCATCCTCACGGCCGCCCGGGAGGTGGACCGGGGCGCCGGTGTCGCCCTGCTGGCGGACCTGGGCAGCTCCGTTCTCACGGTGAAGTCACTGCTGGCGGAGGGCCAACTCCCGCCGGGGTCCCGGCTGGTGGACGCGCCGTTCCTGGAGGGCGCGGTGGCGGCGGTGGTCGCCGCCTCCGCCGGCGCCGCCCTGCCGCAGGTCGAATCGACCGCGGGCGAGGCGTACACGTACCGCAAGGCGTGATCCCTGCGCCGGCAGCCCCGGAACCCCGGCCGGGGTCCGGTCGGCGCTCGCGCCTCCCGGCCCCGCCGGAGGCTACGGGCGGCCGCGGAGGGTCTCGATCTCCCGGCGCTCGCGCTTCGTCGGGCGGCCGGCGCCGCGGTCGCGGATGCCCACCACCGCGGCCTCGACGGGGCTCGGCGGCGGCGGGCTCTTGTCGATCAGGCACTCGGCCGCGACCGGAGCGCCCACCCGCTTGGACACCGGCCGGCGGACCACCACGATCCGCTCCCGCCCGGCGTGGAAGAGCCGTACCTCGTCACCCGCGCGCACGGGCTGCGCCGGCTTGGCGCGTTCCCCGTTGACCTTCACGTGACCCGCCCGGCAGGCGGTCGCCGCCGTCGAGCGGGTCTTCGTCAGGCGCACGGACCAGATCCACGCGTCCACCCGCACGGATCCCGTGTCCGCGCCCGTTGCCGTTCCCGTTGCCTCATGAGCCATGCACCGACTCTAGCGAGGCGGCGCGGGATAGCCGAAGGACTTTCGGCGGATATCACAAGGGGTACGCACCTGCCATGTAGATGACCCCAAGACAATTGCAAATGCGCCACAGATGCCCCTACCTTGTCGCACATGCAGTGTCCCGGCGCAAGGCCGGCCGCCGACCCGACCGAGGAGCACCGACCCATGCCCGCGACCCTGAGCCGGCGCCGTGCCGCCGCAGCGCTGACCGCCGCCCTGCTCCTCCCGCTGGCCGCGTGCGGCAACGGCGGCGGCGGCACCGCTCCCGCCGCCGCGTCCGGCTCCGGCTCCGCCGCGCCCAAGGCCGCGAACCTCACCGTCCTCGCCGCCTCCTCCCTCACGGACGTCTTCAAGACGGCGGGCGCCGCGTACGAGAAGGCCCACCCCGGTACGAAGGTGACCTTCTCGTTCGCCGGTTCGCAGGAGCTCGCGGCGCAGGTCAAGCAGGGCGCGCCGGCCGACGCCCTGGTCACCGCCGACACGAAGACCATGGACGGGCTCAAGGGCGAGACGGGTGACGCAAGGGTCATCGCCAAGAACCGCCTCGTCATCGCGACCGGCAAGGGCAACCCGTTCAAGATCGCCGCCCTCGAGGACCTCGCCGACACCAAGGTCAAGGTCGTGCTCGCCGCGCCCGAGGTCCCCGTGGGCCGCTACAGCAAGGAGATCCTGGACAAGCAGGGCGTCACGGTGAAGCCGGTCTCCCACGAGCCCAATGTCCGCGCCGTGCTCAGCAAGGTCGAGCTGGGCGAGGCCGACGCCGGGCTCGTCTACAGGACCGACTCCGCCAAGTCGGGTGACAAGGTCGTCGCCGTGGACATCCCCGACGCCCAGAACGCGGTCGCCTCCTACCCCGCCGCCACGCTGAGGCAGTCCAAGAACCCCGGCGCCGCTGCCGCGTTCGTGGCCTGGCTGAGCACCCCGGAGGCGCAGAAGATCCTCAAGGATGCGGGCTTCCAGCAGGCCTGATCCGCGCGGACGGGCGGTGTGCGCAAGCGGGCGGCAGGCCCTCCTTGCCATCGCCGCCCGCCGCCGGCCGGCCCCGTACGCTTCCCGCAGCCGCCCCCGAGCCAGGAACACCCCATGAGCAGACCCCGCACCCGCACCCGGCCCCCCGTGACCCTCGCGCTGCCCGCGCTGCTCGCCGTCGCGTTCCTGCTGCTGCCGCTGATCGGCATCCTCACCCGCACCCAGTGGGGCGAGCTCGGCGCCCACCTGGGCAGCCCCGGCGTGGTCGAGGCGCTGAACCTCTCGCTCGTCGTGTCCTTCTGGGCCCTCGGCCTCTCGCTGCTCCTCGGCGTGCCGCTCGCCTGGCTGCTGGCCCGCGTGGAGTTCAAGGGCAAGGCCCTCGTCCGCTCGCTGGTGCTGCTGCCGATGGTGCTGCCGCCGACCGTCGGCGGTGTGGCCCTGCTGCTCGGCTTCGGCCGGCGCGGCCTGCTGGGGCCCTGGCTGGAGGACGCCTTCGGGCTCACCCTGCCCTTCCACACGTCGGGCGCCGTCGTCGCGGCGACGTTCGTGGCGATGCCGTTCCTCGTCATCAGCCTGGAGGGCGCCCTGGGCGGGCTCCGGCAGAGCTACGAGGAGACGGCCGCCTCGCTCGGCGCCCCGCCCGTGCGGGTGTTCTTCACCGTGACCCTGCCGATGGTGGCCCCCGGCCTGATCGCCGGCGCCGCGCTCACCTGGGCCCGCGCGCTCGGCGAGTTCGGCGCGACCATCACCTTCGCCGGGAACCTGCCCGGCACCACCCAGACGCTGCCGCTCCAGGTGTACCTGCTGCTCCAGGACCAGCCCGAGGCGGCGACCTCCGTCTCCCTGCTGCTGCTGGCGATCGCCATGGCCGTACTGATCGCACTGCGCGGCCGCTGGACGGGCGCTCCCGTCCCCCGCAGGCCCGCCGCTGCGCCGGGGGCCGAGGAGCCGTCCGTACCCGCGCCCGCGCCCGCCGGTGAACCGGTGGGGGCCGTACCGGCCGGGGCCGGGCACTGGTCGCTGCACGCCACCGTCACCGGTTTCAACCGGCTCACCCTCGACGCGGAACCGGGCACCACCATCGCCGTCGTCGGCGAGAACGGCGCCGGCAAGACGACCCTGCTGCGCGCCCTCCTCGGCCTGACCCCGCGCGCCCACGCCGACCTCAGGCTGGGGGGCGCGGACGTCACGGCCCTGCCCCCGCACCGGCGGCAGGTCGCCTGGGTCCCGCAGGACGGCGCACTGTTCCCGCACCTGAGCGCCCTGGCCAACACCGCGTACGGGCTGCGCGCCCGCGGGGTGGGGCGGGCCGGCGCCCGTCGCGAGGCCCAGGCGTGGCTGGACCGGCTCGGCGTCGGGCACCTCGCCGCGCGCAGGCCCGCGCAGCTCTCCGGCGGCCAGGCCCAGCGGGTCGCCCTCGCCCGCGCGCTGGCGGCCCGCCCCCGGCTCCTGCTGCTGGACGAACCGCTCGCCGCCCTCGACCAGACGACGCGGGCCCACGTCCGGCACACCCTGCGCACGCACCTGGCCGGGTTCGGCGGGGTCTGCCTCATCGTCACGCACGATCCCGTCGAGGCGGTCTCGCTGGCCGACCGGGTCCTCGTACTCGCCGACGGGCAGACCCTCCAGGACGCGCCGCCCTCCGAGGTGACCCGGCACCCGCGCTCTCCGTGGGTGGCCCGGATGCTGGGGCGCAACGCCTGGCCGGGCACGGCCTCCGCGCACGGGCTGGCCCTGGCCGCCGGGGGCAGCCTCGTCGTCGCCGAGGCGCTGCCCGAGGGGGCTCAGGCCCTCGCGATCATCGCCCCGGAGGCGGTGTCCGTGCACCGGGACCGCCCGGGCGGCAGCCCCCGCAACGTCTGGCCGGGCACCGTACGGGAGATCACGGCGGTCGGCAGCCGGCTGCGCGTGCTGATCGCCCCGGACGAGGCGCCGGACCTGGTCGCGGAGATCACCCCGGAAGCCGCCGCCGAGCTGGGCATCGTCGACGGCGCCCGGGTGTGGGCCAGCGTGAAGGCCACCGAGGTCACGCTCGTACGCCTGTAGGAATCGTTTTGGACCATGTCAGCGGGCTGGCATAGGTTCAGCGGTGCCTGCGCCCGTCAGCAGGCGCCATCCGCATGTCACGCGTTTCCCGTGGGGGGTACACCGTCATGTCCTTCAGCGCTCCCGGCTCACCGCCGCCGGCCGGCCGGCCGCCGTACACCGCGGCCGGCCCGTACCCGGCGCAGACCCATCCGGCCCAGACCCAGCCGGCAGAGCCGTACCCGAGGCAGCCGTACCCCGGGCAGCCCGTGTACCCCGGCCCGCCGCCGCCCGTCGACGTACTGCGCTCCCCCCAGGGCCTCGCGACCGCGCTGACCGCGCTGCTGTCCGTCGCGGCCGCGGTCAACCTGTTCTCGGCCGGCGCCAACCTGTTCGCCTGGACGCTGATGAACGACCTCATCACGGACCCCGACCAGGTCGCGGACGACTCGCTCGACCTGTCGGACGTCCTCACCGCCTTCGCCGGGGGCTTCCAGCTCCTGGCGCTGCTCGGCACGGCGACCGTCTTCATCGTCTGGTTCCACCGTGTGCGCGTCAACGGCGAGATCTTCCGCCCGGACGCCTTCACGCAGGCGCGCGGCTGGGCCATCGGCGCCTGGTTCATCCCCATCGGCAACCTGTTCCTCCCCTTCCGGACCGCGCGGCAGATCTGGGCGGCCAGCACCCAGCTCGGGCCCGACGGCTCCTCCCGCCCGGTCTCCACCGCTCCGCTCACGGCCTGGTGGGTGGTCTGGGTCGTCGCGGCCTGCACCGACCGCGTCTTCGCCCAGATGTACAAGCAGGCCGAGACCCCCGAGGCCGTGCGCGACGCCTCCGTCGTCGGCATCGTCTCCGACCTGCTCATGATCGCCGCCGCCGTGCTGGCCGTCCTCTTCGTCCGCAAGCTCACCGCGATGCAGAACACCAAGGCCGTGCAGGGCCCGTACGCCGCCGGCTGACGTCCAGCAGGCCGATGTCCAGCGGTCCGGCCGTCAGGCCGGTCAGCCGGCGGCCGGCTCCGGGGCGGTGACGGCGAACTCGCACCACACGCGCTTCCCGCCGCCCCGGGGCTCCACGCCCCAGGCGTCCGCGAGCCGGTCCACCAGGAGCAGCCCGCGTCCGGAGACCGCCCAGTCCCCCGCCTCGCGGCGCCTGGGCAGGGCGCTGCTGGAGTCCTCGACCTCGATGCGGATCCGGCCCTCCGCCGTCAGCCGCATGCCGACCTCGGCGCCGCCGTCCGTGTGGATCAGGGCATTGGTCATCAGCTCGTCGGCGGCGAGCTCGATCTCGTCGGCCCGGTCCCAGGCTCCCCAGGCGGCCGCGGCCGCCCGGACCAGGTGCCGGGCCAGCGCCGGGGCCTCCGGGTCGCCGGGCTCCAGCCGCTGGCGCAGCGGGCCGCCGCCGCGCCCGGTGGGCGTGCCGCGGCGGCGCAGGACGAGCAGGGCCATGTCGTCCCCGCCGCCCGAGTCGCCGACCAGGTCGCACAGCACGTCGGCGAGTTCCTCCACGTCGACCGGGCCGCCGCGGACCGCGTCCATGAGCTCCCGCATGCCGGTGTCGGGGTCCGCTCCGGGCCGTTCGACCAGCCCGTCCGTACACAGCAGCAGGGTGTCGCCGGGGTGCAGTTCGAGGCTGGTGACCGGGTAGCCGGAGCCGGTCCCGGACTGGTCGCGGGCCGGCAGGCCGAGCGGAAGGCCGCCGGCCACCTGGATCCGGTGGCAGCTGCCGTCCCCGCGCCGCACCATCGGGTCGAGGTGGCCGGCGCGGACCATCCGGAGCATCCCGGTGGTGAGGTCCACCTCGGCGTACGTGCACGTGGCGAAGCGCTCCGCCTGCAGATCGCGCAGGAAGGCCGAGGCCCGCGCCATGGCGGTGCCGGGGGTGTGCCCCTCGACGACGTAGGCGCGCAGCACGATGCGCAGCTGGCCCATGACGGCGGCCGCGTCCGTGTCGTGCCCCTCCACGTCGCCGATCATGACGCCGACTCGGCCGTCGCCGAGCGGGATCACGTCGTACCAGTCGCCGCCGATGTCCCGCCCCATCCGGGCGGACCGGTACCGTACGGCGATCAACGCGCCCGGGACCTCGGGGATCCGGCGGGGCAGCATGGCCCGCTGGAGGCTCTCCGCGAGGTCGTGCTCCTGCTCGAAGAGCATCGCGCGCTGGAGGCTCTGCGCGATGCCGCTGCCGAGCGCCATCAGCACGTTCCGCTCCTCGGCGGTGAAGTCCCCGTCCCGCTTGTAGAGCAGCCCGAGTGCGCCGATGGGCCGCCCCTGGGCGATCAGCGGCAGGTAGACCCCGCTGCGCACGGCCAGCGGCTCGATGTACGGCCACAGCTGCGGGTAGCCCAGCTGGAACTCCTCGCGCGAGGCGAGGTAGACCGGCTGCATGGTGCGCACGGCCTCGCTCATCGGGAACTGCGCGTCGATGCGCGTGTACTCGATCTCGGGCACGTACGAGCCCAGCTGCCCCTCCGCGACCAGGTGGATGCGGCCGCCGTCCACCACGCCCAGCATCACGCTGACCGCGCCGAGGTGCCCGAGGGCCTCTGGGTCCTTGAGCACGTCGGTCACGTCGTTGACGGTGCGGGCGTGGGCGAGGATGGCCGTGGTCCGCTCGACGACGCCGGTCATCCGGCGCCGTCCCTCGGCCCGCTCCCCGGCCGCGCCGGGCTCGCCGGGGTCGCGGGCGGCGTCGCGCAGGATCCCGATGACGCGGTACGGGCGTCCGCCCGGGCCCCGCATGATGTGCCCCTGGATGTGGAGCCAGGCCAGGGTTCCGTCCCGGCGGCGGCTGCGGACGTAGGCCCCGTAGTGGCTGTGCCCGTCCTCGAGGGCCTCTGCGACGCGGGCCGCGAGCCGGGCCTCGTCGGCGGGCGGGATGCGGGGGCGCAGCCCGGCGGTGGTCCCGTCGAACTCGTCCGGGCGCAGGTCGAGGACCTCGAGGGCGGTCGGATCGAGGAACATCCGCCCGCTGTCGAGGTCCCAGTCGAAGGTGCCCATGCGGTTGAGCGCCAGGCTCGTGTCCGGCCGCGCGGGCCAGTCGACCTCGGGATTCTGTCCCCACTGGGCCATGCAGCCAGCGTCTCACTGTCCGCGACCTTTCTCCTCATATCGAAGGGACACCCGTGGCGGGCAAGGGCTCAGGCGGGGGCGTCGGCGGCCCGACACCCGGGCCGGACACCCCGCTGGGCCGAAGCGCCCCAGCGGGGCAGGCCTGGCCCCTCGCCGCACTCGCCGCCTGCGCCGTCCTCGCGCTCACCGCCGCCGGTCTGCGCCGTGGCCGCGGGCCACGCCTGGCCGGGAGCTGTCCTAGACGTCCGGCGTGGTCGCGTCGTGGACCAGCAGGGCGATCTGGACCCGGTTGTTGAGGTGCAGCCGGGTCAGGATCCGGGACACGTGCGTCTTCACGGTCGGCAGCGCCAGATGCAGTTCCCGCGCGATCTCCGCGTTGGACAGGCCGCGCCCGACCGCCAGGGCCACCTCCCGCTCGCGCCCGGCCAGCGGGGCCAGCCGTTCCCGGGCGGCGGCCGCCCTCGTCTCCCGGCCGGTGCCGGCCGCCACCCGGTCGATGAGCCGACGGGTGACCGCCGGGGACAGCACCGGGTCCCCGGCGGCCACCGTGCGGATCGCCGTCACGATCTCGTGCGGCGGGGTGTCCTTGAGGACGAACCCGGCCGCACCGGCGCGCAGCGCCCGTAGGACGTGCGCGTCGGTGTGGAAGGTGGTCAGGACCAGCACCTCGGGCGCGCCGGGCCGGGACCGCAGCGCCTCGGTGGCGGTCAGGCCGTCGACGCCCGGCATCCGGATGTCCATCAGCACCAGGTCGGGCCGGTACGAGGCGACCAGCGCGGGAACCTCGGCGCCGTCCGCGGCCTCCGCTACGAGCTCGATGTCCGGGGCGCCGCCCAGCATCAGGCGCAACCCGCCCCGGACGATCGCGTCGTCGTCGACCAGCAGTACCCGGACCACCCGCGCCCCTTCCGTGCGTTCAGTCCTGCCAGGGTAGCCAGGCGTCCACCCGGAAGCCGCCGTCCGCGGGACCGGCCGTGAGCTCGCCGCCCGCCAGCCGGGCCCGCTCGGCGAGTCCGACCAGCCCCTGGCCGCCGCCCTCGCCGGAACCCCGATCCGGGCCCGGAAGGGGACCGGGCGGGTGGGTGCTGTGCACCGCCACCGTCAACCGGTCCCCCGGGGCTCCGGCCACCCGCACGTCGACCGTCGCGCCGGGGGCGTGCTTGCGCACGTTGGTCAGCGCCTCCTGCACGATCCGGTACGCCGTGCGGCCCGCCAGCGGCGGCGGCGCGGGCCCCTCGGGCGGCCCGGTCAGCTCGATCCGTCCGCCCGCCGCCCGGGCCTCCGCCACCAGCCGTTCGAGGTCCGCCAGTTCCGGTTGCGGGCGCTCACCCTCCGCGGCGTCGGCGCCCGTTCCCGACCGCAGCACCCCGATCACCTCCCGCAGGTCGTGCAGGGCCAGGTGCGCGCTCTCCCGGATCACCCCGGCGGCCCGAGCGATCTCCGCGGGCGGTGCGCCCGGGTTGTACTCCAGGGCGCCGGCGTGCACGCTCAGCAGCGACAGCCGGTGCCCGAGTACGTCGTGCATCTCGCGGGCGATCTCCTCACGCGCCTCCATCCGGACCCAGTCGGCCCGTGACTCCGCGTCCGCCTCGGCCAGTTCGGCCCGTTCCCGCAGCGAGGCGATGAGCTGCTGCCGGGACCGCCGGAACAGGCCCCAGCCGACGGCCCCCGCGATGAGGGCGAAGTACGTCACCGCCGCGCCCGCCCGCTCGTCGGGCATGTCCGGCAGCTGCCACAGGAAGACGGGGAGCGGGGCGAAGGCCAGCGCCGCCACCCACGCCGTGACCCGCCAGGGCCGGGTCGCGGCCACCGTGAACACCGCCACCAGCGCCGGGCCGGTCAGGTAGTGCGCCTGGGTGCCCGCCAGGAGAAGCACCACCGCGAGCTGCACCGGCCACCGGCGCCGCAGCAGCACCGCCGCGCAGGCCAGTCCGCCGGCCGCCCGGTCGGCGGCGCGCCACGCCGGGCCGATGCTCTCCGCCACCGGGATGGACTGCGAGCTGACGGCCGCGAAACAGGCGGCGAAGAGGACCAGGGCCAGGTCGGCGGCCCAGTCCCGGCGGGTGCGGTGGATGCGGCGCATGTCCCGGAAATCTACGCGGGCCGGGCGCCGACCGGCTGCCCGCGCGGCGAACCGCATACTTAAGTAGCGCCCGCGGACACCCAACGGCCGATCCGCGTCCGGGCGCCGCCCGCCTACCGTCGGAGCATGACCTCAACCTCACCGAAATCCCCTGTGACGGCCGTGTCGGGGCTGCTCTCCTTCATCCTGATCGTCGGGGGCGCGAGCGGCCTGCTGCACGAATGGCTCGGCTGGATCCACTTCATGGGCTTCGTCCGCTTCCTCGTGCCCGAGGGCTACGAGGTCTACGGCTACGTGCTGATGGCGGTGCTCGGGCTCGCGGTGGGCGCGGCGGGCGACGCGCTCGCCGGGCGCCGGCGGCGTACGTAGGAGGCTCACAGGCCGGGGCCGCCTCCCCGAGTGGGGGGGCGGCCCCGGCGGGCTGCTATTCCTCAGGCTGGGCCGGACCGGGGGCGGGCACCTCCGGGGCGGGCACCTCCGGGACGGGCAGCTCCGGCGACGGCTGCGGGAGCGGCCCCGAGGGCGGCGCGGGCGGCGGCGACGGGGGCTGTGCAGTCGGCGGCGGGAGCGGCACCGTCGGCACCTGCACCTCGGGCGACGGCGACGCCGGGGGCGGCAGGGACCGCTGTGGCGGCGTACGCCGCTCGGTCGGCGGCACCGAGGTCGCGGGCCCGACCTCCTCGGTGGGGGAAGGCGAGGGCGACGGCGAGGGCGACGGCGACGGTGACTCCGTGGGCGAGGGCGACGGGGACTTCGCCGGGGAGTCCGTGGGGGACGGCGAGGGTGAGGGCGTCGGTGACTCCGTGGGCGACGGTGACTCCGTCGGCGAGGGCGACGGGGACTTCGCCGGGGAGTCCGTGGGGGACGGTGACGGGGACTCCGTGGTCGTCACGGTCGGTGTCGGCGTCACGGTCGGCGTCGGCGACGTCGGCGTCACGGTCGGCGTCGGCGACGTCGGCGTCACGGTCGGCGTGGGGTGCGTCGGCGTCACGGTCAGCGTGGGGTGCGTCGGCGTCACGGTCAGCGTGGGGTGCGTCGGCGTCTGGTGCGTCGGCGTGATCGGCGGAGTCGGTATCACGGGCGGCGGCACCTGCCTGTCCCGCTTGCCGTGGTGGTCGCCGCGGTCCCGCTCGTACCAGTGCCGGACACGCTGGTCGTAGATCACGAACTTGTTCACGATGGTCACCGACGGTGCGATGACGACCACGCGCGCGGGCTGGTACGAGTTCCACACCTGCCCGAAGCGCTTCGGATTGGCCTGGAGCGCCACCGGCGGCCCGAGCGGGTTCCCGCAAGCGCACCGCACCCGCGGCACCCCTCGGTCGTCCACGAGCACCGCCGTCCCGGCCTGCAGCACGGCCTGGTAGGGGTTGACCTTGCCGTCCCGGAAGCCGTGGTTCGTGACCCGGGTGTCCATCCGCAGCTGCACAGGGGTGAGCGAGCGGAGGTATCCGGGGACGGCCGCCGGCTGGATGCCGAGGGCCGAGGCGAAGGCGCTGTTCTTGGCCGGTTGCGCGGACAGCGACTTGATCTGCTTCTCGACGTCGCAGCTGGCGACGTTCTTGGCGCCCGCGTACACCCCCGGCGAGGCCCCGCTGACGGTCCGGGTGCCCGGGGGGGCGGTGGTGCCCGGGGCGGTCGGCGTCCTGCCCGGCGGCGGCGTCGCGGTCGGGCGCGGGCTCTCCGGCGGCGGTGTGGCCTCGCTGACCGCGGAGGACTCGGTGAACGGGTCAGGGCCCGAGGCGGCGACCGGCTGGAGGAACACCTCGCCGGCCTGGGCCGTACCGCTGGGCCGGGTCAGCACCACGGCCAGGGCGACGGCCGCCGCGACCGCTACGAGCGCGGTGGCGAGCCGGGGTACGGATCGCCACCACGGGCCTTTGGCCGGGCCGCCGGGCTCGCCCGGGCCACCGGGCGGCGCCGACGGGGGTGGGGGCGGTGGAGGCCCCTGCTGCCCGCCCGAGAGCGGGCCCGATGGCGGCCCGGTGGGGCGCTCTGACGAGGGCGGTCGGCCGGAGGGTTGCGTGGTCACGGGCTCTCCTTCACAGGAGGAGTGAGTTCCCTGTGGACCATTGTGTGCGCCATCCGAGTGGTGCCCGCAAGCCGAGAGTGCCACGGTTGCAGGGTGAGCCAGACACCGAGATCACCGTCGTCCAGGGGCTCCGCGGGAGCCTGGCGTGATGCTCTCCTCGCCGTAGTGGCGGCCTTCGCGGTGATGGCCGCGGTCGCCGCGGCCGGTCTCGCGCTGGCGGGCGCGGGCGATCTGCCGGGCGGTGCGTTCCCCCGCGTGGTCGCCGCGGTCGTCGTGATGGCGGCCGGCGGTTCGGTCGAGGTGTCGGGGGGCGCAGGCTTCCTGGCGGGGGCGGATGCGAGCCTGTCGGTGCTCCCGCTCTCGGTGAGCCTGGCCGGCGCCCTCATGGCCGGCTACTGCTTCCTGCGGCCGCTGCACAACAGGGCGGTGGCCGGGCCCCGCGAACTCCTCGGCCGGGCTGCTCCGTTGACCCTGCTGTGGCTCCTCGCGCTGACCGGCGCGGCACTCCTGGCCCGGCAGACCTTCGGGCTCACCACCGGCGACTCCCCCATCGGGGTGATCGGCGAACTCCTCGACTCCGCCCCGACCGTGGGCTTCCGGGCGGACCTGCCCGCCACGCTCGGCTTCGGACTGCTGTGGATCCTGGGCCTGCTGCTGGTCGCCCTGCTCGTGTCCCGCCGCGCACCGCTCCCGACCGGGTTGGTCCGCTTCCACGCGGCGGTGCGCCCGGCGGCCTTCGCCACGGTCGTGCTGCTCCTCGCGTACGTCGTCCTCGGCATCGGGGTCGGCGTGGTGGTGGCCGCCACCCAGGGCCACGCCGACCGGACCCTGGCCGTGATCCTGCTGGGCCTGCCGAACCTGGCCTGGCTCGCACTCACCCTGGGCTTCGGCGGCGCGTGGGAGGGCAGGGTCGAGGGCCCCTTCGGGCTGCCGATGCCGCAGCTGCTCGACCAGGTCCTGCGCGGCTCCGACCTGTCCACGGTCGACGCGGCCTCGCTCGCGGAGCGCGACGCCCGGGCGTGGTGGCTGGTGGCGGTGGCCGCCGTGCTGCTGCTCGGCACGGGCGTAGTGGCGGCCGTACGGTCCCCCGCGCACGTCCGCCCCTGGCAGCACGCCCTGCATCTGGGTGTGGCCCTGGCCCTGGCGACCCTGACGGTCTGCCTGCTGGCGCGGGTCCAGGCGCAGTTCGGCCTGTCGCTGCTGGGCATCGGCGGGGCGGACGGTCTCGGCGGCACCGTGGAGCTCACCCCGGTCCTGTGGCGCACGGTCGGCCTCGCCCTCCTCTGGGGGGCGGTGGCGGGCTTCCTCGGCGGCCTCCTGGCCCGCCCGCTCCACCACCTCGGCCGCGTGGAGGAACCCGCCGCGGCCCCGCGCCCTTAGGTGTCCTCAGGTGTCTTCACGTGTGCTCCGGCGTCTTCCGGCGTCCGTCCGAACACCGGAAGCGCCCATGCCGGAGGCGGCGGGGGCACGGCGCTCGACGGGGACGGCGCGCGCGGCGGCGGCTGGACGCGGGACGCGCCGGCGCGGCGAAGGGCCCCGGTGAATTCCAGGCAGGTGCTCCAGCGGTCCTCCGGGGACTTGGCCAGTGCCTTCGCCAGGACCTCGTCCACCGCCGCCGGCAGCCCGGGCCGCCGGGAGGTCAGGGCGGGCGGCGGATCGTACTGGTGGGCCCACAGCAGGGCCATGTCGTCGTCCCGCTCGAACGGCGGGCCTCCGGCGAGGGTCTCGTAGACCACGCACCCCAGGCTGTACACGTCGCACCGGCCGTCCACCGGCTTGCCGGAGATCTGCTCCGGCGCCACGTAGTCCAGGGTTCCGACGAACTGCCCCACGCTCGTGAACCCGGTCAGGGACAGCGACTTCTTCGTCAGTCCGAAGTCCGTGAGGTACACGTGTTCGGGATGCTCGCTGTCCGTGCCCTGCGCGACCAGGATGTTGCCCGGCTTCACGTCCCGGTGCACCAGGTCGTGGTCGTGCGCGGCGTCCAGCGCCGAGGCGACCTGCCCCGCGATCCGCGCGGCCGTGTCCACCGGCAGCGGCCCGGTGCGGTTGAGCATCGCCCGCAGGTCCTGACCGGCCACGTAGCGCATCGCGATGTACAGCAGCCCGTCCGTCTCCCCCGCCTCGAAGACGGGCACGATGTGCGGGTGGTCGATGGCCGCGGCCACCTTCGACTCATGGGCGAACCGCTGCCTGAAGGTGTCGTTCCGGGCCAGTTCGGGGGCCAGTAGCTTGAGCGCCACCGTCCGGTCCAGGCTCAGGTCGTGCGCCCGGTAGACGACGGCCATCCCGCCGCGCCCGATCTCGCTCTCCACCACGTACCCGGCGATGCGCTTCCCGCGCAGGTCGGAGGGGCGCCCGCCGACCGGATCCGGGTCCGGCCCCATCACTCGCCGCCGGGCTCTGGCTTGTCGACGATGCGGGTCGGGGCGTGCCCCACGGCCTGCCCGGGCTCCACGCCGACCCGGTCCGCGACCGGGTCGGACGGCGCCCGGGCCGCCGCGCCGGGCGAGGCCCCCGGCCCGGCGACGGCGGCGTAGGTCACCAGGCGGGTGCCGTCGCCGTACATCCACCGTCCGGCCGACTCGTCGTAGAGCCACACGGACTCCCCGTCGATGACGATCCCGGCGCGCAGTCCCCGTACCGACCGGCGGAAGGCCTCGCTGTCCGTACGCCCCGCGGCGAGTTCGGCGACGGCCTGCCGGTAGCGCTCCAGGGCTTCGGCGCTGCGCTCGAGCTGCGGGCGGGGGTCCTCGGTGCGCCCCGGGGGCCGCCCTTCCGCGGTCGGCGGCGGCTGCGGTACGGAGACCAGCAGCCGCCCGTCCACCCATGCGGACCAGCCGTTGGCGCACAGGACCTCGCCCCAGTCGCCGCGCCGGGACAGCAGCTGTACGGGGAGGAAGGCGTCGAGGGGCACGGTGGGGCGGGACACGTCCGGGCTCTCCCACGCGGGCAGGCCGTCCTGCGGCACCACGTGGGTGGGGTGGAAGTCCCCGACCCCCTCGGGGAAGCTCATCGCCGCGGCTGCTTCCGCATGACGGCCGGTTCGTGCCGGCGCAGCAGCCGGGACACCAGGAGGCCGAACAGCACGGACAGGACCGGCAGCATGCACATGCTGAGCAGCCACACGCCGGCCGCGTGCTCGAAGATCGGGTCCTGGGTGAGTCTGCCCGGGACGATCGCACCGAGCCCGATGGTGCCGCCCATCGCGCCCATCGCCCACCGGGCGGGCGCGAGCCACGCCACCTGTTCGAGGACGGCGACGTCGTAGAGCTTCAGCAGGGTGCCGCAGAAGACGACCTGGACGATCGCGAGGAGGACCAGCAGCGGCATGGTGACCTCCTCCTTGCGTACCAGGGCGGAGATCAGCAGTCCGAGCATCATCGCGGTGAAGGACAGCAGGGCGACGGCCAGGGTGATCTCGATCAGCGGTGGCATGAGGACGCCCTTGCCGTCCGGGGCGTTGAGTTTCACTCCGCCGAGCGCCACGAGGGTCAGCACCACGGCCTGGCCGACGGTGATCGCGCCGAGCACCACCACCTTGGACATCAGATAGGCGGAGCGGGACAGCCCGACGGCGCGTTCGCGCTGGTAGATCACACGTTCCTTGACGAGTTCGCGGACCGCGTTGGCGGCGCCGGTGAGCACTCCGCCGATGGTCAGGATGAGCAGGGCGTTCAATGCCGTCTCGGCGGTGAGGCTGCTCCCGGCGAGCGCGCGGGCCATGGCCCCCATCATGAACGGCAGCGCGACCATGATGATCAGGAAGGTGCGGTCGGCGCCGAGCACGGCGGCGTACCGACGGATCATGGTGGACAGCTGGGAGCCCCAGCTCTGCGCCTTGGGCGGGGGCAGGGGCGCGGGTCGGGAGGGGCCTGCGGCCTCCCCGGCCTCCCCCGCATGTGCCGGCGAGCGTGCCTCCCCTGCCGCCGCGGCGAGGCGCGGCTGGCGGGCGGTGACCTCGACGTAGCGGCGGTGGGCCGGCGAGGCGCGGTAGGCCCCCGCCCAGTCGCGGTCCTGCTGTGTCTCGAACGCCTCGAAGGCCTCCGGCCACTGGTCGAAGCCGAAGAAGTCCAGGGCGTCCTGGGGCGGGCCGAAGTAGGCGACGCGGCCACCGGGGGCGAGGAACAGCAGCCGGTCGCAGACGTCGAGGCTGAGCACGCTGTGGGTGACCACGATCACCGTGCGGCCGTCGTCGGCGAGCCCGCGCAGCATGTGCATGACCGAGCGGTCCATGCCGGGGTCGAGGCCGGAGGTGGGTTCGTCGAGGAAGAGCAGGGACGGCTTGGTGAGCAGTTCGAGGGCGACGGAGACCCGCTTGCGCTGGCCGCCGGAGAGGCTGTGGATGGGCTGGTCGGCCCGCTGGACGAGGCCGAGCTCACGCATCACCTCGTCGACCCGGGCCTCGCGCTCGGCCTTGGCGGTGTCCTGCGGGAAGCGCAGTTCGGCGGCGTACACGAGGGCGCGGCGGACGGTGAGCTGGGCGTGCAGGATGTCGTCCTGGGGCACGAGGCCGATGCGGCTGCGCAGCTCGGCGTAGTCGCGGTAGAGGTCGCGTCCGTCGTAGAGGACGGTGCCCCGGTCGGCGGGGCGCAGGCCCGTGAGCGCGCCGAGCAGGGTGGACTTGCCGGCGCCGCTGGGGCCGACGACGGCGAGCAGGCACTTGGCGCCCACGGGGAAGGAGACGCCGTCCATCAGCGTCTTGCGGCCGCGGTCGACGGCGACGGTGAGGTCCTGGACGTCGAGGGAGACCTCGCCCGTGTCCACGTACTCCTGGAGCTGGTCGCCGACGAGGCAGAAGGCGGAGCGTCCGATGCCGACGATGTCGCCCTCGGTGAGGGGCGCGGCCCGTTCCACGCGGGCGCCGTTGAGGTAGGTGCCGTTGTGGCTGCCCACGTCGGCGATCTCGTAGGAGCCGTCGGCCAGGGCGCGCAGTTCGGCGTGGCGGCGGGAGACGATGAGGTCGTCGATGACCAGGTCGTTGTCGGGGGCGCGGCCGATCCGGACGGCGGCCCGGGCGGGCAGCGGACGTACCGTCGTGGGCTGCCGGAAGGTGCCGGTCATGCCCGGGTTCGAGACGCGGGACGGCCGGGCGTCGGCCGACACGGCCGGGACGTCGGCGAGAACGGCGCGCGGGCCGTCGTCGGCGCTGCCGAAGCGCAGTTCGCTGCCGGGGCCGACGATCCACTCGTGGACGCGGTGGCCGTCGGCCCACGTGCCGTTGGTGCTGCCCTCGTCCTCCACCGTCCAGTGGTCGCCGTCGGGGCGCAGGACAGCGTGGTGCCAGGAGACGCGCGCGTCCTCGAGGCAGATCTCGCAGAGGGGGTCGCGGCCGACGTGGTAGCTCCGGCCGGGGCTCATCCTCGTGGAGCCCCGGTCGGTCTCCAGAACGAGCTCGGGCGCGGTCGGCACACTGGGGCGCTGGACCATGAGCAGATTTTCCCACGATCCGGACGCCGCGGCACCGGCCAGGCATCACCGCAGGTCAGAGGCCTCTTAAGGGTAATGACAACGGTCCCCGTTGCAGCCTTTGCCCATCTCGCCGGGGTGCGCTTCACTTCACGCGACGGAAACCGAACAAACGGGGGACGCCATGAGCGGGCACGACCACGACCATGCGCTCGACCACGACCACGGGCACGCCGAGGGCCACGGCCACGGCCACGGCGGGCACAGCCACGGCGTCGCGGCCGGCGCCGACCGCCGCTGGCTGGCCATCGCGCTGGGCCTGATCGGCGCGTTCATGGCCGTCGAGGTGGTCATCGGTGTGATGGCCCACTCGCTGGCCCTGATCTCCGACGCGGCCCACATGCTGACCGACGCCGTCTCGATCGTCCTCGCGCTGATCGCGATGCGGCTGGCGGCCCGGCCCGCGCGCGGCGGTTTCACGTACGGCCTCAAGCGGGCGGAGATACTCTCCGCCCAGGCCAACGGGCTGACCCTGCTGCTGCTGGCGGTCTGGCTGGCGTACGAGGCGGTGCGCAGGCTGATGGACCCGCCGCCCGTGGAGGGCGGGCTGGTGCTGGTGACGGCGCTCGCGGGCATCGTCGTCAACGTCGCCGCGGCCTGGTGCATCTCGCGGGCGAACCGGTCCTCTCTCGCCGTGGAGGGCGCCTACCAGCACATCCTCAACGACCTGTTCGCGTTCATCGGCACCGCGGCAGCCGGTCTGATCGTGCTCACCACCGGGTTCCGGCAGGCCGACGCGATCGCCACCCTCGTGGTGGTGGTGCTGATGGTCAAGGCGGGCTACGGGCTGGTCCGCGAGTCCGGCCGGATCTTCCTGGAGGCCGCGCCGGCGCATGTGGACCCGGACGCCGTGGGCGACCGGCTGGTCGGCCACCCGCCGGTCACCGAGGTGCACGACCTGCACATCTGGACCATCACCTCCGGGCAGGCGGCCCTCTCCGCGCACGTGCTCGTCGAGCCGGCGGGCGACTGCCACGCGGTGCGCCGGGACCTGGAGCGGCTGCTGGCCAAGGAGTACGGGATCACGCACACCACCCTCCAGGTGGACCACGTACAGGACTCGCTCCTCACGGTCGGCCGCGCCGGCCAGGACGCGGGGGATCCGCACTGCGCGGACGCGCACGGCCCGGTCCACCGGCAGGGCCCGCACGACCACTGAGCGCCCGCCACCGACCCATGACCCCTCTGCGCGCGGGGCATACATGGGCCCATGACGCACAAGCGCAGTGCCGGACTGCTCCTGTTCCGCCGAACGGGTGAGGCTTCGCCCCCCGCGGTCGAGGTCCTGCTCGGCCACATGGGCGGCCCGCTCTGGTCCGGGCGGGACGCCGGGGGCTGGGGCATCCCGAAGGGCGAGTACGAACCGGACGAGACGCCGCGGGACGCGGCCCGCCGGGAGTTCACCGAGGAGATCGGGCTGCCGCCGCCGGACGGCCCGTACCTGCCGCTCGGCGAAGTGCGGCTGACCAGCGGAAAGCTGGTGACCATCTGGGCGGTGGAGGCGGACCTCGACCCGGCGCTGATGGTGCCCGGGACCTTCACCATGGAATGGCCGCCGCACTCGGGGACCGAACAGGAGTTTCCCGAACTCGACCGGGTGGCGTGGTTCGCCCCGGCGGCGGCCCGCGAGAAGCTGATCTCCTCTCAGATCCCTTTCCTGGAACGCCTGTTGGAGACGCTGAAGGGCTGAGACGCCTCGGCTTGCCAGCGGGCCCACCTGCGTGCACATTGCACCCATGACGAACGTCGTGCTGGTGGGAACCCTGGACACCAAGGGTATGGAGTACGGCTGGCTGCGCGAAAGGCTGCTGCGCGCCGGCGTCGAAGTGGTACTGGTCGACACGGGGGTGATGGGCGGGCCCCGGGTGCCCGCAGACGTGCCGCGCGAGGCGGTCGCCCGGGCCGCCGGAACGGAACTGTCGGAACTGCGTGAGGCCGCCGACCGGGGCGCGGCCGTCACCACGATGGCCCGGGGCGCGGAGGCGACCCTCTTACGCCTGCACGCCGAAGGCCGGCTGCACGGGGTCCTCGCGATCGGCGGCAGCGGCGGCACCTCCATCGCCACCCGGGCGATGCGCGCCCTGCCGCTGGGCGTACCCAAACTGATGGTCTCGTCCATGGCCTCCGGCGATGTCACACCGTACGTGGGCTCCTCGGACATCACGATGATGTACAGCGTCGTGGACATCGCGGGGATCAACAGCGTCTCGGCGCCCGTCCTGGCCAACGCGGTGGAGGCGATCGCCGGGATGGCCAAGGCCTTCGCCCGCGCCTCCGGGGACCTGCCCCGCCCGCCCCGGCTGGGCGCGGGCGACCGCCCGCTGGTCGCGGCGAGCATGGCGGGCGTGACCACGATCGGCGTGGACGCGGCCCGCGAGCGGCTGACCGAACTGGGCTACGAGGTACTGGTCTTCCACGTCAGCGGCTCCGGCGGCCGCACTCTGGAGACGCTGGCGGGCCAGGGCGTCTTCGCGGGCGTCCTCGACCTCACCCTCAGCGAGCTCGCCGACGACCTGTGCGGCGGCATCCTCACCGCGGGCCCCGACCGGCTCAGCGCGGCCGGACGGGCCGGGATTCCGCAGGTGGTGAGCCTGGGGGCGCTGGACATGGTCAAGTTCGGCCCGCTGGAGACCCTGCCCGAGCGGGTCCGCCACCGCCGGGTCCGCGTCCACAACCCGTCCATCACGGTGATCCGTACGACCGAGGACGAGTGCGCGGAGCTCGGGCGGCGGGTCGCCGGCAAACTCCGCGCGGCGACCGGGCCCACCGCCGTCTGCGTCCCCTTGCGCGGACTGTCCACGCTCGGCGCACCGGGCGGCCCGTACCACGACCCCGCCGCGGACGGGGCCCTGTTCGCGGCGCTGCGCAACGGTCTGCGGGGCAGCGCCGCCGTCCTGCACGACTACGACACCCACATCAACGACCCGGCGTTCGGCCGTTCGGCGGCCGACCGACTTCATGCGATGATCTGCGCGCAGCGGGCCGCCGCCTGACACACCCCGAACGGCTGGGAACCAGCCACGGCGGAAACCGTGTCCCTGGGGGTGGCCGGTCGGCGGACGACCCGGCTGCGGAACCTGGGGGCACGGGGACGTCATGGACGGGGGCAGACGATGAAGAGCGCGTGGGCGGTGCCCGGTTACGCGGAGGTCCGCGAGCTGGGCTCGGGCGCAAGCGGTCGCGTGGTACTCGCCGTCCATCAGGCGACGGGCACGGCGGTCGCGGTGAAGTACCTCAGCGACCGGCTCCGCGAGGACCCCGCGTTCGTGGGGGAGTTCCGGGCGGAGGCCCGGCTCCTCGGCGCTCTCGACTCGCTGTACGTGGTGCGGCTGTACGAGTACGTGGAGGCGCCGGGCGGCGCCGCCATCGTGATGGAACTGGTCGACGGGATCTCCCTGCGCGCCCTGCTCAAGCAGTCCGGGCAGACCGGTCCCGAGGCCGCGCTCGTGGTGCTGAAGGGCTCCCTGCTGGGCCTGGCCGACGCGCACCGCGCGGGCGTCGTCCACCGCGACTACAAGCCGGAGAACGTCCTGGTCGCGGCGGACGGGTCCTCACGTCTCGTGGACTTCGGGATCGCGGCGAACCGCGGCAGCACGCCCGGTGTGGCCGGAACCCCCGCGTACATGGCGCCCGAGCAGTGGCAGGGCCGGCCGGCGTCGCCCGCGGCCGATGTGTACGCGGCGACCGCGACCTTCTTCGAGTGCCTGACCGGGCGCAAGCCGTACGACGGGGAGAACTTCGCGGAGCTCGCCGTCCAGCACATCGAGGCGCCGGTGCCGGAGACCGAGGCCCCCGAGCCGGTCCGCCCGCTGATCCGGCGGGGCCTGGCCAAGGCCCCGGAGCAGCGGCCCGAGAACGCGGAGGCGTTCGTCGCGGAGCTGGAGGACGTGGCGCAGGCGGCCTACGGGCCGGACTGGGAGGAGCGCGGCCAGCGCAGGCTGGCGGCGCTGGCCGCCCTGCTGCCGCTGCTGTTCCCCTCCTCGGGCGCTCCGGCCTCGGGGACCACGGCTCTGGCGTCGACCACCCTGAAGCCGCCGGCGGGCAGCTGGCTGCCGGGCCGGCGCGGCGCCGTGGCCGCAGGTGTGGCCCTGGTGCTCGGGGCGATGATCGTGTTCGCGGCGCAGGCGGCCGGTGAGCAGCTGGGCGGGTCCGCGGCGGTGACCGCGTTCGCGACGACCGGCCCGGCTCCGGGCGGCGGCCTCCCGACGCCCGCGCCGGGCACTTCGGCTTCGGCTTCGGCTTCGGCTACGCCGTCGCCGTCGCCCTCGCCGTCCGCATCGCCCTCCGCTTCCGCCTCGCCGTCCGCTTCCGCCTCCCCGTCGCCTTCGGCCGGTCCGGGCTCCTCACCGACGGCCTCGCCGACGGGGATCGGCCCGACGGCCGCGCCGCCGACCACCCAGCCGCCGACGGCACCGCCGACCACGAGGCCGACGGTGGTGGTCGGGGCGATCAAGGTGGACCTGCGGCAGGCGGACTTCACGGTGGGCGAGGTGAGCATCTCGATCGACGCGAAGGGCACCGCTCCCGTCTCGGTCACCGTGGAGTGGTTCAGCGGCAACCAGTCCGGCGTGCTCGGCGCGGCGGACGGCCGCGCGGACACCCTGACCTACCAGCCGGGCGGCGGGACGCTCGTCAGGAGGCACACCTTCTCCGGCCAGGGCTGCTACTGGGGCGTGCGCGTCACCACCAAGCCGGCCGCCGGCAACGGCTCCCAGACCGACCAGGTATGGCTTTCGAGGTGTCAGATCCGATGAGCGACGACGACTACAGCGCCACCGTCCTCGGCAGCCACTGGTTCAGTGGTCCTCCCCAGCCGCAGGAGGCCGTGCCCGACCGGGTCGAGGGGTCCGTCCTGCGGTTCGGGCCCGGCGTGACGGCGTCGATGCCCGCGCCGTTCCCGGTGACCGCCCCGCCGGCGCCGGCGCGCCGCGGATCCGGCGGATGGCGGCGGTACACCCTCGCCGCGGTCGTGCTGATCGCGGTCCTCGCGTACCTCGGGTGGCAGCGCTTCGGGCCCGCCATCGAGGTCCGGGAGGTGGCCGTGACCACCGACCCCCAGGGCCCGGCCTGCGATGCGGCGGCCGACGTGGTGGCCGTCGTACGGACCAACGGGCGCCCCGGGACCCTCACCTACCGGTGGATGCGCAACGACGGCACGCGGTCCGAGCGACTGACCGAGCGGGTGCCGCGCGGGCAGCAGGAGGCCCGGCTGCACCTGCTGTGGACCTTCCAGGGCTCGGGAACCTACCCCGCGAAGGCCGAGCTGGAAATCCTGTCGCCCGGGCAGCGCACGGCCGCGGTGGAGTTCACGTACAGCTGTTCCCGGTAGCGGGCCGGGGGGTTCGGCCCCTGCTCGTCCCGGCCTTTCGGGCAGGGCTGCCGTGGCCGTCCCGCACGGATGCCACATCCGCGCGGGAGGCCCGCGGCCGCTTTGGGAGTGGCCGCGGGCCCCTTCACGTCCGGCCGGCTCGGCCGTCCCGTCCCCCGCCGCAACCGGGGAACGGAGTCCTAGAAGCGGGCGTGGGCGGTGATGTCCGCCTCGAACTCGCCCGTCATCGCCGGGGTCACCGTCGGCCGGCACTGCCGGACCGCCGCCAGGTAGTCCTCCGTGGTCGCACCGAGCTGCGCGGCCGCCGCGCCCCGCGCGCCCACCGCCTCCAGGTCCCGCTCGAAGGACACCTGCGCCGCGATCCGCGCCGCGTGCTCGATGTCGGCCGGGGTGAACAGCTCGGTGGCCGCCACCAGCGCGGCCACGTCGACGTCCGCGCGGCCCTCCGTGTAGCGGGACCAGATCGCGGCGCGGGCTCCGGCGTCAGGGGTGCCGATCGGGATCAGGTAGTCGAACCGCCCGGGACGCAGGAAGGCCGGGTCGAGGGAGCGGATGGAGTTGGTGGCGCAGACCAGCAGCCGCTCGCCGCCCTCACGGAACCCCGGTATCAGCTTGAGGAGCTCGTTCGTCACCCCGTGGATCCCGCCGGGCTGCGCGGGCTCGGTGCGCACGGGCGCGATCTCCTCGACCTCGTCGATGAAGACGAGGACCCGTTCCAGCTCGGCGATCCGGGCGAAGGCGTCGCGCAGCGCGGCGGCCAGGTTGCCCTCGTCGGCGAGCCGGGAGGGCAGCAGTTCCACGAAGGGCCAGCCGAGCCGGGAGGCGATGGCCCGGGCGAAGGTGGTCTTGCCGGTGCCGGGCGGCCCGAAGAGGGTGATGGCGCGGGGCGGCCGCACGCCGTGCGCGGCGGCCCGCTCCGGTTCGGCGAGCGGCAGCACCACGCGCCGTTCGATGAGGTCCTTCTCCCGCTCCATGCCGGCGACCTTGGCCCACAGGTCGTTGGGCAGGAAGCGGCCGCCGAGATCGTCGAGCAGGCCGGCGGCCGGTCCGTGCAGCGGCTCCGTCTTCTCGAAGTAGGCGACGGCGGGCTGACGGGTGTATCCGGCGTTGAGCAGCCCTTCGCCGAGCAGGTCCTCCTCGGGCAGGACGTACGCGATCCGGCCGACGCGGGCCGCGATGAGCCGCCGCTCCAGCTCGACGAGCAGGGCGCTGGCCAGGCCTCGGCCGCGCCATCCCGCGGCGATCGCGATGCGCATCACCCAGGCGCGCTCCCCGGTGACGCAGGCGAGGGCCGCGCCGATCGGGACGCCCTGGTGGACGGCGACCACGCAGGGCTGCCGGCCGGTGAGGGCGCTGATGCACTCGGCGAGCGAGAAGACCGACTCCTGGCCGAGTTCGGCCGTGGTGTCGATCAGGTGGACCACCGCTGCGAGATCGCTCTCGCGGTAGTCGTGGATGAGCCAGTTCACCGGGTACCGCCCCTCGTTCGTGCTCCTGCGGCGAGGCTAGGGGCGGCAGGGCCGGACGATCACGCTCCGTCGTGCACAACAGGCGGTCCGGAAACCGTCCGTGTCGTCCATAGACTGGTGCCTTCCGCCCGAACGCCAGACCGAGGAACCCAGCACCTTCATGCTTTGCCACATACCCGCGGCCCGACGCGGGCTTCTCCTATGGCTCCTCCCGTTCCTGTGGACCCTGGCGTTCGGTCTGTGGGGGCTCTCCCGACAGGACAGCGTGTGGCGGGACGAAGCGGCGACCTGGCAGGTGGCCGGACGGCCGGCGGGCGAGATCTGGCACATGCTCGGCAACGTCGACGCCGTGCACGGCCTGTACTACCTGCTGATGCACGGCCTGTTCGAGGCCTTCGGGGCGAGCACGACGACCCTTCGGCTGCCCTCCGTGCTGGCGGTCGCCGCCGCCGCGGCGTGCGTGGCGCTGATGGGGCGGCGCCTGGCCGGGTTCTGGGCGGGGCTGGCCGGCGGACTCGCCCTCGGGCTGCTGCCGGCCGTGCAGTTCTACCTCCAGGAGGGCCGGCCGTACGCGCTGGTCGCGGCCGGGGCCGGGCTGTCGACCCTGCTGCTGGTGTCGCTCCTGGACACCGGGCCGCGGCGGCGGGCCTGGCCGCGCTGGACGGCGTACGGGATCACCGTGCTGGTCTGCGCCCTGCTGAACTGGCTCTCGCTGCTGATCCTGCCCGCCCACGCCGTGACGCTGTGGTGGGTGCGGGCCGGGCGCGGGGTGTGGCTGCGCTGGGCGGCGTACGGAGCGGGCGCGGTGGCGGGGGCGCTGCCGCTGATCCTGTTCAGCCGGGGGCAGTCCGACCAGGTGTCGTGGATACCGCCGCTGACCTGGCACATGCTGATCGGGCCGGGCATCCTCCTGGCGGCCGGCGGCCTCTGCGCACGGGCGGACCGGCCCCGCCGGGCGCGGCTGTCGGCGGCGGCGGTAGGGCTGCCCCTGCTGGCGGTGCCCCAACTGGGGCTGATCGGCATCTCACTGGTCCAGCCGCTGTTCCTGGACCGGTACGTGCTGTTCTCCATGCTGGGTCTGGCGCTGCTGATCGGCGCCGCGCTGGGCGCCGCCGTACGGTCCTGCGCGCCCCGCTTCCCCAGGGCCCGCCACCTGCTCGTGCCGGGCGTGGTGGGTGTCTCGGCGCTGGCCCTGCTGCCGGTGGAGCTGGGCAAGCGCGCTCCGGCGAGCCGGGTCGACGACGTCCTGGCGGTGGCCGGGGAGGTGGCACGGCTGAAGCGGGACGGGGACGCGGTGCTGTTCGTCCCGGCCGCGCGCCGGGACACCGCGCTGGTCTCCCCCGCAGCCTTCACGGGCCTGGCCGACATCGCCCTGGCGAGGACCCCCGTCGCCTCGGGCACCCTCAAGGGCGAGGAGGCCGGTCCGGCCGGGATCTCCGCGGCGCTGCTCGGGCAGCGGCGGGTGCTGCTGGTGACGGACGCGGCGAAGGTCGCGAAGGCGCCGTCGGCGGAGCGCGACAAAGCGAAGGCCGCCGTCCTGCGGGAGCGGTTCACGGTGGTGGAGGACCGGCAGGTCCGGGGCCGCCGGGTGACCGTGTACGAGCGCCTCGGGTAGGGCTCGTCCGGGCAGGACACGCCCGCAGATGCGTCCGTCACACGTACTGCACAGGATTCACAGCGGATTCATACGGAATACCGGGCTCCGGACATAGGTTCGCCGGGCAGGGTCGAAGCATGATCCACCGCATGCTCCCCCGACCCCGCGCAGTCCGCCGAACCCGTGCCCGGCAGGCGTCCCGGATCCTGGCGGCGCTGGCCACGATGGCCGCGCTGACCAGTGTGGACGTGCCCGACGCGGCGGCCGGGCCGCCGCTCGGCAGCACCGCGCGGGCCGCGGCGGACGCCGCGGCGGCCCGGGTGGGGGCGCTCTTCGCGGGCGGGCTCGACGGCGGGCACTTCTGCACCGCCGCGGTGGTGCGGAGCGAGGAGCGCGACGTGATCGCCACCGCCGCGCACTGCCTGGAGGACCCGGGCACCACCGTGTTCGCGCCGGGCTACCGGGACGGCGAGGCCCCGTACGGCACGTGGAAGCTCACGGGCGTGTACCTGGCCCCGGGCTGGACGGCCGGCGAGGACCCGGACGACGACATCGCCTTCGCGACGGTGGCCCCGGCGGACGGCGCCCCGTCCGAGCCGGTCGAGGACCTCGTCGGCGGCTTCCCGGTCGCCGCGGAGCAGCCGGCCGGTGCCACGGTGACCGTCATCGGGTACCCGAGCAGCGAGGAGGCCCCGCTGCGCTGCGCCAACACCACCGCACTGTTCTCGCCGACCCAGCGCCGCATCGAGTGCCCGGACCTCAGCGGCGGCACCAGCGGCAGCCCCTGGCTGGTGGACGGCGCCCTGGCCGGGGTCCTCGGCGGCTACGAGGGCGGCGGCACCGTGCCGGAGGTCTCGTACAGCGCACTGATGGGCGACCGGGCGGTGGAGCTCTACCGAGAGGCCTCGGCCGCCGGCTGACACCGCCGGGCGCCGGGCCTGCGGTACTCCGTGCCCGCGCTACTCCGTGATCGCGGCCTCGCCGGGGACCGCGACCGGGGCCTCGAACCAGGTCGGCTCGTCGCGCAGGGCGCGGTGGATGCGGTCCAGGGCGAAGGGGTCCAGGGGCGGCAGGGCGTCCACCTCGAACCAGGCCACCTCCAGCGACTCGCTGTCGTTCGCGCGCGCCTCGCCGCCGGTCGCCCGGCAGCGGAAGGTGATGTCCTGGAACTGGCAGACGTCGCCGTTGGGGTAGGTGATGGGCGCGAGCATCTGCACGAGGACCACCCGCTCGGGCACGCACCGCACCGCGGTCTCCTCGTACACCTCGCGCACGGCGGTCTCCGCGGGCTGCTCCCCCGGTTCGGCGATGCCGCCGACCACGGACCAGCGCCCGGTGTCGGAGCGCCGGCCGAGCAGCACCCGGCCCCGGTCGTCGACGACGATGGCCGTGACGCCGGGCAGCAGGAGCAGCCGGTGACCGGCGGTGGCGCGAATCTCGCGGATGAAATCGGGTGTGGTCATCCCCCGACCCTACGACCCCGCCCGGTGCGCTACGCCACGGCCCGGCGGGCGCGGATCCGGCGGCTCAGGGTCCAGCCGAAACCGGCGGCGGCGAGGGCGAGCAGCGCGTACTCGGGCAGCGGTCCGAGCCGGGTCGCCGGGGTCTCGGTGGAGCGCAGCGGGATCTCGGTGACCAGCGCGTCCGCCGTGAACATCTCCGTCTGGCGCACGATGGCCCCGTCGGGGCGGATCACCGCGCTCACCCCGCTGGTGACCGGTACGAGGACGGTCCGGCTGTGCTCGACGGCGCGGATCCGGTCCATGGCGAGCTGCTGGTAGGTCATCTGACTGCGGCCGAAGGTGGCGTTGTTGCTGGGTACGGCGATCACCTGGGCGCCGTCCCGGACGGTGGAGCGGACGGCGTCGTCGAAGGCGGCCTCGAAGCAGGTGACCATGCCGACGCCGCTGCCGGCCATGTCGAACACGCCGGGGTCCTTGCCGGGGCCGAAGTCGCGCCGCACCCGGTCCACGTCGGAGCTGAAGAGCCGGACGACGGAGCGCATGGGGATGCGCTCGCCGAAGGGCTGGATCTTGCGCTTGTCGTAGGTGGCGGTGGGGCCGCTCACCGGGTCCCAGAGGATCATCGTGTTGCGCAGCGGACCGGTCTGCGGGGACACGACGGCGCCGACGGCCACGGGCACGCCGATCGCCTTGACGGCCTTGTCGATGACCTCGTAGGCGTCGGGCTGGGAGTAGGGGTCGAGGTCGGAGGAGTTCTCCGGCCAGACCACGAAGTCGGGCTTCGGGACGCGGCCCGCCTTGACGTCCTCGGCGAGCTGTTCGGTGCGCTGGGCGTGGTTGTCCAGGACCTGGCGGCGCTGGGCGTTGAAGTCGAGGCCCATGCGCGGCACGTTGCCCTGGATCACGGCGGCCACGGCGGTGCCGTCCTCGGCGGCGTCGGAGACCAGCGGACGGGCGGCGAGACCCGCGCCGATGGGGGCGGCGACGGTGAGGGCGGCCAGCGCGGCGGTGGCCCGGCGCGGGTGGTCCAGGGCGGTGCGCAGGACTTCGTACAGCCCGAATCCGCAGAGTGCGACGGCGAAGGAGAGCAGCGGGGTGCCGCCGAGCGCGGCGAGCGGGGTGAAGACGCCGTCGGCCTGGCCGAAGGCCAGCTTGCCCCAGGGGAATCCGCCGAAGGGGAGGCGGGCGCGCAGTGCCTCGCCCGCGACCCAGACGGCGGCGGCGAACAGCGGCCAGGCCGGGAGCCGGCTCACGAGGGCGATACCGAGCCCGGTGAGGCCGATGAAGACGGCTTCGAGGGCCGCCAGCGCCAGCCAGGGCACGGGGCCGACCTCCTCGCCGGTCCAGACGAGCAGCGGCAGCAGGTAGCCGAGGCCGGCGAGGAGCCCCAGTCCGAAGCCGGCCCGGGCCCGGCTGCCGCGCAGACAGCCGGCGAGCAGTGCGAGGGCGAGGGGGGCCAGCCACCACAGCGGGCGGGGCGGGAAGCTGAGGTAGAGCAGCACTCCGGCGAGGGCGGCGAGCAGGGCACGCACCAGCCCGGCGCCCTTCCGCTTCGCGGCGGCCGGGCGTGCGCCGGGTCGTTCGGCGGGGGGCGCCGCGGGCTCCGTGGCGGCTGCTGCCCGGGCTGCGACGGAGGGGTCCGCGGGCTCGTTCCCGGCCGCGCGGGTGACACTGCTGCTCATCTGGCGGAGTGTACGTCCTGTACGTCCGGATCAGCGGGCGAGGGCCCGCAGGTGGGCGCGGATGATCCGGACGGCGTTCTCGGCGTCGTCGACGGTGACCGTGAAGAGCTTCCCGTCGTCGAGCTTCAGTTCCACTCCCTCGCCGCGGCGGACGATGACCGCGGTGCCCTTCTCGGGGCGCCAGCGGTAGCCCCAGCCGCCCCATTGCTGCGGGGTGATCCGGGGGACGAACTCGGCGGACGTGACCTGTGCCAGGCGGATCTTGCGGCGCGGCAGTCCGATGTGGCCGCAGCGGACCTCGAGGGCCTCGGAGTCCACGGTGACGGCCACGTGCACGAAGGCGAGGGTGCCGTAGAGGATGAGCAGACCGGCGGCGAGGCAGCCGACCACGGACATGAGCAGCGGGACGATGCCGTTGGTCCAGGCGTTGTCGACGGCGAGCTGGATGCCCAGCGCCACACAGCCCGCACCGGCCGCTGCGAGCAGCCACTGCGCACGGTTGGAGGCCCGGCCCGTCCACAGCGGACCCGGGGGGTGACCGGTCATGAGTAGCAGCGTACTCACCTTCCGCATGCGCGCCACCGCCTCTCGCCCGGTCGATGTACCGCGCGCCTGCCCGTGCTCGACCTGAACCAAACTTGAGGTCTTACGGTCCCGTCCGCCCCCTCGGCGCTCGGCGGGGCCTCGGCGGCCGTGCACGTCGCAGTCCCCTAACCCGGGAGGAGGCTCACCAGCGCGTCGCGCAGGCCGGGGCGGCGGGCGGTCATGAAGCGGTGCAGGGTCCGGGAGCCGAAGGCGACGCGCTGGGCGCTGCGGCGGCGCTCGGCGTCGTACGCGCGCAGGGCGGCGGGCAGCGCGCCCGGTCCGGCCCCGGCGACGGCCCGGGCGAGGGCCTCGGCGTCGAGCAGGGCGGTGCAGGCGCCCTGGCCGAGGTTGGGGGTCATGGCGTGGGCGGCGTCGCCGACGAGGGCCACCCGGCCGGCCGCGACGAAGGCGGGCAGCGCCGGGTGGAGGTGGCGCATCTCGTACCGGATCCAGGTCGCGGGGTCGGTCTCCGCGAGGACCCGCGGGATGGGATCGTGCCAGCCCGCGAAGGCGCCCCGCAGCGCATCGGCGGTGGCGGCCTCGGGGAAGGCGGCGTCGGGGACGGTGGCGTACCAGTTGGTGCGGCCGGGCTCGACGGGCGTCATCCCGAAGAAGCGGCCGTCGCCCCAGGTCTCGCCGTACACGCCGGTCTCGAATCCGGCGATGCCGATCCAGGCGACGGAGCCGATCGGGCGGGGGCCGCTGGTCCGGCCGAAGTACGCCGTACGGACCGCGCTGTTGATGCCGTCGGCGCCGACGACGAGGTCGGCCCCGAGGCCGGCCGGGTCGGCGAGGCGCTGCCCGTAGACGATCTCCGCACCGCCGGTCCGGTCGAGCGCGGCGAGCAGTGCGTCGATCAGGCGCGGCCGGGATATGAGCAGTTCGGGCCGGCCCGCCTTGCGTTCGATCCGTTCGAGCGGGAGGGCGGCCAGCACCGTGCCGTCGGGGCGCCGGATCCGCGCCTCGCGGTAGGGGACGGCGTGCGCGCGCAGCGCCCCGCCGAGGCCGAGCCGTTCGAGCGCGGTCTGGGCGGTGGGGTGGATGCCGAAGGCGGTTCCGTAGCGTTCGAGCGCGGTCCGCCCTTCCAGCACGGTCACGGCCCAGCCCGCGCGCCGCAGGCCGATGGCGGTCGCGAGCCCGCCGACGCCCGCCCCCACCACGACGGCCCTGTTCTCGCTGCCCATGGCCGACTCCTCATGCCTCATTGCCGCTTGGACCCCGACCACCACGGCCGTGGTACTACATCTGTGGTACCACGGCCGTGGTTATGCTGGCAAGGTGAATCAGGACCGGAGGGACCGGCTGCGGGACGCGGCCGTCGCCGTACTGGCGGACGCGGGCGGGCGCGGGCTGACGCACCGGGCCGTCGACGCGGCCGCCGCCGTGCCGACGGGCACGGCCAAGAACTACTTCCCGAGCCGCGACGCGCTGCTGCGGGCCGTGGCCGAGCGCTGCCTGGAGCAGTACCGGGCGCTGGCCGCCGCCCTGGCGGGGGCGGGGCCCGGACCGGCCGACGCCCAGGAACTGGCGGCGCTGCTCTCGGGGCTGCTGCGGGACGCGGCCGGACCGGGCCGGGCCCGGGTGCTCGCCTATCTGGAGCTCCAGACCGAGGCGACGCGGCGGCCGTGGCTGGCCGGGCTGCTGGACCCCATCGGGGCCTCGGACTTCGCGGCGTACGCGTACCTGCTGCGCGCCGCCGGGCTGCCGGCCGGCCCGGAGCACGTCCGCGCGCTCACCCTCGCCCTGCACGGCGCCCTTCCGCATCTGCTGGCCGGCGCCCCGGACACCCTGGCGGCCGCCGGGCTTGACGATCTCGACGCGTTCACGCGCGGCCTGCTGGCCGCCATCTGCCCCGAGGAGACACGATGATCACCCGGCTCGACCGCGCCGTGGGCGCCGTACTCGGCTCGGCGGCGGGCGACGCGCTGGGCGCACCGTACGAGTTCGGCCCGCCCGGGCAGTTCACCGCGCGGGGCGAGGAGATGCGCGGGGGAGGCGGCTGGGACCCGGGCGAGGCCACGGACGACACGCAGATGGCGGTCCTGGTCGGCGAGTCCCTGCTGGACCGCGGCGGCCTCGAACTCCCGGACGTCTTCCGCCGGTTCCAGCGCTGGGCGGCGGGGCAGCCCAAGGACATCGGGCTCCAGACCGAGGACGTACTGACCAACGGCGGGTCCTGGGATCTCGCCGCGGCGCTGCACTTCCAGGTCAACGCCCGTGCGGCGGGCAACGGTTCGCTGATGCGGGCGGCCACCTCGGCGGTGTACTTCGCGGGGGCCGGGCGCGAGGGGACCATGGACGCCGCCCGGCGGATCGCGGCGCTGACCCACGGCGACCGGGCCGCCTGGGAAGGCACGGCCGTCCTGCACGAGCTGGTCCGGGTGGCCCTGGAGGGCGCCGACCCGCTGGCGGCCCTCCCCGCGACGCTCGGCGCGGTCCATCCCGACCACCGCGCGCGCTACGCGGTGGTACTGGACCGGGCGTGGCACCCCGGCCTGGCCACGGAGTTCAACGGGGCGGTCTGGCCGTGCCTCGGCTCGGCGGTATGGGCACTGCGTACGACCACCGGCTTCGCGGAGGCGGTGCGGGCCGCCGTGGACCTGGGCGGCGACACCGACACGGTGGCCGCGGTGACGGGCGCCCTGGCCGGTGCGGTGTACGGGGACCAGGCCGTCCCCGACCACTGGACCACGGCCCTGCACGTCCCGCTGCCCGGCTCCGCAGACCGCGTCCTGCGCGCGGCCGACCTGCGCGCCCTGGCCCGCGACCTCGCGGCGGCGGGCCCGGCGTAGGCCCGGTCGGGGCCGGAGTCAGCCGACGACGGCGTCCCGGCCCGCCAGCAGGCGGCCTTCCGCGTACCCGAGGGCGGCAGCCGGGAGCGCACCGAGGCGGCCGCTGCGCAGGACGGTCAGGCCGCCGGTGGCGGGCAGGTCCGGCTCGGGCCGTGCGCCGATGCGGCGCAGCGCCTGAACGGCGACGGGCTCGGCGGATCCGTGGAAGACCAGCTCGGCGCCCTGCGTCCGCTCGGCCAGGGCGGCCCGGATGGCGGTCTCGACGAGCTCGTAGTGCGTGCAGCCGAGCACCACGTCGGTGACGTCGGCCGGGGTCAGCGCGGCGGCCGCGGCGACGGCGGCCGTCACGGCGTCGTCGGCGGCGGTTTCGACGGCGTCGGCCAGACCGGGGCACGGCACCTCGGTGACCTGGACCCCGGCGGCGAACTCGCCGATCAGCCCGCGCTGGTACGGGCTGCCGGTGGTGGCGGGAGTGGCCCAGATGGCCACGCGCCCGCCGGCGGCCGCCGCGGGCTTGATCGCGGGCACGGTGCCGATGACCGGGATCCCGGGCTCCAGTTCCGCCCGCAGGGCCGGCAGGCTGTGCACGGAGGCGGTGTTGCAGGCCACGATCAGCGCGTCGGGCCGGTGCGCGGCGGCGGCCCGGGCGACATCGAGCGCCCGTCCCGTGAGGTCGGCGGGCGTGCGCGGACCCCAGGGCATGCCGTCGGGGTCGGAGGACAGCACCAGCTCCGCGTCCGGCCGCAGCCGACGCACCGCCGCGGCCGCCGCGAGAAGGCCGATTCCGGAGTCCATGAGCGCGATCTTCACCCGCCCACCTTAGTCGAAGCCCCCGCCGGCCCCGCCCCGCCGCCCGCTCCCGCACGATCCCCGCCGTGGCCCCCGCCCAACCCCCGCCCAGCGACGACCCTGCCCGGCGCCCCGCCACCAGCGACCCGACCCGCTCCCCTGCCGCCCCTCATCCAGCCCCGCCGGGCGCACCCGGCCCCGCCCCTCGAACACCGCCGACCCGGCCCCCGGCCCCGACGCCCCCGCAGGACCCCGAACCCCGGGCTGCGGGGACCCGCGCCCCCGGACCCCGAACCCCGCACGGCGGGACCCGCACAGCACCACCCCCGCCACGCGGAGCGGGACGCGCGACACGCCCCGCGGTGCCCGGCACACTGCCGCCATGGGCACCCTCACCGCCGCCGTCGCGGCCTACGCCTCCCTCGCCGCCTGGCTCTGGCTCACCCTCGCCCAGGGCATGTTCTGGCGCACCGACGTGCGGCTCCCGCCGCGCACCGCCCCCGCCCGCTGGCCGTCCGTCGCCGTGATCGTGCCGGCCCGGGACGAGGCGGAGGTGCTGCCCGCCAGCCTGCCCTCCCTCCTCGCCCAGGACTATCCCGGCGAGGCCGAGGTGATCCTGGTCGACGACGGCAGCACGGACGGGACCGGCGCCCTGGCCCAGCGCCTCGCCCGCGCGCACCCCGGGCTCCCGCTCACCGTCACATCCCCCGGCGACCCCGCCCCCGGCTGGACCGGCAAGCTCTGGGCCCTGCGCCACGGCATCGCGCTCGCCCGCACCGCGCACGCCACCGAGCCCGACTACCTGCTCCTCACCGACGCCGACATCGCGCACGAGCCCGACAGCCTGCGCGAACTGGTCTGCGCCGCGACCTCCGCCGACCTCGACCTCGTCTCCCAGATGGCCCGGCTGCGCGTCGTCGGCGTGTGGGAGCGCCTCGTCGTACCCGCCTTCGTGTACTTCTTCGCCCAGCTCTACCCCTTCCGCCGGATCAACCGGCCCGGCGCCCGCACCGCGGCGGCCGCCGGCGGCTGCGTCCTGCTGCGCACCGGGGCCGCCGTCCGCGCGGGCGTGCCCGACGCCATCCGGCAGGCCGTCATCGACGACGTGTCCCTCGCCCGCGCCGTCCAGCGCTCCGGCGGCCGGATCTGGCTCGGCCTGGCGGAGCGGGTCGACAGCGTGCGCCCGTACCCGGCGCTCGGGGACCTGTGGCGGATGGTCTCGCGCAGCGCCTACGCGCAGCTGCGCCATCAGCCGCTCCTGCTCGCCGGGACGGTCGCGGGCCTGGTGCTCGTGTACCTCGTGCCGCCGGCCGCCCTGCTGTTCGGGCTCGCGGCCGGACACGGCGCCACCGCGTGGGCCGGCGGCCTGGCCTGGCTGCTGATGGCGGGCACCTACCTGCCGATGCTGCGCTACTACCGGCAGCCCGCGGCGCTCGCTCCGCTCCTTCCGTTCACGGCCCTGCTCTACCTGCTGATGACCGTCGACTCGGCCGTGCAGCACTACCGGGGGCGCGGCGCGGCATGGAAGGGCCGAACCTATGCCCGCCCCAGCGATGCCTGAAACGGCGAACTGCTGCCCGAAACAACGTCATCCGAGGTCACCGGCTTGTGACGCTGCGTCAGCACCAAGTCGGTGCACTGCACAACCGGTGGTGACGAGTGTGAACAAGACGGGGCGGAAGTGGCGAATCGTGCACGTGAACGTGAAGTGAAACGTGGGGTCCTGACCTGCGAATATGCAGGTCAGGACGGTGTTGACGGCACCTCGCTATGGACCCCGTGAAGTCGTGGGCTTAACTTAGGTCCCATGACCTCCCCCCGCTCCACTTATGGCGGCGGTTACTACTCCGCGCCCTCCTTCCCGGACACCCCCATCTACGACTCCCTCGTCGCCGAACGCGGCACTCCGCAGATCGCCCCGATCCGCGTCCCGGCTGCCTACGAGTCCCCCAGCGCCGGGTATTCGAGCGGTGGGTACCTGCCGGCCCTCGCCTCCTCCCTGCCCGCGCTGCCCCCGGCCATGCCGCAACAGCAGGCCCCCGCGTACGGCTACCCGTACCAGCAGCAGGGCGCGCCGCAGCCGATGCCGCTGCAGCACGCGCCCGCGCCGTACATCCCGCAGCAGCAACAGGCCGCCCGCGGCGGATACGTGCCGCAGCCCCAGCCGCAGCAGCCCCGTCCGGTCGCCGCGGCCACCGGGTACGAGGCCATGCGTCCGGCCGCACCGCGCCCGATGCAGGCTCCGACGCCGGTGCCGGCCGCCGCGTACGAGGACCCGTACGGCCGTCCGTACCAGGGGCGCGGCTACTGACGGAGGCACGGATAACTGCTGGGGCGGTGCCGGGGGCGACTGGCAGGATGCTCCCATGTCGAACTTGTGTGTACAGGCGCTTCACGTCCATCCCGTCAAATCGGTAGCGGGGACCGCTCCCGACGAGGTGGCCGTGGAGCCCTGGGGCTTGTCCGGGGACCGGCGATGGGCGCTCGTCGACGCCGGGGGCACGGTCATCACCCAACGCCAGCAGCCGCGGCTGGCCTTGGCGGCGGCGCGTCCGGTGGCCGGGGGCGGGATCGCGGTGTCGGCGCCCGGTCTGCCGGAGCTGCTCGTGGAGGTGCCCGGACCGGGGCCGTTGGAGCCGGTCGTGCTGTTCGGGAAGAAGGTCGAGACCGTGGTCGCGGCGAGCGCCGCGGCCGACTGGTTCAGCGCGTACCTCGGGGCGCCGGCGCGCCTGGTACACCTGGACGATCCGGCCGTACGGCGGCCCGTGGACCCGGATTACGCACTGCCGGGCGAGACGGTGAGCCTGGCCGACGCGTACCCCCTGCTGATCACGACCCTGGCCTCGCTGGACGCGCTGAACGCGTTGATCGCGCAGGGGGACCATCCGGCGGAGGGCCCGCTGCCGATGAACCGCTTCCGACCCAACGTGGTGGTGGCGGGGGCCGAGGCGTGGGCGGAGGACGGCTGGCGGCGCATCGCGATAGGCGACGCCGTGTTTCGCGGGGTCCGGGAGTGCGGGCGCTGCGTCGTCACCACCACCGACCAGCGGACGGCGGAGCGGGGCAAGGAGCCGCTGAAGACCCTGGCCGCGCACCGGCAGATCGGCAAGTCCCTGGCCTTCGGGCGGCAGCTGGTGCCGGTGCGACTGGGCACGGTGCGCGTGGGCGACGAGGTCCACATCCTCGAATGACCCGTCCGGAATGACACCTTCGAGGGGCTCCGCCCCTCGACTGGAACCACCGGTGCGACCACACCGTTGGATCAGTCAGGACAGGACGGATGGCTGGCGTACGTTGGGGGAGCCGGACCGTGTGGACAGCAATGGGAGTGTGGCGTTGGCGGCGCAATCCGCTGCGCCGGCAGACCGATCTCTTCGAGGCGTGGGTGGCGTTCGCGGCGCTGGTGTGCGTCCTGCTGGTGGCTCCGGCCATCGGCTGCGCCGCGGGCATACAGGTGGACGGGACGTTGCAGCAGGCCGCCCTCGAGCAGCGGCAGGAGCGGCACCTCGTCCCGGCGGTGGTGGTCCGGCCGGCCGCCGAGGCCGCGGACGCGTCCGCCGGTCCCCCGGCCCAGCGGACGGCGCCGCACCGTACCCAGGTGGTGGCCTCGTGGACCGCGCCCGACGGGAGCAGCCACCAGGGGACGGTGCCGGCCGCCGAGGAACCTCCGCGCCCGGGCGAGCAGTTTCGGATATGGACCGATGCGCGCGGCCGGCTGGTCGGGCAGCCGCTCGACCCGTCCTCGGCCGCCCACCACGCCGCCGTGGCGGGTCTGGCCGCCGCGATCGCGGCCGCCGCGCTGGCCGAGACGGTCCGCCGGCTGGTCGTACGCAGGCTCGTGCACCGGCGGTACATGCTCCTGGACCGTGCGTGGGCGGCGGCGGGGCCGGACTGGGGCCGGGCGGGCGCGGGCAGTTGACCTGGCAACTCAGGGGCCCCGCGCGCGCTACGGTGGACCGGCCAGACCAGACCGGCCGCATCGGCGGCCCGGCGAGTACGAGGGTGGGGGCACGACAGCACCATGGCTCAGGGCACGGTCCAGGTGACGCACGGCGGGGCCTCGCGCTGGCGGCGCCGCTCCGGTGAGTATCCGACGCTGGCCGCGGCCCTGGCCGCGGCGGGCGACGGGGACGTGCTGTCCATCTCCCCCGGCACCTACCGGGAGAACCTGGTGCTGGACCACGCCGTGACCCTGCGCGGCCCCGAGGGCGGGCTGGGATCGGTGCGGATCGCCCCGCCCGACGGGGTCGCGCTGACCGTGCGCGCCTCTGCCGTGGTCCAGGACCTGCACCTGGAGGGCCAGGACCGGGCCGCTCCCGCGCTGCTGGTGGAGGACGGCGCCCCCGAACTGACCGACCTGCGGGTGAGCACGCGGTCGGCGGCCGGCATCGAGGTGCGCGGCAGCGGAGCGCGCCCCCTGGTGCGGCGCTGCACCGTGGAGAATCCGAGCGGGGTCGGCATCGCCGTACTGGACGGCGGCGGCGGGGTGTTCGAGGAGTGCGAGGTCGTGGCCGCCGGCCAGACCGGGATCTCGGTGCGCGGCGGCGGCCGCCCGCGCCTGGAGCGCTGCCGGGTCCACCACGCCACGGGCGCGGGCATCGGGGTCACCGGCGAGGGCTCGGGCCTGGAAGCGCTGGGCTGCGAGGTGTACGAGATCAAGGGCAGCGGCGTGCAGGTCGCGGCCCGGGCCACCGCGCGGCTCACGGACTGCTCGGTGCACCGCACCTCCGCCGACGGGGTCACGCTCGACACCGACGCCGTCCTCACACTGGCCGGCTGCGACATCCACGACATCCCGGAGAACGCGGTCGACTTGCGGTCCCGCTCGGTGCTCACGCTCAGCCGCACGACGGTGCGCCGCTTCGGCCGCAACGGGCTGTCGGTGTGGGACCCGGGGACCCGGGTCGCCGCCGAGTCCTGCGAGATCCACGACAGCACGGGCGACTATCCGGCGGTGTGGATCAGTGACGGGGCCACCGTCTCCCTCGACTCCTGCCGGGTCCACGACGTGCCGGACGCGCTGTTCGTGCTGGACCGGGGCTCGCGCGTCGACGTCGTCGACAGCGATCTGTCCCAGGTGCGCAACACCGCGGTGTCGGTGAGCGACGGGGCCACCGCGCAGCTCGACGACTGCCGGATCCGGGAGGCGGCCACCGGAGCCTGGTTCCGCGACCACGGCAGCGGCGGCACCCTCGCCAACTGCACCATCGACGCCGTACAGACCGGCGTGATCGTCACCAAGGGCGCCGACCCCACCGTGGAGCGGTGCACGGTCACCTCCGCCGCCGAGTCCGGCTTCTACGTGTCGGCGGGCGGCCGCGGCAGCTTCACGGCCTGCCGGGTGACGGGCAGCGCCGGCTTCGGGTTCCACATCCTCGACGGCTGCCGCACGGCGCTCGCCCGCTGCCACACCGAGCGCTGTGCGCGCGGGGGGTACGAGTTCCCGGAGGACGGGCCGGTCGCCGAGGACTGCACGGGCGACGGCTCCGGCGTCCGGCCGGTGGCCCAGGCGGTCTCGGGCGGTGCGTTCGCCGGGGCGCGGCCGGAGATCCGTACGGTCGGGGCGGCGCAGAGCCCCGTACCGCAGGCGGCGGAGGTTCCCGTGGCGCGGTCGGCGGACGGACGGGACGGTCAGGACGGCGGCGGCCCGGCGGCGGCCCGCGGCTCCGGCGAGGTGCTGGGGCAGCTCGACGCGCTGGTCGGCCTGGACAGCGTCAAGCGCGAGGTGCGTGCGCTCACCGACATGATCGAGGTGGGCCGACGGCGGCAGCAGGCGGGGCTCAAGGCGGCTTCGGTGCGCCGGCACCTCGTCTTCACCGGCTCCCCCGGCACGGGCAAGACCACGGTCGCCCGGCTGTACGGGGAGATCCTCGCCTCCCTGGGGGTCCTGGAGCGCGGGCACCTGGTGGAGGTGTCCCGGGTGGACCTGGTCGGCGAGCACATCGGGTCCACGGCGATCCGTACGCAGGAGGCCTTCGACCGGGCGCGCGGCGGGGTCCTGTTCATCGACGAGGCGTACGCGCTGGCGCCGGAGGACTCGGGCCGGGACTTCGGGCGCGAGGCGATCGACACCCTGGTGAAGCTGATGGAGGACCACCGGGACGCGGTGGTGGTGATCGTCGCCGGGTACACGGCGGAGATGGACCGCTTCCTGACCGTGAACCCGGGGGTGGCCTCACGGTTCTCCCGGACCATCACCTTCGGCGACTACGGGCCGGAGGAGTTGCTGCGGATCGTGGAGCAGCAGGCGGAGGAGCACGAGTACCGGCTCGGGGACGGCACCGGCGAGGCGCTGCTGCGGTACTTCACGGAGCTGCCCAAGGGACCGGCCTTCGGCAACGGGCGCACCGCGCGCCAGACCTTCGAGTCGATGGTCGAGCGGCACGCGGGTCGGGTGGCCCAGCTGGCGGAGCCGAGTACGGACGAGCTCACCCTGCTGTTCCCGGCGGATCTGCCGCCCCAGCCGGCGCCTTGTTGAGCCGCTGACCCGGCACTCCCCCGGCCACCTCCGCCCGCCCCGGTCCGGGAGGACTAGCGGGCCGGGGTCCCCGGGCACGTGCCGCCGGGTCCAGGCGCGCGAGCAGGGCGTCGCGTTCGGCGGCGAAGGCGGGGTCGGCCTGGTAGTCGGAGTGGCCCAGGATCGGCGCGGGCAGCGGGTGGCCGGGGCTTCGGCCGTAGGCGACCGGGTCGGGGAGCGGGCCGCGATCCACGTCCTGCCGGGTGCCGGGGAGCACCGGGCCGCCGATGGGGTCGGTGGCCCGCCACAGGTTGCGCCAGCAGTCGACCTCGTCGTGCAGCGCGATGAGCGGGCCGGGGCCGAAGTAGACCGGGAACCAGCGGCCGTAGAGGCGGCCGAGCGGGGACCCGTAGGTGAGCAGGGCGACCCGGTGGCGGACGGCCGGCGGCAGCTGCCAGACGGCCGCCGCGGCGAGCACGCTGCCCTGGGAGTGGCCGGAGATCACCAGGCGTCCGCCGGTGCGGCCGGTCCAACCGGTCATCCGCCAGGTCAGGTCGGGGACGGCCCGCTCGGCGTAACAGGGCGGGGCGAAGGGGTGGGCGGCGCGCGGCCAGAAGGTGCCGACGTCCCACAGGATGCCGATGGTGCGGCGGGCGGCGGGATCCCGGTAGGCGCGCCGGCCCCAGGTGACGAAGAGGACGAAGCCGAAGCCGATGAGCCAGGACCCGGTGTCCTGGGCGGCTCGGGCGGCGGTCTCCAGGAACGGGCCGCTCCCGCGGGCCGCTTCGCCCGGGACCTGCCCGCCGATCCAGGCTCCGGCGAGTGCCCCCGCGCCGAGCAGCAGGGTGATGCCGGAGACGGCCGCCACGAACCACGGCGCTGAGTCGGTGAGCGCGGCGGCGGCCCGGGCCCCCGCGATCCGGCGGCTCCGGGACCGGTCCGGCGCCTCCCCCGGGTACTCGGCGGCGACGGCCCGGGCGAGCCTGCGCCTGGCTCGGGCTCCGGCCACCCCGAACCAGGCGGCGAGCAGGGCCAGTACGAGGAGCAGCGGTGGCAGCACGGCGGCCTGCCAGGACAGCAGCACGGGCGGCCCGGGGAGCGGCGTCCCGGCCATCCCGGGGGTGGCGCCCCCGTCCAGCCAGTCGGCGACGCGCTGGGCGACCCCGCCGGACATCACCCCGCCGAGCGCGCAGCCCAGCATGGCGATGGCGGGACCGCCCAGGCCGCGCAAGGCGGCGGCCGGATCGGGGGCGCGGCGGTACAGGCGGGCGGCGACCGCGGCGAGGCCGAGCACGCACAGGCCCTGGCCCAGCATGAGCACTCCGAAGGCGAAGTCCCCGGGGAGCCGCCCGGCGGAGGTCCAGCCGGGGCGCGACCAGCAGGCGTACAGGAGGACGGCGGCGAGGAGCGCGACGGCGGCGCCGGGCAGCAGGGTGACGGCGGCCCGGTCGAGCCGGTGGTCGGGCCGGGCCTCGGTGCGGCCGCGCCGGCACACCACCCAGGCCACGGTGAGTCCCCCGGCGGCGAGCAGCGCCTCCAGCGTCCAGCCGAGGGCTTCGAGTACGGGGGCCCCGGCGGCCCGGTCGTGGCGGGCGGTGGGCGCCGCGACGGCCGCGGCCACGGTGAGCAGCCCGGCGGCGGTGTGGGCGGCGCGCAGCCGGGCCACGATCCGTCGCCCGTACCAGAATCCGGGGCGGCCGAGCGCGGGCGCGGTGTCCGAGGCCGTGTCCGGGTCCGGGGCGCCGCCGGGCGGCGGCTGGGACTCGTAGGCGCTCCAGGTGCGGTTCGACAGGAACCAGAGCAGCCCCGTCAGCGCGGCGGGGACCAGCGCGCCGAGGGCGAGCCGGCGCCCCGGCTGGGCCCACCAGCCGCCGTCGGCGAGGAATCGCAGCCAGGAGCGGTCGGCGGTGCAGGTGCCGGATCCCGCGCACTGCCAGGCGAACAGGTCGAGCGCGACCTCGCAGGCGGCCGCGATCAGCAGCACGGTCAGGCTGAGCGCGAGGATCCGTACGAGCACCCCGTACGTGCGCACCGCACGCGGCGCGGGATCGGCGGCGGGCGTGGCCGGCCGGGCCCAGTGGGCGAGGTTGGCCACCATGAAGGGCAGGAGCAGCAGCCACAGGGCGCGGGCCCCGTTGCCGGAGGTGAGCCGGGACCAGCAGTAGGCCTCGGGGACCGGCCGCCCGGCGTACCGCTCGGGGTGGGCCTCGGCGTCGGCGTCCTCGGTGCGGCGGAAGACGGCTGCGGTGGAGTCCCCGGTGACGCGCACGGTGCGCGGGTCGCCGAGCAGTTCGGCGGGGGCGGCGCCGGCGACTCCGTGGACGAGGAGTTCGAGGGCGAGGGGCGGGGTCGGGTCCGGGTGCGGCTTCGGGTTCGGTGGTGTGGGGGTCTCCGGGTTCTCCGGGGTCTCCGGCACAGCTGGGCTCCGCTCGCGGGGCGGGATCGGCTCGGTTCCAGCATCCCCCGCCTCGGGGGCCGGTGGCCAGGGCCCCACGCCGCCCGGCAGCGGAAATCCTTTCCAGAGCGGACATCTGACGGACAGCCAGCTAAGGTGGCGCGCGAAACCGCTCGACGACGGGAGTACCGCCATGGCTCGCCGACTCCGCCCGGTGGGGCTGGACTTCATCGAGGACGCGCCGGTACGGCTGGCCTTCGCCGCCGAGGCGACGGCGCCGCCGGAGGCGGTGTACCAGGCTCTGGCCGCGGAGGTCGTGGCGTGGCCGCGCTGGTTCCGGGCGGTCACCCTGGCCCGTCCCACGCACGGAGGTGCGGGCCGGGAGGTACGGCTGGTGGGCGGGGTGCGCTTCCAGGAGACCATCATGGCGGCGGATCCGGAGCAGCGGTACGCGTACCGGGTGGACGAGACCAACGCCCCCGGCGTACGGGCCCTGTTGGAGGAGTGGCGGCTGACGCCCGCCGGTTCGGGCACGCGCGTCCGCTGGACCTTCGCGGCGGACGGCCCGGCCCCCTTCCGGCTGGCCCTGACGGCCGCCCGACCCGGCCTGGGCCACTCCTTCCGCACGGCGGTCCGCAGCCTGGACGGCCTGCTCGCGGCGCGGCGCGCGGCCGGCCGGTAAGGGCCGGACCCGCAGCGGGCCCGCCCGTCACACCACCGGCTTCGGGTCCTGACAGGGGTACTTGACCCTCGTCCGCGGGCGCTCAGGCGGCCGACGGCTCGCGCCAGACCCCCGTCGTGAGCAGGGTGTCGATGGTCTTCGCGTACGGGGCGATGTCGAGGCCCTGCTCCGCCAGCCACGCGTCGGAGTAGTACTTGTCCAGGTAGCGGTCGCCCGGGTCGCAGAGCAGGGTGACGACACTGCCCTTGCGGCCGTCGGCCACCATCTCCGAAACGATCTTCAGGGCGCTCCACAGGCCGGTGCCGGTGGAGCCGCCCGCCTTGCGCCCTATGGCGGTTTCCAGCGCCCGGCAGGCGGCGACGCTCGCCGCGTCCGGGACCTTCATCATGCGGTCGATGGCGCCCGGCACGAAGCTCGGCTCCATGCGCGGCCGTCCGATGCCCTCGATGCGCGAGCCGCAATCGCTGCTCGCGTGCGGGTCGTCGTTGGTCCAGCCTTCGAAGAAGCAGGAGTTCTCCGGGTCCGGGACGCAGAGGCGGGTGTCGTGCTGCATGTAGTGCACGTACCGCGCGATCGTCGCGGAGGTGCCGCCGGTGCCGGCGGTCGCCACGATCCAGGCGGGTTCGGGGTACCGCTCCAGGCGCAGCTGCTGGTACATCGATTCCGCGATGTTGTTGTTGCCCCGCCAGTCGGTGGCCCGCTCGGCGTACGTGAACTGGTCCATGTAGTGGCCGCCGGTGCGGGCGGCGAGCTCCGCCGACTCCTCGTACATCTTCATCGGGTCGTCCGCAAAGTGGCATGCGCCGCCGTGGAATTCGATGAGGCGGCACTTCTCGGGGCTGGTGGTGCGCGGCATGACGGCGATGAACGGCACGCCGATCAGCTTGGCGAAGTACGCCTCGGAGACGGCGGTGGAGCCGGACGAGGCCTCGATCACCGGGCGGCCGGGACGGATCCACCCGTTGCACAGGGCGTAGAGGAAGAGCGACCGCGCGAGGCGGTGCTTGAGGGAGCCCGTCGGGTGCGTGGACTCGTCCTTGAGGTAGAGGTCGATGCCCCAGTCCTCGGGGAGGGGGAAGCGCAGCAGGTGGGTGTCCGCGGAGCGGTTGGCGTCGGCCTGGACCTTGCGGACGGCTTCTTTCAGCCAGGCGCGGTAGTGCGCGTCGCTGCGGTCGACGTCGATGGTCGTGGCCGTCGCGCCCGGGGCGCCGGTGGTGCCGGTGGTGCCCGTCGTTCCGCTGGTGCCGGTGGTGCTCATGCGCCGTGCTCCTTCGTGCGTGTATTCGCCCCCTGCTTTCGCAATGTACCTCCCTCACCTGCACAAATAGTCACTTTGGGTTTCCATGCGGATCGCTTTCGATCGCGTTCGGTTGCACTGCGGGGCACTGTGGGTGACCCTGGTGGAGCATTACCGAGGGTGCAGCACCCGTAACACTCATGTCGGGGAGTCGCAGCCGTGATCAGTCATTCCCGCAGGCACTGCGTCGTCGAACTGCAAGCCTTGCCGTCGCGTATAGGCCAGATACGCCGGATCGTGTCGGCGCAGCTGCGTCACTGGCAGCTCGATCCGCTCATCGACCGGGCCGCGCTCGGCGTGACGGAACTGCTCAGCAACGTCCACCGCCACGCGCAGCCGGACAAGACCTGCACCGTCGAGATCGAGTTCCGTCTCGGGCGGCTGACGGTCTCGGTCATCGACAGCGATCCGCGGCTTCCGGTGCTCCGGGACGCGGCGATGGACGCTCTGGAGACCGGCGGACGCGGGCTCGCCCTCGTGGAGGCGGTCAGCGAGGCCTGGGGCGCCCGCCACCAGACGGACGGTCCGGGCAAGGTGGTCTGGTTCTCCCTCACGGCGTCCCCCGCCCCGGTGGCTTCGCCGCCTCCGGTACGGATCGAGACCAAGCCCGTACGGGAGCCCGCCCGGACCGCGCTCGTCGCCGTGGACCCGGCGGCCGTCTCGGCAGGCCTGTCGGTGGCGGCGTCGGTCGGCGTCAGGCCCGGGTAGCGCACGGCGCCGCGCCCGCCCGGGGCCGGGCCGGCAGCCTCGAGGCCGCGCCGCCGAGGCCGCGACGGCCGGGCCCCGGCGCCCGGCCGTGGCTCCTGGACCGCGGCTCCTGGACCGCGGCGCCTAGGCCGCGGCGCCCAGGGCCCCCAGCGGGTCGTCGAGCACCGGCTGCCACGCCAGCTCCGCCGCGCCGACCAGGCTGTTGTGGTCCAGGGTGCACGGCAGGATCGGCACGCTCCCGCTGCGTCCCCACAGGCTGCGGTCCGCGACCACCGCGCGCAGCCGTTCCGGATCGGCGTGGAGCAGCTCGCGGTGCAGCCCGCCCAGGATGATCCGGTCCGGGTTGAGGATGTTCACGAGCCCCGCGAGGCCGAGCCCGAGCCGGTCGATGAGCTCCTCGGCGGCCGCCCGTACCGCCGGCTCCGCGTACTCGGCCCTGAGCAGGTCCCGCGCCTGCTGGAGCAGCGACACCTCCGGGCCGGGGGTGCGTCCCGCCGCGGTGAGGAAGGCCAGCGGGTCGGCCTCCACGTCCAGGCAGCCGCGGCTGCCGCAGTGGCAGGCACGCCCCTCGGGGTTCACCGTGAGGTGGCCGACCTCCAGGGCCAGGCCGGAACTCCCACTGTGCAGCCGGCCGTCCAGCACCAGCGCCCCGCCGACCCCGCGGTGCCCGGTGGCCACGCACAGCAGGTGCTGCGCGCTGCGCCCGGCGCCGTGCCGGTGCTCGGCCAGCGCGGCGAGGTTGACGTCGTTGCCGGTCAGCGCGGGGCCGTCGATCCCCGCCGCCTTGACGCACTCCGCGAAGACCGCCCGTACGGGAGAACCTGCAGGCCAGGCCAGGTGCAGCGGGTTGAGCGCCGTACCCTCCGGCTCCGCGACCGCCGAGGGGACCGCGAGGCCCGCGCCGACGCAGCGGCGGCCGGTCTGCGCGAGCAGCACGGCTCCGGCCTCCACCACCGCGCCGAGCACCTGCGCCGGGTCGGCGGAGACGGTGACCTTGCCGGGGGCGGTGGCCACGATCCGGCCGCCGAGGCCGACCAGCGCGGCCCGGAACCCGTCCGGGTGCACCTGCGCGGCCAGCGCCACGGGGCCGTTCTCGTCCACGGAGAGCCGGTGCGAGGGGCGGCCCTGGGTGCCGCCCGCGCCGCCGGGGCGCGAGTCGACCCGGATCAGCCCGAGCGCCTCCAGCTCGGCGGCGACCGCTCCGGCGGTCGCGCGGGTGACTCCGAGCTCGGCCGTCAGGACGGCGCGGGTCGGGGCGCGGCCGGTGTGGACGAGCTCCAGCGCGGGGCCGAGGGCGCCGCGGCCCCGCTCCAGTTTGGTCCTCGCGGAAGCCGTGGACACCGTGGTCACATCCCCCACCCGCGGTGGGGCCCCGTTGCCGTTCATGCACCCGATCCTCGCATGATCGGAGGGTGCCGGACGCCTCCGGCTAGCCGAGCCCGCCGACCCGGAGCGTGATGTTCAGCCGGCCGGTGAGCCCGAGCCCTTGCGGGCCCGTGCCCGGCAGGACCTTCGGCACCCCGTGATAGGCCAGTCGGCTCGCTTTCCCGAAGACGAACAGGTCACCGCTGCGCAGCTGCACGTCCTGGTACGGCCGGCCGCGGGAGGCGGTGTTCCCGAAGCGGAAGACACAGGAGTCGCCCAGGCTGAGCGAGACCACCGGCGCATCGGACCGCTCCTCGGCGTCGCGGTGCATGCCCATGCGGGAGTCGCCCTCGTAGAGGTTGATCAGGGCGATGTCGTACACGACCTCCGGCCCCGGCGGCTTCCCGTACGCCGCGGCCACCGCCTCCCGCCCCAGTTCGGCGAGCCATCCCGGCATCGGCTTGACCGGCGCCCCGTCGCCGTCGACGGCGGTGCGGGCGTAGCCGTACGGGTACCAGTGCAGTCCGAGGCACACCTGGCGGGCGGTCATCGTCCCGCCGCCGGGGGTGCGGACCGTACGCAGGCCCGCGGGCGGGCGGGCCCACGTGCGGCAGGCGGCCAGCAACTCCCGCTGCCCCGCGGCTCCGAGCCAGTCGGGCACGTGCACGGCGCCGGGCGCGATCACGGTCCGCTCGCGCGGGAAGAGTTCCCCGTCCATGCCTTGATTGTCGCGGGCCGGCTGACAGACTTCCCGTATGGAGATCACCGATTTCGTGAAGACCTTGGAGCGGGACGGCGAGCTGCTCGCCGAGCTGGCGGAACGGGCCGGTACGGACGCCCTCGTGCCCACCTGCCCGCAGTGGCGCGTCGCCGATCTGCTCCGGCACACCGGTTCGGTGCACCGCTGGGCGGCCGGTTTCGTCGGGGAGGGGCGGCTGGAGCCGGTGCCGTTCCCGGACGCGCCGGAGCTGACCGGCGCGGAGCTGCTGGCCTGGTTCCGCGAGGGTCACGCGGACCTGGTCCGGACGCTGGCCGGGGCACCGGCCGACGTGCAGTGCTGGACGTTCCTGCCGACGGCGGCGCCCTCGCCGCTGGCGTTCTGGGCGCGGCGGCAGGCCCATGAGACGGCCGTGCACCGGATGGACGCGGAGGCGGCGCTCGGTGTCGCGTTCTCGCCGGTCGCGCCGGAGTTCGCCGAGGACGGGGTGGACGAGCTGCTGACCGGCTTCCACGCGCGGCCGCGCAGCCTGGTGCGGACTCCGGAGCCCCGGGTGCTGCGGGTCAGGGCCGCGGACACGGGTGCGGTGTGGACCGTACACCTGTCGCCGGAGCCGGCCCGTACGGTGCAGGGTGCCACGGACGATCCGGTCGACTGCGAGCTGCAGGGCGAGGCGGCCTGGCTGTACGCGGCCCTGTGGAACCGGCTGCCGCTGGCGGGACCGGGGGTGACCGGCGACCTGGAGCTGGCGCGGCTGTGGAGCGAGACGGCCGGGATCTGAGCGGAGCCTGTGCCCGGCGCGGGTTCTGGCGGCGGGGTTCTGGCGGCTCGGGTTCTAGCCGAGGGTCGCGGCGTGCTCGGTCTGGCTGCGGAACTCCCATGCCGGGCCGGTGTTCCAGGGGTTGGGCATGACCGCGCTGGTCGCGTACGCGTAGCCCGCGCCGCGGTCGAAGGCCGTGCGCAGGATCGTGCGCATCGCGTCGGCGTCCGGGACGTCGTGGACCAGGTGCCAGAACGCCGTGCCGCCCGGGTCGAGTTCGGAGCCGGCGCGGTAGCCGTTCAGGGGGTCGAAGACGTTGCCGCCGAGCCAGCCGCCGCCGGTGTAGGCGGCGTAGGTGTCCTCGTACGTGACGAAGACGTCCGCGGTGCGGCGGCCCGGCTCCAGGTAGCAGTCGGCGATGGCCGTGCCCGGGTTGTTGACGACGAGGCCGGAGGCGGCGGGGTCGACGGCGTGCAGGGCGTCCTCGACGTAGCGGCGCAGCTCCGCGTAGTGGTCGCGGGTGGCGTTGGCGGGGCCGCAGTCGCGGCTGACGACATCGAAGAAGATGCCGTCGACGTGGAGGCGGCCGTCCGGGGCCTTGAGGTAGTTGTCGACGGAGGCCCTGACGGCGGCGGCGTCGCGGTTGCCGTGGTCGGTGTGGACGTAGCCGAGCACCTTGGTCTTCTCGCCGGTGGCGGTGGTGCCGCCGCGCAGGACGTCGGCGCGGGCCCGCCAGGCGGCGTCGAACGGGGCGTCGCCGTTGCCGGGGTTGAGGACCACCACCGAGGCGGCCGGTCCGGTGGCGGTGAGGCCGGCCAGCATGGGGTCGTTCGCCCAGACGTACGCGGGGACGCCGATCTCCAGGCCCCGCACGCCGGGCATCCGCGGCACGGGTGGTGCGGTGGGGCTCGGGGCGGGTGGCAGCGAGGGCGCGCGGTCCGCGGGCGCGGCGTCCGAGGAGGCGGGGCCCGAGGAGGCCGGGCCGGCGGGCGCCGGGTCCGCGCCGCGCGCCGACGCCGGCAGCGTGGCGGCGGGCGACGGCGCGGCGAGTAACGCGGTGACCAGGACGGCGTACAGGGCCTTGACGGCGCGGCGCATGAACGTTCCTCCGGCGGCGGCTGGGGGTGTTCGACCCGAGGAACACTAGACGGGCGGCCCGTACTCCAAGGCTGAACGCCCGCATTCGTCAGACAAACAGAAGAGCGACCTGTCGCCGCATCGCGTGAACCGCGGCGCGTTCCGCACGATCCGCCGGGGTTCACCTCACACGGCGGGCAGTCCCACCCCGTGGGCCAGCCGGCCGGCGGCATGCGCGAAGAAGACGGCCCGGTCCTCGACCACCCGGTTGAACTGGCCGAACAACTCGAAGGAGACCAGGCCGACCAGCTGGGCCCAGGCGGCGACCAGCGCGGCCGTGACCTCCGGGGGCAGACCCTCGGCGAAGTCGGCGGTCATCCGGACGGCCTCGGGGCGCAGGGCCGCCGGGAGCGGCGGGAGGGCCAGGCCGTGGCCCTCGTAGGCGGCGCGGACGATGGCGATCAGGACGTTGCCCACGCGCGAGGCGGGACCGATGGTGTCGGCGGGAGCGCTGTAGCCGGGGACGGGGGAACCGTAGATGAGGGCGTACTCGTGCGGGTGCTCGAGCGCCCAGGCGCGGACGGCCTCGCAGACCGCGACCCATCGGGCGCGGGGCGGGTCCCCGGCGGCCAGGGAACGGGCGTCGGCCTCCTCCGCCGCCGCGCCGACGCTGTCGTACGCGTCGACGATGAGGGCGGTGAGCAGCTCGTCGCGGCTGGGGAAGTAGCGGTAGAGGGCGGAGGATACCATGCCGAGCTCGCGGGCGACGGCGCGCAGGGAGAGCTTGGCGGCGCCTTCGGCCGCGAGCCTGCGGCGGGCCTCGTCCTTGATGGCGGCGGTGACCTCGATGCGGGCCCGTTCCCTGGCCCCTCGCACGGTGTTCATGCGCGTCAGTGTGCCATGCGGCCGGAGCACTGCCCAAGAATCGGAGCGACGCTCCATTTCGAGAGCACTGCTCTTGCTTTGGTGCACCGATCCGTGCACACTGATCTCAAGCGAGAGCAGTGCTCTCGATACGGATTACCGCTCCGGAGGCCACCATGAACGCGTCCCGCCCGTACTACGTCCAGGCCGGCCCGCTCGCCACCCGCTTCAACTCGATCTTCGGCAAGCTGGCCCGGCTCGGCATCAGCCTCGCGGGCACCGCCGAGCTGTCGGTCCGCGGGCGCACGTCCGGCGCGCTGCAGCGGATCCCGGTCAACCCGCACACGTACGAGGGCGCGCAGTACCTGGTCTCGGCCCGCGGCCACTCACAGTGGGTGCGCAACATGCGCGTCGCGGGCGGCGGCGAACTGCGCGTGGGCCGCAAGGTGCGCACGTTCACCGCCACCGAGATCAGCGACCCCGTCGAGCAGGCGGCCATCCTGCGCGCCTACCTGGAGAAGTGGGGCTGGGAGGTCAACCGCTTCTTCCAGGGGGTCACGGCCCAGTCCTCCGATGCGGAACTCCGGGCGGCCGCGGGCGACCACCCGGTCTTCCGCATCACGGTGTCGAGCTGACCCGGCCCCGGCCGCCGCGCGGACCCCGCCGGGGCGCACCGCCCCGGCGCAGCCGGACCCCGGCACCCCGCAGCCCCCTCCGGAGACACCGCCGCCCCCGGAGGGGATCCCGCCCACTCACCGCGGGGGACCCGCGCCGGCCGGGCCTACACCTGGCCGCGGCCGCCGCTGCGGGCCGCCTGCCGGGCGTCCAGCGCCTGCAGCGCCCTGCGCGCCAGCGGGTACGTACGCACCAGGTCGGCCAGGGTCGTCGAGCCCCGCGTGATACGGGCGAAGGCCCGCCACGCCGGCCGGAATCCGGTGATCGTCGCGTGCAGCAGCCCCGGGCGGGCCTCGAAGACGGCCAGCATCCGCTTCCCGACGCCCATCTCCACGCCCAGCCCCGCCTTGACGGCGAAGGCGTAGTTGAGGGCCTGGCGGCGCGCGTCCACCCCGTCCTGCGCCTCCGAGATCTTCACCGCCCACTCCCCCGCCAGCCGCCCCGAGCGCAGCGCGAAGGAGATGCCCTCCCGGGTCCACGGCTCCAGCAGCCCGGCGGCGTCGCCCGCCACCAGTACCCGGCCGCGCGACAGCGGCGAATCGGGCGTGCGGCAGCGGGTCAGGTGACCGGAGGAGACGGCCGGTTCGAATCCGGCGAGCCCGAGCCTGGCGATGAAGTCGTCCAGGTAGCGCTTGGTCGCGGCGCCCTCGCCCTTGGCCGAGATCACCCCGACGGTGAGGGTGTCGCCCTTGGGGAACACCCAGCCGTAACTGCCGGGCAGCGGGCCCCAGTCGATGAGCACCCGCCCCTTCCAGTCCTCGGCGACCGTGTCCGGGACGGGGATCTCCGCCTCCAGGCCCAGGTCGACCTGCTCCATCTCCACGCCGACGTGCGCGCCGATCCGGCTCGCGCTGCCGTCCGCCCCGACCACCGCGCGGGCCAGCACGGTCTCCCCGTCGGCGAGCACCACGGCGACGGTGCGCCGGTCGGGCACGGCCGCCCCGTGCTGTTCGACCCGGGCCACCGCGGTGCCCGTGCGGACCGTCGCGCCGGCCTTCTCGGCCTCGGCGACCAGACCCGCGTCGAACTCCGGCCGGTTGATGAGCCCGAACAGCATGTGCTTCGAGCGCCGGGTCCGGGTCAGCTTCCCCTCGAGCGAGAAGGTGACCGCGTGGATGCGGTCCTTGAGGGGCAGCGCGAAGCCCGGCGGCAGGGCGTCGCGCGAGGGCCCGATGATGCCGCCGCCGCAGGTCTTGTACCGGGGCAGCTCGGCCTTCTCGAGCAGCAGGACGCGCCGCCCCGCCGTCGCCGCCGCGTACGCCGCCGAGGAGCCGGCCGGCCCCGCCCCGACCACGACCACGTCCCACACCTCGCCGGTCTCCCCGCTGCCCCCGGCCGCCTCGTCGTCCGCTCCCCGTGCGGCGTTTCCTGCGCTTGCGTCGCGTACGTCGTCGCTGTCGCTGTCGCTGCTCACGATGTGCTGCTGCTCCTGATCACCCGTTGCTCCGATGCCGGGGAAATCCTACGGCGAGACGCCGCCCCACCCCGCTGTGCGAGGATCGGGACTGTCTTCCGCCGTACCCGGCATACGCGCACCACGCGGATGCGGGCGGCGTACACAGAGCACAACGTCGCACCCAAAAGGAGCGTGCCCATGTCCCAGAATCCGATCGCCGAGACCATCGCCTCGCTGATGCCCCGCGCCAAGCGGGAGCTGACCGAGCTGGTGGCCTTCCAGTCGGTGGCGGACTGGGCGCAGTTCCCCAAGAGCGAGAGCGAGGGCGCCGCGAACTGGGTGGCGGACGCGCTGCGCGCCGAGGGCTTCCAGGACGTCGCGCTGCTCGACACCCCCGACGGCACGCAGTCCGTGTACGGCTTCCTGCCCGGCCCCGAGGGCGCGCCGACCGTTCTGCTCTACGCGCACTACGACGTGCAGCCGCCGCTGGACGACGCCGCCTGGATATCCCCCGCGTTCGAGCTGACCGAGCGCGACGGCCGCTGGTACGGGCGCGGCTCCGCCGACTGCAAGGGCGGGTTCATCATGCACCTGCTGGCGCTGCGCGCCCTGAAGGCCAACGGCGGCGTGCCGGTGGGCGTGAAGGTGATCGTCGAGGGTTCCGAGGAGCAGGGCACCGGCGGCCTCCAGCAGTACGCCGAGGCGCACCCCGAGCTGCTCGCCGCGGACACCGTCGTCATCGGCGACGCGGGCAACTTCCGTCTCGGCCTGCCGACGGTGACGGCCACGCTGCGGGGGATGACCCTGATCAAGGTCAAGATCGACACCCTGGGCGGCAACCTGCACTCCGGCATGTTCGGCGGCGTCGCCCCCGACGCGCTGGCGGCGCTGATCCGGCTGCTGGACTCGCTGCGCGCGGCGGACGGTTCGACGACCGTGGACGGGCTGGCGTCGGACGCGGTGTGGGAGGGCCTGCAGTATCCGGAGGCGGACTTCCGCGCCGACGCGAAGGTGCTGGACGGGGTCGAGCTGATCGGCGAGGGCACGATCGCGGACCGGCTGTGGGCCCGCCCGGCCGTGACCGTACTGGGCATCGACTGCCCGTCGGTGGTCGGCGCGACGCCGTCGGTGCACGCGAGCGCCGGCGCGCTGATCAGCCTGCGGGTGCCGCCGGGCGTGGACACCTTCGTGGCCATCAAGCTGCTGGAGGCCCACCTGACGGCGCACACCCCGTGGCAGGCGAAGCTGGAGCTCGAGGTCGTGGGCCAGGGGCAGCCGTTCCAGGCGGACACGAGCAGCCCGGCGTACGCGTCGATGGCGGCGGCCATGCAGGTGGCGTACCCGGGTCAGGAGATGCAGGTCGCCGGCATGGGCGGCTCGATCCCGCTGTGCAACACGCTGACGCAGCTGTACCCGGACGCGGAGATGCTGCTGATCGGGCTGAGCGAGCCGGAGGCGCAGATCCACGCGGTGAACGAGAGCGTCTCGCCGCAGGAACTGGAGCGCCTTTCGGTGGCGGAGGCCCTGTTCCTCGTCAACTACGCGGAGTCCAAGCGCGGTTGATGCCGGTCGCGCCGCTATCGGCGCCGCACACCACGGTGCGGCGCCCCTGCGCGGGCGGCCCCGGCTGCGCCCGGGCCCTACCGGGCCCCGCCCAGTCGGCGGGTCCGCTCTGAGCGGACTCCGCTCCTGGTGAAGTCGCGGGTTCGGGGCACGCGCGGGGCGGCGCGGGTCCGTACGTTCTCGGTATGGATCTCGTCGAAGTACTCCCGAACCGGCTCCACATGCTCCGCTTCCCCATCGGCCAGGCGTACCTCTGGCAGGACGGCGAGGCGCTGACCCTCATCGATGCGGGCAGCGTCGAGTCCGCCGGCGAGATCGAGGGGGCGGTACGGTCCCTCGGGCTGCTGCCGGAACGCCTGGAGCGGATCGTGCTCACCCACTGCCACCGCGACCACGTCGGCGCGGCCGGTGAGCTCGCCGCCCGCTGGGACGCGCGGATACTGGCGCACCGGCTGGACGCGCCCGTGATCCGCGGCGAGCGGCCCGTGCCCGAGCCGGTGCTGCTCGACTGGGAGGTGCCGCTGTACGCGCACGGCCTGACCGTCCCCGAGGCACCTCCCACGCCGGTCGACCAGGAGGTGGAGGACGGTGACGCGCTGGGCTTCGGGGACGGGGCGTACGCGGTGCACGCCCCGGGCCACACCGACGGCAGCATCGGCGTCCACCTCCCGCGCCACGGCGTGCTGTTCACCGGGGACTGCGTCGCCGCCGTCGGCCCGCTGATGCTGGGCGTGTTCAACGTGGACCGCGCCAGGGCGGTCGGCTCGTTCCGCCGGCTGGCCGCGCTGTCCCCCACCGTCGCCTGCTTCGGCCACGGCGACCCGCTGACGACGGACACGGCGGCCGCGCTCGCGAAGGCCGCGGCCGAGACCGAAACCTGAGGTTCCGGTCAGCCGACCGGGACACCCGCCTCCAAGTACAGCGGACGCCCGCGTTCCCGGGCGCGCAGGGCCCAGCGCAGGCGCTCGTAACGGTGCTGCGGGAGCATTCCGGCGGCCTCGGCCTCCGTGACGAAGCGCCAGGCCCGCAGTTCCGGGCCGGGCAGCCGGAGCCGGGCCTCCGCGCCGTCCGGGAGGCGGCCGCCGTCGAAGAGCAGCCGCAGGCCCCCGTAGCCGGGCGGCTGCGGGCGCTCCCAGTCGACCACCAGCAGTCCGGGGGCGCGGTCCAGTTCGAGTCCCAGTTCCTCGGCGACCTCCCGTACGGCCGCACAGGCCGGGGCCTCGCCGGCTTCGACGACGCCGCCCGGGAACTCCCAGCCCGCCTTGTACGTCGGGTCCACCAGCAGCACCCGGTCCTGCTCGTCGAAGAGCAGCACCCCGGACGCCACCGTCTCCCGGGTGGGCTCCGGGGTCTGCACGATGTCGCAGACGGAGGCCTCCTCGGTGCGCACGGCTTCGGCGATCCGCTCCGCGGTCTCCCGCACGCTCAGGGCGCCGTTGTCGATGACGTGCGCGTCGGCGGTGAGCCAGCCGAGCGCGTGCTGGTAGGCGGGGATGTGGTCGTAGGCCCACTGGCGGACCCGCAGGTCCTGGTCCTGCGGCGCGACGCCCGGCTCCTCCCGTGTCGCGATCCGATGCCGAAGGATCGTTTCCGCAGGGGCCAGGAGCACATGGCGCACCGGGATCCGCCGGGCCGCCAGAGCGCCGAAGATCTCGTCCCGGTACTCCTGCCTGAGGAGTGTCATCGGTACGACGAGCACCCCGCCCAACTCTGTGAGCATCGCCGCCGCCGTGTCCACCACCAGGCGCCGCCAGCTCGGCAGGTCCTGGTAGTCGGAGACCTCCGCCAGGCGCTTGCGCGGCAGCAGCACCCGCAGCGCGTCGCCGATGAACTCCGGGTCGAACAGGGTGCTGTCCGGCAGGATTCCGGTCAGTTCGCGGGCCGTGCTGGTCTTCCCGGCGCCGAATGTGCCGTTGATCCAGACAATCACGTCTACCCCTCTCCCCATGGCTCGTCCGGAGCCCCCAGTGGCTTGCCCGTCCCACCCTGGCACGGAAACCTCACTATCGGCCGAGTGCTTATCCTCAAGGTCAGCAGCCCGCCCGATATCTCCGGAGGTTTCCCCACCGTGCCCCACAGCCGCCGCCCGTCCGACCCCCGTTACGGAAACCGGCCGACCATGAAGGACGTGGCGGCCCGTGCGGGTGTGGGCCTGAAAACGGTGTCGCGCGTGGTCAACGGGGAGGCCGGAGTCACCCCCGACACCGAACGGCGGGTCCAGGAGGCCATCGACGCCCTGGGCTTCCGCCGCAACGACAGCGCGCGCGTGCTGCGCAAGGGCCGCACCGCCACCGTGGGCCTGGTCCTGGAGGACCTCGCCGACCCGTTCTACGGTCCGCTGAACCGGGCGGTGGAGGAGGTGGCCCGCGCGCACGGGGCGCTGCTCATCAACGGCTCCAGCGCCGAGGACCCGGACCGGGAGCGGGAGTTGGCGCTCGCGCTGTGCGCGCGCCGGGTGGACGGGCTGATCGTGATCCCGGCGGGCGACGACCACCGCTACCTGGAGCCGGAGATCCGGGCCGGCGTGGCCACGGTGTTCGTGGACCGCCCCGCCGGCCGGATCGAGGCGGACGTCGTCCTCTCGGACAGCTTCGGCGGAGCCCGGGACGGGGTGGCCCACCTGATCGCGGGCGGCCACCGCAGGATCGGCTTCATCGGCGACCACCCCCGCATCCACACGGCGGCGGAGCGTCTGCGCGGCTACCGGGCGGCGATGGCGGACGCGGGCCTGCCGCCGGCCGAATCCTGGGTCTCGCTCGGCTCCACGGCCCCCGAACGGGTGGCGGCGGCGGCCCGTTCGATGCTCACGGGCCCGGACCCGGTGTCGGCCGTCTTCGCCGGCAACAACCGCGTGACGGTCACGCTGGTACGGGTCCTCACCGCCCTGGACCGCCCGGTGGCCCTGGTCGGCTTCGACGATTTCGAACTGGCCGACCTGCTGCGCCCCGGCGTGACGGTGGTCGCCCAGGACCCGGCGGCCCTGGGCCGGGTGGCCACGGACCGCCTCTTCCAGCGCCTCGCGGGAGCCGACCTCCCCGCGTCCCGCATCGAACTCCCGACCCGCCTCATCATCCGCGGCTCGGGCGAACTCCCGCCGGTCAGCGGATGAGCGTACGCAGCACGGGCACGGCCCCGCCGGCGGCGGTGAGCCCGGCGAGAACCGCAAGCGCGGGCGGCACCCCGCCGAGGTGGCTCAACGCGCCGGTGACGATGCCGGCGAACAGGGCGCCGAGGAGCACGACAGTGGTGTGCAGGGTCAGGAAGGGCGGCTCGGTGTCCGAAGGTGTGGTCATACCCCGATTTCACTTCCCTTCGTGCCCGCGCACTGTCCGCACCGAACGACCCGGACCGCCTCCGAACACCGCCGGACACCGGCACTGACCGGCGCCGTTCCGCGCTGTTCGGGATTGTCCGGCGGAGCGCCCGGCACGGCCCTAACCTGTGCGGTGATGGACAGCGTGCGTGCATTCAGCGAAGAACTGGAGTCGTTCGCGGCGGACTTGCGTCGGCTGCGGCTCGACCGGGGCAAGCCGTCGTACCGCGAACTGGCCACGCGTGCGGCGAAGTCCCAGACCGGGATCCGGCTTCCCGTGTCCACCCAGAGCGACGCGTTCCGCGGTGACCGCCTTCCGGGCCTGGACCGCCTCATGGGCCTGGTCAGGATCCTTCACTCCTACGACGAGTTCGGGCAGGAGCGGCCCGTCCCGCCCCACAACTCCCCCGAACTGGAACCCTGGCGCCGCCGCTGGCGCGACCTGGCCGCCCTGGATCCGGTCCGGCGCTCGCCAGCACCTAAGTCCGTCACGGCTCAGCGAGCCCCCCTTCCAGGACCCGCACCCGTTCCCGTCGGCAGGAACGGCTTCGCCGTGGCCCACGTTCTCACCACACGCGGGAACAACAACTGGTGTGCGGTGTTCTCGCCCGACGGCCGGATCCTCGCCGTGTCCGGGGAGACCGAGGAGAGCGCAGTGGTCCAACTGTGGGATCCCGTCCGCGGAGTCGCCATCGGCGAGCTCGGAGGCGGATGCGTTGCATTCTCATTGGCGTTCTCCCCCAGCGGCCACCTCCTGGCCGTCGGAGACGACGGGGGCGCGGTCACCCTGTGGGATACCGAGACGCTCGAGCGGGCAGGGCCGCCCCTGCTCGGCCACCACAGCTCCATCGACGTGGTCGCCTTCGCGGCGGACGGCCGGACACTGGTCACGGCCGACGACGAGATCGTCCACCGTTGGGACACGGCGACCGGAGAGCCCGCCGGATCGCCTCTGATCGGCGAAATCAAGGCAATGTTCTGCCGTCCCGACGGGAGCATCCTGGCCGCGCTCCGGACCAGGCACACGCTACGTCTGTGGGATCTCGCGACCAGTGCGAGTATCGGCAAGCCCCTCATCGAGACGCTCCCTGAGACCATCGGGGCCGCGTTCTCCGCCGACGGCGCCCTGTTGGCCACGACCGTCAGGGAGGAGACCCTGCTGTGGGACACCGCGACCGGCACCGTAGCGTGCAGGCTGCCCGAAGCGGCCGGCCGTGGGGACACCATGGCCTTCTCCCTGGACGGCCGCCTGCTGGCCACCATGAGCGACCACGGCACCGTACGCCTGTGGGACCCTTCGACCGCCACTCTCCTGGGCCCGCCCCTGGCGGGGCACAAGGGTCCGTTCGACCGGTTGGCCATGTCCCCCGACGGCCGTATGCTCGCCGTCTGCGGCGAGGCCGACACCCTGGTGGTGTACCATGACGCGCCCGACGCGGCACCCTCGCCTTCTGCGCCGCTCGCGGCACGGGCCCTCGACACCGCCTTGCGTCAGCGTCAGGCCGTGCCTCTGCCTCCCCTGTCCGGGATGAGCGGAGTCGCCCTCCGCAGGCTGGCCTTCTCGCCGGATGGCAACCGGCTCCTGGTCCGCACCGAGGACGGCCGGATCCTCACCTGGGATCCGGCCGCACGCGTCCGGCTGCCCGAGACCCTGCCCGTGCCAACCGGCACAGCCCCCTGGGGGCTGGACTTCCCCGCCGACGGCGGCCCGGCCTGCCTGTGGACCCCTGGCGGGGCGCCCGACCGCCCCGTGTCCCTGGTACAGCACGTCGCGTTCTGCGACGCCACCCGGCAGGTGGCCTTGATCGGTGCGGAGGGACGGGTGCTGGTCCTGGACGTATCCGACGGCCGGACGGCCGCCGCCGCGAACGTTCCAAACAGGGTGTCGGATGTCTTCGGACTTGCCGCCGCTCCGGACGGAAGCATGCTGGCCGCCGCGATGGGCGAGCGGGTGGTGCTATGGGACCCGGCCGCCCCAGAGGGGTGCGACCTGGAGCTGGAGGCCCACCTGAGCACCGTCGGTGCCATGGCCTTCTCCCCGGACGGCCGCCTGCTGGCGACCGGCGACGTCGAAGGACACGTCATGCTGTGGGACGTGAGCAGCCGCACGGCTCAAGGCCGCCGCCTCTTCGGGCACACCGGCTCGGTGTACGACCTGGCGTTCTCCTTGCAGGGGCACCGTCTCGCCAGCGCGGGCGCGGACGGCACCGTACAGCTCTGGGATCCTGCCACGGGCGAGGCCGCCACCGGCTTGCCCTTGACCGGTCACAGTGGAGCCGTCCGCGGTGTCGCCTTCTCCCCCGACGCAAGTCTGCTGGCCGCTTCCGGGGACGACGGCACCCTGCGCTGCTGGCTGCTGCCCCACTCTCCCGGCATGCCGACGGCCCGGCTCCCGTGATCCGGGGCCGGGCCGCGCGTGGATCGGATCAGGCGGACGCCGTCAGGGTCGCCGAGCGGCGCGGGATGGCGAAGGCGTCCAGTTCGGCGCGGCTCAGGCCGGTCAGGGCGGTGACCTCCTCGGTGCCGACCGCGCCGCAGTCCAGGCCGCGGACCAGGTAGCCGGCCAGCGCCTTGGCGGTGGCGGGCTCGTCCATCACGTCGCCCTCGATCTTGGCGACGTACGCCTTCAGGCGCGCGGCGGCGGCCTCGAGGCCCTCGCGGTAGAAGGTGAAGACCGCCGCGTAGCGGGTCGGGAGGTGCGCGGGGTGCATGTCCCAGCCCTGGTAGTAGGCGCGGGCCAGGGCGCGGCGGGTCAGGCCGTAGTGGAGCTTCCAGGCCTCGTGGACGTGCTCGGTGGTGCCGATCGGCAGCACGTTCGTGGAGCCGTCCGACACGCGTACGCCGGTGCCGGCGGCCGCGACCTGCATGATCGCCTTCGCGTGGTCGGCGGCCGGGTGGTCGCTCGACTGGTACGCGGCGGAGACGCCGACGCAGGCGCTGTAGTCGAAGGTGCCGTAGTGCAGGCCGGTGGCGCGGCCCTTGGAGGCCTCGATCATCCGGGCGACGGTTGCGGTGCCGTCGGAGGCGACGATGGACTGGCTGGTCTCGATCTGGATCTCGAAGCCGATCCGGCCCGGGCGCAGGCCGCGGGTGGTCTCGAAGGCCTCCAGCAGCTTGACGAAGGCGCTGACCTGTTCGGCGTAGGTGACCTTGGGGAGGGTCAGGACGAGGCCGTCGGGCAGGCCGCCGTGCTCCAGCAGGCCGGACAGGAAGATGTCCGTGGTGCGGATGCCGCGGTCGCGGACGTTGGACTCCATGCACTTCATGCGGATGCCCATGTACGGGGCGTTCGTGCCGTTGGAGAAGGCTTCGGAGACCAGGCGTGCGGCGCGGGCCGCGGCCTGGTCCTCCTCCTCGTCGGAGCGGACGCCGAAGCCGTCCTCGAAGTCGACGCGCAGGTCCTCGATCGGCTCGGAGGCGAGCTTGGCGCGGACGCGGTCGTAGACCGGTACGGCCAGCTCGTCGGAGATGCCCAGCACCTTGGCGAAGGTGGCGGCGTCCGGGGCGTGCTGGTCGAGCGCCGCGAGCGCCTGGTCGCCCCAGGAGCGGATGGTGTCGGCGGCGAACACGTCACCGGGCACGTAGACGGTGTGGATGGGCTGGCGGGTGCCGGGGTCGCCCGGGTAGTGGCGCGCGAGTTCCGCGTCCACCGGCGCGAGGGAGGCGCTGATGCCCTCGCTGACCGCGCCTGCGAGGCTCGTCGCCACCTTCTCCTGCTGACCCATCGTGCACTCTCCTCTTTTCCGCTTCACGGAAGCTTAGATCCGCATAGCAGAATTTAGTCACGGGGTTCCGCTCAGTCAATGGTCCCCCCGCCGTCCTGGACAAACGACTCGGGGCCGCGTGGTGACAATCACCACACGGCCCCGGAGGCGGAGAGATACGCAGGTCAGGGACTAGCCCTTGCGCGCCTTGATCTCCTCGGTCAGCTGCGGGACGACCGTGAAGAGGTCGCCGACCACGCCGTAGTCGACCAGGTCGAAGATCGGGGCCTCGGCGTCCTTGTTGATGGCCACGATGGTCTTCGAGGTCTGCATGCCGGCCCGGTGCTGGATCGCGCCCGAGATGCCGGAGGCGATGTACAGCTGCGGGGAGACCGACTTGCCGGTCTGGCCGACCTGGTTGGAGTGCGGATACCAGCCGGCGTCGACGGCGGCGCGCGAGGCGCCGACGGCCGCACCGAGGGAGTCCGCGAGCTCCTCGATGATGTGGAAGTTCTCGGCGCCGTTGACGCCGCGGCCGCCGGAGACCACGATCGCGGCCTCGGTCAGCTCGGGGCGGCCGGTCGACTCGCGCGGAGTGCGGCCGGTGACCTTGGTGCCGGTGGCCAGGGCGCCGAAGGTGACGGCGAGCGCCTCGACGGTGCCGGCGGCCGGGGCGGCCTCGACCGGAGCCGAGTTCGGCTTCACGGTGATGACCGGGGTGCCCTTGGAGACGCGGGACTTGGTGGTGAAGGACGCGGCGAACGCGGACTGCGTCGCGACCGGGCCCTCGTCACCGGCCTCCAGGTCGATCGCGTCGGTGATGATGCCCGAGCCGATGCGCACGGCCAGGCGGGCGGCGATCTCCTTGCCCTCGGCAGAGGACGGAACGAGCACCGCGGCCGGGGAGACGGCCTCGTACGCGGCCTGGAGCGCGTCCACCTTGGGTACGACGAGGTACTCGGTGAACTCGGGGGCGTCGGCGGTGAGGACCTTGACGGCACCGTGCTCGGCGAGCACGGCGGCGGTGGCCTCGGCGCCGGCGCCCAGGGCGACGGCGACGGGCTCGCCGAGGCGGCGGGCCAGCGTCAGCAGCTCGAGGGTGGGCTTGCGGACGGCGCCGTCCACGTGGTCGACGTAGACGAGAACTTCAGCCATGGGACTGCTCTCCTGCTATTGCGAAGTGTCTGGGGGCTAAGAGGGATGACCGAAGTTCTTAGATGAACTTCTGGCCGGCCAGGAACTCGGCCAGCTGCTTGCCGCCCTCGCCCTCGTCCTTGACGATCGTGCCGGCGGTGCGGGCCGGGCGCTGGGCCGCGGAGTCGACCTTGGTCCAGGAGCCTTCCAGACCGACCTCGTCGGCCTCGATGTCCAGCTCCTCCAGGTCCCAGGACTGAACCGGCTTCTTCTTGGCCGCCATGATGCCCTTGAAGGACGGGTAGCGGGCCTCGCCCGACTGGTCCGTCACCGAGACGAGCGCGGGGAGGGAGGCCTCCAGCGTCTCGCTCGCGGTGTCGCCGTCGCGGCGGCCGGTCACGGTGCCGTCCTCGACCTTGACCTCGGAGAGCAGGGTGACCTGCGGGACGCCCAGGCGCTCGGCCAGGATCGCCGGGAGCACGCCCATGGTGCCGTCGGTCGAGGCCATGCCGGTGATGACCAGGTCGTAGCCGGCCTTCTCGATCGCCTTGGCGAGCACCAGCGAGGTGCCCATGACGTCGCTGCCGTGCAGGTCGTCGTCCTCGACGTGGATGGCCTTGTCGGCGCCCATCGACAGCGCCTTGCGCAGCGCGTCCTTGGCGTCCTCGGGGCCCACCGTCAGGACGGTGATCTCCGCGTCGTCGGCCTCGTCGGCGATCTGCAGCGCCTGCTCGACGGCGTACTCGTCGAGTTCCGACAGCAGGCCGTCGACGTCGTCACGGTTGACGGTCAAGTCCTCGGTGAACTGCCGGTCGCCGGTGGCGTCGGGCACGTACTTCACACAGACAACGATCCTCAGGCTCACGCCGGCTCTCCTACCGCATCGTCTTTTCTGGTACCGCCTTGTGCAGGCAGCATAGGCGCCTTGTCGGGCGGATCCCGGTCGGGGCGGCCCGCGCTCCGAAGGGAATGTTACTCGTCAGTACACCGTGGGTCCCGCGCGGGCGCAAGCTCGGTGAACTGTGATCTGTCCAACGCCGCCCCGACCCGCCCCAACAGGCACGATTCAGTCGCGCAGCGCGTTGAATCGGCCCTGGTGGTACAGCAGGGGGCGACCCTCCCCGGCCGGATCCCCCGCAACCGCCTCCGCGATGATCACACGATGCTCGCCCGCGGGCACCCGCGCCACCACCCGGCAGACCAGCCACGCGAGCACGCCGTCCAGTACCGGGACCCCGTGCGGCCCGGTGCTCCAGCCGGTGGCAGGGCCGAAACGGTCCGCCCCGCTCCGGGCGAACAGGCCCGCGAGCTCCCGCTGGTGCTCGCCCAGTATGTGGACCCCGAGGTGGTCGCTGTCGCGCACGGCGGGCCAGCTGGAGGATCCGGTGCCGATCGTGAACGACAGCAGCGGCGGATCCGCGGAGACCGAGTTGAGCGAGGTGGCGGTGAAGCCCGCCGGGCGCCCGCAGGTCTCGGCGGTGATAACGGCGACCCCGGCGGCGTGCCGCCGGAACACGGAGCGCAGGAGGTCGGGCGAGCCGGGGTGGCCGGCGCCGAGTCGGGGGGACGAAGGCGTCGGGGACGAAGCCGTCAGGGACGGGGTCATCGGGGACGAGGTCGTCGGGGCCGCAGGAGCGGTCATCGGGGCACTTCCTTCTGCCGCGGAGCACGCGGGCGCTGTCGGAGATCGGGGACCGGGGGCGTTCAGTGATCCCGACAGCGCGCGCTCGCGTAGCGGACGAGGTCCACGTGGACACGTCCGTAGAGCAGGGGTTCATACGGCATGCGGCCAGCCTGGCGATCTCCCGTGTACACAGTCAAGCGGGATCCGTCAGATGTCAGGCGCGTCACGCTGCGTACGGGCCCGCGCGACGGCGCGTGTACCGGCGCTCGCGTCATACGGCGGCGCCCAGGGCCGCGATCACATCCGCCTTGCGCGGCATCCCGGCCGCCTGCCGGACGATCCGGCCCGCCGCGTCCAGGACGAGCACGGTCGGGGTCTTCTCGATGCCCAGCGCCCGCACCAGCTCGAGGCGGTCCTCTGCGTCGATCTCGATGTGCGCGACCCCCTCGACCATCCCCGCGACCTCGGCGAGGATCCGCCGGGTGGCCCGGCAGGGCTGGCAGAAGGCGCTGGAGAACTGCACCAGGCTGGCCCGCTCGCCGGGCTCCGCACCCAGTTCCGCGGCGCCCAGCCGGCCCTGGCCGCCGTCACCGCCCTGGTCCCGGCCGTGGTCCCGGCCGTCGTCCTGCGCGCGCACCCGCGCTCCCCTCGCCGCCCTCGCTTACGCGCACCCTGCCCGTACGCTCGTACTCTGATCGCAGCGCCCGGCGCGGGCACCGCATTCCCGGCGTGACGAGAATCTCGCCGGGCACACTCGTCTGGGCTGGCCAGCAGCGCGCGTTTGGGGCACGATCCCCCATGGGTCGCGTACCTACGCTTCCGTAACTTCCGGCCGGGAGCACCTCCCCAGGCAGAAAGCGGGGTCTCCCCACCATGGCTGAGCTCGTCTATCCTCCCGTGATCGGCGCCGCGCACGGGCTGTTCCGCGCGCTGGACATCCGTATCGACATGCAGGGCACCGAGAACATCCCGCGCAAGGGCGGAGCGGTCCTGGTGTCGAACCACATCGGCTACCTCGACTTCATCTTCGCCGGCCTGACGGCGCGGCCGCAGAAGCGCCTGGTGCGCTTCATGGCGAAGGAGTCGGTGTTCCGGCACAGGGTGTCCGGTCCGCTGATGCGCGCGATGAAGCACATCCCGGTGGACCGCAAGCAGGGGGAGACGGCATACCAGCACGCCCTGGACTCGCTGCGGGCCGGCGAGATCATCGGGGTGTTCCCGGAGGCGACGATCTCCCAGTCCTTCACCCTCAAGAGCTTCAAGTCGGGTGCGGCGCGCATGGCCCAGGAGGCCGGCGTCCCGCTCATCCCGGTGGCGCTGTGGGGCACCCAGCGACTGTGGACCAAGGGCCGCCCGAAGAACCTGAAGCGCAGCCACGTCCCGGTGACGATGCGGGTGGGCGAGCCGATCGAGGCGCCGACGGACCAGTACGCCGGGGCCATCACCCGCCGGGTGCGCGAGCGCGTGCAGGAGTTGCTGGACGCGGCGCAGCGCGCCTACCCGGACAAGCCCAAGGACGCGACCGACTCCTGGTGGCTGCCGGCCCACCTGGGCGGCAGCGCGCCGACGGCGGCCCAGGTCAAGGAAGCCGGCTGACCCGGACGCCGGAGCGCGGCCCGTCCCCCTGGGGGGCGGGCCGCGCTCTCGCGGCCCCGCTCAGTTGGGGTTCTCGGCGTGGGTCAGGGTCTCCCAGGCCTCGAAGTGGTTCTCGGTGCCCGCCGGGCGCCGCCCCTCGGTGAGCCTGCGGGTGTTCTCCATGGTGATGCCGAGCCGGGTGTGCAGGGCGTTGTAGCCGACCTCGGTGGCCGGGCCGATGCCCTTGGCCAGACTTCCGCCGCAGAGCCAGGACGGCACGGCCTCGCCGAGTTCGTACCTCGCGTGGAAGCCCAGCGCGTGCCGGAAGCGGTCCTTGAACTGCGGGTACAGGTCGCGGCCCTGGATCCGCGAGGTCTCGGCGACGTGCATGGTCGCCGCGATGCCCATGCCGGTGTGGCCGAAGTCCCGGCAGGTCTCCTGTGCGAGGCCGTCCACGAAGGTGGTCTGGTCGTGCCAGTACTTGATCAGCTCGCTGCGGCTGTCGATGCCGGAGCGGGGCGGGTAGAGGGGCTGCGGCCCGTCGGACGCCAGGTAGAAGTAGGCCGGGACGCGGCCGAGGTAGATGCCCATCGCCTTGTCGTAAGCGGCCCGGTCGTCGAGATGGACCGCGATGCCGACAGCGGCGTCCATCATGATCAGTTCCCAGTTGCCGTTGCTGTTCGGCCTCCCGTTGATCACCTCGGGCAGGTAGACCTCGCGCAGCATGGTGGCGAACCGCGTCCGGTTCGCCCAGCCGCCGGTGTACGTGTGCTTGATGATCTCGGCGGCGCGCGGCCAGGTCGATCCGGCCCAGCCGCTCTGCAGGGGCGCGTTGCTGTTGGTGTGGTCCTTGATCGTGGCGGACCAGGCGTCCATCAGCTCGATCGACTTCTTGGCGTGCTTCGCGTCTCCGGTGAGGTACCAGGCGAGCGCGTGGCTGTACGCGGCGATGGCGTCCTCGCGCTCCTCGGAGCAGCCGTTGTTGGGGTTCGAGTACGAACCGCACTCGACGACGGCGCGCGGCTTGGGCGTGCGGGTCAGCGATCCGTACTTGCTCGCGAGCATGGCGTCGAACGCCTGCTTCCAAGGTTGTCGGCCCGCTTGCACCCGGTCCCGTACGAAGTCCAGCTGAGCGCGGCTGTTGAGCACTCCGGGGTGGGCGAACTGGGCGGGGGCGGCGGAAGCCGAGGGGGCCGGGGGCGCCGCGACGGTGGGGGCGGGGACCACCGCGACAAGTAAGCCGAGGGCCAGGGCGGCGAGCCCGGCGGGGAGTCCGAAACGCATGGGGGCCTTCCGGTAGGGGGGTTCCGGTAGAAGGGGTTCCGGTGGCCCGAAGATACTCATGCTCATGCCAAGCTGACAACGAGATCTGACAAGAAAGTTTCCTGTTGTTCCGCAGAACCCCGTCGGACCGTCAGGCTTCGCGCTTGCGCCGGCGATGGGCGGCCACCCGCGCGCGGCTGGAGCACGTGGTGGAGCAGTACCGGCGCGCACTGCCCGGCCCGGTGGCGAGGAAGAACCGTCCGCAGCCCTCGGCGGCGCACGCGCCCCAGGCGATCCGCCCGTACTCGGTGAGCAGTTGGGCGAGCGCGAGGGCGCCCGAGGCGAGGAACCAGTCGCCCCAGCCCGCCTCCTCGCCCCGGTCCACGTGAAGGTGCCAGGCGTGCCCGTCGTGCCGGGTCAGACGGGGCCGGGTCGCACACTCCTCCAGCAGCGCGTTGAGGGCCTCGGCGGCCCGGTCCTCGTCGCTCTCGCCGAGGACCCCCGCCATCCGCCGGGCTGCGGCCCGCAGTTCGGCGGCGCCCGCCTCGGGGAACGCCGCCTCGGTGAGGTCCGCCGGACGCTCCCCGTGCCCGGCGAGCAGCTCCGCGAGCGCGGCGCGCGGCAGTGCGGGGTCCGCGCGCACCGCCTCGGCCAGGTCGATCAGCCGCCGGGCCGCCGAGAAGCCCCCTCGCGAGTCCGCCATGCCGGATCCTTTCCCGGTACACCCGAATGCCGTAACGTCTTTATCCGTTATCACGTTACAGCAGTGGGGAGGGCCGGGATGAGCGGGTTCGGACGGTACCTGGCGGCGGCACTGGCCGCGCGGTTCGCTTCCGAGGGCATGGGCATGGCCGTGGTGCTGCTGGCCCTGGAGCGCACCGGGAGCGCCTCGTACGGGGCGTTCGTCCTGACGGCCTGGCTCGCGCCGCACGTACTGGCGGCCCCGCTCGCGGGGGCGGCCGCAGGCCGGACCGGCCGGCCGCGGCTCTTCCACGCGGGCACCCTGGCCGGGTTCACGGCCGCCGTGGCGACGCTGGCGCTGCTGCTGGGCCGGGCCCCGCTGCCGCTGGTCCTGGCGGTGGCGGTGCTCGGCGGGAGCTGCGGGCCGATGGTGACGGGCGGGCTGTCCAGCCTGGTCACGGGGCTGGTCCCGGCGGGCGCCGGGCGGGACCGGGCCTACGGCTGGGACGCCTCCACCTACAACGCCGCCGCGGTGACCGCGCCCGCAGCGGTCAGCCTGGTCACGGCACTGGGCTCGGCGGCTCCGGCGATGGCCGTCCTGGCCGCCTCCGGAGCGCTGGCTGCCGTGCTGGCGGCGACCCTCCCGTACGGGGCGCCGGGCGCGGGCGCGCCCCGGGACGGACGCCGGGCCGGGCTGGGTGCGGGGCTCGCGGCCCTGTGGCGGGTCCGGGAGCTACGGGCCGTCACCTCGGCGACGACGCTGGCCTTCGTGGGCATCGGCTCCCTCACCACCGCCTCGGTCCTGGTGGCCACCGGGCTGGGCAGCCCGGGCGCCGGGGGCGTGCTGATGACGGCGTTCGCGGTGGGCGCCCTGGCGGGCTCGCTGACGCTGGGCCGGATGACGGCCGTGGAGCCGGGCCGGCTGGTGCGGTGGGCCCTGGCCGGGACCGGGGCGGCGCTGGCGGCGGCCGCGTTCGCGCCGTCCGTCGCCGTCACGGCGGCGCTGTTCGCCGTGGCCGGGGTGTGTGACGGACCGCTGCTCACCGCCACCCTGCGGATCCGCTCGGAGCACGCCCCGGACGCGGTGCGGACGCAGGTGTTCACCCTGGGCGCCGGGCTCAAGGTGACGGCTGCGTCGGCCGGGGCGGCCCTGGTGGGGTTCGCGGCCGACGCGCCCGCGTGGACGCTGCTGACCGGGATCGCCGGGCTCCAGCTCGCGGCGGCCCTGCTGCACGCCCTGACGGCCGCGCGGGGGCCCGTACCGGCGGCCGTGGTCACAGAGCGGTCGGCAGGTTCTCCCACAACTGCGGCCGGTCGGCGGAGTCCTGGAGCGCCTTGAGCGTGGCCGGGTGCGGGGCGGCGTACAGCCCGGGATAGTCGACCTCGCCGAGGTCCGGGCGTACGGGGAAGGCCAGTTGCTCCACGTCGAGGCTGAACCGGGCGTCCACACCGGGCTTGTTGCCGCGCGGGTCCACCCGGGCCCAGCGCCCACCGCCGGGCAGCCGGAGCGCGACCAGGCCGTGGACCACGGGGTTCGATCCCCCGGGGCAAGCCCCGGCTCCACTGGAGCAGCTGTCGCTGCACGAATGATCGTCGGCGAGCAGCTGATAGCACAGGGCGGCCGGGATGCCCCGGGCGCGCAGCAGGGCGACGAGGGCGTGGGACTTGGCGTAGCAGATGCCGTTGCGGGTGGCCAGAACGTCGGAGGCGCGCCAGGAGACGCGCGTGTCGCCGGAGTCGGCGGAGTGCGGGATGGCGTCGCGAACGAACGCGAAGACCGCCTCGGCGTATGCGTATGCGTTGCCGGCCGTGGCGGTCCAGAAGGCATCGGCGGTTTCCCGGACCAGAGGATGCTCGTGATCTATGGCTTGGTCCGCCGCGAGGTAGGCCGCAAGGTCGGGATGCTCCTGGATCAGTTCCATGATCCAGGAGCATACCTATGCAGCATTCCACATGACTATCGATTTATGCGGCTCAGCGCGCCAGCTCTTCCTTCAGCGCCTGGAGGAAGCCGTCCACGTCCTCCTCCTGGGTGTCGAAGCCGCACATCCAGCGGACGTCGCCCGCGGCCTCGTCCCAGAAGTAGAAGCGGTACCGCTCCTGCAGCCGCCGCGACACCTCGTGCGGCAGCCGCGCGAACACCGCGTTCGCCTGCACCGGGTAGAGGATCTCCACCCCGTCGGCCTCGCGCACGCCGGCCGCGAGCCGCTGCGCCATCGCGTTGGCGTGGCGGGCGTTGCGCAGCCACAGGTCCTTGGCGAGCAGCGCCTCCAGCTGCACCGACACGAACCGCATCTTGGACGCGAGCTGCATCGACATCTTGCGGATGTGCTTCATCTGCCGGACCGCGTCCGGGTTGAGCACCACCACGGCCTCGCCGAACATCATGCCGTTCTTGGTGCCGCCGTACGACAGCACGTCCACGCCGACCGTGTTCGTGAAGGTGCGCATCGGCACGTCGAGCGAGGCCGCGGCGTTGGCTATCCGGGCCCCGTCGAGGTGCACCTTCATGCCCAGGCCGTGCGCGTGCTCGCAGATGGCCCTGATCTCGTCCGGGGTGTAGACCGTGCCGAGTTCGGTGTTCTGGGTGATCGAGACGACCTGGGGCATCGCCCGGTGCTCGTCCTCGAAGCCCCAGGCCTCCTGGTCGATCAGCTCGGGGGTGAGCTTGCCGTCCGGCGTCGGCACGGCGAGCAGCTTGATGCCCGCCATCCGCTCCGGCGCGCCGCCCTCGTCCACGTTGATGTGGGCGGTCTTGGCGCAGATCACGGCGCCCCAGCGGTCCGTCATCGCCTGGAGGGCGGTGACGTTCGCACCGGTGCCGTTGAAGACCGGGAAGGCCTCCGCGTACGGACCGAAGTGGCTGCGGATGACCTTCTGCAGGTGCTCGGTGTACTCGTCCTCGCCGTACGCGACCTGGTGGCCGCCGTTGGCCAGGGCGATGGCGGCCAGGACCTCCGGGTGCACCCCCGCGTAGTTGTCGCTCGCGAAACCGCGCACCGCGGGATCGTGGTGGCGACGGGCGTCGGTCTTCCCTGTATCGGTTCTCACGGTTGCGGAGTGAGCCACAGACGCTGTCCGTTCACATCGATTGCGGGCCGCTCCCAGACGCCGGCGATGGCCTCGGCCAGCTCCTTCACGTCGGTGAAGCCCGCGAACTTCGCATTGGGACGCTCGGCGCGCATCGCGTCGTGCACCAGTGCCTTGATCACCAGGATCGCAGCTGCCGCCCCGGGGCCGTCGTCTCCCCCGATCTTGCGGAAGGAGTCCGCCATGGCGAGGGTCCACGCCTCGGCGGCCGCCTTGCCCGCGTTGTACGCGGCGTTGTTGGCGACCGGCTTGTGCGCGCCGGACTGGCTGACCAGGACGTAGCGGCCGCGGTCGCTGCGCAGCAGTCCGTCGTGGAAGGCGAGCGAGGTGTGCTGGACCGTGCGGATGAGGAGCTTCTCCAGGAAGTCCCAGTCCGCGAGGTCGACGTCGGTGAAGGTCTTGCTGCCGCGCCAGCCGCCGACGAGGTGGACCAGCCCGTCGATCCGGCCGAACTCCTTCTCCGTCTGCTCGGCCCACACCTTGGTGGCGGCGAGGTCGAGCAGGTCCACGGTGTCACCGGTGATGGTGGCGCCGCCGTGGGCGTACCGCGCCGCGTCCACCGCCTCGGCGAGCCGCGCCGGATCGGCGTCGGACGCGACGACCACGGCACCCGCCTCGGCGAGGCGGAGCAGGGTGGCGCGGCCGGCGGGGCCACCGGCCCCGGCCACCGCCACTACCGCTCCGTGCAGCTTTCCGTTGCCGTTCCCGGAGCCGTTCATCTGTACAGCCTCCTGTGGGCGGTCGCTCACGCGGCGACTCGCTCGGCCTGCTCGGCATTGAGGGCGGTGATGCCCTTGGTCGAGGCGATCACGCCCTTGAGCTTCTTGGCGAGCGCCTCATAGAACATGCTGAGCGGAAACTCGTCCGGAAGCACGTCGTCCACGAGCTTGCGCGGAGGCTGCGTCATGTCGAGGGCGTCGGGGCCCTTGGCCCACTTGGACCCCGGGTGCGGGGCGAGGTACGTCGAGACCAGCTCGTAGGCCTTGAACCAGTGGACGAGCTTGGGGCGGTCGATGCCGGCCCGGTAGAGGTCCTCGATGTCGGCGCACAGCTGGTTGGTGACCTGCGGGGCGCGCATCCAGTCGATCTTCAGCTTGTTGTCCGTCCAGCGCACGACGTCGTGCTTGTGGAGGTACGCGAAGAGCAGCTGGCCGCCGAGTCCGTCGTAGTTTCGGTTGCGGTCGCCGGAGACCGGGAAGCGGAACATCCGGTCGAAGAGGACGGCGTACTGGACGTCGCGGCCGTGCTCGTTGCCCTCGGACTCCAGCTTCACGGCCTCCTTGAAGGCGGTGAGGTCGCAGCGCAGCTCTTCGAGGCCGTACATCCAGAACGGCTGGCGCTGCTTGATCATGAAGGGGTCGAACGGCAGGTCGCCGTGGCTGTGGGTGCGGTCGTGGACCATGTCCCACAGGACGAAGGCCTTCTCGCAGCGCTCCTGGTCCTGGACCATGGCGGCGATGTCCTCGGGCAGCTCGATGCCCAGGATGTCGACCGCGGCCTCGGTGACCTTGCGGTAGCGGGCGGCCTCGCGGTCGCAGAAGATGCCGCCCCAGGTGAAGCGCTCGGGGGCCTCGCGCACGGCGATGGTCTCCGGGAAGAGCACGGCGGAGTTGGTGTCGTAGCCCGGCGTGAAGTCCTCGAAGGTGATGCCGAGGAAGAGCGGGTTGTCGTACCGGGTGCGCTCGAGCTCGGCGAGCCACTCGGGCCACACCATGCGCAGGGCGACGGCTTCCAGGTTGCGGTCCGGGTTGCCGTTCTGCGTGTACATGGGGAAGACCACGAGGTGCTGGAGCCCGTCGACGCGCTCGGCGGCCGGCTGGAAGGCCAGCAGGGAGTCGAGGAAGTCCGGCACGCGGAAGTCGTCGGCGACCCACTTGCGCAGGTCCTTGACGAGCGCCTGGTGGTACGCCTCGGCGTGCGGGAGCAGCGGAGACAGCGCCTCGACGCCCTCGATCACGCACGCGACCGCGGCCTCGGCCTCGGACCGGGTGGGGGCACCGGCGGCCTCGAAGTCGATCGAACCGTCCTTGGCCTGCCAGGGGCGGATCTCCTCCACGGCGGCCTTGAGCGCGGGCCACGCGGGGTGGTCGACCACCCGCGCCCCGGCGGTTATCACGGCACCGCCGGCACCCGGCACAAGAGTTTCCGTCATGTCACTTCCTCCACAGGAGAACCTCACGTCAAGGCAGGGTAAGCGGCGGAGGCTCTCCCGTTCAAGAGGGATCTCGGGAAATTATCCTGTGACACCCCCCGCTTCACCGGAAGTCTTCCCGTTCGTCAGGGTGGAATCGATGGCTCCGCCCAGTCGCACCATGGCTTCCCGGGCCTGCGGCAGTACGCCGGCCAGCGCCAGGAAGCCGTGGAACATCCCGGGGTGGCCGTCCAGCACGGAGGGGACGCCGCACTCGGTCAGCCTGCGGTGGTAGGCCTGCCCCTCGTCCCGCAGCGGATCGCAGCCGGCGACCACCAGGTACGCGGGCGGCAGCCCGGCCAGGTCCGCGCGCAGCGGGGAGGCCAGCGGATGCCCGCCGTCGCCGCCCGGGCCCAGGTACTGCTCCCAGAACCAGCGCAGGTGCGCGGCGGTCAGGAAGCAGCCCTCCGCGTACGTCCGGTACGACGCCGTGTCCTGGGCGGCGTCCAGCACGGGATAGACCAGCGCCTGGAGCGCGACGGCCGGCCCCCCGCGCTCGCGGGCCAGCAGCAGTGCGGCGGCGGCCAGGTTGCCCCCGGCGCTGTCCCCCGCGACGACCAGGGCGCCGGGTTCGCCGCCCAGCTCGTCGAGGTGCCCGCCGGCCCAGCTCAGGGCGGCGTGGGCGTCCTCGACGGCGGCCGGGAAGCGGTGCTCGGGAGCCCGCCGGTAGTCCACGGAGACCACGGCCGCGCCGGCCGCCCGGGAGAGGGCGCGGGCGGTGGTGTCGTGCGTGTCCAGGTCGCACAGGACGAAGCCGCCGCCGTGGAGGAAGACCACGGTGGGGCGCGGCCCGGGCCGCTCCCCGGGGTCGGGCAGGTAGATCCGTACGGGGACCGGCGGGGCTCCGGGCGGGCCCGGGACCGTCCGGTCCTCGACGGCTCCCACGCGGGGCGGGTCGGCGGGCGGCCGGGGCGCGGCAGCGAGTATGCGCCGGGCCTCGCGGGCGTCGGTGACGCTGCCGCCGAGGTCGGGGAAGGCGGCGGTCAGCGCCTCGAGGAAGGGCAGGACGGCGGGGTCCAGGCCGTCGGCCGCGCCGGGTCGGCAGTCGGTCATCGCCGGCCCCGGAAGTGCGGGATGACCTTCTCGCCCCACTGGCGCAGGGTCTCCAGGCAGGCCTCCTGTTCCACGGTGCCCATCTGGATCAGGCACATGACCTCGTCGGCGCCCGCCTCCCGGAGCCGTTCCACGTACGCGATGGCGTCGTCGGCGCTGCCGTAGGCGTGGTCGGCGTTGAAGGTGGCGGTGGAGGTGGGGCGCACGGGGATGTCCAGCTCGTGCAGCCGGGCCACCACCTGCTCGGCCGCCTGGCGCATCCGCGCGGCCTCGTCGGCGCCCGCGACCACGGCCTCGTCGGGGATGCCCGCGCCGCCGTACCAGTGGCCGATGGACTGGGCGAAGAAGCGCTGGCCGCGGATGCCGATCCGGCGCGCCTCCTCGCGGTCGTCGAGCACGATGGTCGGGCAGAGCACGGAGAAGTGGTCGTTGACGACGGTGGACACGAACCGGCTGCCGTCGCGCCCGGCGATCGCCGTGTCGTAGACGGCCCGCATCCCCGCGATCGACTCGGGTCCGGCGAAGCCCATCACCAGGGCCCCGATCCCCAGTTCGGCGGCCCGCACCAGGGTCTCGCCGCGGCTGCACGCCAGGAACAGCGGCGGGTGCGGGGTCTGCGCGGGCCGCGGCAGGATCGGGTGCGGGTCGATGTCGATCAGTTCGCCGTGGTACTCCAGCTCCTCCTCCTGCCAGGCCTTGCCGATGATCCGCAGGGCCTCCTCCACCTCCGCCGTGGTGCGCTCCCGGTCCACCCCGCACAGCGAGGTCTCCTGTTCGGTGCCGCCGCGTCCGGCGCCGAGGTCGAGCCGCCCGCCCGAGAGCAGGTCGAGCATCGCCGCCCGTTCGGCGACCCGGACCGGGTGGTTGAAGTTGAAGGGCATGCACACGACGCCGTGCCCGATGCGTATGGTGCTGGTCCTGGCCGCGACCCAGGTCAGGAATATCTCGGGGGCGGACATGTGTGCGTACCACTTCAGCGAGTGGTGCTCGACCGCCCAGATGCGGTCGAAGCCCATCCGCTCGGCGAGCACGGCCTGCTCCACACAGTCGCGGATCACCTGGTGCTCCCGCTCCACGGTCGGGTCGGCGAGCTGAGCTTCGAAGATCACGGAGAATTTCACGGTGCCTCCAGGGTTGCGTCCCGTGCCCGGCCTTACTTCAATAAGGAATATGACTAGTAGTCAGAAGTCGAAGAAGCAAGAGCTGCCGCAGACCGCGTGGGCGGTTCTCGGCCTTCTTTCGTTCCCCGGGGAGCGCACGGGCTACGAGCTGAAGAAGTGGGCGGACTCCTCGCTCCGCTTCTTCTACTGGTCGCCCGCGATCAGCCAGATCTACGCCGAGCTGCGCCGCCTCGAGGAGCTGGGTTACGCGGCTTCCGCCCGCTCGGGGCCGGAGGAGGCGCGGACCAAGCGGCGGTACGCCATCACCGACGCGGGACGCGAGGCGCTGGCCGGCTGGGCCGCGGACACGGCGGAGGCCGGTCCCCCGGTGCTCAAGCACGGGCTGCTGCTTCGGGTCTGGCTGGGACACCTGGCCGATCCGGAGCGGCTGCGCGCGATGGTCGACGAGCACCTGGAGCGCACCCGGGCCGAGCTGGCTTCCGTACGGGAGGCCGTGGCGCAGGCGGGCGAGGTCCCGGAGTGGGCCTTTCCGGCGCTCGCGCTGCGCTGGAGCGAGCGGCAGCACCTTGCGGAACTGGAGCTCGGCGAAGCCCTGCTGGCCGACCTGGCCGGGCTGACCGGCGCGGTCCGTCAAGCCGACGGGGACGCGCCCACGCCCGGGTGACGACGGCGGCGGCGCAACCGGAGCCGAGACGGCTCACAACCCCGACGGGAAGCGGCCGGTACGCCCCTGCGGGGCCTTGCAAGGGCGGTCCCTTCGCACCCTCGGCGCACTAGCATGCGTCCTCATCGCGCGCGGCCGGTCGGGACACCGCGTCCGCGCGGGGAGCCGCCGTCGACGGAAGCGAGAGAACCTTGACTTTCCTCACCATCGGTCACCGCGGGGTCATGGGTGTCGAACCGGAGAACACCCTGCGGTCGTACCTCCGAGCGCAGCGGTCCGGCATGGACGTCATCGCTCTGGACGTCCAGCTGAGCAAGGACGGCGCCCTCGTCGCCCTGCACGACCCCGAGGTGGACCGGACCACCGACGGCTCGGGTGCCGTCGCCGATCTGACCCTGGCCGAACTGCGCGGACTGGACGCGGGTCAGGGCGAGCGCGTGCCGGTGTTCGAGGACGTGCTGGACGCCGTGCGGACCCCGCTCCAGGTGTCCGTACGGGACCGGGCCGCGGCCGGGGCGCTCGCGGAACTGCTACTGAACCGCGACCTGACCGCCCGGGTGGAGGTCGCCTCCTTCGACGAGGCGCTGCTCGCCGAGGCCGCGCGGCGGGTGCCGGGCGTCCGGACCGTGCTCCACGCGGCCGCTCCCCGCGACGGTGCCGGGGACGTCGTGGGCCGGGCGACGGCCGCCGGCGCGGCGACGGTCGCCCTGGACATCCGGCGGCTCACCCTGGAGGCCGTCGAAGCGGTGCACGCCGCCGGACTGCGGGTGACCGGCCGGGACGTCAACACGCTCGACCTGCTGCGGCTCGCGCGCGCGCTCGAACTGGACGGTGCGATCACCGACTTCCCGGAGATCCGCAGCACCGGCCGCTTCACCGCGTAGGCCCGGTCCGGCTACAGCGACTTGACCAGCAGCTCGAAGGCCAGGTCGTCGCGGAGCGGGACGCCGAAGCGCTCGTCACCGTAGGGGAAGGGGCTCAGCTCGCCGGTGCGCCGGTAGCCGCGGCGCACGTAGTAGGCGATGAGCTCCTCCCGTACGTTCACCACCGTCATCCGCATTTCCTTGGCGCCCCACGTGTCACGGGCCCGACGCTCGGCCTCGGCCAGGATCTCCTTGCCGAGGCCCGCGCCCTGGAGCCCGGGGCGGACCGCGAACATCCCGAAGTAGACGTGGTCCCCGCGGTGTTCGAGCTGGCAGCAGGCGACGAGCTCCCCCGCGCGCTCGACGACCACCAGCGTGCTGTCGGGCGCGGCGATGATCTGGCGGACCCCGTCCGCGTCGGTGCGCTGCCCGTCCAGGTAGTCGGCCTCCGTGGTCCAGCCGCCGCGGCTGGCGTCGCCCCGGTACGCCGACTCCACGAGGGCCACCAGCTCGCTGACGTCCGCCTCGACGGCACTGCGGAAGCCGAGGGCGGCGGGGTGGGCGGTCGACATCGGTGACTCCGTTCTGCGCGGTGGCACGTGACATGCCCGGTACGGCAGGGAGAGCGTATCCCGGGGCCGCGTGAAGGCGGTGTGAGAGGGGCATCTCTTCCCGTGACGCCGACGAACCGGGAGGTTCCGCCGTGCACGGTTCCGCCATGTCCTCCGCCGACTTGGCCTTGGCCTGGCTGCTCGTCGTGCTGTGCGCGGTGAGCGGGGCCTACTGCCTGCGGCAGGTGCGCAGATCGGGCGGCGTCGCGGCCGGGGAGGCCGTGATGGCGTTCGGCATGGCGCTGATGGCGGTGCCCCTCGGGAACCGGGACGGGTGGCAGGCGGTCGTGCTCGCGGCGGTGTTCTGCGGCGCCGCCCTGCACGCCGTGTGGCTGCTGCGCGGCGGGGTGCACCACGCGCACCACCTGGTGGGCTCGCTGGCCATGGCCTGGATGGCGCTGACGGCGGCCGCAGGGTCCGGGCACGGCGGGGGGCCGTCCCCGGTCACCGGACTGCTGCTGCTCTACTTCGCGGGGTACGTCCTGCTCGGCGGGACCCGGCTGGTGGCGGCGGGCGGCGCCGTACAGGGCACCTACCCGGTGGTTGCGACCGAGCTGACCCGGGCCTGCCGACTGGCCATGGGGATGGGGATGTTGACCATGCTGCTCATGATGTGAGGGCTTTGGCGCACGTGTCCTACGTCACCAATGCCCCGTGACCGTACCCGCAGGTAGTCCCGCGCTCATAGGCTGGCGGCCATGATGGTCCCCGCCGCTCTCCTGCTGCTCGGCGTCCTGACCGCGGTGCTCGCGCCCCGGCTGCTCGCCCGGGCCCGATGGCCCGAGCGCGAACCCGTCGTGGCCCTGTGGGTGTGGCAGTGCGTGGTGGCCGCGGTGCTCCTGTGCTTCGGGCTGTCGATGCTGCTGAGCGCGGCGGCGGCCTGGCAGGCGGTGCGCGGGCGGCTCTTCGCCGCCGCCCCGCACGGGGTCGTCGACGCGTACGCCCTGGGCGCTTCCGGCGGTCCCTGGGCCGCCGGCACCGCGCTCGTGCTGGCGGGCGGTGCGCTGTGGACCGCGGCGATGCTGGCCCGGGAAGTGCTCCGGGCGCGGGCCCGGCGGCGCGCCCAGGGCAGCGAACTGCTGGTGCGGGCCCCGCTGCTGCCCGGGGAGGAACCCACGGGCGCGCGGCTCGTCGTACTGGAGGGCCCGCGGCCCGACGCCTGGTGGCTGCCGGGGGCGGCCCCGCAGCTGGTGGTCACGACGGCGGCGCTGGGCCGGCTCAAGGGCAGCCAGCTCGACGCCGTCCTGGCCCACGAGCAGGGGCACGCGGCGGCCCGGCACGACTGGCTGCTGCACTGTTCGCGGGCGCTGGCCGGGGGTTTCCCGCAGGTGCCGGTCTTCGCGGCGTTCGAGGCGGAGATGCACCGCCTCGTCGAACTGGCCGCCGACGACGTGGCCTCCCGGCGGTACGGGCGGCTCACGATCGCGCTGGCCCTGGTCGGACTGAACGAGGACCGCGGGGTGTTCGGGCCCTCGGCGGCCCCGCAGGCGCACGTCCAGGAGCGGGTGCGCCGGCTGCTGTCGGCCGCGCCCCGGCTGTCCGCGATGAACAGGCTCCGGCTGACGGCCACCGCCGCCCTGGTCCCGGCGGTACCGCTGCTGGTGGCCCTGGTGCCCGGGCTGAGCGTTCTGGCGTAGGCCCGGCCGGCGCGACGCGCTGTCGGAGGCCGGGGGCGGTCGGTGCGAGGATCACCCCATGCGGAACGATCACTTGCGTCACGTGAGGCCGGCCGGCATCGGCTGTGCGCTGCTCGCGACCGTCCTGACGGCGCTGGTGGCGGCGCGGTGGCGGCCGCTGCTCTCGTTCGACGACCGGGTCGTCCGGGATCTGCACGGCCACGCCCTCGCCCATCCTGCGGTCACCCACACGATGCGGATCCTGACCGACTGGGTGTGGGACCCCTGGACCATGCGCGCCCTGGCCGCCGCGGCCTGCCTGCTGCTGTGGTGGCGGGGCCGGCCGGAGCGGGCGGTGCGGGTGGCGGTGGCGACGCTCGCGGTGACCGCCGTGCAGCAGGGTCTGAAGGCGGTGGTGGGGCGGGAGCGTCCGGTGTGGCCGGATCCCGTGGACTCGGCGTACTTCGCGGCCTATCCCTCGGGCCACGCCATGACGGCGACGGTGGTGTGCGGACTGCTGCTGTGGCTGCTCCCCCGCGGGACCCCGGCGTGGGCGGTGCGCACCGCCTGGGCCGCGGCCGTGGTCTCGGTGGTCGGGGTCGGCTTCACCCGGATCCACCTCGGAGTGCACTGGCCCTCGGACGTCTTGGGCGGATGGCTGCTGGGCGCGGCCCTGGTGGCACTCGCGGTGACCGTTCCCGGCATGCCCCGTGGATGTGCCTGCCCTGGGCGATCCCCCGTGTCACCCAGAGCAGGCGGCCCCGCGCGCTGAGTATATTGGCTCCGAGCCAGTCAACGCAGGAGTAAGCATGTCCCCGCGCAGCGCATCGGTCAATGAAGAATTGCGCAGACGTTCCCGGGAGCGGCTGCTCCAGGCCACGGTCGAGCTCGTCGCCGAGCGCGGCTACGAGGCCACGACCCTCGGCGACATCGCCGACCGGGCGGGTGCGGCACGCGGCCTGGTCTCGTACTACTTCCCGGGCAAACGGCAGTTGCTGCAGTCGGCGGTGCACCGGCTGATGCACCTCACCCTGCACGCCGCACTGGAGCGCGAGCCGCGCAGCGACGACGGCCGGGAGCGGCTGGCGCGGGCCATCGACGCGATCCTCGGGCTGGCCCGGGACGAGCCGCTGCTGATGCGGACGCACATGGCGGGCATCCTCACGGCCGAGGGCTTCGTGCAGTGCCCGGAGCAGCAGCGGCTCGCCGAGCTGCTGCGGGACACCGTCAGCCGGTACGGCTCGCCGGACGTGGACGCGGACTATCCACTGCTGCGGGCGCTGCTGATGGGCGCCGTGGTGGCCGTCCTGCTGCCCGGTGCGCCCATGCCGCTGGCGCGGCTGCGGGCCGAGCTGTTCCAGCGCTACGGGCTGGACTGGGAGCTGGGCGTTCCGCCGGGCGGCGGACCGCCCGGCGGAACGATTCGCTCAGGTCATCACTAGGTCACGGGGTCTCAGCGGTACTCGGGCTGGCTCTGCACGTTGAGCCGGTCCATCCACACCCGCTTGGCGCTCTCGGTGCGCCAGTCGTCGAGCCTCAGCACGTCGAAGCCCTTGGCTATGTCGTTCGAGTAGATGTGACCGTTGTAGTAGTACGCCGACCAGGATCCGCCGGTTCCGCCGGTGCTCAGCGGGCCGCGTTCGAAGTACCCGATCTCCTTGGGCTGGGCGGAGTCGGTGAACTCCCATATCGAGACACCGCCCTGGTACCAGGCCTGCACCATGATGTCGCGGCCGCCGCCGACCGGGATCAGCGAGCCGTTGTGGGCCACGCAGTTCTCGGTGTCGGCCTGATGGCGCGGGATCTTGAAGTAGCTGCGGAAGGCGAGCTTGCGCTGGTCCCCGCTGCCGGTGATGTCGTAGATCCCGTCAGCGCCCCGGTTGGGGCCGGTGGCCGCGTTGCAGGTGGCGCCGCCACCGCCGCCGAGTTCGTCGGTGAACACCACCTTGTTCGCCTGCTCGTTGAAGGTCGCCGAGTGCCAGAAGGCGAAGTTCACGTTGTCCTGCACCCGGTCGATGACCCTCGGCTGCTCGGGCTCGCTGATGTCGAAGAGGATGCCGTCGCCCATGCAGGCTCCGGCGGCCAGGTTCTTCGAGGGCAGCACGGTGATGTCGTGGCAGCCGGTGGTCTTGGAGACGCCGGGGTTGGTGGGCCCGCCCGGGTTTCCGCCGTCGGGGAACAGGATCGGGAAGGCGACGACCGCGGCCTGGGTCGGCGCCTTCTTCGGGACCTTCACCACCGAGATGCCGTCGTGCGGCGGCTTGCAGTCGGGGAAGGCCTCGTTCGGGGAGTACGAGGCCACGTAGAGGTAGATGTCGCGGCCGCCCGGCACCAGGGTGTGGGTGTGGGAACCGCAGGCCGTCTCCACGGACTTGATGTACTTGGGGTTCTTCTTGTCCTTGATGTCGAAGATCTTGATGCCCTCCCACGAGGACTTCTCCGTCGCGGGCTGCGAGACGCTGTTGCAGGAGTCGTCGCTGCGCGAGGAGTCGGTGGAGAGGAAGAGCAGGTCACCGAGGACGGAGATGTCGTTCTGGCCGCCGGGGCAGAGCACTTGGCTGACGGTCTTCGGCGCCTTCGGGTTGCCGATGTCATAGATCGTGAAGCCGTTGTAGCTGCCCGCGTAGGCGTACTTCCCCTGGAACGCCAGGTCGGAGTTGGTGATTCCGGCGAAGCTGCTGGGGACGTTGGCCAGGGGTGTGATGTTGCTGCTGTGGACGATCTCGTCCGGGCCGGGAATCTCGCCGGGGGCGAGGTCCCTGCCCTGGGCGATGCCCGCGTTCTGGCCGGAGCCGATGCCCGGAACTAAGTCGCCGGGGTCGGGCGTGGCGGCGGCGGGTCCGGCCGCCAGCAGGGTGGTGAGGAGCCCTGCCGCCGCGACGGCCACTCCCAGACTCCTGTTCCGCACTCTGGTGGTGTGCAACGAGGTCACTGTGCCCTCCCATGGGAGTCCGATCGGTTCCGCTCTGGGTGGGAGCGGAACGAGGACCCCGGCAGTATCTTCCTTTCCATGGACATGGCAAAAGACCCCCGGGGCCACAAGCCATTACGAGCGCGCTCGGGACGACTTCTCGCAGCGGCCTCGGCCGCCGGTCTCCTGCTCGTACTCGCCGGCTGCCAGGGAGACGGCGGGACGAGCGCGGCGAAGGACGGACAGGACGTGGTGATCGCACCGGGCAGACCGGGCGAGCAGTCGCGCACCCTCTCCCCCGAACAGGCCGCCGAGGAACAGCCCGACGACAGCCCGAACGCCGCCGACCACGCGTACGTGCAGGGCATGATCGAGCATCACCGGCAGGCCCTGACGATGAGCGCGCTCGCGCCTACGAGGGCCTCGGCGGAGGGCGTCAAGCGGCTCGCGGAGCGGATCGCGGCGGCGCAGAAGCCCGAGATCGGGGCCATGGAGGCCTGGGTGGACCGCCATCCGGCGCCGGCCGGGGGCTCGGGCGCCCACGACCACGGCGCCATGCCGGGCATGGCGACGGAGCAGCAGCTGCGGGAGCTGGCCGGGGCCGCGGGCGCCGACTTCGACCGGCTCTTCCTGAAGCTGATGACCGCCCACCACGAGGGCGCGCTGAAGATGGCGGGCCAGGCGCTGGCCGGCGGCAACAACGTGGCGGTGGAGGAGATGGCCACCGAGGTGGTGGCCACCCAGACCGCCGAGATACACCGGATGCGCGCGATGGGCTGACGGCCGGAGCACCCGGTGTCATGCTGGGACCACCTGCGGGAGGAGCTCCGCCGTGCTTCGTATCGCCGTCGTCGGATCGGGCCCCAGCGGGGTCTACGCGGCCCAGACGCTGGTTCAGCAGCGCGAGGTGCCGGGCGTGCGCGTCGACGTCCTGGACCGGCTGCCGGCTCCGTACGGGCTCGTGCGGTACGGGGTCGCGCCCGACCACGAGAAGATCAAGTCGCTGCAGGGCAACCTGCGCGGCGTGCTGGAGGACGAGCGGATCCGCTTCCTGGGGAACGTCGAGGTCGGCGGGGAGCTGCTGTCCACGGAGCGGTTGCTGGAGCTGTACCACGCGGTGGTGTACTGCGTGGGCGCGGCGCGCGACCGGATGCTGGGGATCCCGGGCGAGGAGCTGGCCGGGGTGCATTCCGCCACGGCTTTCGTGTCCTGGTACAGCGGCCACCCGGACGCCGTCGCGGAGGCGTTCGGCCTGTCCGCGGTGGACTCGGCGGTCGTGGTCGGCGCGGGCAACGTCGCGGTGGACGTGACACGGATCCTGGCCCGCGGCGAGTCCGAGCTGGCGCCGACGGACATGCCGCAGCCGGCGCTCGGCGCACTCGCGGACAGCGGGGTGCGGCGGGTGGCGATGGTGGCCCGGCGCGGGCCCTCGCAGGGCAAGTTCACCACCAAGGAGCTGCGGGAGCTGGGCACGCTCCCGGACGTGGACGCCGTGGTGGACCCCGCCGAGGCGGCCCTCGACCCGGTGTACGGCGATCCGGCCGCGGCCGCGGCGCTGCCCGCGGTGGCCCGGCGCAACCTGGAGGTGCTGCGCGACTGGGCGGAGCGGGGCCCGGGCGAGGCCCGGCGCCGCATCGACCTGCGGTTCTATCTGCGCCCGGTGGAGGTCCTGGGCGGGCCGGACGGCCGGGTGAGCGGCATGCGCTTCGAGCGGACCGCGCCGGACGGCCGCGGCGGGGTGACCGGGACGGGCGTGTACGAGGACATCGAGGCGCAGCTGGTGCTGCGCTCGGTGGGGTACAAGGGCGTCCCGCTGCCGGGCCTGCCCTTCGACCCGGCGAAGGGCACGGTCCCGCACGCGGCGGGCCGGGTGCTCCGCGCGGGCCGGGCCTCGGTCGGCGAGTACGTGGCGGGCTGGATCAAGCGCGGCCCGACCGGGGTGATCGGCACGAACCGGCCCTGTGCCAAGGAGACGGCGTCCTCGCTGCTCGAGGACGCGGGGGCGCTGGCCCGGCGCGAGCTCCCCGACGACCCGCTGGACGCGCTGCGCGCGGCGGGCCTGCGGCCGGTGGAGTGGCCGGGCTGGCTGGCCATAGAGGCCGCGGAAGCCGATCTGGGCCGCTCCCTGGGCCGCCGCTCGGTGAAGATCCCCGACTGGCAGGGCCTGCTGGGCGCGGCCGGGCTGGTGCCCTGACCGGAAGGGTTCACCCGGCCTAGCAGTTCTCGCTGATCACGTCCTCCAGCGTGGAAAGTGACAGGCGGTCCTCCTCGATCTTCTTGTTGAGGGCCTCCAGCGTCTGCTTGAGGGCGTTGATCTGCTTCTCGTCCGGATCGGGCTGCGCTTCCAGCTCGGCGATCCTGCGCGCCAGCTCGGCCGCATTGGTCTCGGCGGCCTTGATGCTCGCCCTGAGCTCCTTGGCGATGCGCTTCATCAGATCGCACCCGGATTCGCCCGCACTCGGTGAGTTCACGTCGGCACTCCCTCGTCATGGCGCCCCGTCGTCGGCGCGCCCGCGCGGCCAGTATCGAAGTCCCCGCCTGACCGCACCCGGCGAAGTAGCCCATCTGGACCGTGACCCGCCGGCCCCTCACCCGAAGCCCGGCGGGCTCAGTCCTCGCCCAGTCGGGCTTCCTCGGCGGCGGCCGCCGTGAGGACGCTGTCGAGGAGCCCCGGGAAGAGCTCCTCCAGCTCCTCGCGGCGCAGCTCGTTGAGCTTGGTGGTGCCGCGGTAGGTCTGGCGGACGACACCGCTCTCCCGCAGGACGCGGAAGTGGTGGGTGGTCGTGGACTTGGTGACCGGCAGCTCGAAGGAGGAGCAGGCGAGCGCCGAGTCCGAGCCGTCCAGATCCCGGACGATGGAGAGCCGGACCGGGTCGGAGAGCGCGTGCAGCACACCCTCCAGGCGGATCCCGGCCGCCTCGGGGTGGGCGAGGGCGCGGGCCGCGTCACGTTCCGTCATGTCCCTGCTCCACTCGCTCGGCTTGGTCGGGCCCCCATCGTACGAGAGTCGTCGTATGAACAGGGCCGGGTGCGGCCCTGCCGTCACCAGGACCGGTGGTACGGGGCGGGCGTACGGACCTCCGCGCCCAGTTCGGCGGCCGCGCGGCGGGCCCAGTACGGGTCGCGCAGCAGCTCCCGGCCCAGCAGGACCGCGTCGGCCTCGCCGTTGGCCAGGATCTTCTCGGCCTGCTCCGGTTCGGTGATCAGGCCGACGGCGGCCGTGGGCAGGCTGGTCTCCGCCTTGACCCGGGCCGCGAACGGCACCTGGTAGCCGGGGCCGACCGGGATCGTCACCCCGGGGGCGAGGCCGCCGGTGGAAACGTCGAGGAGGTCCACCCCGTGCTCCGCCAGCAGCCCGGCCAGCCGGACCGTCTCGTCGGCGGTCCAGCCGTCCTCCTCCAGCCAGTCGGTGGCGGAGATCCGGAAGAACAGCGGGAGCTCCTCGGGCCACACGGCCCGTACCGCGTCGACGACTTCGAGGGCGAAGCGGGTGCGGTTCTCGAAGGAGCCGCCGTACGCGTCGGTGCGCCGGTTGCTGTGCGGGGAGAGGAACTCGCCGATCAGGTACCCGTGGGCGCCGTGGATCTCCACGACCTCGTAGCCCGCCGCGAGGGCGCGCCCGGCCGCGGCCGCGAACAGGCCGACGATCTCGCGGATCTCATCGGCCGTCAGCTCGTGCGGGACCGGGTGGCCTTCGGAGAACGGCACGGCGCTGGGCGCGACCGTCGGCCAGCCGTGCGCCTCGGGGCCGACGGGGCCGCCGCCCTTCCAGGTGCGGTCGGTGGAGGCCTTTCGTCCGGCGTGGGCGATCTGGATGCCGGGGACGGTGCCCTGCGCCTTGAGGAAGGAGGTGATCCGGCGCAGCGCCTCGACCTGGGTGTCGTTCCAGATGCCGAGGTCGTAGGGGGAGATGCGGCCCTCCGGGGAGACGGCGGTGGCCTCCTGGACGATCAGGCCGGTGCCGCCGACGGCGCGGGCGGCGTAGTGGGCGAAGTGCCACTCGTGCGCCACGCCCGCGTTCGGGCCGGCGGGGTCGGCGCTGTACTGGCACATCGGGGCCATCCACACGCGGTTCGGGATCGTGACCGAGCGGAGGGTGTACGGCGCGAACAGGGCAGCGAAAGCGGCGGGGGCAGCACTCATCAGGGCTCTCCAGACGTCACCGGGCGCACCGGGGATCGGCGGTTAAGTACGAGAGTCACCGTACTACGAAATCTCTCGTACTACGAGACCTCTCGTACAAGCGCGTCGAGCTCGGCGCGCAGCGCCTGGGCCAGGGCGGGCAGGTCCGGGACGGCGGCCGCGTCGGCGACGAGGCCGTAGTGGGCGGTCCCCTTGTAGGTGGAGACCGCGACGGCCAGGGACTGGCCGTGGGCCAGCGGGGCGAGCGGGTAGACCTCGCGGACCCGGCTCCCGCCGAGGGAGAAGGTCAGGCCGGGCAGCGGGACGCTGGTGACCAGGATGTCGAAGAGCAGCCGGGCGGCCTGGGCCACGAACGGGCCGCCGAGGCGGTGGCCGAGCGGGTGGACGTGGTCGGCGAGCAGGGCGACGGCCCCCGCGCCGCGGGCGGGTCCGGCGTCCTTGTTGCGGTCCATCGCGGCCCGTACGCGGTACAGGCGCAGCAGCGGGTCGCGCTCGGCGAGCGGAAGCCGCAGCAGGTAACCGGAGAGCCGGTTGCCCCCGCCGCCTCCGGGCCGGCCGCGGCGGGACACGGGAATCAGCGCGCGCGGGCCCGGCCCGCGGGGCGCGGGGTCGCCCCGGCCCTCCAGCCAGCGCCGCAGCGCGCCCGCGACCACGGAGATCAGCACGTCGTTGACGGTGCCCCCGGCGGCCTTGCGGACGAGGTTGACCTCGTCCAGGTCGAGCGCGAGGCCCGCGACCGTACGGGCTCCCGTGCCGGAGGCGCCGGCGGTGAGCGCCTCGGGACCGCCCGGGAAAGGGCGGGCGAGCGGCAGCCCGGCGCGGGCCACGGCGGCGCCGATCTCCAGGGCCTGGCCGACTTCCTGGAACCGGGCCGCGAGGGCTCCGGGCAGCCGCCGCAGGGCGGCGCCGGCGCGCTGCTCGGGAACAGGGACGGGAACGGGCGCGGGGGCGGTCCGCGCGGCCGGCCGCAGGGCCGGGCCCTCGTCGAACAGCGCCGCGGCCAGGGCGAGCGCGCCCAGGCCGTCGGCGAGGGCGTGGTGGAACTTGAACAGCACGGCGAAGGAGTCCGGGTCGGGCCCGGCCAGTACGTGCGCCTCCCAGGGCGGCAGGTCCCGGTCCAGCGGCCGCGCCATCAGCGGGCCCGCAGCGGTGTGCGCGGGCTCGTCCGTCCGTACGAGGAAGACGTGCCGCGCCGGGTCGAAGCGGGGGTCGGGGGACCAGGCGGCGGCGCCGACCGGCAGCAGGACGTCCCGGATCCGGCGGCGCAGGCCCGGTACGGCGGCGCAGCGGGCGGCGAGCAGTTCGGCGGCGTGCTCGGCGGCGCTCGGGCCGGCGCCGGATCCGCGGCCGCCCGCGGCCGTGAAGACGGCGAGGGCGCCGAGGTGCATGGGGTGGGCGGCGGATTCGATCCGCCAGAAGGCGAGGTCGAGCGGGGACAAGTGCTCGGTGGCCACGTAGGTCCTCTCGCGTGCGGCTGAGATGGCCTGAAGTCAACCCATTCCGAACACCTACAAGCAAGCAGCAACCATTCCACAGTCGTAAATGAGTGGTAAATGATCAGTATCGATCTGCCGAGTGGACCCGTCCGCCGCGTGCCGGGCCGCTGTCAGTGGGCGGGTGCAGACTGGCCGGAAAGCTCTGGAAGCTTGGACGACGAAGTCCGGAGGTGCCGGCCATGGCCGACGTACTGCTGCTCGTGGGTACCCGCAAGGGACTCTTCATCGGCCGCCGCCAGGACGGGGCGGCATGGGCGTTCGACGGTCCCCACTTCAACGCCCAGGCCGTGTACGCGGCGGCCATCGACCGGCGGGGTCCCGCGCCCCGGCTGCTGGTCGGCGGGGACAGCTCGCACTGGGGGCCGTCCGTCTTCAGCTCCGACGACCTCGGGGCCACATGGCGGGAGCCCGCCGTGGCCGCGGTGAAGTTCCCCAAGGACACCGGAGCCTCGCTGGAGCGGGTCTGGCAGCTCCACCCCGCCGGGCCCGAGGCCCCCGACGTGGTCTACGCGGGGACGGAGCCGGCCGCGCTGTTCCGCTCGGCGGACCGCGGCGAGTCCTTCGAGCTGGTCCGCCCGCTGTGGGAGCACCCGAGCCGGGGCAGCTGGCAGCCGGGCGGCGGCGGGGAGGGGCTGCACACGGTGATCACCGATCCGCGCGACGCGGACGCGGTGACGGTGGCCGTCTCCACCGCCGGAGTGTTCCGGACCAAGGACGGCGGGGCCAGCTGGGAGCCCTCCAACGACGGGGTCTCCGCGGTGTTCCTGCCCGATCCGCACCCCGAGTTCGGCCAGTGCGTCCACAAGATCGCCCAGGACGCCGGGAACACGGATCGGCTGTACCTGCAGAACCACTGGGGCGTCTACCGCAGCGACGACGCGGGGGCCCGGTGGACCGACATCGGCGGCGGACTGCCCTCCGACTTCGGCTTCGCGGTGGCCGCACATCCGCACCGGCCGGACACCGCCTACGTCTTCCCGATCAACGCCGACTCCGACCGGGTGCCGGCCGAGCACCGGTGCCGGGTCTTCCGCACCCGGGACGCGGGCGCCAGCTGGGAGCCGCTCTCGAAGGGCCTGCCGGCCGGGGAGCACTACGGCACGGTGCTCCGCGACGCGCTGTGCACGGACGACGCCGATCCGGCGGGAATCTACTTCGGCAACCGCAACGGCGAGCTGTACGCCAGCCACGACGACGGGGAGACCTGGCGGCTGCTGGCCGAGCACCTGCCCGACGTGCTGTGTGTGCGGGCGGCGACGATCGGCCAGTAGAGTGATCCACCGTGGCAGCACGACCGTTGAACGAGATCGTCGAGCCGGGCTGGGCCCGGGCTCTGGAGCCGGTGGCGGGGCAGATCGCCGCGATGGGCGACTTCCTGCGCTCCGAGATCGCGGCCGGCCGGACCTACGTCCCGGCCGGGGCCAACGTCCTGCGCGCCTTCCAGCAGCCCTTCGACGAGGTAAAGGTCCTCATCGTGGGCCAGGACCCGTACCCCACCCCCGGGCACGCGGTGGGCCTGTCCTTCTCGGTGGCGCCCGAGGTACAGCCGGTGCCGCCGAGCCTCGACAACATCTTCCTGGAGCTGCACCGGGACCTCGGTACCGGCCGCCCCGCGAACGGCGACCTCACCCCGTGGACCCGGCAGGGCGTGCTGCTGCTCAACCGCTCGCTGACCACCGCGCCCCGCAGGTCCAACGCCCACCAGGGCAAGGGCTGGGAGGCCGTCACCGATCAGGCCATCCGGGCGCTCGCCGCGCGCGGCAAGCCGCTGGTGTCCATCCTCTGGGGCCGGGCGGCCCGCAATCTGCGGCCGCTTCTCGGCGAACTGCCGGTGGTGGAGTCCTCCCACCCCTCCCCCAAGTCCGCCGACTTCGGCTTCTTCGGGTCCCGGCCGTTCAGCCGGACGAACCGGCTCCTGGCGGACCAGGGCTCACAGCCTGTGGACTGGCGCTTGCCGTCCGTCAGTTGACCCTGTCTGCCCTTCACCGGATAAATACGGACAGATGCCACCGGAGAAGGCCCTGCCCGAACACCCGGTTCCGATAAGCCAGTAGCATGCGGCGCCATGAGCTCCCCCACTGGGCCCGCAAATGGCCTGCCCGTACGAATGCCGCGACCCCGCCAGACCGGGCGGCACCGCCGGCCCGAGCCCGCGGTGGCGCCCGAGGGCGCGCCCGCGCTGGTGCTCGCCGTGCCCGGTGTCCCTTCGGCCGCCTCGCGCGGGCTGGCGGAAGAGATCATCAGCATCGGCCGCTCCGAGCTGCCGGGCCTCGATGCCCGCATCGGCTTCCTCGAGGGTGACGACGCCTCCGAGTTCCCGTCCCTGTCGGGCGTGCTGACCGCCGTCGCGACCGAGCGTGCCGCGCGTGCGGAGTTCGCCCGCGCCGCCGGCCACGAGGTGCCCGCGCCGACCGGCCCGGACGCCGTGGTGGTCCCGCTGCTTGCCGGTCCCGACGGCGATCTGCTGCGCCGGGTCCGCCAGGCCCTGATGGACTCCTCGGCCGCGGCCGAGCTGGCCGACGTGCTCGGCCCGCACCCGCTGCTCGCCGAGGGCCTGCACGTGCGCCTGTCCGAGGCGGGCCTGGCCCGCGCCGACCGCGCCCGGCTGTTCACCGTGACCACCGCCGCCGACGGCATCGTCCTGGCCACCACCGGTGGCGAGGAGGCCGTACAGGCCGCCGGGATCACCGGGATGCTGCTCGCCGCCCGGCTCGCCGTACCGGTCAAGGCCGCCGCGCTCGACGAGGAGGGCTCGGTGGCCGCCGTCGCCGAGCAGCTGCGCCGCGAGGGCTCCACGCAGCTCGCGCTCGCCCCCTACCTGATCGGCCCGGAGGCCGCCGACGGGCTGCTGGACACCGCCTGCAAGGAGGCCGACTGCGCGGCCTCCGAGGTGCTGGGCGCCTACGGGGCGCTCGGCAAGCTCGCCGTCGCGCAGTACTCCGCGGCTCTCGGGATCACCCAGGGCGCCTCGACGCACTGACCTTTCCCATCGCGCCCTATCGCGGCTAAGGGCCCCCGCCGGTCGGCGGGGGCCCTTAGCCGTTCCGGCGTCAGCCGAAGACCACGCAGGTGGCGGCGGGCACGGCCACCGAACCGGCCTGGTCCGGGTGGCCGGTCACGGGATCGACGTCGAACCAGGTGACGTCCCCCGAGCGCTCGTTGGCCGCGTACAGGCGGCGCCCCGCCGGGTCGGCGGCGAGATCCCGCGGCCAGCTGCCGCCGCAGCCCACGGCGCCGGTGAGCTCCGGCTTCTCGGCGCCTCCGGCGAGGGAGAGCGTGGCGATGGTGTCGGCGCCGCGGATCGCGGCCCAGACGAACCGCCCGTCGGGCGAGGCGACGACCGCCGAGGGGTAGGCCCGCACGGCCCCTGAGGGGCCCGCAGGGGCGATCGGAACCTCGGCGACCGGTTCCAGTTGCCCGGAGGCCGCGTTCCAGCGGCAGACGGTCAGCTGCGGCTCCAGCTCGTGCAGGACGTAAGCGACCGCGCCGTCCGGGTGGAAGGCGAGGTGGCGGGGTCCGGTCCCGGCCCGCAGCGCGGTCTCGGTGTGCGGCCGCAGCCCGCCGGTGGCCGGGTCGAGCGCGCAGACCCGTACCGAGTCGGTGCCGAGGTCCACGCTGAGCACCCAGCGGCCGCTCGGATCGGGCAGCACCTGGTGGGCGTGCGGCCGCTCCTGCCGGTCGGCGTCGGGGCCGGAGCCCTCGTGCGCGAGGACGGCGGCGGGGCCGCCGGGGCTCCCGTCGGCGGCGAGCGGGAGGCTGCTGACGCCGCCCGAGGTGTAGTTGGCGGTGAGCAGCCGCCCCCCGGCGAGGCTGAGGTGGGTGGGGCCGGAGCCGTCGACGGGGACGGGCGCGCCGAGGGGGGCGAGGCCTTCGGCGGTGGGCGTGAAGGCGGCCACCGCCCCCTGTCCGGTCTCGCTCACCGCGTAGAGCACGCCCGTGTCGCGGGCGAGGGCCAGGTACGAGGGGTCCGCTACGGCGGCGCCGGTGGCGGAGAGGGGGGTCAGGGCCCCGGTGGCCGGATCCACGGCCGCGGTGGTGACACCGCGGCCGCCCCCCGAGGTGAACGAGCCGATGTAGGCCCGGTGTCCGCCGCTTCGGTCCGTGCTGTCCGCGCCGTCCACGGGATGCCCCTCTCCGCCGTTCCGGATCCGTCCGGGGCCGACGGTAACAGAAGGTCTATACCAAATCCCGCCCCTGGGCCCGATCCTGGGCGCCGGGGTGGTGCACGTACGAGGTGCTGCTCGGCCGGTCCTCGTAGGTGCGGTGGAAGACCGGGGTCGCCGAGCCGGAGATCGGAGGCACGATCCAGGACCAGTCAGCGCCCACCTCCCGGCCCTTGCGCTCCTCCCGTTCCAGGTGGGACAGGAAGCGCCGGGACTCGGAGTGGTGGTCGGCGATGGTGACGCCGGCGCGGTCGAAGGAGTGCAGGACCGCCCGGTTGAGCTCGACGAGCGCGCGGTCCTTCCACAGCGAGCGCTCGCTGGAGGTGTCCAGGCCGAGCCGGCGGGCCACGGCGGGCAGCAGGTTGTACCGGTCGGTGTCGGCGAGGTTGCGGGCGCCGATCTCGGTGCCCATGTACCAGCCGTTGAACGGCGCGGCCGGATAGTGGATGCCGCCGATCTCCAGGCACATGTTGGAGATGGCGGGCACCGCGTGCCAGCGCAGTTCCCAGTCCGCCCAGCCCTCCTCGTCGGGGTGCCCGATCGGGACCTCCAGGACCGCGTCCCGCGGGGTGTCGAACCAGCGGGGCTTGTCGTCGACGCCCTGCACCACGAGCGGCAGCAGGTCGAAGGGGGTGCCGGGGCCGCCGGACCAGCCGAGCCGCAGCAGCGCCTCCGTCAGCGGGGCGTTGCGGGCGTCGCCGACGGTGACGGAGTGGTGGTCCCCGTAGCCGGCGTACCGGACGAGCTGCTCGCTCCAGATCAGCGGCCCGGGGCGGTCCGGGGCGTCCGGGGCGAAGACCGTGATCGTCGGCCGGACCCGGCCGCCGTTGGTCGCCTCGCGCAGGTGCTCGAAGCACTGGGCGGCGATGTCGTCGGCGTCGGCCAGCTCCCGGCGGTCACGGACCCGCAGGGAGTTCCAGTAGAGCCTGCCTATGCAGCGGTTGCTGTTGCGCCAGGCCACCCGGGCCCCGTGGACCAGCTCCTCGGGGGTGTGCCGGTACGTGCCGGTCTCCGCGAGTTCGGCCCGCACGGCGGCGAGCCGGTCACGCGGATCGCCCGCATGGTGGTTCTCCCTGTGGAAGAGTCGGATGAACTCCTCGGCCGCTTCCCACACCTGAGCGGTGGTGGAGCGCTGTTGAAGTATTTCCATTCCGGGCGGTTACCCCCTGTCCGGCCAGATCCACCCTGTACGTGCCGGATGAATGTGCAATGAACAATCACCCGTTGTACATGCCGCAGGTCAGCGCCGCGGGCAAGGCCCGTCCGGAACACTCCTCCGAGTGATCTTCACGGATCGGCCTGCGGGCGGGATCCGACGGGGCGTACGATCCGCCGCAGCGCGGGAGTTGGCCCCTGCCGGGCCCCTTCAGCGACAGGGCCGGCTCATGAACAGCGCCTGCTCCCCGGCAGCGGGCGTGCCGCCGTACAGGGTGGTGTCGAGACCGCACAGGGTGAATCCCATGCGCCGATAGGCGTGCACCGCAGGGGCATTGACGGAGCTCACCTCCAACCAGAGGCGTTCGGCGCCCCGTTCACGGGCGAAATCCGCCGCGCACTCGATCAGCGCGCGGCCTATGCCGCGGCCCCGGTGTCCGGGCGAGACCTCGATGTCCTCGATGGTCAGCCGCCGGTTCCACGCGGCGTAGCCCACCGCGGCGAAGCCGCACACCCGGCCGCCGTCCACGGCCACATAGGTCCGCGCGTCCCCGCCGGTGCCCGCGCCGCCGCCGGACCCCTGTTCGTCGTGCTCCTCGGGCGGGAACTCCTTGTACAGGGGCGGGTCCGCGGGGACCTCGCGGAGCAGGAACCCCAAGCCGGCGACGCCGTCGTCGGTGCCGCCGGAAGCAGCCACCTCGAAGACGGTGTCGGTGGTGAAGGAACCGTCGACGGCCTCGATGGCCCCCGCGTCCTCGGGGCGGGCGAGGCGGTAGACGATGCCGTCGGCGGAGCGGTGTGCGGTGGTCATGGGATCCACGGTACGCAAAAAATCCCCCGGCGGAATTCGCTGCCGAGGGAGGAGAGAGCGTATATTCAATGGTTCATGACTTCACTTGGAAAGGAAGTCATGAGGAAACTTCCGAGGACACTGTATCGCGGCAGGAGTGCAATTGTCAACCGAGGAATTCCGGAATGAGCAGCAATTCGTCACCGACCTCTATGTCCGCCTCGACCACCTGCGTGACCAGGCCGAACACGCTGTCGAGGGAGCTTTGCGCGAGGTCGGGAACGGTGCTCAGGCACGGCTGGAGCGCGATGTCCTGGTCGCCGAGCAGTCCGGCCTGCTTTCCGCTCTGAATGCGGGAGAGAACGGCCTGTGTTTCGGCCGTCTGGAGTTCTCCGACGGCCGTGACCACCACATCGGCCGGATCGGAATCCGCGCCGACGACGCGGAGCGCACGCCGCTGGTCCTGGACTGGCGCGCCCAGGTGGCCCGCCCGTTCTACCTCGCCACCGGCCACACCCCCATGGGCCTGCGCCGCCGGCGGCACATCAGCAGCCGCGGGCGGGTGGTCACCGCCCTGCACGACGAGATCCTCGACCTGGCCGACGCGGAGCGCACCGGGTACGAGGGCGCCGACGCGGACGCCGTCCTGCTCGCCGCGCTGGACGCCGCCCGGACGGGCCGGATGCACGACATCGTGCGCACGATCCAGGCCGAGCAGGACCGGGTCATCCGCTCCACGCACCGCGGGGTGCTGGTCGTCGAGGGCGGTCCCGGCACCGGGAAGACGGCGGTGGCCCTGCACCGGGCCGCCTACCTGCTGTACGCGCACCGCGAGCTGCTCGCCAAGCGCGGGGTGCTGATCGTCGGGCCGGGCCCCGCGTTCCTGGGCTACATCGGCGGGGTGCTGCCGGCGCTCGGTGAGACGGGTGTCCTGCTCGCCACGCCGGGCGAGCTCTATCCCGGTGTCCACGCGACGGGCACCGACCGGCCCGGCGCGGCCGCGGTGAAGGGCCGGGCCTCGATGGCGCAGGTCCTGGCCCGCGTGGTCGAAGACCGGCAGTGCCTGCCCGAGAGGGTGCCGGCGGGCACCGGCGAGGAGTACGACAAGGTCCCCGAGCCCGCGCTGGAGATCGACCACGACGACTACGGGACGCTGCTGCTGGACCGCACGATGGCGTACGAGGCGCGGGACCGGGCCCGGGCCACCGGGCTGCCGCACAACCAGGCGCGGCCCTCCTTCGCCTTCCGGATCATCGACGCGCTCACGGCGCAGCTCGCCGACCGGCTGGGGGCGGACCCCTACGGCGGCCCGAACCTGCTGGGCTCGGACGACGTGGCCCAGCTGGACAAGGAGATCGCGATGAGCCCGGCCGTGCACGCGGCGATCGACTCGCTGTGGCCCTCGCTCACCCCCGAGCGGCTCGTCGCGGACTTCCTGGCCGAGCCCGCGCACCTGCCGGCGCACGAGGCGGAGCTGATCCGGCGCGAGCCGTCGGCGCGCCCGGACTGGACCCCGGCCGACGTGCCGCTGCTGGACGAGGCGGCGGAGCTGCTCGGGGAGGACGACAGCGCGCGGCGCGCCGCCGAGGAGCGCGAGCGGCAGCGGCGCATCGCGTACGCGCAAGGGGTGCTGGACCTGTCGGAGGGTTCCCGGTCGTACGAGTTCGAGGACGAGGAGAACGAGTACCTCGCGGCGCACGACATCATCGACGCCGAGCGGATGGCCGAGCGCCAGGAGGAGGCCGACCACCGCAGCGCGGCCGAGCGGGCCGCCGCGGACCGCACCTGGGCCTTCGGGCACGTCATCGTGGACGAGGCGCAGGAGCTGTCGGAGATGGCGTGGCGGCTGCTGATGCGGCGCTGTCCGACCCGTTCCATGACGCTGGTCGGCGATCCGGCGCAGACCGCCGAGGAGGCGGGCTGCGGATCGTGGGAGCGCATCCTCGGCCCGTACGTGGGCGCGCGCTGGGAGCTGGTCCGACTGGGGGTCAACTACCGTACGCCCGCCGAGATCATGGAGGTGGCGGCCGCCGTGCTGCGGGAGCGCGATCCCGGTTTCGCCCCGCCGAGTTCGGTGCGGGCCACCGGCGTACGGCCGTGGGCGCGGGCGGCGGACGACCTGGCGGGGGCGGTCGCGGAGGCCGTGCGGCAGGAGCTGCCCGCGGAGGGGCGGCTCGCGGTGATCGCGCCGCGGGAGCTGCACGCCGCGCTGGCCGGGGAGCTGCCGGGGGTACGGGCCGGGGCGCAGCCGGATCTGACCCGGGAGGTCGTGCTCCTCGACCCGCGCCAGGCGAAGGGGCTGGAGTTCGACACCGTGATCGTGGTGGAGCCGGCCGACCTCCAGCCGAGCGACCTGTACGTGGCGCTCACCCGGGCCACTCAGGCCCTCGGGGTGGTGCACACGGCGGGCAGGCTGCCGGCGGGGCTGGAGGCGGCCGGGGAGGGACTGCTCAGGCGCTGATGACCAGGGGGGCCCGCGGGTCGGTGCGCAGCGGGGCGGCGAGTGCGACGAGGGCGTGCTCGAGTCCGTGCAGGTGGGCGAGGGCCGGTTCCGCGGGCTCGGCGGGCCGGGGCGGAACGATGAGCTCCGGGGTGCTGTCGGGGGCGGTGAGCGCCTCGACGGCGGCCTCCACCCGCCAGCAGGCGGCGGCCAGCCGGGCATCGTGCGAGGCCTGCGGGTCGGCGGCGACGGCGACCAGCCCGCGTACTTCCCGGGCGCAGTCGTCGAGCAGTGCCAGGACCTGCCGGGCCCGGGCCTTGCGGGCGCGCAGCGGGCTCAGCGGGTGGACGAGGGGCGCGAGGGCCATCCGTACGCGGCCGAGCAGCAGTTCCAGCTCGGCGGCGTGGGGGGCCGGGTCGGCGGCGGGGTTCCCCGCGAGCCGGTCGAGGGCGGCCGCGGTGGAGGCGCGGACGCAGTGCAGGGCGCGCTGGATCCAGGCGTCGTTGGCGGCGTGGGTGGTCACCGGGAGGATGATCACGACGGCCAGTGCGGCGCCGAGCGCGCCGATCGCGGTCTCCTGGAAGCGCAGGAGCAGCAGCCCGGGGTGCAGGACGCCGAGGAGTCCGTAGAGCAGTCCGGCCATGACGGTGACGAAGAACATCATCCAGGAGTAGGAGGGGGCCGCGGTGTAGAAGATCCCGAAGACGCACACGGCGACGAGTGCGGCGGTCGGCGCGGGCGCGCCGTGCAGCGGTACGGCGACCAGCAGCCCGGCGGCGATGCCCAGGACGGTGCCGAGGACGCGGCGGAAGCCCCGTACGAGGGTCTCGCCGCGGGAGGCGGTGTTCACGAAGATCCACCAGGCGGTGCCGACGGCCCAGTACCAGCGGTCCTCGGAGAGCGCCTGGCCGATGGCGAGGGCGAAGGCGCAGGCGGCGGTGGCCTGGAAGGCCTGGCGGGTGGTGGGCCGCGCGAGACCCGTACCCGGCAGTCCGGGCGGGGCGGCGGCGGGCGGGGTGCGCCGCTCGATGGGCCACAGCACGAAGCGCACGGCCCCGGAGGCGAGGAGGGCCAGCCCGACGGCGGCGTACAGCTCGGGCAGCTGTCCGGGGAGGGCGTGCAGGAACTGGGTGACGAAGAACATCATGAAGCCGAAGATGCCGAGGGCGTGGCCGCGCGGGCCCCAGCGGCGGGCGTAGACCCCGGCGAAGACGACGGCGAGGAAGGCGGCGTCCCGGGCGAGGGGCACCCCGTGCAGGGTGGTGGCCAGCGCGAGCACGGGGAATCCGGCGGCGGGCAGCAGGGCGGTGGTGGCGCGCTGGGCGCGCACGCTCGGGTCGACCACGGTGAAGAGGGCGAGCAGGGCGGCCAGTCCTCCGGTGATGGAGGCGGTCAGGGAGAGGCCGCAGAGCTCCGCGAGGGCCACGGCGGCGGCGACGCCGATCACCGCGCGGGCCGAGTTCCGCAGTCTCATACGCCCCGGGTCCGGAGCCACGAACATCCTCTTCACGGCGGTGTGCCGCCCCCCTTGCAGTGGTGCGCGCCGGCCCGGCGGCCGCCCGGGGGTGGTGGGCGGCGAACGGTTACGGCGAAGGCGCCGCGCTCCGGGTCCGGCCTCGTTGCCGTCCGGCGCTGCGCGGCGCCAGTAAGTACATGGATATGACACAGATAAGCATCTGTGGGCCCACTGGCTCAACCGCGCACCACAGCACTGGGCCATTGGTCCATCGACACGCCGTGATCCTCGGCCATGGGGGTGCCAACGGACCGGTCCGGCGGCGGTGGCCGGCGTTCCTGCCGTCCGGGCCGGCGGACACCGTGCCCGTGCCCGTCACGAATATTCGTCGCGAACCGTGGAACGGTGGTGGAATGCTCCCCGACGGGCGGCGGGCCCGGGAACGGGTGACGCTGGCATGGTGTCGGAGCGCGACGGCTTGGAGGCGCGGCTGCGCGCCGTGGAGGACGCCCTGGAGCGGATCGGTACGTCCGGCGACGAGCGGGAGACCTGCCGGGAGCTCGCCGGATTCCTGTTCCGGACGCTGTGTGACGCCGCCGCCGTGGACATGACCGGTTCGGGCGCGGTGGGCGACCGGGTGGCGGAGGCCGGTGCGGCGGACCTCCTGCGGGCACCCTCCTCCGAGTCCCCTCCCGTGCTCCGGACCCTGGAACACGGGCATCGCGTGGAGACCTGGACCGGGCGGGCCGCGGGCCGGCCCCTGTACCTGGTGTCGCTGCCGCTGGCCGGGCCGGACGGGGGCGAGGTGTACGGCAGGCTCCTCGTCGGACGGACCGGCGAGGACTTCAGCGACCACGAGACGGCGACGCTTCGGTTCGCGGCGCGGCTCGCGAGCGTCCACCTCGGGCACGCCCGGCGGCTGGCGGCCACCGAGAAGACGGCGCTCGACCTCCAGCGTGCCCTCGTGTCCGAGCCGGGCCGGCCGCACCCGAACCTGGACATCGCCAGCCGCTACCTCCCGGTCGGGGTGCGCGCCCTGGTCGGCGGGGACTGGTTCGAGACCGTCCGGCTGCACTTCGGCCGCACGCTGCTGGTGGTCGGAGACGTCATGGGGCACGGCCTGGACGCCGCGGCCGACATGAACGCCTACCGCTCCGTGCTGCGTGAGGTCGCCTCCACCGAGCTCGCCCCGCACCGGGTGCTGCGCCGCCTCGACACCCTGTCCGCCGCGGACGACCGGCGGCGGCCCGCGACCTGCCTGCTGGTACGGATCGACCCGGCCCGCGGCACGGCCGTGTACGCGAGTGCGGGGCACCTGCCGCCCGCCGTGTTCGGCGGCGACGGCACGGGCGAGCTGCTCGACGTGCCCGTGGGCCCGCCGCTGGGCACGGGCATCGGCGGCTACGAGGCCCTCGCCCGGCCGATCACCGCCGACCAGACCCTTCTGCTCTACACGGACGGCCTGGTGGAACGGCGGGGCGAGGACATCGACACCTCACTGGCCAGACTCGCGGGCCTGCGCCTGGCGCCGGGCGCACCCGTCGAGGACATCGTGACCGCGGTCTGCGACGGACTCGACGCGCAGCACGCCGAGGACGACGTCGCCGTGCTCGCCGCGCGCCTGCATCCCCGCCCATCTCAGCACGCCCGTAGGTAAGTTCCCGGCCACCTTCCGGCCACCCTACGCAAATCAGCCAATCGGGGAGGTGCCGTGCCGCCTCGGCGCGGGCTCGCGCACGGCTGGCGGGCAGGCGGCGTACAGGCCCTGGCGGCGCGGACAGCGGGTCGCCCCCCTCGGAACGACGGGTCGGGCGGGGAGCCATTTCAGGACAGCACGTCCCACGCCAACTAAGGCGACGGCTCCGCATCATGACCTGTTGTCAAGAGTCATGTGCTGAACGGATAAGATCCCGGGCTGTTGTCCAATGATCTTTCGCATTCGATCGTTTGAGGGTTCTGATGGTTCGAGAGGGATCGTCGCCCGGCAGTCCAGGGCCCACCTCACCCGTCGTATGGGCGTTGCCCGCCCTGCTGACCGCGGCGCTCGCAGCGGCCACCGTGGTGCTGGTCTCCGCACCCGCCCGCACGCCCGTGGCGTGGGTCGGTGCCGCGGCGTTCGTCGCCGTCGCGCTCGCGTGTGGTGAGGCCGCCCGGCGCGGCAAGGCGGTCGCGGCGCTGCGTGCCACGGTCGCCGTGCAGGAGGCTGCTCTGTCACGGCAGCAGACCGAGACCGTACGGCTGGCCGAGGCACTGCTGCCCGACGTCGTGGCGCGCCTGCGCAAGGGCGAGTTCCCGGAGGACGTGCTCGCCTCCCTGGAGGACGCCAGTACCTACCAGCCCGGGCTGACGCCCGCGTTCCGGGCCGCCCACCACGCGGTGCTGCGCGCGGTGCTCGACGCCGTGGTCGCGGAGGAGGACCTGCGCGACTCGGCGCAGCGGGCCTTCGTGAACATCGCCCGCCGCGTCCAGGCGATCGTGCACCAGCAGGCCCAGGAGCTGCGGGAGATGGAGGACCGGCACGGCCAGACCCCGGCCGTCTTCGGCGATCTGCTCCGGCTCGACCACGGCACCGCGCTCATCGGCCGGCTCGCCGACTCCATCGCCGTGCTCGGCGGCGCGCGGCCCGGCCGCCAGTGGAACAAGGCCGTGCCGCTGTACAGCGTGCTGCGCGGTGCCATGTCCCGGATCATCGACTACCAGCGCGTCGAACTGCACTCCGTCTCGCAGGTCGCCGTCGTGGGCCCGGCGGTCGAGCCGCTCATCCACGCGCTGGCGGAGCTGCTGGACAACGCCACCCGCTACTCCCCGCCGCAGACCAAGGTGCACCTGACCGCCGTCGACGTGAACTCGGGCATCGCGATCGAGATCGAGGACGGCGGCCTGAGCATGAGCGAGGAGGCCCGCAAGCGGGCCGAGCGCATGCTGCGCCAGGCGCAGGAGGGCATCGACCTCACCGACCTGGGAGAGACCCCGCGACTGGGCCTCGCCGTGGTCGGCCGGCTCGCGCAGGCGTACGACTTCCGGGTGTCGCTGCGCTCCTCGGCGTACGGCGGGGTACGGGCCGTCCTCGTCGTCCCGCAGGGCCTGATCACCACCGTGTCGACCGCGACCGGTGTCGCCCACGGCATCGGCACCTCCTCGGGGCCCCGCGCGGCCCTCGCGCCGGCGGCGCAGCCCGCGCAGTCCGCGCCCGTGCAGCCCGCGCCCGTGCAGCCGCCCCGGTCGGCCACGGGCCCGCGGATTCCGGCGGAGATGGACGAGGTTCCCGTCGTGACCGAGCGGACCGTGAACGGGCTGCCGCAGCGCCGCCGCAAGGCGCGCGCCACGGCTGCCGAAGAGCCCGCCGCCGCACTGCAGACCACTGCCGAGGTCCCGGACCGGACCGAAGCACAGCCCGGGATGTGGCTGGCCGCCTTCCAGAGCGGCCTGTCCGGGGACAGCCGGACCGACGGGAGCCACATCGCGGACAGCCAGACACCAGACGCCTCGCCGGCCTCGGCGAGCAAGGGGGAACAGCCATGAGTCAGCTGCAGACCAATATGGACTGGATGCTCAAGGACCTGGCCGAGAGCGTTCCGCAGACCCGGCACGTCATCGTGCTCTCCGCCGACGGCCTGCGGATGGCCCAGTACGGTGCGGAGACCGACACGGCCGACCGGCTCGCCGCCGCCTGCGCCGGACTGCAGAGCCTGGCCGGCGCGGTCGCCTCCGAACTGCCCAACAGCAAGGGCCGGATGAGGCTGGTCGTGATCGAGATGGACGGCGGGTTCTTCTACCTGATGGCAGCGGGCGCCGGTGCCTATCTGGCGGTTCTGGCCGACGAGGGCGTCGACGCGGGGCTGATGGGCCAGCGCATGCGCGACCTCGTGGCACGGATCGGAGAGCACCTCAGCAGCCCGCCGCGCAGCGACAGGCAGACCGCGTGAGAGACCCGGGCAACACCTGGGAGGACGGCAGCCCCGAGCGGCTGTACGTCATCACGGGCGGTCGCAGCGCACCGTTAGTTCCCAGCGGCCTCGACCTGGTCACACTGATCGTCGCCAAGTCGGGGCCCAAGCCCGGTATGCAGCCGGAGCACGCGGCGATCATGCGGCTGTGCCAGGCGCCCCTCTCGGTGGCCGAGATCTCCGCGTACATCGGCCTGCCGGTGAGCGTGGTCACCGTCCTGATCGACGACCTGCTCACCGCGGGCAAGGTGCTCTCCCGCGCACCCGTGGCCCGCGCCCAACTCCCCGACCTGGCATTGATTGAGGCAGTGATCGATGGACTTCGAAAGCTCTGAGGCGTCGCCCGCCGGGCCGCGGCGCGAGGACGTACTGCCGGCCACGGCCGCCGCCGCGGTCAAGGTGGTGATCGTGGGCGGGTTCGGGGTCGGCAAGACGACCCTGGTCGGCGCGGTGAGCGAGATCCGGCCCCTGACCACCGAGGAGACGATGACCCAGGCCGGGGTCGGCGTCGACGACACGGCGGGCGTGGAGCGCAAGACGTCCACCACCGTGGCCATGGACTTCGGCCGGATCAGCATCAACGAGGAACTGGTGCTGTACCTCTTCGGCACCCCCGGCCAGCAGCGCTTCTGGTTCCTCTGGCGCGGCCTGTTCGAGGGCGCGCTGGGAGCGGTGGTCCTGGTCGACACCCGCCGGCTGGAGGTCAGCTTCGATGTGATCGGCCGGCTGGAGGAGCGCGGGGTGCCCTTCGTGGTCGCCGTCAACTCCTTCCCCGACGCTCCCCAGTACCCGGTCGAGGAGCTGCGCAGCGCCCTCGACCTGCCCGCGGCCGTGCCGCTGGTGCTCTGCGACGCCCGGCGCCGCGACTCCAGCCGTGACGTCCTGATGACGCTGATGCGCTATCTGCACTCCCTCGCCGTGACCCCGGAGGCATCGTGACCACTTCCCCCTCCCCCGCCGCTTCCACTCCGCCGCCGGGCTGCCCCGCGCACCGGCTGTACGGCCCGGAGGCCGAGGCAGACCCGATGGGCCTGTACGAGAAGCTGCGCGCCGAACACGGCGCGGTGGCCCCCGTCCTGGTCCAGGGCGACCTGCCGGCCTGGCTGGTGCTCGGCCACCGCGAGAACCTGGACGTGGCCCGTACTCCGTCGCGGTTCTCCCGGGATTCCCGCCGCTGGCGCGACATGCAGGAGGGGAACGTCCCGGCCGACCATCCGCTGACGCCGGTGGCCGCCTGGCAGCCGGTGTGCAACTTCCAGGACGGCGTGGAGCACGAGCGGCTGCGCGGCGCGGTCACCGAGTCGTTGGAGCGCTTCGACCGGCGTGGCGTCCGCCGCTACGTGACCCGCTTCGCCGACCAGCTGATCGACTCGTTCGCCGAATCGGGACGCGCCGATCTGGTGCGTGACTTCGCCACGCCGCTGCCGATGCTGGTGATGACCCAGCTGGTCGGCATGCCGGACTCCTACGGTCCGCGCCTCGTCGAGGCCGCCCGCGACATGCTCAGGGGCACCGAGACGGCCGTCGCCAGCAACGCGTACATCACGGAGGCGCTGACCCAGCTGGTGAACCGCAAGCGGGTGGTTCCCGGGCGGGACTTCACCTCGTGGCTGCTGGAACACTCCACGTCGCTCTCCGACGCGGAGATCATCGAACACCTGCGGCTGGTGTTGATCGCGGCCTTCGAGACGACGGCCAACCTGATCGCCAACACGCTGAGGATGGTGCTCACCGACGGCCGCTTCCGCGCGAACCTCTCCGGCGGCCACATGACCCTGCCCGACGCCCTGGAGCAGGTGCTGTGGGACGAGCCTCCGCTCACCACCATTCTGGGCCGCTGGGCCACCGGCGACACGGAGCTCGGCGGCCAGCGGATCAAGGCCGGCGACATGTTGCTGCTCGGCCTCGCCGCGGGCAACGCGGACCCGGAGATCCGTCCCGACCTCTCCGCACCGGTGCACGGGAACCGTTCGCACCTGGCCTTCAGCGGCGGTCCTCACGAGTGCCCCGGTCAGGACATCGGGCGGGCCATCGCGGACACCGGCATCGACACCCTGCTGGCGCGCCTGCCCGACCTGGAACTGGGCTTCGCAGAGGACGACTTGAGGTGGACCTCCTCGCTCATGTCCCGCCACCTGGTGGCACTCCCCGTGAGGTTCACCCCGCGCGGCGCCACGGTCACGGGCACCACCCCCGTACCGCCGGAGGCGGCCGCGCCGCCGGCCGCCCCGCGGTTCGAGGAGCGGCCGCCGGCCCGGGCACCGTGGTGGGCGCGGCTGCTGCGACGCCGCTGATCAGTCGTCGAGCTGCTGCCACCACCAGGCGATGGCCGGGATCGGCAGCGGCTCACGACTCGGGTCGCTGGGCGTGTCCCGCCAGGTGATCTCGTACGACGCACCCTCGACGGGGAGTTCGTTGCGGTTGCGGGGGCTGGCGTAACGAGGTGCGAGGTTCTGCCACTCGATGCAGCCCGACACGTAGTGGCCGAGCGAGTCGAGATAGCGGCGGAGCGGCTCGTCGGCGTCCCTGGCGAGCTGCTCGCGCAGCCGCACGAAGAGAGTCATCGCACGGTCCCGGAGGGCCACGGCCGGGACCAGCGCCTCGCGCGGAGTGCATCCGTGGTGCCGGGCGACGACGTTGAGCAGATTCTGCTCCCAGGGGTCCTGGTGGTCCTCCTTGTTGTACGAGTACAGGTCGTTGTCGCAGGAGACGATGAAGCCCGCGGCATCGGTGAGGGCCTGTACGGACGGCGAGTACAGGACCTCGGCCGGCACGCGGATGCCGTTGGCCGCATCGCACCATGTGAGGGTGAAGCGCGTGCCGTTGACCGACATCCGCATCGCCGCGAAGTCGTTGAGGGACGGCATGACCCCGCGCTCGGCATTGGAGGTCTGCCAGCCGGCCCCGAACAGCCAGTCCCGGGTTCCCTCGGTGAACCTGCGCAGCTGGAAGGGTGTGAGCATGGCGCGGGTGCGCGTCACCAGGTCATCGAGGGCATGGGTGAGCGGGCCCCTCGGGAGCAGCCCGGAACCGGGGGCCTCGATGGAGCGGACCAGTCGCATGCTGTGGTCGGCGATGTCCGCGGTGCGGGTGGCCGTGGAACCGGAGTCCTGCCAGTCGTCGACCGCGTTGGCCCAGTAGTTCCACTCGATGAACAGCAGTACCGGCTCCACGTCGCCGTACGGGATGATCCGGCTGGTGAAGTCGGCGCTGTGGGTGGCCAGGCCCCAGGCGCGCTCGGTGGCGTCGGGGTAGACGCCGAACGCGTCGATCCACGCGGTCGCCCGCTCTTCGAGCTCGGCGGCCTTGGGATGTATCAGCTTCTCGTTGAACGGGCAGTAGAACGGCGGCAGCTGCCAGCCGATGCGCGAGGGGCGGCTGCCCTTGCCGTACACGGGCGGCATCGTCAGTTTCCCCCGCCCAGCCGGAAGAGCAGCAGACGGGTCTCCAGCGCGTGGTCGCGCCAGATGCGGAACAGCTTGCCGTGCGTGATGGTGGACTCGCGGAGCCGCTCGCGGGACCAGACGGAGGGCGTCCCGGTGTCCTCGATCCGGTCGAGCTCGGCGGTGTTCCAGGCCATGGACTGGACCCAGAACTCGGCGACCCGGTCGGTGAGGTCCTCGTCCTGCTCCAGCTCGAACCCGGCGGCCTCCGCGGCCGCGATGTACTCGGTGAGGGTGCCCAGGCGGGTCTTGTAGTAACCGTCGATGAACTCGGTCCACTCGGGGCGGCGGACGAAGTGCTCCTGTATCCCGAACCAGCCGCCCGGCTTCAGGGCTTTGGCGACCACCTCGAAGAGCCGTGCGCGGTCCATGTAACCGGAGCTCTCGTTGGCGTAGGCGGCGTCGTATCTTCGCTCGGCGGCGAACTCGTGGACGTCGGCGAGCAGCGGTGTCACCCGGTCCGCGACCCCGGCCTGGCGTGCGAACTGCTCGATGAGCGGCACGTGTTCCGCCGCGACGGTGAGGCCGGTGACGGTCGCACCGTGTTCCTGCGCCCAGTAGAGCGAGCCGCCGCCGACCCCGCAGCCGATGTCGAGGAGGCTGCCGGGCGGGGTGGCGTACGCGCCCCAGGACCGGGCCGCGTGGTCGACTATCGCCTCCTGGGACTCGATGATGCGGCACTTGAGCACGCGCTGGGAGACCGTGGTGTTCGGTGTCGCGCCGGGAGCGAAGAGCCCCATGTGGAAGTGGACCCGCGGCCCCGGGCCGTATTTGTGGAGGATGTCAGCCGTCTTGCGGCTGTAGTAGAGAGGAACTTGACTCTCGTCGAAAGCCTGGCCACCAGGGTGGGGCTGGATGACAAGGTTGCTGTCCATCGGTTCTCCGGTCCTGCGGTCACGTGGGGGTGTTGATCGGCCGCCCCACTCTGCCCATCTGTGATCGATAAAACGCTGTGATCACACAGGCATTGAGCATAGTGACACATGAAATGGCGCGAATTCCGGCCAAGTTGGTTGTTCTTGTTGGCTCTTCAGACCGTTTCGCCGCTGTGCTCCGTCGGTACGCACAGCACCGGGACCGGCGAGAGGTGCAGGAGCTTGTGCGGGGTGGAGCCCAGCAGGGCGCCGCGGATCGGGCTGTCGCCCCAGGTGCCGACGATGATGACGCGGGCGTCGTGCCGCCGGGCGGCGTCGAGCAGGGCCTGCGCGGGCTTGTCGTCGACCACCTCCACCGTCGAGGGCACACCCGCCTCGTCGGCGGCGTCCACGGCGCGCGCCAGGGCGCTTCGCCCCGCCTGCCGGACGGCTTCCCGGTGCGCCCGGTACTCCTCGCCGGCGGCGCCGGGCGCGGCGGCCCCGTAGACGAGGACGAGGGGCTCCCCGAAGGCGGTGGCGACCTCCAGCGCCACGCGCAGCGCCCGCTCCGCGCCGGGCGACTCGTCGTATCCGAGGACGACGGACATGGGGACTCCTCAGCTCTTCCGGCCGCGGACCAGGTCCGGATCTGCCACTCCGCGGCGCTCCTGCCAGAACGTGCCGTCCCGCAGCCGCCAGTAGCACATGACGAGGACGCCGACGACGGCGATCGCGATGCCGATGACCAGGGGCGGGCCGAGCCCGAACCAGGAGACGCCGCCCGCCGAGTTCTCCGGGTCCGACATGTCGACGACCGACTCCACCAGCAGCCAGCCGAGCAGACCGGCGCCGAGCACCGGGCCGAGGCCGATGAGCAGGAAGTTGTGCGCGTTCTCCAGCAGGTGGCGCCGGTAGTAGACGGCGCAGGCCAGCCCCGTGAGCGCGTAGTAGAAGGCGATGAGCAGGGAGAGCGCGGTCAGCGAGTCCAGGAGTGCGTTCTCGCTGATCTGGTTGACGACGAGGTACCAGCCGATCGCGATGCCCGCCACCCACCACGTGCTCACGTCCGGGGTCCGGAACCGCGGGTGGATGTGCGCGAGCCCGTGCGGCAGCGCGTGGCGGCGGGCCATGGACAGGGCGGTGCGGGAGGCGGGGATGATCGTGGTCTGGGTGGAGGCGAGGGCCGAGGTGCAGACCGCGAGGAGGACCACCCAGTCCCAGCCGCCCATGACCTCGTGGGCCAGTACGGCGAAGACGGCCTCCTCCTCGGCGGCGTTCTCGGCGAGGAAGGCGGTGCCCGCGTAGCCGACGACGGCGAAGCCCACCGACAGGTAGGTCACCAGCAGGACGACCGTCGACCAGATGCCGGCCTTGCCGGGCGCCGTGGCCGAGTCCTGGACCTCCTCGGTGAGGTTGACCGCGGACTCCCAGCCCCAGTAGATGAACACCCCGAGCAGCAGTCCGCCGGTCAGCGCCGCACCGCCGGCGCCGAAGGGGTTGAGCCAGGTGACGGACGGCTCGATCGCGTCGAGGGTGCTGGTGCCGGCGTAGATCCGGTAGATGGCCACCACCGCGAAGGCCAGGAGGAAGAAGACCTGGGCGAGGATGAGGACGTCCTGGAAGTGGGCCGACAGCTCGGTGCCGATGACGCAGACGGCGGTCATGGCCACGATCACGGTGACGGTGAGGGTCTGGCGGACCACGTCGTGGGCGGCCCAGTCGTCGAGTCCGGCGGCGAGCAGGCCGAAGGTGACGGCGACGTCCGCCAGCGAGCCGATGACCAGGACGCCGGTCATGGCGATGGCCCAGCCGCCGAGCCAGCCCGCCCAGGGGCCCATGGCCCGGGTGACCCACGAGAAGGTCGTGCCGCAGTCCTGGTCGACCTTGTTGAGGTAGTAGAAGGCGGCGGCGATCAGCAGCATCGGGACGAAGGAGGCCAGCATCACGCCCGGCGCGTAGATCCCGACGAGGGCCACGATCGGCCCGAGCACGGCGGCCAGGGAGTAAGCGGGCGAGGTGGAGTTCAGGCCGATGACCAGCGCGTCGAGGAATCCGATCGCGTTGGCCTTGAGCCCCGGCTCCGGGGCGGCGGCCTGCGGGCCGTCCCGGCCCGCGCTGTCTTCGGCCATGTACGCATCCTCGCCCGCGGGCGGGGACCGCGCGAGGCGGGAGACTCCCACCGAGCTAGGGGCGGGTGTTCCAGCCCGCGATCACGGGGAGGCCGTGCTCCGTGGAGAGCACGCTGACCGTGCCGGTGCGCAGCAGGAAGAGCCGGCCCTCCGCCGGATCCAGGCCCAGGTAGCGGGCGGTGAGGACGCGCAGGAAGTGGCCGTGGGCGACGATGACGACATTGCCGCCGTGTCCGCCGTCCGCGCGGAGCACCGGGGCGACCCGGGCCAGGGCGCGGTCCGCGCGGGCGCCGACCTGGGCGGCGCTCTCGCCGGGGTGCTCCGCGTCGCCCGGAGGCACCCCGTGGGTCCACAGGGACCAGTCGGGGGTGGTCCGCTGGATCTGCGCGGTGGTGACGCCCTCGTAGCCGCCGTAGTCCCACTCGTACAGGTCCGGGTCGGCGACTCCGCCGGTGAGCCCCGCGAGCTCCGCCGTCGCGACGGCCCGGCGCAGCGGGCTGGTCAGGACCAGCGCCGGACGGCGGTCCCGGAAGAAGGGGGCCAGCGAGACGGCCTCCTCGACCCCGCGGGCGGTCAGCGGGACGTCGGTGCGCCCGGTGTGCCGCCCGTCGGCGCTCCACGCCGTCTCGCCGTGCCTCACCAGCAGCAGGTCGCTCATCCTCCGGACCCTAGCCTCCTGCGTGTCCGGCGCCGGAGGACTCCGCGCGCGTGTCCCTGCCCGGCCTCATGAAGGTGCGCGCGCCCGGCTGCCGCCGGACGAACCGGGCCATTGGTACAGTCGCGGCATGGCGGTGGACGAGCTGGACACGAGGATCCTGCGCCTGCTGATCGAGCAGCCGCGCACCAGCGTCCGCGAGTACGCCCGCATCCTCGGCGTCGCCCGCGGCACGCTGCAGGCCCGGCTGGACCGGCTGGAGCGCACCGGGGTGATCACCGGGACGGGGCCCTCGCTCTCCCCCGCCGCCCTGGGGCATCCGGTGCTGGCCTTCGTGCACATCGAGGTGACCCAGGGGCACCTGGACGACGTGGGCGAGGCGCTGGCGGCCGTTCCCGAGATCATCGAGGCCTTCTCGATCACCGGCGGCGGGGACCTGCTCACCCGCGTGGCGGCCCGGGACAACGCGCACCTGGAGGACGTGATCCAGCGGCTGATCCAGCTGCCGGGGGTGGTCCGCACCCGCACCGAGGTGGCGTTGCGCGAGCGGGTCGCGCACCGGTTGCTGCCGCTCGTCGAATCCGTGGGACGGGCCGCTCGCAAAAGCTGACAGGATGGCCAGGACAGGACACGACCGGCAGGACGGGCACAGCGGATGATTTCCGTCATATTCGATCTCGACGGCACCCTCGTGGACAGCGAGCCGAACTACTTCGAGTCGGGGCGCCGCACCCTGGAGCGGCACGGGGTCCCCGCGTTCACCTGGGAACAGCACTCCCGCTTCATCGGCATCGGCACGTTGGAGACGCTGGAGATCCTCAAGGAGCGGTACGCGATCCAGGCACCGGTGGAGCAGCTGCTCGCCGAACAGAACGCCTCCTACCTGGAGCTGGCCCGCACCGGGACGGAAGTCTTCCCGCAGATGCGCAAGTTCGTGGAGCGGCTGCACGCCGAGGGGGCGGCGATGGCGGTGGCCTCCGGTTCCTCGCGCGAGGCGATCGACGCGGTGCTGTCCGGTACCGGTCTGGACGCCCTGCTGACGACGGCGGTCTCCGCCGAGGAGGTCGCGCACGGCAAGCCCGCCCCCGACGTGTTCCTGGAGGCGGCCCGCCGGCTGGGCGCCGAGCCCGCCGACTGCGTGGTCGTCGAGGACGCGGCGCCGGGAGCCCTGGCCGTCCGCGCGGCCGGGATGGCGTGCGTGGCGATCCCGTACGTGGCGGAGACCGCACACGACGCCGCCTTCGCGGAGGCCGGGCTGCTCTTTCCGGGCGGGCAGCGGGAGTTCACCGCGGACGCGGCGTACGACTGGCTGGCCGCGCGCGCCGCGGCCTGACTCCGCCGGGGCAGCGGAGCGCCGTTCACCGAAGGGCGGTGCGGCCCTCTGGTACACGGCCCTCCGGTACACGGGCCTCTGGTGTCCCGGGACAGTGGCTGCCACGATGCCTGCGTGACCGCCACCACGCTGCCCCGGGGCGCCGGGAGCGGGCCGCGCCAGTGGCCCCTGCTCGGGAATCTGCCCGCCTTCGCCCGCGACCCACTGGCCTTCTTCGAGTCGCTGCGCGACGACTACGGGGACTGGGTGCCGTGGACCCTCGGGCCGAAGCGCAACGTCCTGATCTCGCGTCCCGAGCACGCCGGCGAGCTGCTCGGGGCCGTGGAGGGCACCTTCAAGCCGATGGAACTGGGCTGGGCCTTCCACCAGTTGCTGGGCGACGGGGTCGTCGTGGCCACCGGGGACGACTGGCGGCGCAAGCGCGCCCTGGTCCAGCCGGCCGTGCGGCCGCGCCAAGTGCGCTCGTACGCCGCCACGATGGTGGAGTGCGCGGACGCGCTGTCCCGGAGCTGGCGCGAGGGCGACCGGATCGACGTGCACCGGGAGATGGCCGGGCTCACCCAGCGGATCGCGGTGCGCACGCTGTTCGGGAGCGACGCCGCCGGCCGGGAGGCGCCCATCAGCGCGGCCATGGCCACGGCCCAGCGGGAGCTGGGGGCCGAGTTCCGGGGCGTGACGCTGTTCCTGCCGCCGTGGGTGCGGACGCCGGGCCGGCGCCGGATGCGGGAGGCGGTGGCCGTCCTGGACCGGGAGATCGAGCACGTCATACGGGAGCACGAGGCGGCCTCGGCGGCCGGGGCAGAGCGGGACGACCTGCTGAGCCGGCTGCTCGCGGCCCGCGACGAACAGGGCGCGCCGCTGTCCCGCAAGGAGCTGCGGGACGAGTCGATCACCCTCTACATCGGCGGCCACGAGACCACCTCGACCACCCTGACCTGGGCCTGGCAGCTGCTGTCCGGGGCGCCCGAGGCGCGGGCCCGGCTGACCGGGGAGCTGGACCGGGTGCTCGGCGGGCGGCTGCCGACGTACGACGACTACGCGCGGCTCACCTGGACCCAGCAGGTGGTCAAGGAGTCGCTGCGGATCTATCCGCCGATCTGGCTGATCTCGGCGGTGGCCCAGGAGGGCGCGAGCATCGGCGGGCGGCCGGTACCCGCCGGGACCGGGGTGTGGACCAGCCCGTGGTCGATGCACCGGGACAAGCGCTGGTTCCCCGATCCGGAGGCCTTCCGGCCCGAGCGGTGGGATGCGGACGCCGCGCATCCGGCGCCCGAGCACGCCTGGATCCCTTTCGGCGGCGGCCCGCGGGCCTGTCTGGGCGCACGGTTCGCGCTGGTGGAGGCGGCGCTCGTGCTGGCCGTGCTGGCGCAGCGGTTCCACCTGGACAGCGGGAGCGAGCGGGCCGGCGTCTTCCCGGGGCTCACCCTGCAGCCGTCCGGACCGGTGCGGGCGACGCTGCGCCCGGCCCGGGGCCCTGCCGGGGAAGATCCGGCCGCGCCCGACAGTTAGTAGAACTGTGAACAATGTGATGCGGGACGCGGCCGCCGCCGTGGACGTGGACGTGATGGTGGTCGGGGCCGGGCAGGCGGGGTTGTCCAGCGCGTACCACCTGGCCCGGGCGGGGATCGACCACGTGGTCCTGGACCACGCGCCCCGTCCGGGCGGGGCCTGGCAGTTCCGCTGGCCCTCGCTCACCTACGGCCGGGTCCACGGGATGCACGCGCTGCCCGGCATGGAGCTGACCGGCGCCGACCCGCTGCGGCCCTCCTCCGAGGTGATCGGGGAGTACTTCGCCGCCTACGAGGACCGCTTCGGCCTGCGCGTACGGCGGCCCGTGGACGTCTCGGCGGTCCGCGCCGGCGCCGACGGGCGGCTCCTGGTCGAGTCCTCGGCCGGCACCTGGTCCGCCCGGGCCCTGATCAACGCCACCGGAACCTGGGACCGGCCGTTCTGGCCGCGCTACCAGGGGCAGGAGACGTTCCGCGGCCGGCAGCTGCACACCGCGAACTACCCGGGCCCCCAGGAGTTCGCCGGAGCACGGGTGATCGTCGTGGGCGGCGGCACCTCGGCGGTGCAACACCTGTTGGAGACGGCGCAGGTGGCAGCGGAGACCACCTGGGTGACCAGGCGGCCCCCGGTCTTCCGCGACGGGAGCTTCGGCGAGGCCGAAGGCCGGGCCGCGGTCGCCCTGGTGGACGAGCGCGTCCGCCGGGGACTGCCGCCGCAGAGCGTGGTCAGCGTGACGGGGCTCCCGCTGAACGCGGCCGTACGGGCCGGACTCGACTCGGGGGTGCTGGAGCGCCGGCCCATGTTCGACCGGATCACCCGCACGGGCGCCGCCTGGGCCGACGGCAGCCGGGTGGAGGCGGACGTCATCCTGTGGGCGACCGGCTTCCGCGCGGCCGTCGACCACCTGGCCCCGCTGCGCCTGCGCGAGCCGGGCGGCGGCATCCGGGTCGAGGGGACCAGGGCCGTGCGCGACGAGCGGATCCACCTCGTCGGCTACGGCCCGTCGGCGTCGACCATCGGCGCCCATCGCGCGGGCAGGGCCGCGGTCCGCGAGATCCGTCGGCTGCTGACCGGGCCGACGGGCCTTGACGGCGCCGGCGGCTCCTCGAGGGGGACCTCCCGGGCCGGGGTGTCCGCCTCGCACGCGTCGGGGGTCGCGTACACGTAGCCGGTTCCGTCCGCCCGTCGGCCCTCATTTCCCGGCAGCGGCCCCCTGGGTCGGGCGGGAGCCCGCGCGGGCGCGGATCCGGTTGAAGTCCGCCACGTGCTTCTTGTGCTCCTCGTACGTCGCCGAGTAGCGGGTGTCCCCCGGTTTCACGGTGACGAAGAACAGCCAGTCACCGGGTGTCGGCGCGACCGCGGCCGTCATGGCCTCCAGTCCGGGGCTGTCGATCGGCGTGGGCGGCAGTCCCTGGCGTTCGTAGCTGTTGAAGGGGCTGTCGATCCGGGTGTCGCTGAGGGTGGTGTCCACGGTGCTGCGGTTCAGCGCGTAGTTGATGGTGGAGTCCATCTGGAGCGGCATCGACTTCGCCAGCCGGTTGTGCACCACCCGCGCGACCTTGCCCATGTCGGCGCGGCTGCCGGCCTCCGCCTCGATGATGCTGGCCAGGGTGGCGGTCTGGTAGGGGGTCATCCCGTGGGCCCTGCCGCCGTCCGCGACGGCCCGGGTGGCGAGCTTCTCGTTCGCCGTCCGCACCATGGCGGCGAGCAGCATGCCCGGGGTGGTCGTCGAGGTCAGCGGGTAGGCGGCCGGGAAGAGGTAGCCCTCCGGGTTGCCCTTCGCCTCGGCGGGCAGCGCCAGGTCCGCGGTGGCCACGGCCGCCTTGGCGGAACCGGGCCGCAGCTTCAGCTCGCGGTCGATCGCCGCGTACACCTGGGACGCCCGCCAGCCTTCGGGGATCAACAACTGCCGTGGCTTCTCGGGGGCTTCACCACCCCTCAGCAGCGGGACCAGGGTGACCGCCCCGATCACGAGCAGCGTGCCGAAGAAGAGCGCCAGCCGGCCCCGGCGAGTGAGCCGGGAACGGCGCTGTGGCGGCCGGTACTCATGACGCATGCGGGAACGCTAACCCGCACATCGCCCTAAGTCCGGCATCCAGTCCGTGCGCCGGTCATACGGTCACACATTCACCGGAGCCAGCTCGGCTTCCGGCGCCGACTCCGGCGGCAGCGCGGCGTCCCGGTCCCGGCGGACCAGGGCGGCGTACCGGCCGTCCGCCTTCAGCAGTTCCTCGTGGGTGCCGCGCTCGACTATGCGCCCCCCGTCCAGGACCACGATCTGGTCGGCGTCGCGGACCGTGGACAGGCGGTGCGCGATGGTGATGGTGGTGCGGCCCTGGGAGAGGTTGTCGATGGCCCGCTGGACGGCGTGCTCGGTGCGGGTGTCGAGGGCACTGGTGGCCTCGTCCAGGATCAGCACGGGCGGGTCCCGCAGGATGGTGCGGGCGATCGCGAGGCGCTGCTTCTCGCCACCGGAGAAGCGGTAGCCGCGCTCGCCCACCAGGGTCTCGTACCCGTCGGGCAGGGACTCGATGTGGTCGTGGATCTGGGCGGCCCGGGCCGCCTCGGTGATCTCCTCGTCCGTCGCGTCCGGCTTCGCGAAGCGCAGGTTGTCCGCGACCGAGGCGTGGAACAGGTAGGTCTCCTGCGAGACCACGCCGATCGACCGGGCCAGCGAGTCGAAGTCGAGGTCGCGCACGTCCACCCCGTCGAGGGCGACCCGTCCGCCGGTGACGTCGTAGAGCCGGGGCACGAGGTAGCTGAGCGTGCTCTTGCCGGAGCCGGTCGGGCCGACCACGGCGAGCGAGCCGCCTGCCGGGACGGTGATGTCGATTCCCGTGAGGGTCGGGCCGCTCTTCGCGTCGTACGCGAAGTGCACGTCCTCCAGCCGGACCTCGCCCTCGGCCCGGTCCAGGCGTACCGGGTCGGCGCGCTCGGTGATGTCCACCGGCAGGTCGAGGTACTCGAAGATGCGGGAGAACAGGGCGAGCGAGGTCTGGATCTGCACGCCGGTCGACAGCAGGCTGACGGCGGGCCGGAACAGGCCCTGCTGGAGGGTCACGAAGGCGACGAGGGTGCCGACGGAGAGCGAGGGGGCGCCCGTCTGGAGGGCCATGCCGGCGGCCCAGTAGATGAGCGCGGGCATGGCGGCCATGACGATGCCGATGGTGGACATCCGCCAGCGCCCGGCCATGCTGGAGCGCACTTCGAGGCTGACGAGCTTCTCCGACTCCTCGGAGAACGCGGCGGTGAGGGACTCGGAACGGCCCATCGTGCGGCCCAGCAGGATCCCGCTCACCGACAGCGACTCGGTGACGGTCGCGGCCATGGCGGCCATCTGCTTCTGCCGCCGGGTGGTGATCTTCTTGCGCTCGCGGCCGACCCGCCGGCTGATCCACACGAAGACCGGGAGCAGGAGCAGCGAGACGAGGGTGAGCCGCCAGTCGAGGGCGAGCATGGCGACGACGGAGGCGACGACCGCCGTCAGGTTGGAGACGAGGGAGGTCGCGGTGGAGGTGACGGTGGCCTGCATGCCGCCGATGTCGTTGGCTATGCGGGACTGCACCTCGCCGGTGCGGGTCCGGGTGAAGAAGGCCAGCGGCATCCGCTGGAGCTGCGCGTAGACGGCGGTGCGCAGGTCGTGCATGACGCGCTGGCCCACCGTGGTGGAGATCAGGGTCTGGAGCACGCCGAAGACGCTGGTGACGACGGCGGTGAGGATCATGCCGAGCGCGAGCAGGCTGAGCAGCCCGGTGCGGCCCTGCGGGATCGCGACGTCGAGGATCTCCTTGAGCAGGAACGGCGAGGCGACGCCGACCAGCGAGGAGGCGCCGACCAGCAGGCCGACGACGGCGAGGCGGCCGCGGTACGGGCGGAAGAGTCCGACGATCCGGCCGAGCTCGCGCGGCTGCTCCGCCGGGGCGGGACGGCTCGGGTCGAGGGCTTCCTTCGATGGGGTCCACTTCGGTTCGTCGTGACGCATGGGCACCCTCTCGGGGTCGGAGGTCAAGGCCATTGGAGCATAGGTCATTGTTACCTATACTCACAATGAACGGCATCCTGTTATTGTTCCCGCATGAGCTCCGCCTCCGACACCGATCGCCTCCTCGCCGAACAGCTGCTCCGCCTGACGCGCAGGCTCCACCGGATCCAGAAGCGCCACATGGAACCGCTCGGGATCACTCCCGCCCAGAGTCGGCTCCTGCGCCTGGTCTCGCACTACGAGGGCGATCCGGCACCCCGAATGGCGGATCTCGCGGCCCGCCTGGAGGTGGTGCCCCGCGCCGTGACCACCCTGGTGGACGGCCTGGAGGCGGCCGACTGCGTGCGGCGGGCGCCCGACCCCGCGAACCGCAGGGTCATCCGGATCGAGCTCACCGACACCGGCCGCGCCACGCTGCGCCGTCTGCGCAACGCGCGAACCGACGCGGCAGAGGAGATCCTGGCTCCATTGACCGCCGATCAGCGCGAGGTGCTCGGCGGTCTGCTGAACGCCCTGTCGGACGCCCCGGCGGAGCGCAGCTGCTGACGACGAGGCCGGCCACAACTGCGCGGGCCGCGAGTGAGGCGAGGGGTCGCACATGCCGCTGCTGGAGCCGAAGCCGGGGGCCCTGCGCCCGCGCAGTGTCAGCGGCCCCGCCCACGACCGGCTGCCGGACCACCGGGCCGCCGGCACCCCGGAACCGCTGCGCACCGAACTGACCGAACTGCTGGGCGCCGAGAAGGTCCTGTGGAAGGTCTCCGACCTGGTCCGCTACGCCTCCGACGCCTCCCCCTACCGCTTCGTCCCCCAGGTCGTGGTGGTCGCCGAGGACATCGACGACGTCTCCGCCGTCCTCTCCTACGCCCGCGGCCGGCAGCGCGAGGTCGTCTTCCGCGCCGCCGGCACCTCGCTCAACGGCCAGGCCCAGGGCGAGGACATCCTGGTCGACGTACGCCGCCACTGGGCCGGCGTCGAGGTGCTGGAAGGCGGTCGGCGCGCCCGGATCCGGCCCGGCACCACCGTTCTGCGGGCCAATGCCGCCCTCGCCCGGTACGGCCGCGTCCTCGGCCCCGATCCGGCCAGCGCCCTCGCCTGCACCCTCGGCGGCGTCGTCGCCAACAACGCCTCGGGCATGACGGCGGGCACCACCAGGAACTCGTACCGCACGCTCTCCTCGCTCACCCTCGTCCTCCCGGGCGGCACCGTCGTCGACACGGCGGACCCGCTGGCCGACGAGGAGCTGGCGCGCGCCGAGCCCGCCCTGTGCCACGGGCTGATGGAGATCAAGAAGGAGATCGAGGCCGACGCGGAACTGGTGGCCCGGATCCGCGCCAAGTACGAGATCAAGAACACCACGGGCTACCGGCTGGACGCCTATCTGGACGGCACCACCCCCGTGGAGATCCTGCGCGGGCTGGCGGTCGGCTCGGAGGGCACCCTCGGCTTCATCTCCGAGCTCGTCTTCGACACCCTCCCCCTGGACCGCGAACTCTGCTCGGCCCTGCTGTTCTTCCCCTCGCTCCCCGCCGCGGCCGCGGCCGTGCCCCTCTTCAACGAGGCGGGCGCCCTCGCAGTGGAGCTGATGGACGGCAACACGCTGCGCGCCTCGGTCAGCGTCGCGGGCGTGCCCGCCGACTGGGCGGACCTGCCCAAGGACACCACCGCCCTGCTCGTGGAGTTCCGCGCTCCGGACGAGGCCGGGCGGGACGCGTACGAGAGCCGGGCGGCGCAGCTGCTCACCGGGCTCGACCTGGTGGCGCCGGTGGCCTCGGTCACCAACGCCTTCACCCGGGACGCGCACACCATCAACGGCTACTGGAAGGCCCGCAAGGCCTTCGTCACCGCCGTGGGCGGCGCCCGCGCCCCCGGCACCACCCTGATCACCGAGGACTTCGCGGTACCGCCGCCGCGCCTCGCCGAAGCCTGTGCGGCGCTCCTCGAACTCCAGGCGCGGCACGGCTTCGACGCGGCCGTCGCCGGGCACGCCGCCCACGGCAACCTGCACTTCCTGCTCGCCTTCGACGCCGCGAACCCGGCCGACGTCGAGCGGTACGCGGCCTTCATGGACGCCTTCTGCCGGCTGACCGTGGAGCGGTTCGACGGCTCCCTGAAGGCCGAGCACTCCACCGGACGCAACATGGCGCCGTTCCTGGAACTCGAGTGGGGGCCCAAGGCGACCGAGCTGATGTGGCGCACGAAGCGCGTCGTCGACCCGGACGGGGTGCTCGCCCCGCGCATCCTCCTCGACCGCGACCCGCAGGCCCACCTGCGCGGGCTGAAGACGATCCCGCGGGTGGAGGCGGTGGCCGACCCGTGCATCGAGTGCGGGTTCTGCGAACCGACCTGCCCCAGCGAGGACCTGACGACCACTCCGCGCCAGCGGATCGTGCTGCGCCGCGAGATGATGCGCCAGCAGCCCGGCTCCAGGGTGCTCGACGGGCTCCTCGACTCCTACGGCTACGACGCCGTCGACACCTGCGCGGGCGATTCCACCTGCAAGCTCGCCTGCCCGGTGGGCATCGACACCGGCGCGCTGATGAGGGACTTCCGCCACCGCCGGCACAGCCCCCGCGAGGAGCGCGCCGCCGCCCTGGCCGCGGAGCGGTTCGGGGCGGTGGAGGCCGCCGCCCGGCTGGCCGTGGCCGCCGCCGGCCGGCTGCCGGACCGGATCGGGGACGGGCTGCTCGCCGCGGTCACGGGGGCCGCGCGCAAAGCCGTACGACCGGACCTGGTTCCGCGGTGGCTGCCGCAGATTCCCGGCGCCGCCGCACGCGGGCTCCCCGTCACCCGGCGGGCCGGCGCCTCGGCCGTGTACTACCCGTCCTGCGTCAACCGGATCTTCGGCAATCCCGACGCCCGGCCCGGCCCGTCCCTGCCGGAGGCCGTGGTCGCGGTGTCGGAGCGGGCCGGGAGGCCCGTGTGGATCCCGCGGGACGTGACCGGCACCTGCTGCGCGACGATCTGGCACTCCAAGGGCTACGAGGCGGGGAACCGGGTGATGGCCAACCGCATCGTCGAGTCGGCATGGGGCTGGACCGCGGGCGGGCGGCTGCCCCTGGTCGTCGACGCCTCCTCCTGCACGCTGGGCATCGCGCACGAGGTGGTCCCCTTCCTGACGGAGGAGAACCGGGCCCTGCACGCGGAGCTGCGGATCGTCGACTCGGTCGTCTGGGCGGCCGAGGAGCTGCTTCCGCACCTGGAGATCCGCCGCACGGTGGGCTCCGCCGTCCTCCACCCCACCTGCTCGATGCGGCACTTGGGCGACGAGGCGCAGCTGCGGGCCGTCGCCGCGGCGTGCGCCGACGAGGTGGTGGTCCCCGACGACCTGGGGTGCTGCGCCTTCGCTGGAGACCGGGGCATGCTGCACCCCGAGCTGACGGCCTCGGCGACGGCACGCGAGGCGGCCGAGGTGACGGCCCGGCCCTTCGACGCGCACCTGTCGGCGAACCGGATGTGCGAGGTGGGGATGGACCGGGCGACCGGACGCTCCTACTCCTCGGTTCTGCTCGAACTGGAGCACGCCACGCGCCCGTGAGCGCCGGTGCGCGCGCCCCACCTGACCTGCTGCTCCCGCGTCCGACGTGCCCGCAAAGCCGCGTACGGCACGCCTCCGCCGACGGAAAACCGATTGCCCGGCTCCGGTCCGGAAGGCGAACCTTGCACGGTTTGGACCACTCGAGCAGTCATGGGGCGTCATGCAGATCAGCGATCTTCCGTATGCGGATCCCGGGGTACCTGACGCTCGCTCCGGTCCCCGTTTCCTGCTGTGGCTGGGCCGGGGCCAGCTGGGCGGACAGTTCAAGAGCCTGTGCTGGGGACTGGTGCACTTCTCCGGAATCGCCGGACTCCCGTACGCGGTGGGCTCGGGCGTCGACGCGGTCGTCGACCGCGACTCCACCCGGCTGCTGCTCGTCGGCGGGCTGCTGGCGCTGCTGGGTGTCGCCATCTCGGTCGGCGACGCCATGCTGCACCGCACCGCCGTCACCAACTGGATCACCGCCGCGGCACGCGTGCAGCAGCTGCTGGCGCGCAAGACCGCCGAACTGGGCTCCGCGCTGACCCGCCGGGTCGCCGCGGGCGAGGTGGTCGCGGTCTCCACCGGGGACGTCGAGAAGATCGGCTGGTTCGTCGAGGCCGTCTCTCGCTTCCTGGCCGCGCTGTTCGCCGTCGTCCTCCTCTGCGCCGGCCTGCTGTTCTACGCACCCGACCTGGGCGTCGTCGTGGCCATCGGCGTACCGCTGGTCGCCCTGGCGGCGCTGCCGCTGCTGCCCCGCGCCACCCAACGCGCCGACATCCAGCGGGAGAAGGCGGGCAAGGCGACCGAGCTGGCCTCCGACACCGTCGCGGGCCTGCGGGTGCTGCGGGGCATCGGCGGCGAGGAACTGTTCCTCGGCCGGTACCGCGAGGCCTCCCAGGAGGTCCGCGAGGCGGCCGTGCGCAGCGCCCGGATGTGGGCGCTGATCTCCGCGATCCAGGTGCTCCTGCCGGGCGCGCTGCTGATCACGGTGGTCTGGTACGGCGCCACGCTGGTGGTGGACGGGCGCATCGCGGTGGGTGAACTCGTCGCCGCGTTCAGCGCGGTGGCGACGATGCTCTACCCGCTGCGGCACTTCGAGGAGATCGCCATGGCGTACTCCTTCTCTCGGCCCTCCGCCACGCGGGCCGCCCGGGTGCTGTCGCTGACCCGTACGGACGCCGCCGAGCGGCCGGCCGCCGCCGTCGCGCCGAAGGCTCCCGCTCCGGGCGGGGACCTGTACGACCCGGAGACCGGGCTGCTGGCCCGGGCAGGCCGGTTCACCGCCGTCGTGTGCGGGGACCCGGACCTGGCGGGACGGCTCGCGGAGCGGCTCGGCGGCCATCCCATGGACGCGGCAGCCGACGGGCCCTCGGTGCTCCTCGGCGCAGTCGCGCTGGACGAGCTCGAACTGGACACCGCGCGCAGGCTGGTCCTCGTGCAGGACAAGGATCCGGTGCTGCTGTCCGGAACCCTGCGCGAGCTGTTCGCCGTGCCGGCCCCCGGGACGGTCGAGCCAGGCGCCGCCCTGGCGGCGGCCCAGTGCGCGGACGTGCTGGACGCACTGCTCCAGTCGGCGCCGGACGGGGTCGGCGATCCGATGGACGCGCGGATCACCGAGCGCGGCCGGTCGCTGTCCGGCGGGCAGCGCCAGCGCCTGGCCCTGGCGCGGTCCCTGGTCACGGACCCGGACGTGCTGGTGCTGGACGAGCCGACCTCGGCGGTCGACTCGCACACCGAGGCACGGATCGCGGACGGGATCGCGGCGCTGCGCGCCGGGCGCACCACGGTGGTTCTGGCGTCCTCGCCGCTCCTGCTGGACCGGGCCGACCGGGTGGTCCTCGTCCACGAGGGCGCGGTGGCGGCGGCGGGTACGCACCGCGAGCTGCTGCACCGCGAACCGCTCTACCGCGCGGTGGTCACCCGCGAGACGGAGGACGAGCAGCGGATCGCCCGGGTGGACCTGGCACAACTGGACGAAGCACTCACAGAAATCGAGGAATCCGCATGATCGGCGTGGCACGGCCCGATCACGATCCGGCGGCCCCCGAGTCGGCCGCGACCCTGCCCGTGGGCACGTCGGCGACCGTACGGGGCTATGTGCGCGGCCTGTTCCGGCGCCACCGGCGGGCCTTCGTGGTGCTCGTGACGGTCAACGCGGTCGCGGTGATCGCCTCCATGGCCGGCCCGTACCTGCTGGGCCGGGTCGTGGACGATCTCGCGGCGGGGGCCCGCGAGCTCCATCTCGGGCGCGTGGCGCTGCTGTTCGCGCTGGCGCTCGCCGTGCAGACCTTCTTCGTGCGGCTGGTCCGGCTGCGCGGGGCGATGCTCGGCGAGGAGATGCTCGCGGATCTGCGCGAGGACTTCCTGGTGCGGTCGGTGGGGCTGCCGCCGGGCGTACTGGAACGGGCCGGTACCGGTGACCTGCTGTCGCGGATCACCACCGACATCGACCGGCTGGCCAACGCGATGCGCGAAGCCGTGCCGCAGCTGGCCATCGGCGTGGTGTGGGCGGGGCTGCTCTACGGGGCGCTGGCCGTGACCGCGCCGCCACTGGCGCTGGCCGCGCTGCTGGCGCTGCCGGTGCTCGTGCTCGGCTGCCGCTGGTACTTCCGGCGGGCGCCCTCGGCGTACCGCTCGGAGGCGGCCGGATACGCGGCGGTCGCGTCCGCGCTCACCGAGACGGTGGACGCGGGCCGCACGGTCGAGGCGCACCGCCTCGGGCCGGAGCGGATCGCGCTGTCGGAGCGCCGGATCAAGGAGTGGACGGCGTGGGAGCGGTACACGCTGTTCCTGCGGACGGTCCTGTTCCCGGTCGTCAACGTCACCTACATGACGATCCTCGGCTCCGTGCTGATGATCGGCGGCTACTGCGTCCTGCGGGGCTGGATGTCAGTGGGGCAGCTGACCACGGGTGCGCTGCTGGCCCAGATGATGGTCGATCCGATCGGCCTGATCCTGCGCTGGTACGACGAGCTGCAGATCGCCCAGGTGTCGCTGGCCCGGCTGGTGGGCGTGCGGGAGATCGAGCCGGACGCCGGGGACCCGAAGGGGGGGCCCGACGGCCGGGACGTACGGGCGGACGACGTGCGCTTCGGCTACCGGGAGGGCGTGGACGTACTGCACGAGGTGTCGATGTCCGTGCCGCCGGGCACCCGGATGGCGCTCGTCGGCCCCTCGGGCGCGGGCAAGTCCACACTGGGCCGGCTGCTCGCGGGCATCTACGCGCCGCGCACCGGTGAGATCACCCTCGGCGGGGCGCGGCTGTCGCAGATGCCGGCGGAGCGGGTGCGCGAGCACGTGGCGCTGGTCAACCAGGAGCACCACGTGTTCGTGGGCTCGCTGCGGGACAACCTGCGGCTGGCCAGGGCGGGCGCCGCGGACGCCGAGTTGTGGGCGGCGCTGGGCGCGGTGGACGCGGACGGCTGGGCGCGCGCCCTGGAGTCCGGTCTGGACACCGGGGTCGGTTCCGGCGGGACGGCGCTGACCCCGGCCCAGGCGCAGCAGATCGCGCTGGCCCGGCTGGTGCTGGCGGACCCGCACACGCTGGTGCTGGACGAGGCGACCTCGCTGCTGGACCCGCGGGCCGCGCGGCACCTGGAGCGGTCACTGGCCCGGGTGCTGGACGGGCGAACGGTCATCGCGATCGCCCACCGGCTGCACACCGCGCATGACGCGGACGTGATCGCGGTGGTCGAGGGCGGCCGGATCAGCGAACTCGGCTCGCACGACGAACTGGTCGCGGCCGATGGCGCGTACGCGGCCCTGTGGCGCTCCTGGCACGGGTGAGCCGCGTTCCGCGGGGGCGGTCCGGCCGCCCCCGCGGGAAGTCGTCCGCCTAGATGAAGCCGAGGGCCGAAGCTCCGCCGAAGCCGCCCAGCAGGACGAACACCGGCATGAGGAGCTTGAGCTCCACCCAGCTGCCGGCGCGGAAGCGCATCATCTTCGGCGGGCCGATCGGGTACCAGCGCTTGCCCGCTATCGGGAGGGGCCACAGGACGGGGCAGCCGGAGACCGTCAGGGCGTCGCCGATGTCGTGGACGAGGGCGCCCAGCAGGATCGGCAGGCCGAGCCAGAGGTACTCCTGGCCCGGTCCGGTGAACAGCCAGCCCGCGCCGTTGCCCGGCTGGTCGAGCACCCCGGCCAGGATCCACGCGCTGGTGGCGCCGAGCAACCAGACCAGGACGTCGCTGGACATCCGGGCGGCCCGCCACAACAGGCCCTCCACCGCCAGCACGAGGTGGACGAAGAGCAGCGCGAGCACGCCCCAGCGGTCGGCGGTCACGGCGAGCGCGGAGGCGCCGCCGCCGATCAGGACGGCCCAGAGCCAGGTGTGGGTGAGGGTGCGGTGGCCGCCGGTGCGGCGGGCGTCCTTCGGGGAGCGGGTGGCCTTGTAGACGGCGTAGGAGATCTTGTCGACCACCTCGCACAGTCCCCGGGAGAGCGGCCCGAAGGCGCGCGAGATCGTCGCCGACTTGTGGTCGAGGTCGGGGGCGAGGGCCGCTCCGGCGCAGATCAGCGCGCCGACGACGAGCACCGGCCACGGCATGGGGTGCCCGGCCGCCGCGGTCGCCGCGCCCACCCCCAGCCAGGCCGCTGCCCCCGAGAGTGAATGCGCCGGACCCATCATGGTCGTTCCCCGCCCCGGTGGTGTGGTGTCTGATGTCGTGCTCGGGCCCTGTCGACGGTTTCGCCTGGGCCGTTTCGACGGCACAGCGTACCGTCGATGATCTTCCTTCCGTCCGCCGGTTCCCTCATCCGGGGGGAAGCCAGGCAAGATGGGGGGTGTGACCCTCATTGATCAGCTCCCGCCGAACGCCGACCCCGACGCCCTCTTCGAGGCTTTCTCCTCGTGGGCGGAGGACCAGGGCATCTCCCTGTACCCGGCTCAGGAGGAGGCGCTGATCGAGGTCGTCTCCGGGGCGAACGTGATCCTTTCCACCCCGACCGGCTCGGGCAAGAGCCTGGTCGCCGCCGGCGCGCACTTCACCGCCCTGGCCCAGGACAAGGTCACCTTCTACACCGCCCCGATCAAGGCCCTGGTGTCGGAGAAGTTCTTCGACCTGTGCAAGCTCTTCGGCACCGAGAACGTCGGCATGCTGACCGGCGACGCCTCGGTGAACGCCGACGCCCCGGTGATCTGCTGCACCGCCGAGGTACTGGCCTCCATCGCCCTGCGCGACGGGAAGCACGCCGACATCGGCCAGGTCGTGATGGACGAGTTCCACTTCTATGCCGAGCCGGACCGCGGCTGGGCCTGGCAGATCCCGCTGCTGGAGCTGCCGCAGGCCCAGTTCATCCTGATGTCGGCGACCCTCGGCGACATGAAGCGGTTCGAGGAGGACCTGACCCGGCGCACCGGCCGGCCCACCACCGTGGTCCGCTCGGCGACACGGCCCGTCCCGCTGTCGTACGAGTACGTGACCACGCCGATCACCGACACGATCACCGAGCTGCTGGAGACCCGGCAGGCTCCGGTGTACATCGTGCACTTCACCCAGGCCCAGGCGGTCGAGCGGGCGCAGTCGCTCATGAGCATCAACATGTGCACCCGCGAGGAGAAGGACAAGATCCAAGAGCTGATCGGCAACTTCCGCTTCACCACCAAGTTCGGCCAGAACCTCTCCCGCTACGTCCGGCACGGCATCGGCGTGCACCACGCGGGCATGCTGCCCAAGTACCGGCGCCTGGTCGAGAAGCTCGCGCAGGCCGGCCTGCTGAAGGTGATCTGCGGAACCGACACCCTCGGCGTCGGTGTCAACGTCCCGATCCGCACGGTGCTGTTCACCGCGCTCACCAAGTACGACGGCAACCGGGTCCGCACGCTGCGCGCCCGCGAGTTCCACCAGATCGCCGGCCGCGCCGGCCGGGCCGGCTTCGACACGGCGGGCTATGTGGTCGCCCAGGCGCCCGAGCACGTCATCGAGAACGAGAAGGCGCTTGCCAAGGCGGGCGACGACCCGAAGAAGCGCCGCAAGGTGGTGCGCAAGAAGGCTCCCGAGGGCTTCGTCGCCTGGTCGGACATCACCTTCGAGAAGCTCATCGCCGCCGACCCGGAGGCACTGACCTCGCGGTTCAAGGTCACCAACATCATGCTGCTGTCGGTCATCGCCCGTCCGGGCGATGCCTTCCAGGCGATGCGCCACCTCCTCGAGGACAACCACGAGCCGCGCAAGGCACAGCTGCGGCACATCCGCCGGGCTATCGCGATCTACCGCTCGCTGCTCGACGGCGGTGTGGTCGAGAAGCTCGACACCCCGGACGCGGAGGGCCGCACCATCCGGCTCACCGTCGACCTCCAGCAGGACTTCGCGCTCAACCAGCCGCTGTCCACCTTCGCGCTCGCCTCCTTCGACCTGCTGGACCCGGAGTCCCCCTCCTACGCGCTGGACATGGTGTCCGTCGTGGAGTCCACGCTGGACGACCCGCGGCAGATCCTGGCCGCCCAGCAGAACAAGGAGCGCGGCATCGCGGTCGGCCAGATGAAGGCCGACGGGATCGAGTACGAGGAGCGGATGGAGCGGCTCCAGGACGTCACCTATCCCAAGCCGCTCGAAGAGCTGCTCTTCCACGCCTACGACGTGTACGCCAAGAGCCACCCGTGGGTGCGCGACCACCCGGTCTCTCCCAAGTCGATCATCCGCGACATGTACGAACGCGCGATGACCTTCACCGAGTTCACCTCCTTCTACGAGCTGGCCCGCACCGAGGGCATCGTGCTGCGCTACCTGGCCAGTGCGTTCAAGGCGCTGGACCACACCATCCCCGACGACCTCAAGTCGGAGGACCTCCAGGACCTGATCGAATGGCTCGGCGAGCTGGTCCGCCAGGTGGACTCCAGCCTGCTCGACGAATGGGAGCAGCTGGCTAACCCGGAGGTGGAGACGGCGGAGCAGGCCCAGGAGAAGGCCGACCAGGTCAAGCCGGTCACCGCCAACGCGCGCGCCTTCCGCGTCCTGGTCCGCAACGCCATGTTCCGCCGGGTGGAGCTGGCCGCCCTGGACCACGTCAACGTGCTGGGCGAGCTGGACGCCGAGTCCGGCTGGGACGCGGACGCCTGGGGCGAAGCCATGGACGGCTACTGGGACGAGTACGACGACCTCGGCACCGGCCCCGACGCACGCGGCCCGAAGCTGCTCCAGATCGAGGAGGACGCGGCGCACGGCCTGTGGCGCGTCCGCCAGACCTTCGCCGACCCCAACGGGGACCATGGCTGGGGCATCAGCGCCGAGGTCGACCTGGCGGCCTCCGACGAGGAGGGCCGGGCGGTCATCCGGGTCACCTCGGTCGGCGAGCTCGGAGCCCTCTGACCGCCTGCTGCACCCCGCCCGACCCGCCGGACCCCACAGTGACCAGGGAGATCCTCTGATGACGAACCCCGCCGAGAGACTCGTCGACCTGCTCGACCTGGAGCAGATCGAGGTCAACATCTTCCGCGGCGCCAGCCCGCAGGAGTCCCTCCAGCGCGTCTTCGGCGGCCAGGTCGCCGGCCAGGCCCTGGTCTCCGCGGGCCGCACCGTGGAGAGCGACCGCCCGGTGCACTCTCTGCACGCGTACTTCCTGCGCCCCGGCATCCCCGGGGTGCCGATCGTGTACCAGGTGGAGCGGGTGCGCGACGGGCGGTCCTTCACCACGCGCCGGGTCACCGCGGTCCAGCAGGGCAAGACGATCTTCAATCTCACCGCCTCCTTCCACCATCCGGAGGAGGGCAGCATCGAGCACCAGCTGCCTCCTCACCACGTCCCCCATCCGGAGACGCTCCCCAAGGTCGCGGACGAGATCCGCGAGCACCTCGGGGCGCTGCCGGAGTCGCTGGAGCGGATGGCCCGCCGCCAGCCCTTCGACATCCGGTACGTCAACCGGCTCCGTTGGACTCCCGAGGAGCTCAAGGACGCCGACCCGCGCAGCGCCGTGTGGATGCGGGCGGTCGGCCCGCTGGGCGACGACCCGCTCGTGCACACCTGCGCCCTCACCTACGCCAGCGACATGACCCTCCTCGATGCCGTGCGCATCCCGGTGGAACCCCTGTGGGGGATGCGCGGTTTCGACATGGCGAGCCTCGATCACGCCATGTGGTTCCACCGGCCGTTCCGGGCGGACGAGTGGTTCCTGTACGACCAGGAGTCCCCCATCGCGCACGGCGGCCGGGGCCTGGCCCGGGGCCGCATCTACGACCTGGAGGGCAGACTGCTGGTCTCCGTGGTGCAGGAAGGCCTCTTCCGTCCGTACCCCGCCACGCCTCCCCGGCCCGCCCAGTAGTCCGGGCGACTCCCGTAGCCCCCGACCCCCACGAGGAACCGAGCACACCCATGCCCACCCCGGCTGCCCTCCCCTGCCCCTGCGGGCTGCCCGCCCCGTACCCGGAGTGCTGCGGCCGCTTCCACTCCGGTGCCCGGCAGGCACCCACCGCGGAACGCCTGATGCGCTCCCGGTTCAGCGCCTTCGCCGTCGGAGACACCGCCTACCTGCTGCGCTCCTGGCATCCCTCGACCCGTCCGGCCCGGCTCGACCTGGACCCCGGTCAGCGCTGGGAGCGGCTGGAGATCCTCGCCACCGAGCGCGGCGGGATGTTCGAGACCGAGGGCTCGGTGGAGTTCCGGGCGCACTACCGCGAGGGCGGTCACACCGGCTCACTGCACGAGCACAGCACCTTCTCCCGCGAGGCCGGGGCCTGGGTCTACGTCGGCCCCCTCTCCCCCGTCGAGTTCGACTGACCGCGGGCCCCGGTCAGGGCGAAGTCCAGGCTGGTGCGGTACCAGTGGATCTCCTCCGGCGGCTCGGCCTTCAGCAGCCGCAGCGCCACGGCCGCGGCCGCCGGCGCCTGCGGGTGCCCGTACGGCGGGGGCGGCGCGAGGGCTGCCAGTACGATCCGCTCCGCCGGGTCGGGCACAGCCCGCCACAGCTCTTCCTCCGGAAGTACGGACGCGAGGACCGCGGCACGCTCCCAGGGATCGGCGGTCCGTCTCAGCAGCAGCCCGACGTGCCGCCCGCGCCACTTCCGCGGGCGCAGGTCCGCCCTGGCCTCCAGCAGCCGACGGTCCGCCGGCGGTGCGACCCCGCGCAGCCGCGCCGGCTCCCGCGCCGCGAACTCCCGTAGCTCCGCGGTCAGGTAGAGCCACACCACCGCCCGGTACCGGTTGATCCGGTAGCCGACCGGGGTGAGGTGCCCGCAGCGGGCGAGCCGGGTGAACCGGCTCGGTCCGACCCCCAGTACCCCGGCCGCCGCCTCCGCTCCGGCGACGGTCGCCACCCGCTCGCGCAGCGCCTGCGGCCCGTCCCCGCCCGGTCCTCCCCCGGCGGCCTTGACCCGGTCCAGCTCGGCCCGCGTGTAGCGGGCGGCGCGGCCGGCTGCCGAAGACCCGGCGCGCACGATCCCCAGCTGGACGGCGCGGGCGAACTCTCCCCGGGTCAGCCCCAGTTCCCCGGCGGCCTGTACACCGCCTACCAACACCTCGGCCTGCGCGTCCGCACGTACACCGGCACCGGCATCCGTATCCGTATCCGCCTGGGCATCGACATCGGTGCGTCGCGCCATCGTCGTCATCATCATCACGGTCTCCCCCCACGAGCGTCGATCACTCTGTGTGAAGACCGTAACTCAGCGCAACGACAGCCCGCGAGGCCTGTGGATAACTCAACCGCCCGTGACGCGCCGCTCCGCGACGCCGAGGTGCTCACCCACCCGGTTGACCAGCAGCGTCATCTCGTACGCGACCTGCCCGATGTCCGACTCCGAGGCGCTCAGCACGCACAGGCTGCTGCCCGCGCCCGCGGCCATGACGAAGAGCACCCCCTCGTCGTACTCGACCATCGTCTGCCGGACCTCCCCGGCCCTGAAGTGCCGGCCCGACCCCTTCGCCAGGCTCTGCAGTCCGGCCGCGACGGCCGCCAGGTGCTCCGCGTCCTCCCGTGCCAGCCCGGCGCTCGCGCCCGTCACCAGGCCGTCGTTGGACAGCACCACCGCATGCCGCACCTGCTGGACCCTGCGCGTCAAGTCGTCCAGCAGCCAGTCGAGCTGCTTGTCCAGTGCCATTCCGAGCCCCTCCCCGTCGACGCCGCCCACCTGGCCGCGCCGCGCCCCGCGTAGTCGTCCCGCAAGCCTTCCCCACCAGTGCCTTTCCGGCAAGGAGGATGTACTCATGGCGAAGAAGATGACTCAACAGGAGTGGCGGGCGTTCGTCTCCCACTCCACCCGCACCGGAAAGCTCTCCACCGTCCGCGAGGACGGCAGCCCCCACATCGCTCCCATCTGGTTCGTACTCGACGGCGACTCCTTCGTGTTCAACACCGGCAAGGACACCGTGAAGGGGCGCAACCTGGCCCGTGACGGCCGGGTCGCGCTGTGCGTGGACGACGACCGCCCGCCGTTCTCCTACGTCGTGCTCCAGGGGCGCGCCGAGATCAACGAGCATGGTGACGACCCCGATGCGACCCTGCACTGGGCGACGAGGATCGGCGCCCGCTACATGGGCGAGGAGCGTGCGGAGGCCTTCGGCCGCCGCAACGCCGTTCCGAGCGAACTCCTCGTCCGGGTCCCGATCGACAAGGTGATCGCCTTCGCCGGGATCTCGGACTGACCGACCGCGTGCAGCCGCACGCCGGTTCACACCGAATCGGCCTGCGGCTCCACCGAGTCCAGCAGCCTGGCGGTGTGCACCCGCCCGGCGTACTCGACCAGCCTGATCAGTACTTCCTTCCCCGAGTCCTTGTCCCGCGCGTCGCACAGCACCACCGGCGTCCCCTGGTCCAGGTCCAGCGCCCTCGACACGTCGTGGGCACCGTAACGCCGCGCGTCGGTGAAGCAGTTGACGGCCACCACGAACGGGATGCGGCGGTGCTCGAAGTAGTCCACCGCCGGGAAGCAGTCCTCCAGCCGCCGCGTGTCGGCGAGCACCACGGCGCCCAGCGCCCCTTGGGACAGCTCGTCCCAGAGGAACCAGAACCGGTCCTGGCCCGGCGTGCCGAACAGGTACAGCGACAGCCCGGACCGGATGGTGATCCGCCCGAAGTCCATGGCCACGGTCGTGGTCGTCTTCTGGTCCACCCCGCCCGTGTCGTCGACGCGTTCGCCCGCCTCGCTCAGCAACTCCTCCGTCCGCAGCGGCCTGATCTCGCTCACCGCGCCCACCAGCGTGGTCTTGCCGACCCCGAAGCCGCCCGCAACGAGGATCTTCAGCGCGAGCGCCGCCAGTTCGGTGTCGTCCCCGGGACCGGGATCCGCCGGTCCGTCGTCATGCAGTCCCATCACAGCGCTCGCAATCCCTCGATGACTTCCCGCAGAATCCGCTCGTCCGGCAGCTGCGCGGGCGGTACCGGCCTGCTGACCTTGACGTGCCCGCCCTCCAGCAGGTCGCCGAGGAGCACGCGCACCACCCCCACGGGCAGGTCGGCGTCGGCGGCGAGCTCCGCCACCGACTGGGTCTCCGACCGGCAGAGTCCGAGCAGGGCCCGGTGTTCCGGGCCGAGCAGCGACTCGGCAGCCGCGTCGGTGCCTTCCGGATCCACGACGACCAGAGCGATCAGGTCGAAGCGGACTCCGTGGGGTCCCGGCTTCGTACGCCCGCCGGTCATCGCGTACGGACGCACGAGCGGGCCCGCGTCGGCGTCGTACCACTGGCCGTTCATGTGCCGGACCGCCGCCCTCAGCCGGCGGCCGGCGGCCGCGCCGCGAACCGGGGCGGGGTGTACAGGTGCTCGCCGACCCGCTTCACCAGGCGGGCCATCTCGTAGGCGATCAGCCCGATGTCGGCCCCGGCGCCGCTCAGCACGGCCAGACAGGATCCGTCGCCGGCGGCCGCGACGAAGAGGAAGCCCTCGTCCATCTCGACCATCGTCTGGCGCACGCCCCCGGCGTGGAAGTGCCGGCCCGCGCCCTTGGCCAGGCTGTGGAAGCCGGAGGCCACGGCGGCCAGGTGCTCCGCGTCCTCCCGGCTCAGCGCGCTGGAGGCACCGACCGGCAGGCCGTCGTTGGACAGGACCACGGTGTGCCGGACCTCCCGGACCCGGAGCACCAGGTCGTCGAGCAGCCAGTCCAGTTCGCCGGACCTGCGGACGACGCCGTCGAGGCCGATCCTCTGGTGTTCGATCATCACACTTCTCCTTTGCTGCCTGCGTTGCCTTCGCGGCCCTCGTGGCCCTCGTGGCCCTCGTGGCCTTCGCGGCCTGCGTGCGGGGAGTTCTCCTCGGCGCCGCGGACCCATCCGGCCCGGTAGGCGGCCATCCGGTCCCGGGCCTGCTCCGGGCTGCGCCCCGGCGGATCCTCGGCGAGGCGCGCGCCCTCCGGGGCCTTGTGGGCGGGGGTCTCGCGCAGCTGCGGGACGAGGCTGGCCTGGCGGACCCGGCGCGGCAGTTCCGTCACCGAGGCGGCCGGGGCCGCGGCGGCGTGCGCACCGGTGACCGCGCCGCCCGGAGTGCGCGGCCGCAGCGCGGCCACGGGGGCGGGGCGGGTATCCGGGTCCCCGAGGGCGCGCGCGTCCTCCCGTACGACGGTCATCGCGGGCGGCTGGTCCGCCCTTTCGACCGCCTCCGGGGCCGGTGCCGGCGCGGCCGCCGCCATGGCTGCCGGTGCCGCGGCCCGCGCCCCGTCGGTCGCCCCCGCTCGGGGCTCCGGCTCGGGGGCGCCGGCCGTGATCGCCCCCTGGAGCATGGAGTTCGGCAGCAGCACCACGGCGGTGGTGCCCCCGTACGGTGACGTCCGCAAGTGCACCTTCACACCGTGCCGGGACGAGAGGCGGCTGACGACGAAGAGTCCGAGCCGGTCGCTGTCGAAGAGGTCGAGCGCCTCGGACTGCTCGATGCGCCGGTTGGCGTCGGCCAGGGTCTCGCGGCCCATGCCGAGCCCGCGGTCCTCGATCTCCAGGACGTAGCCGGCGCCGACCGGCTCGCCGCTGACCCGGACCTTGGTGTGCGGCGGGGAGAACTGGGCGGCGTTCTCGATGAGTTCGGCCAGCAGGTGGGTGAGGTCGGCGACGGCTCCCCCGACCACGGCGGCCTCCGCGAGCTGGCGCACCTCCACACGGGGGTAGTCCTCGATCTCGGAGACGGCGGCCCGTACGACGTTCGTGAGCGGGACCGGCATCCGCCAGGCGCGTCCGGGGGCCGCGCCGGAAAGGATGATCAGGCTCTCGGCGTGCCGGCGCATCCGGGTGGTCAGGTGGTCCAGGCGGAACAGGTCGCCGAGCTCGTTCGGGTCGTCCGCGCGCCGTTCCATCGAGTCGAGCAGGGTGAGCTGCTTGTGCACGAGGACCTGGCTGCGGCGGGCGAGGTTGACGAAGACCCCGGAGACCCCGCTGGCCAGCTCCGCCCGTTCGACGGCGGCGCTGAGCGCGGCCCGGTGGACGGTGGCCAGCGCCTCGCCGACCTGGGTGATCTCGTCGTCGGCGGGCGGCCCGGCCGGAGTCTCGGCGGCGATGTCGATCTCGTCGGCGCGGCCCGCGCGGAGCCGCTCCATGGCGTACGGGAGTTTGCGGTGGGCGATCTCCAGGGCGGTGTTGCGCAGCGAGACCAGCTCCACCACCAGGACGCGGCCGATGCGGACGGAGATGACCAGCGAGGCGGCGACGGCGGCGAGGCCCAGCAGCACGGCGGCTCCGGCCGGGCTGAGCGCCCCCTCGGCGAGCGGGTCGGCCCGGTCGGCGGCCGCGGCGTGCGCCGCCACCTCGATCTCGCGCATCGAGGCGGCGATGCCGGTGTGGGCGGCCTCCCATCCGGCGGGCACTGCGCGCACCTCCTTGGCGGTGCCCGCGGCCAGCGCCCGGTCCTCGGCGGCGGTGAGGTCGGCGTAGGCGGCGCTCTTGGCCGCGGACTGCCAGGCGGCCTGCTGGGCAGGGGGCAGGTCACGGGCGGCGGTGGCGGTCAGGGCGCGGCGGGCCTCGATGGTGCCGGTCAGCTGCCGAAGCGTTTCCGCGCTGCGCGGGCCCGGTACGGCGAGCAGCGCGTCCTCCCGGGAGAGGAGTTCCGCGGCCCGGGCGAATTCCAGCAGGACCCGGGAGTCGGGGCCGAGTTCGGCGCCGTCCCCGCCGGTCAGGGCGCCGCCCACGGCGAGGGCGGAGTCGACCACGCGGGTGTAGATCTCGTAGGCGGCTTCGGGGGTGGCGCGGCGCCCGGTGACGTCCTTGCGGGCGGACTCCAGTGCCTCGGCGTCGGCGACGAACGCCCCCAGGCGGACCACGACGTCCGAGCCGTAGTCGCCGGAGTCGGCGGCTGTGTTGCGGTCTCCGAGCCGCAGGCGCCGGACGGCGGTGTCGGTGCGGCGGGCCTGCTGGTCCAGGGCGGCCGGGTCGGCGGAGGGGTCGGCGAGGAGGCGGACGGCGGCGCGCCGTTCGGCCTGGAGTTCGGTGACGGCGGCGGCGACGGGGCTGCGTATCTCGGTGTCGACCTGCTGGACGCGGTTGAGCCGGGCGATGTCCTGGGCGGTGCTGACGGTGGCGAAGGCCCAGAGGGCGAGCAGGGAGACGACGGGGACCATCAGCAGCGAGACGATCTTCGCGCGGACGGTGGCGGGGCGCAGCCGCAGACGCCGGCCCCGGTCGTACGGTGGCGGGCCGGCCGGAGCGGCCGGGGCGGGCTGGTGGAGCGCCTGCTCCAGGTGCTCGTCGGCCGGCGGACCGGCGTGGGCCCGGCGGCCGGTCCCCGCGCCGTGGCCGCGGCCGCCCGCCGGCGCGGGGAGCCGCGGCGCCGCTGCTTCCGGTTGTCTGCGGGGTGTGCGCATGGGCTCCTCGTTCCGGGGCGGTTCCGACAGGTGCGGGTGGTTCGGCGTGCGTGCGGATGGGGGTGCGGATGGGGAGTGCGGGGTGCGCTGCGCGCAAGCGGCCGCCGCCAGCCCTACGCGCCCTGTGTTCAGTGGGCGGCCGCGGCCCGCTCCCCCAGCCTGCGGACGGAGTCGGAGGCGGCCCGCTCGTCGGCGGTCGGCGACAGCGCGACGAAGGCGGCGGTGATGAACAGGTAGGAGCCCAGCCCGACGGCGAGCGGGAAGATGAACTGCATGGCCGTGGCACCGGGCAGGGCGGCGTCCGAGGGGCTGACGCTGACGGCGACTGCGGTCATCCCCGTGTAGTGCATGCTGCTGACCGCGGCGCCCATGACGAGCGAGGCGACGGCCACGGCCACCGGCGACTTGATGTTGAGCGCGGCCCACAGGGCGGCGGTGGCCGCGACCACGGCGATGGCGACGGAGAGTCCGACGGTGAGCGGGTCGTAGGAGACGTGCCCGTGCAGGCGCAGGGCCGCCATGCCCAGGTAGTGCATGCTGGCGACGCCGAGGCCGGTGGTGAGGCCTCCCAGGACGAGGGCCCGGCCGCGGTCCTTGCCGTAGCCGACGGCGAACACTCCGGCGCCGACGACCAGCATGGCGACGATGAGGCTGAGGATGGTGAGCGGCACGTTGTAGTGGATCTCGGTGCCGGTGACGTCGAAGCCCAGCATCGCGACGAAGTGCATCGTCCAGATGCCGGTGCCGATCGCGGAGGCCGCGGTGAGGAGCCAGTTGCGGCGGGAGGCGCCCGTCGCGGCGAGCGCGCGGACGGTGCAGCGCAGCCCGAGGGCGGCGCCGATCGATGCCATCACGTATGACAGCACGGGTGTCAGCCAGCCGTAGGCGGCGTGGTCCAGGTGTCCCAGGTGTCCCATGGCCACCGGACGCTAGTCCGGGTGAGGGCGCGAACAGGGGACGCATTTCGAAAGCCGCTGTAACTGCTGGAATATGACAGAGATACGTTCGTCTTCGATCACGCCGCGCACCACCTTGCGTACCGTCCGCAGAGCCGCGCGCGCCCGCCGGTGCGGGATCATGGGCGTATGAGCGAAGACCACACGCACGTACAGGAGTTCTTCGGAGCGCGCGCCGCCGACTGGGACCGCAAGTTCCCCGGGGACGCGCCCGCCTTCGCGACCGCCGTGGCCGAGTTCGGGCTGCGGCCCGGGGACCGCGTGCTGGACGCGGGCTGCGGCACCGGGCGGGCGCTGACCCCGCTGCGCGCCGCCGTCGGGCCCGCCGGCATCGTGCTCGGGGCCGACCTCACCCCGCAGATGCTGGCCGCCGCCCAGCGGGAGGGCCGGGGCTCGCAGGGTGCACTGCTGCTCGCGGACGTGGCCCGGCTGCCGCTGCGCGACGGGGCGCTGGACGCGGTGTTCGCCTCCGGGCTCGTCGCGCACCTGCCCGACCCGCCCGCGAACCTGCGCGAACTGGCCCGGGTGGTCCGCCCCGGCGGCCGGCTCGCGCTGTTCCACCCGATCGGGCGAGCGGCCCTCGCCGCCCGCCAGGGCCGCGAACTGACCCCGGAGGACCTGCGGGCCGAGCCCAACCTCGGCCCGCTGCTGGCCCGTTCGGGCTGGGAGATGACCTCGTACTCGGACGAGGACGCCCGCTTCCTGGCGCTGGCCGTACGCCACCGGTGACCCCTGTGACACAGATGGTGTACGTCGGCACCTTGCCCGGGATGCGCGGAGGCACCCCGGATCACGCCGGAGGCTGAGCCTCGGCTCCGGCGGGCCGGCGGGGATGCGGAACGGGGCAGCCGCTTGTTCCGGGCACGGGAAACGTGCCGAGCTCGCCCACGTCGTAGCCACCGGGGTAGCTCTTGATCTCCGGGTTCTGCCGGGCGTAGTGCGGGGCCTTGCGCGGGGGCAGCAGCCGTACCGCGCGCCCGCGCAGCCGCAGGGCGCCCTGGACCAGCCGCTGCACCCGGGGGTGCGGGCGGGTGAACCGGAAGGCGTCCAGAAGCGGCTCGTCGAGGAGGGCGAGGCTCGCGCCGCGGACCACGGGGGCGAGCGGCGCGGGGTACCAGGAGGCCATCAGGTCGAGAGTGGAGTCCGCGACCTTCCGCGCGCCCTCGTCCCAGCCGAAGTGCGCCTCCTCGTAGGCGTTCAGCACGGACTCGAACTCCTCGAAGGAGCCGGGAATGTCCGTGATGCCCAGGTGGCGGCCGAGGGTGGCGTAGTAGTTCGCGGAGGCCCGGCGCTCGTGGTGGGTCAGCGGACGCCAGCCGAACGCGTCCAGCCAGCGCGACGGAATCACCACGAACGTGCACAGGACGTAGCGCATCTCCTCGTTGGAGATGTCGTAACTGCGGTGCATCTGGTTGACGCGGCGGATCGCGGTGCGCGCGGTGTCGCTCTCGAATCCGTGCTCCACGACGGCGTCGAGGAGCAGCGCGGTGTCGTCGTAGCGCTTCTGGGTGCGGTCCGTGAACTCGGCGGTCTCGGCCAGCAGGCCGCCGATGGACGGCACGGCGTACGTGCGGAACAGGGCGAGCTCCAGGGCGCGGGTGAAGTCCCACGGGAACTCATAGGTGGCGGTGAGCCGGTAGATGGCGAGGAAGTCCTTGTCGGGGTCGAGACGGAGGATCTCCCTCAGCCGGTCGTAACGCTGCACCGGGTGTCCCTTTCTGTGGCGGGCCCCCAACTCTACGTGCAGGCAGCGGCCTTGGAAATCGTCGGCCGCAGGCCCTCGACGGGCGGGTTACCCGCTGGTTAAGGTGCGCCGACAAGAGAGCTACCGGGAGGCCAGGTGTCCGACGACGAGGGTGGCGGCTCGCTGTACGTGCTGACCGCCGTGCTGCTGACCCCCGCGCAGTTCCCCAGCGTCCTGGGCGACGACTTCCCCGAGGCCTGCTCCCTGCTGGGCGTGGCGCCGAACGGGGAGGGCTACGGGCTGGTGCTCGGCCAGGACGAGGAGGGCGCGCGCTGGACGGTCGTCGTGGACGACGTCTCGCTCGTGGCCACGGCCATCGCCTCCTGGGACTGCGGGATGGACTACGACCTGTCCCCCGACGAACGCTCGATCGTGGTCTCGCTGGCGGGCTGGCCGCTGGAGCTGTCGGTGGCGGCCTCGGGGATCCCGGAACCGCACGATCCGGAGCAGGGCGCGGACGGCACCGGGCGGGTGCCGCTGGCGCCGCCCTCGGCGGAGGCCTGGGGGCCGGTGCAGCGGCGGATGGCCGCGGACCAGATCGCCCGGCAGTGGGGCGAGTGGCGCGAACGCGAGGCGCTGGACGGCGGCGCGGCGGCCGCCGCCCATCCCGGGCTCGCACGGGCGCTGGAGGAGGCCGCGGGGTACGCGGTGACCCCGCCGCCGCCCGGGCGGGTGCGCTCCTCCTTCGCGGGCGAGAAGGCCCGGACGCTGCGGGCGGACGGTCCCGGCTGGTCGCTGGTGGCCCGCACCGGTGACACCGCCTTCGTCCTGCTCGACGAGGAACCGAGCGGGGTGCTCGCGGTCCCGCGCGGCGGGGAGACCGACGTGCCGGCACTGCTGGCGGCGCTCGACCGCGTCGCGGTGCGCCCCGTGTGAACACGAACGACGTGAACAGAAATCCGAAGGGTACGGGGGAACGATGACGGTGGAGTGCGAGCCGGTGGGCGTGGTCGTGGGCGGCCGCGCGGAGGTGGTCGACGACGACTGGGGACGCGAGACGGCGGTGATCCGCCTGGACGCCGGCCGGTTCGGTCCGGAAGCCCTGTACGGGCTGGAGGACTTCTCGCACGTCGAGGTCGTCTACCACTTCGACCGGGTCCCGGTGGAGAAGGTCGAGACGGGCGCGCGGCGCCCGCGCGGCAACCCGGACTGGCCGCTCGTCGGCATCTTCGCCCAGCGCGGCAAGAACCGGCCGAACCGGCTCGGCGTCTCGCGGTGCCGGGTGGTGAAGGTGGACGGCCTCGACGTCCACGTGGCGGGCCTCGACGCGGTGGACGGCACCCCGGTCCTCGATCTGAAGCCGTACATGGCCGAGTTCGGCCCCCGCGGCGAGCTGCGGCAGCCGGAGTGGGCGACGGCCCTGATGCGCGACTACTACTGAGCCGGCTGCTGCCGAGCAGGCCCTCGGATCGGCCGGGCTCCGCGCGGGAGCGCGGGTGCGGCCGATCCCCCGGGCGTCAGCGGCCGATCTGCTTCCTGGATATACCCCGCAGTCGACGCCTCTGTGAGGAGTCCAGCAGGAGATAGGCGGCAGCGGGCACACCGATCAGGACCAGCAGCCCTGCCCAGAACCCGACCGTCCAGAACAGCACGATGGCTGCCGCGACTCCGGCAACCGCGACTTTTCCGCTCGTGGACATCTGCGGACACCTCCACCCGTCGTCGACCACTCACCCCCTCAACGCACCACCGCGACTCCGCGTTCCCGGATATCCGAACCGCCCGTGAAGTGACCCGGGTCACGGCCGGGTCCTGGCCTTCCGGCGCCTGCGGTGGGGTAGCCTCGGCGGCTCCGAACCCCAGTAGTCAAGTTTGAGGAATGCGTGCTCCCCGAGATCTCCGGCCTCATCCACTGCTCGGCCGTCTTCCTTCCCGCCGACCCCGCCCGCGGCGGCCGGATCGCCTTCTGGCGCACGGACGGCCGGTCTCCAGGCGGCACCGTCGGCACCGGCAGCGCCCACGAGGAGCTGCACGTCGTCACCTCCGACCTGCGGCGGACCGCCGTGACCGCGCTCGTGCTGCCCGTCGACGAAGCCCTGCCGCTGCTCACCCGCGCCCGCACCGCCGCCGCCAACCCCGCAATCGGAACCGGGATGGGAACCGGTACCGGAACCGGCCCGTCGGCCGGTGCGGCCTTCTGGGGCGCGGCCGCACTGCTGGCCCTGCGCTTCCTCGCCCGCGGGCAGCTGCTGCCCGGGCTGAGCCCCCTCGGCCATGACGCCTGGCGGGCCGGCCCCCTGGACGCCACCGACCTCGAAGACGTCCGGGAACTGGCCGCCGCAATGCCGCCCGAGGCCCACTGCGTACCCCTGGACGCGGAGGGTCCGCCCCGGCTGCCCGCACCGGAGCCGCTGCTGCGCGCGTTCCTCGACGCCGTCGCCGACACCCTGCCGCGCTCCCCCGCCGCGCCCGCGGCCACCAACGGGTCCGCCTACGCCGCCCGCCCGCCCCGGCCCCACCCCGCACTGCGGGACTGGGCCGCCGAGGTGGCCGCCGGACACGACGCCGGTGTGCGCATCTCCCTGCGGATCGAGCTCGACGGCGACCTCGACGGCGGCCCCGACGCCGCCCCCGCCTTCCGGGCCGTCCTCCAGATGCACGGCCTGGCCGACGCCGCCCCGGTCGCCGACGCCGCCGATGTCTGGGCCGGATCCGGAACGGCCGCGGCCGCCTTTCCGCCCGGGGCCCGGATGGACGCGCTGCGCGCCCTGCGCCGCGCCGCCCGCCTCTGGCCCCCGCTCGGCCCGCTGCTCACCGCCGCCGTACCGGACGCCGTCGAACTCGCCGACGAGGACGTCGCGGAGCTGCTCGGCGAGGCCTCCGCCGCCCTCGCCGCCGACGGCGTGCAGGTGCACTGGCCGCGCGGTCTCGCCCGTACCCTCACCGCCCGCGCCGTCGTGGGCTCCCCGAGGCCGGGTTCCCCAGACTCCCCGAACTCCCCGCGGCACCCCGATTCCACCGCATCGGCCCTCCCCTCCGGCCTGCTCTCCCCCGGCGCTCTGCTCTCCTTCAGCTGGCGATACGCCCTCGGCGGCCAGGACGACCTGACCCGCGCCGAGCTCGACCGCCTCGCCGAGGCGAACCGCCCCCTGGTCCGGCTGCGCGACCAGTGGGTCCTGATCGACCCCGCCGAGGCCCGCCGGGCCCGCGCCCGGCAGGGCAGCGAGCTCACGGCCGCCGACGCGCTGGCGGCCGTACTCACCGGGTCGGCGGAGATCGACGGCAAGCGGGTCGGCGTGGAGGCCGCCGGTCCCCTCGAGCGGCTGCGGGCGCGGCTGACGGCCGATCCGCAGGCGCCCGACGAACCCGCCGTATCCGCGCCCCCCGAACTGCGCGCCACCCTGCGCGACTACCAGCTGCGCGGACTGCGCTGGCTGGACCGGATGACCTCCCTCGGCCTCGGCGCCTGCCTCGCCGACGACATGGGCCTCGGCAAGACCGTCACCCTGATCGCGCTCCACCTGCACCGCAACCGCAACACCGGCACCGACACAGACACAGACCTCGGCCGCTCCGCGCCGACGCTCGTCGTCTGCCCCGCGTCCCTCCTCGGCAACTGGCAGCGGGAGATCGAGAAGTTCGCCCCCGGCACACCCGTCCGCCGCTACCACGGCCCCGCCCGCAGCCTCGCGGACCTCACCGGCGGCTTCGTCCTCACCACCTACGGCACCCTGCGCGCGGACGCGCCCCGGCTCGCCGCCACCGGCTGGGGCATGGTCGTCGCCGACGAGGCCCAGCACGTCAAGAACCCGCACTCCTCCACCGCGAAGGCCCTGCGCACCATCCCGGCCCCGGCGCGCGTCGCGCTCACCGGCACCCCCGTCGAGAACAGCCTCTCCGAGCTGTGGGCCGTCCTCGACTGGACCACACCCGGGCTCCTCGGCCGCCTCGGTACCTTCCGCGCCCGCTACGCCGAGCCCGTGGAAAGCGGCCGCGATCCGCAGGCGGCGGCCCGGCTGAGCGCCCTGGTACGCCCGTTCCTGCTGCGCCGCAAGAAGTCCGACCCCGGCATCGCGCCCGAGCTGCCGCCCAAGACGGAGACCGACCACCCCGTCACCCTCAGCCGCGAACAGACCGTGCTGTACGAGGCCGTCGTGCGCGAGACCCTCGCCGCGATCGCCTCCTCGGACGGGATGGAGCGGCGCGGTCTGGTGGTCAAGCTGCTGACCTCCCTCAAGCAGATCTGCAACCATCCCGCGCAGTACACGAAGGAGCCGGCGGGCGCCCGTTCCGGCAAGCTGGACCTGCTCGACGAGCTCCTCGGCACGATCCTCGCCGAGGGCGGCTCGGTCCTCGTCTTCACGCAGTACGTGGCGATGGCCCGGATCCTGGAGAAGCACCTCGCCGCACGCGGTATCGCCGCGCAACTGCTGCACGGCGGGACGCCCGTGCCGCGCCGCGAGGAGCTCGTCGACCGCTTCCAGGCGGGCGAAGTCCCCGTCTTCCTGCTCTCCTTGAAGGCGGCGGGCACCGGCCTGAACCTCACCCGGGCCGGCCACGTCATCCACTACGACCGCTGGTGGAACCCGGCCGTCGAGGAACAGGCCACCGACCGGGCCTACCGGATCGGGCAGACCCAGCCCGTTCAGGTCCACCGGCTCATCGCCGAAGGCACCGTGGAGGACCGGATCGCACGGCTCCTGGAGCGCAAGCGGGCCCTCGCGGACGCCGTCCTCGCGGGCGGCGAGGGCGCGCTGACCGAACTGACCGACGCCGAACTGGCCGACCTCGTGGCGCTGCGCCCGACCCCCGGGGAGTGACGGATGAGCACCCGAGACCCGTACCCGTACCCGTACGAGAAGACCTTCGCGGCGCTCCCGACCGCCCCCGGCCGCGGTTTCGCCGGTACCTGGTGGGGCCACGCCTGGCTGCGCGCCCTGGAGGACAGCGCGCTCGACGGCGAGCAGGTCAGGCAGGGGCGCCGGTACGCGCGTGCGGGCGCGGTCGGGGCCGTCACCGCGCGCCCGGGCGGGCTGACGGCGGTGGTGCGCGACCGGGACGGGACGGCGCACCGGACGGACGTGCTGGTCCAGGAGTTCACCCCAGCGGAATGGGACCGGCTGCTGGGCCTGGCGGCCGCGGAGTCGGGGTACATCGCCGCGCTGCTGGACCGTGAGGTGCCCCCGGGGCTGGCCGAGGACGCGGCGGCGGCCGGGGTGGACCCGCTGCCGGGCATCGGGGACCTCGACCCGCGCTGCGACTGCGGCGAGTGGGACCACTGCCCGCACACGGCGGCCCTCTGCTACCAGGTGGCCCGGCTGCTGGACCAGGACCCGTTCGTGCTGCTGCTCCTGCGCGGCCGCGGCGAACGGGAGCTGCTCGGTGAGCTGGAGGAGCGGAGCAGCGCGGAAGCGGAGGCTCCGCAGGCACCCGCGGACGAGGGGGTCCCGGCGGCGGACGCCTTCGGGGCGGCGGCCCTCCTGCCGCCGCTGCCCGCGCTGCCGGAGCTGCCGCAGGCGCCGGGCCGGCCGCCGACGCTGGACACCGAGGCCGAAGCGGAAGGGCTGGACGTGGACGCGGTGGAGTTCCTGGCGCAGGCGGCGGCGTCGGAGGCGTACCGGCGGCTCGCGGAAGCGCTGGCTCCGGGCCATGCCGAACGCGTCCCTCCGGCCCCCCTCACCGCTGCCGAAGACGTCGTACGACTCACGGCCGAGGCCCATGACATCCGGCTCCGCGCCCGCCTGTCGGCGGCTTCCGGTCGCGAGCGGGCCGCGATGGACCGGGCCGTACTGGCCTGGGGCTTCGGCGGATCCGCGGCCCTCGCGGCGCTGGAGGACGACTGGACGCCGGACCGGACCACACTGAGCCGGGCCCGGGCGGCGCTGGCCGCGGCCTGGGCGGACGAGGAAGCTCCGGTACTGCGGCGGGTCCGCGCCCGCTGGACGGAGGCGGACACCGGCCGCCAGCTCCGGCTGGGCCGGGACGGGCGGTGGTGGCCGTACCACCGCGAGGCGGGCCGCTGGATCCCTACGGGCCCGTCGGCCCCGGACCCCGCCTCGGCGCTGGCTGCCGCCGATCCCGCGTAGGCCCTGACCGGGCTGACGGGGCTGACCGGGCCGACCGGCCTGGTCGGCCCGGACAGGTCCCGGCCGGTTTCGGCGCCGACTGGCCGACGTACCGCTTGTCGGGGGCCGGTACCGGGACGACGATGGGGGCGCTCCGGGTACCGCGGCACCACGGGAGGGTGAACATGGACGATCCTTCGGTGGCACTGCCGGGCGGCACCGATCCCGCCGAGCGCACCCGCGAACTGCGCCGGGCGCACACCGCGTTCACCCGGGACGGGCGGGTGGAGGCCCCGGTCCGGGCGGTCATCGCGCGGTCCTGGCGGCGGTGCGCCCGGGCCCGGGTCAGCCCCGAGTGCGCGCCCCGGGTGGAGTTGGCGGAGGCGCGGCTGCGGCCGTACCGCGAGGGGCACCCGCTCTCCCGCGTGATGCCGCTGTTCCGGGACCTCGTCGGGGCGTTCGCGGCGCACGGGGCACACCTGCTGGCGGTCTGCGACGCCCAAGGCAGGCTGCTGTGGGTCGAGGGCGAACCGGGCACGCTGCGGCGGGCGGAGGGGCTCGGGTTCGTGCCGGGCGCGCGCTGGGCGGAGACGGCGATGGGCACCAACGCGCCCGGTACGGCGGTGGCGGTCGGCGAGCCCGTCCAGGTCTTCGGAGCCGAGCACTTCAGCCGCCGGGTCCATCCGTGGACGTGCGCGGCGGCCCCGGTGCGCGATCCGCGGACGGGCAGGCTGCTGGGTGCGGTGGACATCACGGGGGGCGACGGTCTCGCCCACCCCCACTCCCTCGCCTTCGTCCAGGCGGTCGCGCGGGCGGCGGAGGCCCAGTTGGCCCTGATCGACCCCGGGCCGCCGGCGGCGGGTGACACGCTCACCGCCCTCGGCCAGGACGAGGCGCTGCTGGTCGCCGGGGGCCGCCCGGTGCGGCTGGGGCGGCGGCACAGCGAGATCATGGTGCTGCTGGCGCACCATCCGGCGGGGTTGTCGGGCGAGGAGCTGGCGATCGCGCTGTACGAGGACGAGTCGGTGTCACCGGTGACTCTGCGCGCCGAAATCTCCCGCCTGCGCACCCTGTTGGGTCCGGCCGCCCCGCTCTCGCGGCCCTACCGCACGGCCGGTCCATTGGACGCCGACTTCACGGCCCTGACCCGGCAGCTGGCCACCGGCGCGGTCTCCGCCGCGCTCCACCACTACCCCGGCCCGCTCCTGCCCGCCTCCACCGCGCCGGGAATCGTCCGGCTGCGCCGGCGGATCGAGGACCAGGCGCGGGCAGCCGTGATCGCCCGCGCGGATGCCGGGCTGCTGACCGACTGGGTGTGCAGCCCGTGGGGCGCGGACGACCCGGAGGCCTGGCGGGCCCTTGCGTCGGCGCTGCCGCCCGAGGACCGGTCGGCCGCGCTGGCCCGCGTACGCGCCCTGGACGGCGAACTGGGCCTGGGCGTCGGGTTCGGCCCCGGCGGCGAGCTCGGCGCGCGCGGGGTTCCCGTACGGCCGCTCGCGGGTCCCGCCGGCCGAGGGCGTGCAACGTATCCGCAACCTGCCCGCTCCTAGCCTCCCACCGAGCGCTGTCCGACGGCGGCCGGCGCCCGGCAAGGGGAGGACACCCATGGCCCGTTACGCTGCGCCCGGTACCGAGGGGGCGCTCATGTCGTACGCGTCCCGCTACGGCCACTTCATCGGCGGCGAGTACGTCGAGCCCGCCCGGGGCCGGTACTTCGCGAACCCCTCCCCCGTCACCGGGGAGGCCTTCACGGAGGTGGCGCGCGGTACGGCGGAGGACGTGGAGCGGGCACTGGACGCGGCGCACGCGGCGGCGCCCGCGTGGGGGCGGACCTCCGTCACGGAGCGGTCCACTGTCCTGCTGCGCATCGCGGACCGGATGGAGCAGAACCTGGAGGCGCTCGCGGTCGCGGAGAGCTGGGAGAACGGCAAGCCGATCCGCGAGACGCTCGCCGCCGACATGCCCCTGGCGATCGACCAGTTCCGCTACTTCGCGGGGGCGCTGCGCGCACAGGAGGGGGCGCTGAGCCAGCTCGACGACGACACGGTGGCCTACCACTTCCACGAACCCCTGGGCGTGGTCGGCCAGATCATCCCGTGGAACTTCCCGATCCTGATGGCGGTGTGGAAGCTGGCCCCGGCGCTGGCTGCGGGCAACACGGTCGTCCTGAAGCCGGCCGAGCAGACCCCGGCCTCCGTCCACTACTGGCTGAGCCTGGTGGCGGACCTGCTGCCGCCGGGCGTGGTGAACATCGTCAACGGCTTCGGCGAGGAGGCCGGAAAGCCGCTCGCCTCCAGCCCGCGCGTCGCGAAGGTCGCCTTCACGGGGGAGACTTCGACCGGGCGGCTGATCATGCAGTACGCGGCCGAGCACCTGACGCCGGTCACCCTGGAACTCGGCGGCAAGAGCCCGAACCTGTTCTTCGACGACATCTGGACGGCCGACGACGACCTGCGTGACAAGGCCCTGGAGGGGTTCACCATGTTCGCCCTCAACCAGGGCGAGGTGTGCACGAGCCCGTCGCGCGCCCTGATCGAGCGCGGCCGGTACGGGGACTTCCTCGACGCGGCGGTGGCGCGCACCGAACTCATCGTTCCGGGGCACCCGCTGGACACGGACACGATGATCGGCGCGCAGGCCTCGGAGGAGCAGCTGAAGAAGGTCCTGTCGTACGTGGAGATCGGCCGGCAGGAGGGCGCGAAGATCCTCACCGGCGGGGAGCGCTTCGACCACGGCGGGGACCTGGCGGGCGGCTTCTACGTCCAGCCGACGATCTTCGAGGGCGACAACCGCATGCGGATCTTCCAGGAGGAGATCTTCGGCCCGGTGGTCTCGGTGACCTCGTTCCACGACTTCGACGACGCGGTGCGGATCGCGAACGACACGGCGTACGGCCTGGGCGCGGGCGTCTGGACCCGCGACGTCAACACCGCGTACCGCGCGGGCCGCGCGATCCAGGCGGGCCGCGTCTGGACGAACTGCTACCACGCCTACCCGGCCCACGCGGCGTTCGGCGGCTACAAGCAGTCGGGGATCGGACGCGAGACCCACAAGATGATGCTGGAGCACTACCAGCAGACGAAGAACCTCCTGGTCAGCTACTCCCCCAAGAAGCTCGGCTTCTTCTAAGAGCCTGCGCATGGCCTCTGACCCGCACAAGAGAGCGGTCAGAGGCCGTCGTCAGGGTGCCCCGGCCGCTTTGGGGCTGCCTGCTTCCGGAGTCGGCTGGTCGGCGCGCGGAGGAGGCGGCAGTGGCGTCCCGGCGGGTAGCAGTTCGGTGGTGATGAAGGCGATCACCGCCGCGAGGATGGCGATGGGCATCATGGCGGAGCTGCCCAGCAGCAGCACGACGAGGACCACGCTGCTGACCGGCAGCCGCAGCGTGCTGGCCGTGGCGGCCGCCATTCCTGCCGCCATGGCCGGTACGGGGCCCAGGCCGGGCAGCGGGGCCAGCAGGACTCCGGCGGCGGCTCCGAGGAAGAGGGCGGGGAAGACGGGGCCGCCGCGCAGGCTGCCCAGGCAGAGGGTGTACGCGGCCCCTTTGAGCAGCAGGACGGCGAACAGGGCGCCCACGCCCCAGGCGTGCGGGTCGGCGGCCAGCCGGGCCAGGGCGGTCTGGCCGGACAAGGCGACGTCTGCGGGGGTGCGGCCGGTGATCAGGGCGTAGAGGGCTGCGCAGACCCCGGCGGCCACGGCGCACAGGACGGTGCGGGAGAGCACACCGCCCGCGATGTACGCGGCGACGCGCCGGGCCGCCGCCAGTACCGGGTGCAGGAGGACGGCGAGGGCGATGGCGATGGGTATCGTCCACAGCACGTCACCGCCGTCCAGGCGGGGAACGGGCGTGGGCAGCTTGAGGCTGAGGCTGCCCGTCTCCAGCCCGGTCCAGCGTCCGAAGCCGGTGAAGACCAGGGCACCCACTCCGCTGGAGAGCAGGGCGGGCAGCATGACCGCGAACAGCTGCGGCCCGCCGACCCCGGCCACCTCGATCAGGAGCACTGCGGCGATCAGCGGGTTGCCGAAGATCGCCGCGATGGCAGCGGCGGCGCCGGCGGCGCCCAGCAGCGCGGTGCTCTGCGGGGTCGCCGGAGCCCGTGTGAGGTCGTGGAAGAGCAGCGCCAGGCCGCCGCCCAGAGCGATCAGCGGTGCCTCCGGTCCCAGAACGGCGCCGAAGGGCAGGCTCGCGGCCGCGGCCAGCAGGACGCCCGGCAGGGTGACCGGCGAAGCCCCGCCGGTGTGGAGGCCGGACGCGGGGACGTGCCCGCCGGCGCCCGGCAGATGTGCGGCGACCAGGCCGACGACGGCCCCTGCGACCAGGAGCAGGGGGAGCGGCCACCACCACGGCGGAGCGTCCCAGCCCAGCTCGTGCGGAAGGTCCCTCCACAGGACGTGCTCCAGTTCGTGCAGTCCCACGAGGAACCAGAACGCGATCAGGGAGACCGGGATGCCGATGAACGCGGCGAAGGCGAGCACCTTGAGGTAGCCGGGAGCGCGGAGGATTTCGCGCAGCCGGTCCGCCTCCTGCGGCTGCTGCCCGACGCCGGCGCCCGCGGGTGTGCTGGGCTCCGTCATGGATGGCCTTCTTCCTTGCCCATCACCAGGAATCTTGGCGTTGGCCAGGAGCAGGGAACCCTGACCGAGGCGGAGTTCGCGGAGCAGAAGAGGAGCATCCTCGGCACCTGACCGGGCCGGGAAGCCTGGGGCCGCGTGCCCTGCGCCGAAAGGCGCATCGGTGGCCGGTACGGCTCTGTTCTCATTGCAGCATCCGCCGTGAGGCCCCGCACCTCCGCACCGCGGCCAGGGGTACGGGCCGATGTCAGCGGGTGAGTTGGTAGAGGCTCCTGCCCACGAGCCACAGGCCCAGGAAGAGGCAGATCACGACGATCGCCGGGTCCTTGTGGCGTTCCAGCCACGCGCGCAGGCCCAGCAGGGAGAGCTGGGCCTTTGCGGGCGAGAACACCATGTACAGCTCCATGGCCAGCAGGGTGGAGGTGGCCACGAGGCAGAAGGCGACGAGGGCCAGGAACGACTCGCCGTGGGAGAGGTCGGCCTGGACCACGGTGGCGGCAGCGGCGGCGACCATCCCCCAGGGCTGGAGGAGAACGGCGAGGGCGGCTGCGGACCATCCGGTGGTGTCGTCCGCCCGGGACGGAGCGGACGCCCCTGAAGCCGCAGCCCGCTCCCCCGGGGAGGGATCCGGAGCTGTGGCTTTTCGGCGGCTCCGGCGGCGCCGGTACGCGCCGTACGCGACCAGGCCGACACCGATGACCAGCGTGGCCACGAGTGCCGCGATGGACGGCGGAGAGCGGGGCGGGGGCGGCTGCCCGTCGGTGAGGACGAGGACGACCGCTATCACCGCCACGAGGCACGCCAGCCAGCCGAGGATGAACGCCAGGCCCTTGCGCACCCCGCGCGGAGCGGACACCACGAGTACGAAGGCCATGACGGACAGCGGGATCAGCGCTATTGCCAAGCCGATGAGAAGCAGGTCGAGCACCATCCGACCATCGTGATCCCCCTCTTGACCGGAGTGCAAAAGATGATGCGGCGGCTGCTGCGGGGCGCTAGGCGGCGCTTGCGGCGTGGTCGAGTTCGGTGTCGAGAGCGAGGGCTGCGGTGATGAGGGCGAGGTGGGTGAAGGCCTGGGGGAAGTTGCCGAGCTGTTCGCCGGTCAGGCCGACCTCTTCGGCGAAGAGCCCGACGTGGTTGGCGTAGGTGAGCATCTTGTCGAAGGCGTAGCGCGCCTGATGGATGCGGCCGGCCCTGGCGAGGGCGTAGACGTACAGGAAGGTACACAGGGAGAAGGTGCCCTCGGAGCCCGCGAGGCCGTCGGGGGAAGCCTCCGGGTCGTAGCGGTAGACGAGGCTGTCCGAGACGAGTTCGGCGTCCATGGCGTCGAGGGTGGAGAGCCAGCGCGGGTCCTTGGAGGTGATGAAGCCGACCAGGGGCATGAGCAGCAGGGAGGCGTCCAGGACGGTGCTGTCGTACTCCTGGACGAATGCCTGGCGTTCTGCGCTCCAGCCGAGGGTCATCACCTGCTCGAGGATCGCGTCCCGGGTGGCGGTCCAGCGGGTCAGGTCGCCGGGGCGGGCGGTGGCGGTGGCCTGGCGGATGCCGCGGTCGAGGGCGACCCAGCACATGAGGCGGCTGTAGGTGAAGTCCTTCTGGCCGCCCCTGGTTTCCCAGATGCCCTCGTCGGGGCGGTCCCAGTTCTCGCACAGCCAGTCCAGCAGGGCGGCGCAGCGCTGCCAGTCGTCGAAGCCCACCGCATCGCCGGCCTGGCCGGCCTGGGAGAGGGCGTAGACGGCCTCGCCGTAGATGTCCATCTGCAGTTGGTCCGCGGCGCCGTTGCCCGCGCGCACCGGTACGGAGCCCCGCCAGCCCTCCAGGTGGCCGAGGACCTCTTCCCTCAGGTACGGGTCCCCGTCGACGCGGTACATGATCTGCAGGGGTTCGCCGTTGGGAGCTCCGCCGTCCCTCAGCCGCTGAATGAGCCAGCTCCGGAAGGCGTGCGCCTCCTCGGTGAAGCCGAGGTCGCGCATGGCACGCACCGCGAGGGAGGCGTCACGGACCCAGGTGTAGCGGTAGTCCCAGTTGCGCTCCCCGCCCTCCTGCTCCGGCAGGCCCATCGTGGCGGCGGCGATCGGCGCGCCGGTCGGTGCGTACGTCATCAGCTTGAGGGTGATGGCGGAGCGGTTGACCATCTGCTGCCAGCGGCCGCGGTAGGTGCAGCGTCCGATCCAGCCGTGCCAGAAGTCGCGCACGGCGTTGAACTCCTCCACCACGTCACCCGGGCTCACCGGCGGCGGGGCCGCGCTGCCTGCGTCGCAGACGGTCAGCAGGACGGCCGCGCGTTCACCCTCGGCCAGGGTCACGGTTGCCCGCACGTCCGTCCCGTCGGCTTCCAGGGCCACGGGACCCAGGGCTTGCAGGTGCGCGGCGATGCCGTGTCCGTCGAAGCGGGCGGTGTCACCACCGCACGTGAGGTCGTGGGGAGCCCGGCCGTAGTCGAAGCGCGGGCGGCACTCCAGGGTGAAGCGCACGGTCCCGCGTACCACCCGGACAACGCGCACGACTTGGTGTCGGTCGGTGGGGGTGTGCGGCTCGCGGACGGGCATGAAGTCGATGACCTCGCCGACGCCTTCGAGGGTGAGGAAACGGGTGATGAGGACTGCGGTGTCGGCCATGTAGAGCTGGCGGGTGACGACGTCGGCGTTGTCCGGCGGCTCGTCCTGAGGGGCGCGGACGGGGTCGGCGGTGATCGCGAAGTAGCCTCCTCGGCTGCCGTCGAGCAGGCCGGCGAAGATGCTGGGCGAGTCGAAGCGCGGCGAGCAGAACCAGTTGAGCACTCCGTCGGACGAGACCAGGGCACAGGTCTGCAGGTCTCCGATCAGGCCGTGCTCGGCGATCGGCGGGTAGGGGCGCATCAGCCCTCCGCTGGGGGGTGGGAGCTGCCCGTCCGGGCAGCGGCGCGGGCTGGGCCGACGAGTCCGGTGCCGGCCACCGCGCCGTCGGCTCAGGAAGCGAGAACCTTGGCCTTGGCCTGCTCGTACTCAGCTGCCGTGATGTCGCCGCGGTTCTTGAGTTCGGCCAGCCGGGACAGTGCCTCGGCGTGGTCGGCCGCGCCGGCGCTTTCGCGTACGTAGGAGCGGAACGCCTGCTCCTGCTGGTGGGCCCGCCTGAGCTCTCGTTCGCCCATCCCGCGTCCTCGGACGATCAGATAGACGAGGACGCCCAGGTAGGGAAGCAGGATGACGAAGAGGGTCCATCCCGCCTTGCCCCAGCCGTTCAACTCGTCGTCACGGATGATGTCGCCGATGACGCGGAAGAGCAGCATGAACCAGAGCACCCAGAGAAACACCAGCATCATGGTCCAGAACATGTTCAGCAGGGGGTAGTCGTACTCCTCTGCCAGGTAGAGCAGCGAATTCTGCATGGTCCGGTCTCCTGTCGGTTGTTCAGGGGGCCCGGAAGGCCCTGGAGCAGTCCGCGACCGAGCGTCCGCGGTCGTGTCATGCGGGCGCTGGGGCGAAGGGGTACAGCTCGTCGGCGCCGGGCTGGACGACGCCGTAGCTGCTGTCCGGTACTTCGTTCCAGGCGCCGGGCAGATCGCCGAGGGGTTCGGACACGATGAGCCGGGTCTCCTCGCCGACGTCCCGCAGGAACGCGACATCGGGGTGCAGCCTGCGCAGTGCGTCCACCCGGCTGCTGTAGAACAGCGACCGTGACGCGTGCCCGCTGGAGTAGCGGAAGGCCCAGACGCGTTCGCCGTCGGTGATGGCGAGCGTCATCTGGAGCGGCAACTCCACGCCGTGGTCGCGGCCGACACGCTCCACCACTCCCGCCATCCGGGCCACGGCGGTCGGCGGGTCCTGGTCCAGGCCGAAGGTGAGGGCCAGGTAGAACATCACCTCGGAGTCCGTGGTCCCCTCGATGTCGGCGTACAGGGCGGGGTCGACGAGCAGCGTGAGGTCCCGGCGCATGAGGTGGAAGCCGGCGATGGCGCCGTTGTGCATGAACATCCAGCGGCCGTGCCGGAAGGGGTGGCAGTTCGACTGCTGTACCGCGGTGCCGGTCGACGCCCGGATGTGGGCGAAGAACAGCGGGGAGCGGACGTGGTCCGCCATCTCTCGCAGGTTGCGGTTGTTCCAGGCGGGACCGACGTCCCTGAGCAGCGCCGGAGTGCTGCTGTTGTCCTCCGTGTACCAGCCGACACCGAACCCGTCGCCGTTCGTGGTCTCCACGCCGAGCTTGGAGTGCAGGCTCTGGTCGATCAGCGAGTGGGCGGGTTTGTAGAGGATGGTGTCGAGCAGCATGGGTGTCCCCGAATAGGCCAGCCATCGGCACATGTGCCATCACCTGGGTCCTTACAGCACGCCGGGAAGGAATGTGCTTCCCGTTCGCCCGGAGTGGGGCGGCTCGACGAGCATCCTTCGCCGCGACCGTCATTGCGGGTTGGAGCACCCCGGCACGGGCCTACCCCGGACTCTGCGGGCGACGTCGTGTGGATCTTGTCCGGCTCTCCCATTCTCGGCTCCCTCTGCGGAGCGCGCCACGCGGGGCGGGAACACCGGATCCGCGGATCCGAGCGTCCACCTCCGGACGGGCGGGCGATTCCCGCCGGATGCCGTGTGCGGGCCCGTGGCACAGAGTGGCGAAATGCCGGAGAGGCGGCTTTCCGTCATTGTTCTCCGGGAAGGGCGGTCGCCCCCGTCGGAGCTCGACACAGGAGGAGTCTCTGCGTGCCCGAACCGCAGACCGGTGCGCGCCGCATTGCCGCGCCAGGCTGGATGCGCAGGCACACCCCGCTGCTCGGCCGGCTCCTGGAGCAGCTCGCGACCGTACGGGTCCTGGACTGTGCGACTCGGCTGGCCGCCCAGGCCTTCCTCGGTGCGCTGCCGGCCGTCTTCGTCATCGCCGCCGTCGCACCCGAATGGGTCCAGGACGAGCTGGTCTCCTCCATCCGCGCGACACTGGGGCTTCAGGACACCGCGCTGGACCAGGTGCGGGCCGTGTACTCCGCCACCGACCCCACGGCCGTGGCCGGTACCAGCGGGGTGGGGATCCTGGTGTCCCTGCTGTCTGCGACCGCATGGAGCCGCGCCCTGCAGATGACCTGCGAGCGCTCCTGGCACCTGCCCAAGGCGAAAGCGCGGCTGGCCGCGTGGCGGTGGCTGGTCTGGCTCGTCGTCTGGTTGGCCGCCCTGCTGTTCCAGGGCCCCGTGCAGAACGCCTTCGGTGCCGGCCGGCCCGTCGGATTCCTCGTCGCGGTGGTCAGCGGCACCCTGCTGTGGTGGTGGACCCAGCACCTGCTGCTGGGCGCTCGGATTCCGTGGCTGCCGCTGCTGCCCGGGGCGGTTCTGGCCGGGGCCGGGGCGCAGCTCCTTTCCATGGGATCGAGGATCTACATGCCCCATGCCGTGGAGCGCAGTCTGCAGCAGTTCGGCAGCCTCGGGTCGGTCTTCGTCCTGCTGTCCTGGCTCATCGCGTTCTTCATCGTCATCACGCTGGCCATCGCCGTCGGGTACGTGGTGGCTCACGAGCCGCTGCCGGCTCGCCGGCTGGGTACGCCGGCCGCGCCCGAAGCCCCCGAGACGGTGAGTGGCTACCAGACGAGCGGGTAAGCCTCGCTGCCGGTGCGCTCAACCCACTGCAGCCGCTCGTACACGACGGCGGTCCGGCCCTCGGGGGTGCGCTCCGCCAGCCTGCGCAACAGGTCGCGCATTCTGCGCAGGGCCAACGGGGACCCGGCCGCGGCGAGGGCCACGTCGTCGACGGCGGTCCGGACGTACCGCTCCCAGCCGGGCACCGGGACGCTCACCCGCAGCCGTCCGGCGGGGTCGTGGAACCGGCCGATGTCCAGGTCGCGGCCGGCGAGGCGGGTCAGCAGGTCCTCGACGCGGTCCAAGGCCTCGACCGCCGTGGCCGGATCGTTCACCGCCGGGGACAGGGCGCGGAGCGCGATGTCGGCGAGGAGCCTGAACGGCAGTTCGGGGTCCTGGCCGAAGGTCCGCTCGACCCCCGTCGCGAGGACCGCGCGCAGTGCTGCCTCCGCCGGACCGCCCGCCGTCACCTCGGCGAGGACGGTGCCCCCCGACAAGGTCGTACCCGGGGCGACGCGGAACGCGAACGTGGAGTCGTGTTCCCGGGCGACGGCCATGAGGGCGGGTACGTCGATCCCCTGCAGTACGGCCGGCGGTCCCGTCCAGCGGACCGCTACGCTCGCGCCTGCCGCCGGGGGCTGCGGGGCGGCGGTCCCGTCCGGAACGTACGGGCGCAGGTACAGGGCGTCGTACAGGCGGTGCGCGCGGGCGGCGATCGCGGTCAGCGCGTGGCCGAGCTGGATCGAGTCGAACGCCTTCATCTGCAGCGTCCGCATCAGGCCGAGCGCGACCAGCGTGAGGAGCATGGCGACGCACGGAACGAAGGCGGAGACGCTCTCGCGGGTGCCGAGGGCCAGGCCCGAGGTGATGCAGAAGACGAACACGCCGACGGTGAAGGCGAACGCCCGCCAGACGATCGGCTCGTCGCGGAACAGGCCGAGGCGCGGGGTGAACGTGCTCGCGGAGAACTGCACGACCAGGAACAGCATCGAGTAGATGATGCTCACCAGGCTGACAACGCCGAAGCCCAGGGTGAACAGCACGCTGACCACCCGTCCGGCGGCGACCTGGGGCCCCGCCGTGACCAGGGGGGCCAGTAGGCCCAGCACCAGCCCGGCTACCGCGCACAGCAGTTGGGACAGGTCCCTGCGCAGGGCGCGCGTGGGCCGCTGGAACAGCGCGCCGCGCCGGTGCCGTTCCCGTGCCGGGCGGTCGGGGCCGTCAGCAGAGCCGGGCATCCGGCCTCCTCCAGGGTCGTGTCTCGCGGCTGGGTCGCGCCCCGCCTCCCCCGGCGCCGTCCCGGGGGCCCGGGCCGCGGACTGCGCCTACGGACTGCGCGGGCGCCGTTCCCGGGCGGCATGGCGGCCGCCGGCGGCCAGCAGGGCGAGTACGGCGAGCACCGCCAGCAGGACGAGCACCAGCAGCAGGACGGTGAGCACCGTCGGGTGGTTCCACAGGGCGAACACGAGGGCGAGGACCAGCAGCACTCCGGCCGTGATCCCCCGTCGGCGGGCCTCCACCCAGGTGCCGGCGCTTCCGGTGCGCAGTCCGCGGGCGGCGCCCCAGCGCGCGGCGGAATCGGCCGCGTGCTCGGCCCTGCCGCGCACGCCGCGCGGCAGGCGGCCCGCACCGGACAGGTAGGCGCCGAGCGCCACGACCACCCCGAGGACCAGTGCGGTCCGGACGGCCGCCCGCAGGAACCGCACCAGCGTGTCGAAGACCGCCGCCGCGGCGGCCGGGGACTGCACCTGCGCCGGGAGGTGGTCGAGGTAGTGGCGGCGGGCGACGGCCAGACCGACGGCGAGGACCAGGCAGGCGGCCGCCGCGCACAGCGCGGTGGTCACCAGGGCCCGGCGGCGGCGCCGCGCGAGCAGGACGCCGATCGCCCCGAGGACCACGGTGAGCACGGGCAGCCAGTTGCCCACCGCGTCGAGGAGGTGCACGGCGCCCCGGATCTTCGCCAGTTCGTCCGACTGGAAGAGCACCATCTGCCGGTCGACCCGGGGGATCTTCTCGGCCGGCGCGAGACCCGCCTTCACGAGGTCCTGCTTGACGTTCTCCACGGCGGCGCCGAGGTCAAGGGTGACGGTTCCGCCGTCGACTCCCACCGCTCCGCGGCCCTCACCGGTCAGCGCGTGCACCACTGCGGAGTGGGCGGCGCGGTTGGCGGCGGTCCAGACGGACTCGAACCTGTCGCTCTCGACGAACCGGGTCGCGACCTTGCCGACGGCCGCGTCGGCGGCCGAGTCCAGCTGCGGGCCCAGCGCCTTGACGGCCGTACCGACGCGGGGCGGCAGCCCCTGCGCCTCCAGCCACTTCGCCAGGTCCGCGGTGACCCGGGAGCCGTCCACCCGCACGTCGGCCGCCTCGGTGATCCGGTGGACGGCGGCGGCCTCGATGTCCGGATCCGAGGCGAGCGGGGAGACGGTCGACACGTACCGCCCTGTGTCCAGCACGATGTCGTGCACCCACACCGTGAGCAGGGAGACCGGTACGAGGATGCAGGTGAGCGTGATCAGCACCGCCGAAACGGTGCTCGCCATGATCCTCCATGGACGCGAAGCCCCTGGCCGAGCCGGTGCGGGCGCCTCAGCGGGCGGCTCGGACGGCAGACTCATGGCGCTCCCCGGGGACGGCGTGAGGTGAAGGCCGCTTCCCCGTCATTGGACACGTGGCGCCGCCGTTGTGCGCGTCGGGTTGAGCCCACCGTGTGATGCGCCCCTGCCTCCTGCCCTCCTGTCCTACGCGACGAAGCCATCCGCCGGGCCACACGATCGGGTAGCCCGGTCGAACGCATTCGGGGCGCTTCGCGGGCCGAACGGGCGCGCGGGGAGGCAGGGTGTTGCCATGGACCGCCGACAGATCAGCTCCATCGCCCACACCGACCACCCCATCGCCGCTCCGCTGGGCGACGATTCCGTACGCACGCTCCTCGACCGGGCCCTGCCGGGCACCGACGCCCGGCTGCTCGACCTCGGGTGCGGATCCGGCACGTGGCTGATGCGCGCACTATCCGCTCGCCCGGACCTGCGTGCCGACGGCGTGGACAACGACGCGCAGGCCATCGCCGCCGCCGCTCGCGCCGTCGACGAGGCGGGGCTCGGCGGCCGGATCGCCTTCCACGCCCAGGACGCCGCGGAGTTCGCTTCCCCCCACCGGTACGGGCTGGTTCTCAGCATCGGTGCCACGCACGCCTTCGGCGGCCTCCTTCCCGCGTTGAAGGCCGCCGACAGCCACCTCGCCCCGGGCGGAAGCGTTCTCCTCGGGGAGTGCTTCTGGGAACGCGAACCCGACCGCAAGACCCTTGACGCCGGTTTCGCCGTCGATGACTACGACAGCCTCGCGACGACCGTCGACCGCATCACGGCCGCCGGCTGGGTGCCGGTCTACGCGCACGTCAGCACCCTCCAGGAGTGGGACGACTACGAGTGGTCCTGGACCGGATCGCTCTCCCGCTGGGCCCTCGACCATCCGGAGCACCCGGACCACGGCCAGGCCCTCGAGGCCGCGGCCGGACACCGCGAGGCGTGGCTCCACGGCTACCGGGGCACGCTCGGCTTCGTCACCCTGCTCCTGCGCCGCGCGAACCGGCCACAGCACTAGGTTCACGGGGGAAGGGCCCGGCCCGGCCGCGCGCGGTGTCGTCGTCGTCAGAGGCGGTGGAGATGCCTCAACACGGCGTGCGGCACGGCCATGTCGACGTAGGCCGCCGACGCCGGGCCCGTCTCTGCGGCTGCGGCCGGGAGCACCAAGGCGGCGTCGAGCGCCGGGGCGAGAGCGGTGGCAGCCGATGTCGCGGTGAGGTGGTGGATGCCGCCGTCCTTGCCGTAGGCGATGCTCGACACCACCGGAATCCGGCCACTGCCGAGGAACACGCGGAGCACCCCCGGATCGACCCGTACGTCCTCTCCCTCGCCCACCACCAGCGTGCGGCCGTCCTCACCCGTGAGGCCGACCGCCAGCGTGGTGTGCTCGTTGAGGCTCCCCACCAGTCCCCGCTGTACGTACCCCGCGACGTGGGTGCGCAGCGCGGCCGGGTCGTCGTCCAGCCATGCCGGGAGGTGAGGGCCGCCGTCGTGTACCACGACGGTCCTCACCCCGCTGTACCGCAGGAACCCGATGTCGCCGCAGAACGCGTGCCGCAGTTCGTCGTCGGCGAGCACGTGGTGCCCGGCCACCACGACCACGGTCCGGCCGTGCAGTTCCCTGATCCGGGGCAGGGCGGTGACGAGGGTTTCGGCCATGTCCCGGGCGGCCGGGCCGGGGTGCGCCTCCGGTGTCATGCCTCGGCTCAGCCGTCGGTCCGCTGGTACAGCGTCCCGTCGCTCCAGATCCGGGCGACCCTGCCCCACTCGGCGGCAGAGGCCACGTCGGGGAAGAAGCCGTGCCCGTTGAGGTTGGCGCTGGTGTTGCACAGCACGGGGACGCCGCTGAGCCGTCGGTAGGCGGACAGCACGGCGAAGAGCAGGTCGTCGTCGGCCGGCCCGACCGTCTGGAGCCGCGCGGTGCCGTCCAGGTGGATGACCGCGGGGATCCGGTCCACCCATTCCGCCCGTACCTCGTGGTCGAAGAGCATGTGCGGGTCCGGCGTGCCGGGAGCGAAGATCCCCGGTGCATCGGCCTCGAGGCAGATGGGGGCGACGGGCCGGTAGGGCTCGCGGTCCTTCACCCGGTTCAGCTCGTCCTTCATCGACGCGCTGACCGGGGCCGCGAGGATACTGCGGCCGCCGAGTGCGCGAGGGCCGAGTTCGGCTCGTCCGTGCAGGACCACCACGGGCTCTCCGGACTCGTGGAGGATGGCGGCGAGTTGCTCCGGAGCACACGCTGACGCCGACCAGCCGGCGGGCAGCTCGGGTGACGGCGTCAGAGCCGGGCCCAGCCGGGGGTTCCACGCGAGCGGTGCCAGACCGTCGCGCTGCGCCCGGCCCAGAACGGCCGCCCCGATGGCGGAACCGGAGTCGTTGGGGAACGGCGGGACCCACACGTCGCGGAAGTCCGGTGCCTCGCGCAGCGCACTGTTCCACTTGATGTTGAGCGCGCAGCCGCCGGCGAAGCACAGGTTCCACGGACCGTCGCCCTTCGCGGCGCGGACCTTGGCGGTGATCCGTTCGACGAGGAGGCCCTCGAAGAAGGCGTGCACGCTCGCCAGGACGTCCTCGTCGCTGATCCCGTTCTCCGAGACCCGGGCGCGGACCGCGGAGAAGAACTCGTGTACGGGAGGCACGGACCGCTCGAAGAGGCTGCCGTACCCGCCGACCGTCGCGCGGTACTCCACGGCGGCCGGCTCATCGCTCTCGAAGACCCGGTGGAACTCCTCGCGCAGAACCGCGACGACGCTCTCGTCCGTCCGGCCGAGCGCGATGTACGCCATGAGCTTGCCGGCGACCGAGAGGTCGTCGACCGTGGGTGACTGGACGGTTTTGCGGAAGGGCCCGAAGTGGTGTCCCGCGATGGCGTACGCATGGCCGATGAGGGGGAAGAGCTCGCCCAGGTTCTCCACGCCGCCGCGCGGGTCCGCCCAGTAGAGGCGGGGGAAGAGCCCGCCGTCCCAGACCAGGACGAAGGAGCCTTCGTCGCGCTGGGCGAAGGGGCTGGATGCGTAGGCGCTCGCCACGTGTCCCGCCGCGTGCGGGTAACTGGTGTACGGGTAGGTCTTGCCGTCCATCGGGAACGTGCCCGAGACGCTGGGCGAATCGAGTGCCGGGCATGCCGCCGACTCCCGGTAGGGACCGACCACGATCTCTGCGGGCGTTCCCTGGTCGAGGAGGGCGACCGTTCCGGAGACGTCTCCGTCCCAGCCGTCGACCACCCACTGGTCGACGTCATCCGGCTTGTAGCCGAAGTCGGAGAGGACTCCGGGGATCAGGCTGAAGTCGGCAACGGTGCTGTAGCGCAGACCGTTCCCCAGCTTCTCCATCTCAACACTGAATACGAGACGGTCGTCGTCGAGCAGCGCGACGGCACCGTCGTGCGTGAGTTTCAACCCGCAGATTATCAACTGTGTCACTCCTTGGTCTGCTTGAGTCGGCGCATGGGCGTGCTTCGGTCTCCGGACTGTTCGGAGGCGAGTCTCAACTGGTAGAGGCTGGATCTTCGGCCCGGGCGGAAGAGAGGGCGCCATTCATCGCGGGTCTCGCTCGCCGGGACTTCTCTGAACCCCAGCTTCCCGAACCATTCCCCGCCGTGCCGGGTGAGGGCCAGCAGAGAGCTGTAACCCCGTTCTCTGGCGATGGTCTCGGCAATGCCGACCAAATGCCGGCCGATTCCCCGGCCCTGCCGGTCGACCGCAATGCACAGGTTGTAGACGACCAGGCTGCCCCCGGACGGTGCCACCCCGGCGCAGCCGACCAGTCGGTTCCCTTCGCAGGCGACCACGAAGTCCTGTGACGTTGCGGCGATTTCGGCGAGCGGGCGAGCGACCAGCAGGCCCTGCTCGACGAACGGGGCGGAGAGCAGGGCGATCTGCTCCGCGTCCTCGGGGCGGGCGGGTCTGGCGACGAGCACGTCCTGCGCGGTATCGGGCCGGGAGGCGGTCAGCACGGACTCACGCATCCTGCGCACCACCGGGCGGGGCGGGCGGGCTGCCGGTGAAGCCGAGCCCGAAGTGCTGTTCGGCCGGCATGAGTTCGATCATGTTGACGTTGACGCGGGCGGGCTGCGAGAGGCACCAGGCCACCGCCTCGGCCACGTCGTCGGCGGTGAGCGGCTCGATCTCCTGGTAGAGCGCGTCGGCGCGCTCCTCGTCCCCGTCGTAGCGGACCTTGGCGAACTCGGTCTTCGCCATGCCCGGCGCCACACAGCTCACCCTGACGCCCGTTCCCTGGAGGTCGACGCGCATGTTCAGCGACAGCTGGTGGACGAATGCCTTGGTGGCGGCATAGACGTTCCCGCCCATGTACGGGTAGCTCGCGGCGATGGAGCCGATGTTCACGACGTGGCCGGACCCGCGCGAGACGAGCCGGGGAAGCACCAGGCCGCTGAGGTTCAGCAGGCCGGAGATGTTCGTGTCGATCATTTCGCGCCAGGAATCGTCGCTGCCGGACTGCAGGGGCCCGAACCCGCGGGAGAGCCCGGCGTTGTTGACGAGTACCGAGATGTCACGGAATTCCGGGGGCAGCTCGTCGAGGGCCAGGGCCAGCCCTTCTCGGTCACGGACATCGGCGACCAGCGGCAGAATCGCTCCTGTGGAGTCCTCATCCGCCAAGACCTTCAGACGGTCCGCTCTACGGGCGAGAGCCACCACGGAGTAGCCCCGCCGGCACAACACCTGTGCAATTCTCCTGCCGAATCCCGACGACGCACCCGAGACCACGGCTACGCCACGCTTTTCCTGCGCCATGCACACCCCCTCGGCCCCCGTTGCGCTGTATCGCGACGAAGCCTTCGCGTTCATCCCGCACCCCCGTCAGGGGCGGGGTTCCGGACACCTGCTTCAGCGGCATTGGGATCTCCTTGCACGCCGACCGGCCAGAGGTACGCCTCGCTGCGTCGAAACCCCCTCGCCGACAAGGCTCCAGGCCGACTGACCTCTTACCCGTCAATTCCTGGCCAGTGAATCATGGTCCGATGCGGCTCGACCGAGTCTTCCAGCCGGTCGGAAGCGGAGCTCAAGGCATACTCAACCGGTCTCGCGATACAAATAGTTGGATGGAGAAACCCGTGGAGAGGCTGCGATGATGCGACTGCACGGTACTTGACGTCGCACGATCGCGAGACTCAACCCGGCATAACCGCCGGACGACAGCGCCCGCTCGTTCGGCCTGAACACGATTGCGGGGAAGCCGCTATTCGCCCGTTGACATTCCAAGTCCATTCCATGGTAGGAATGTTGGCAATGAGGCAGGGGCGGTGCATGTCGAATCGAGTCTCACTCGAGGGGCAGTACATGAAGACCGTTCCACCTTCGAATGACAAGGGAAACAGTGTGCCTCCATTCAGAAGCGTCGCATTCGCGTGTCCGTCTTAGCCCGGCCACTGCCGAACCCGTGCGGCCCGACCGGACCCGCGCACGCGCGGGCCGAGCGCGTGTGGTCCTGAGATCCGCGCCGATGGCCGGCTCCCACGCGCGGGCGACGGTCGGTCCCCGCACCGTGCTGCGCACCGTGCCCGTCCTGCGCGCGGACGGCGGATGGCTGGAAGACCGCGTTTCCCCAAGCGACCTGCCCGAGGTGCTCCGCGCGCCCGCCGACGACATGCGGGGGCGGCTGTGAAGCCGGGGCCCCTCATGGACTGGGAGCCGCCGCGCAGCGCGAAGGCGCTACTGGTGTGCCTGCCCCACGCGGGTTCCGGCGCCTTCCAGTTCCGCACCTGGCAGGAACTGCTCGGCCCGGACATCGCGCTGCTGGCCGTACAGCTGCGGGGACGCGAGAACCGGTGGCGCGAGGAGCCCGCGACGGGCATGGCGGAGGTGCTCGAGGAACTGGCGCCGGCCGTCGCCGCCCGGCTCGACCTGCCCTACGTCGTGTTCGGCCACAGCATGGGAGCGCTGGTGGGTTACGAGCTCGCCCGCGTCCTGGGCCGAGAGCACGGCCGGCCGCCCCGAGGATTCGTCGCCTCGGCCTGCCGGGCCCCGGACGACCAGGGCGAGCCCTCCGGCTCGCTTCGGCTGACCGACATGGAGCTCGTCGCCGAACTGGTCGCGGAAGGCGCCGTGCCCGCCGCCTTGGGCGCCAACAGCCGCCTGGCCGCGGCGGTGGCGCGACCCCTGCGCGGCGACATCGCCCTCTGCGACTCCTACACGCCACCCGGCGAGGACGCTCTCCTGCCCTGCCCCATCGGCGCATGGCGGGGGCAGGACGATGCCGGCGTGACGGACGGGCACATCCGCAAGTGGCGTGCCTGGTCCGCCGGCGCCGGCACCGTGCAGACCTTTCCCGGAGACCACTTCTACCACCACGCCGATCCACGCCGCGTGACCGCTGAACTGAGGGCGTTCGTCCTCGGTCCGCTGTCAGCGCACAGCTGACCGGGGGACGCTCCCGAGCGTCCCCCGGCGGCAGAACCGCTCCGTCCCGCTCACGCCCTCTCAGTCCCCGACCCGCCCCGGCCGTCCGGGACGGGACAACCCCGAAGGAATTCGCATTGCGAAGCAACGATCCGCTGCCCGAGCTGGGAGATCCGGACCTCCGGTCGCCCCGGAGCTATCTTCGATGGCTGATCGGCAGGCAGTCGAGCACACTGTTCCTCGGGGTGTTGTGGGGCTGCCTGTGGATGGCCAGCATGGGCCTGACCCCCTTCGCCATAGGCCGGGCCATCGACGCCATGTCGGAGAAGGACACCGACCGGCTGCTGGTCTGGACCGGCGTCATCATCGGGCTCGCCCTGGTGACCACCGCCGGCAGCGTCCTGCGCCACCGCTGTGACACGATCGGCCGGCTCAAGGCCAACTACCTGACGTTCCGCCTCGTGGCCGCGCAGGCGGCACGGCTGGGCGCGACCCTGCCCAAGCGGATCTCCACCGGCGAGGTCGTGGCCATCGGCACGGCGGACATCTCCCGCATCGGCGCCCTGCCCGGGGCCGTCGCCCGCGGCATCGGCAGCGCGGTCACCGTCGTGCTCGTCGCCATCGTGCTGCTCTCCACCTCGGTCACCCTCGGCCTGCTCGTCCTCATCGGCGTCCCCGTCCTCCTCGCGGGCACGGGCCCGCTGCTCAGCCCCCTGCACAAGCGGATCGGCAGCTACCGGGACCTGCAGGGCGACTTGACGAACCGGGCCGGCGACATCGTGTCCGGGCTGCGCGTGCTGCGCGGCATCGGCGGCGAGGCCGCGTTCGGCGAGCGCTACCGCAAGGACTCGCAGCGGCTGCGGCAGGCGGGCGTCCACGTGGCGAAGGTCGAGTCGGTGCTGCCCGCCGCCGAGGTGCTGCTCCCCGGGATCTTCGTGGTGGCGGTCGTCTGGATCGGTGCCCGCCTCGCGGTCGGCGGCGGTCTCTCCGCCGGTGAACTCGTCGCGGCCTACGGATACGCCGCGTTCCTCATGCTGCCGATGCGCACGGCGACTTCGGCGGTCCAGTCGTTCGTCGGCGCCGATGTGGCGGCGCAGCGCGTCGTGCGGGTACTGGCCCTCGAGCCCGACGCCGGCTCCGACGTCGCACGGGCCGACCTCTCCGAGGCACCCGACCTGTACGACGCGGAATCCGGGCTGCGGGTCCGGCCGGGGCTGATGACCGCGATCGCCGCCTCCACTCCGGAGGAGGGCGCCGAGATCGCCGAGCGGCTCGGGCGCTACGCCCCGGGTCAGGTGAGCGTCGGCGGCGTACCGCTGGACTCGCTGCCGCTGGAGCAGGTGCGCGAGCTCATCCTGGTGGCCCGCAACGACGACACCCTCTTCTCCGGTGTCCTGGCCGAGGACCTGGGCGGACGTTCGGACCAGGTGCGGGCCCGGGCCCTGCACGACGCCAACGCGGAAGACATCGTCGAGGCCCTGCCGGACGGCCTGGCCACCGTCGTCACCGAAGGGGGCTCCGCCTTCTCGGGCGGCCAGCAGCAGCGGCTCCGGCTGGCGCGCGCGCTGGCAGCGCAGCCCCCGGTCCTCGTCCTGGTGGATCCGACCAGTGCCGTGGACGCGCACACCGAATCGGTGATCGCCGAACGGCTCCACAGGTCCAGGGCGGAGCTCACGACCGTGGTCGTGAGCAACAGCCCGCTGTTGCTCGACCAGGCCGACGAGGTCGCCTACGTGGAGGACGGCAAGGTCGTCGTGACCGGCACGCACCGTGAACTCGCCACCGGTGCGCCGCAGTACGCCGCCGCCGTCATGCGGGAGGAGACGTGACCGTCACCGTCCCCCGCCCTTACGACAGCCGCCCTCAGAGGAGTGCCCAGTGAGTCTTCCGGTAGCCGACGCGAAGACGGTCCGCCGTCACGTACGGGGCCTGGTGCGCAGCCATACCGCCCTGCTGACCCGCACCGTGCTCTGGTTCGTCCTCGCCACCGTCTGCGGGCTGGTCGTGCCCGCCCTGCTGGGCCGTCTGGTCGGGCAGGTGGAGGAGGGCATCACCACCGGCCAGGTGGACATCACCGTAGCGGTGATCGCCGGACTCCTCCTGCTCCAGGGCGTGTTCACCCGTACGGCCCGCCTCCAGGGGGCCCGGCTGGGCGAGCTGATCCTGGCCGACATCCGCGAGGGGTTCGTGCGGCGGGTCCTGACCCTGCCGCTGCGCACGGTGGAGAAGGCCGGGGCCGGCGATCTGCTGACCCGCAGCACCCGCGACGTGGATGCGCTGTCCAGCGCCGTACGCATGGGGGCGCCGTCGATCCTGGTGGCGAGCCTCTCGGTGGCACTGACGCTGGTGGCGCTGATCGTAACCAGTCCGATCATGGTCCTGCCGTGCCTCGTCGCCGTCCCGCTCATCGTGTGGTCGACCCGCTGGTACCTCGCACGCGCCCGGGAGGCCTACCTGGCCGAGGCGGCCGGCTACTCGGACCTGGCACAGGGCCTCTCCGAGACGGTGACCGGCGCCCGCACCGTGGAGTCGCTACAGCGGTCCGGCCCGCGCATCCGCCGCACCGATGAGGACGTCGAGCGGGCGAACGGCGCGGAGCGGCGCACGCTGTTCCTGCGCAGCGTCTGGTTCCCGCTGATGGACTTCGGCTACGTGCTGCCGGTCGCCGCCACGCTGCTGTTCGGCGGCCTCTTCTACATCGAGGGCTGGGTGAGCCTCGGCGAGGTGACCGCCGCGACCCTCTACACCCGGGCCGTGATCGACCCGCTGGACGAACTCCTCGGCTGGCTCGACGAGTTGCAGGTAGGCGACGCCTCGCTGGCCCGCCTGATCGGCGTCGAGGCCGAGACCGGCCCGGCGAGCGACTCCGGTCGGCGCCCTGAGGGCGAGCGGCTGGCCGCGGAGGGCATCGCCTATGCCTACCGGGCCGGTCACGATGTGATCGAGGACGTCAGCCTCAGCGTCGGAGCCGGTGAGCGCATCGCCATCGTCGGCCCTTCGGGGGCCGGGAAGTCGACCCTCGGCCGGATCCTCGCGGGGATCCACGAGCCGCGCACCGGATCGGTCACGCTGGGCGGAGTGCCGGTCCACGAACTCCCGTTGGAGGAGCTGCGCCGGCACGTCGCACTGGTCACACAGGAACACCACGTATTCCTCGGAACCGTGCGCGAGAACGTCGCTCTGGCCGCGCCGGACGCCACGGACAAGCAGGTGACGGCGGCCCTGGCGGCCGTGGCCGCCGAGGACTGGGTCCGGGCCCTTCCGAACGGTCTGGACACCGAGCTGGGCACCGACGAGAACCCCGTGTCGCCCGGCCAGGCACAGCAACTGGCCCTGGCCCGGCTCGTCCTGGCCGATCCGCACACCCTGGTCCTCGACGAGGCCACCTCGCTGCTCGACCCGCGGGCCGCCCGCGACCTCGAGCGTTCGCTCGCCGGCGTGCTGCGCGGGCGCACGGTCATCGCCATCGCCCACCGGCTGCACACGGCCCATGACGCGGACCGTGTCGTCGTGATGGAGTCCGGCCGCATCACCGAGCAAGGAGCCCATGACGAGCTCGTCTCGGCGGGGGGCGCGTACGCCGGGCTGTGGGAGTCCTGGCACGGGCGCGGTCCCTCGGCCTCCTCGAAATCCCCTGTTCCTTCACCTGCTGTGGACCAGCCCGAACACTGAGCGCCAGGAGAGACCGTTGCAAGCTGAGCGCACGCGCATAGTCGACGCCGAAGCCATTGCCGCCATCGTCACGAAGGTGGGACTCGGACACCTCTACGATCTGACGATCGCCCGTTTGGAAACCGTTCTCGCCACCGGCCGCGACGCACCGGTGGAGATGAAACAGCGGGACGGGTTCCTCATCGAGACACCCCATATGGGCCTGCTGGAGTGGATGCCCGCGCTCCGGCACGGCGCCACGGTGTCCATGAAGATGGTCGGCTACAACCCGCACAATCCGGTCAAGAACCAGCTGCCCACCATTTTGTCCACCTTGTGCGCCTTCGATGCGGACAGCGGCCACCTGCGGACGGTCATCGACGGGACCTTCGCCACCGCCATCCGTACGGGCGCGGCGTCCGCGCTGGCCAGCCGGGTGCTGGCGCGTCCGGACTCGGCGGTCCTCGGACTCGTGGGCTGCGGCGCGCAGGCCGTGACACAACTGCACGCCCTGTCCCGGGTCTTCTCCTTCTCCGAGATCCTGGTGTGCGACGAGGACGTGCGGGCGGAGAACTCCTTCGCGGCCAGGTCCCGGCTGCCCGCCGGGACCGTACGGGTCGCGCCGTTGGCGGAGGTGGAGGAGCGGGCCGACGTGCTGTGCACCGCCACCTCGGTCGCGCCGTACGCGGGCCCGGTCATCCGGGGAACCGGGCTCAAGCCCGGGGTGCACATCAACGCCATCGGCTCGGACATGCCGGGGAAGACCGAGCTGCCGCTGGAGCTGCTGCGCAAGGCGGTCGTCGTCCCCGATCACGTGGCGCAGGCGCGCGCCGAGGGCGACTGCCAGCAGCTCGCTCCCGAGGAGATCGGGCCCTCGCTCGCCGAGATCCTCCTGGACCCGGAGGCCCACCGGAAGCTGTCCCCGCTCACCACCGTGTACGACTCGACGGGCCTGGCGCTGCAGGACCTCGTCATGGTCGAGGTGTTCGAGGAGCTCGCACGAGAACTCGGCGTCGGCCACCACATCGCCATCGAGGCGACTGCCGACGACCCGCAGGACCCCTACTCGTTCCTGCCGGGGCCGGTCACCCGGTCCTGGGAGGGGCAGCCGGGGGCACGGCGATGACCGCGGCGACCCCTCTCCCGGGGCACGCCGGGCCGGTGATCGACACCGGCGTGTCCTCGGTCCTGGAGCTGATCGACCGCGAGGTGGCCGCGCACCCGGGGGCACCCGCGGTGCGCGAGCCGGGCCGGGAGGTGACGTACGCGGAACTCGACCGTCTCGCGGACACCGTCGCGGGCCGGCTCGGGCGGGAGTTCGGCATCGCTCGCGGTGACACGGTGCTCATCGCCGCGCGGGCGGGAGCCGACTTCACGGCGGCGGTCCTGGGCACGCTGCGAGCCGGGGCCGCCTATCTGCCGGTGGACACGACGTACCCGCCCGAGCGCATCGAGCAGATTCTGCGGGCGAGCAGCGCGGCACTGCTGGTGCTGGCCGATCCAGGGGCGCTGGACACCGGTGCTCCGGGGATGCGGGCGACCGGTCTGGCGGGTCTGGTGGCGCCGGATCCGGCGGGCAGTGCGGCGGCGGTTCGCCGAGCACCGGCACCGGAGGATCCCGCGTACGTCATCTTCTCCTCCGGATCCACCGGCAACCCCAAGGGCATCGTCCAGACCCACCGCTGCCTGGCCAACTTCATCTCCTGGCAGGTGGACGGCTCCGGTCTCGGGCGCGGTCGGCGGGTGCTCCAGGTGGCGCCGCTGACCTTCGACGTGTCGGTCCAGGAGATGTTCTACACGCTCGCCTCGGGCGGGTGCCTGCACGTGCCGGAGCCCCATGTGCGGCGCGATCCACGGGATCTGATCGACTTCGTCATCGACGAACGCATCGAAGTCGTGGACTTCCCGCAGTCGCTGATCGACGTGGTCATGTCGTTGCCGACGAACTTCGAGCACGCCGCGGACCTGCGCCACATCATCAGCGCGGGCGAGACGGTCCGGGTCACGCAGGCTCTGGAGGGACTGCTGACGCGCCGGCCGGAGATCACCCTGCACAACCACTACGGGCCGGCCGAGAACCACATGGTGGCCAGCCACTCGATGAGCGGGGCGGCCGGCAATCTCGAACCGAGGCCGCCGGTCGGGTCACTGGTGTGGAACACGTACGTCTACGTGCTGGACGAGCGCGGCGTGCCGGTGCCCGACGGGGAGGTCGGGGAGGTGTACATCGGCGGTGCGGGTGTGGCCCTGGGGTATACCGATCCCGAGCTGAGCCGCACCGCGTTCGTGCCCGATCCGTTCCGTCCGGGCGAGCGGCTGTACCGCACCCGGGACCGGGGGGTGTGGCGGGCCGACCAGACGCTCCAGCTGCTGGGCCGGATGGACGACCTGATCAAGATCCGGGGCAATGCCGTGGAACCCCGGGAGGTGGAGGCGCGCCTCACGGGCTTCGCCGGGGTCAAGGACGCGGCGGCGTTCGCGGTGGTACGGGCCGACGGGGCGGTGGAGCTGCACGCTGCTCTCACCGGTGCTCCGCCGCCGGCCCCGGAACTGCGCCGGGCGCTGCTCGCGGTCCTGCCCGACTACATGGTGCCGGTGCGCTGGTGGCTGGTGGACGGCCTGCCCGTCTCACCCAACGGCAAGCTCGACCGCAAGGCGCTGCCCGGCCAGGGGGCGCAGCCCCTGTCCCTGGTGCCTCACCAGGCGAACGCCTCGCGGTAGCCGCGCTTCTCGATGCAGTACGTCCGGAACGCCTCGGCCTTCTCGACCAGCGCGTTGTCCCCGGTGCGCACGGCGGCTTCGACGAACCAGTCGAACGCCGCCGTCGCATCGGCCTGGCGCGTGAAGTGGACCGCAGCGAACTTCCGGAAGGAGGCGCGCAGGTTGCCGGAGTTCATATCGGCCGCGGAGGACATCAGATCCGCCACGTCGGCGTCCGAGACCGGAGGACGCGAAATGATGCGGACGGGCAGCTCCGACGGGATGGAGTTCTTGATTTCAATGGGAGCCTCGGCATCCGAAAAATCGAGGCAGAGAGACAGCCTGGGGAGCGGTGAGATGCTCCGGGCCGAGTGCGGAACGGTGGTGTGTATTTTCCAGACCTCGCCACGTCGGAGGTGATAGACGATGTCGTTCTCGGAATGCAGGGAGTCCTCGTCCGTGCGTAGGGGTATCTGAAGCCTCGTACCCGGCTCGGAGAATTCCAGAAAATCAACATGCGGCGCGAGAATTCCGTCACTGAGGCCGAATACGCGTACCCACTGCAGCCTCTCGAGAGGGAAATTGTCGGTGACCAGCGACATGATGCCGGGAAGCTTCCTGCCCAGCTCCGTCAGGGTGAGCTGCCCCTCGTAGGGCCGGAAGGCCGTGTCCTTGCCGCTCCCGCCGGAGTTCGCGAGAACATGCGCGGACCAGGAGCCGAAGGAAAACGCGTCGTACTCGCCCCCGGCATCGTTTGAATCGATGACCGCAAGGTCTTCGGTCAGGTCGTAGGAATCGATCGGAAGCGTGGCGAGCCTTTGTGATTTGAGCATGCGAGATCCCGTCGGTTGATTGGTGCACCGTGGCGCCGGACATCGGTGATCGGCAAGCATAACGACCGGAGGAAGAGAGGGCAATGGCCGACTGTGGGCATCGGATTCGTGATTGACAAGACCCATTTCCCTTGCACAGGATCTTGGGTGCCGTCATGTTCTTCAGAACCATCGAAGGTATTGGGTGAGCGTACAAAATGCTGAGTGACAATGCCCTGAGTGAATCCTGGCTCGCCCGGTTGGCGGCCGGCCGCGGAGTTCCGTTCCTGGATGTCGTGTCCCCGGACGGAGAGACGCCGGAACACGTCCTGGACCCCGCGGTCACCGAGCGGCTGGATGCCCTGACGGGCGGCGACGCGACGGGCCTCCTGCTGCTGACCGTCGCGGCCACCCGGCTCGCGCTGGCTGCGCTCGACGGGGAATCCCGGCATGTGATCCTGGTGCCCGCGCCCACCCCGTCTCCCACCCCGTCGCCCGGGGCGGACACGGGGACCGGCGCGGACTCGGCGCCCCGCGAGCTCGCGCTCTGCGCTCCCCTCGACCGCGAGGCACCGGCCTCGGCCTTCCTGATGGCGCTGCACGCCGAACTCGAATCCGCCCTGCCCCTCGCCTGGCCCGACCGGGAGGCGCTCACCTCCCGTCTGCACCTCGCCGGTGTGCCCGTGGGCCGTGCTCTCGGCCGGCTCGGCATCGTGTGCGAGGAGGCGGGCGGCACGCTGCCGGCGCCTGTCGGCCTGTGCCTGACCCTGCGCCGGGCCGACGGCCGGCTGACCCTGGCCGCCGAGGCGGACGGCGATCTTCCGGTGGCCGCGGCAGCGCTGCTCCGCTGCACGGCGGCCGCCCTCGCGGAACTCGGCCGCTCACCTCGGCGGCCGGTCAGGGAGCTGGACGTCCTCGGTCCCGCACAGCGCGCCGAACTGGAGCGGTGGTCGGGCCTGCCCGTCGTGGCGGACTTCGCCGACGCGACCCTCACCGGCATCGTCGACGACGCCGCGGACCGCTTCCCGGACCGCGAGGCGGTGTCCGACGGCACCGTGGTGTGGAGCCACCGGGAGCTGGCGCTGCGCTCCTCGCGCGCCGCGCGGTCGCTCTCCCTCGACCACGGTGTCAAGCCGGGCGACCGGGTCGCACTGCTGCTGCCCAAGAGCCCCGAACTCGTGCTGGCGGTACTGGCGGTACTGCGGGCGGGCGCCTCGATGGTTCCCCTCGACCCCTCGCACCCTCCGGCGCGGGTCGCCCGCCAGCTGCGCCTGAGCGGGGCGGTCTGCGTCATCTCCGCAGAAGAGGAACTGCCCGGACAGGTGGCCCTCCCTGTGGTGTCCCCGCAGGCCCTGGCCACCGCCGACGGCCGGGGGGCGGCGGCCGAACCGGGCCCCGACGACGAAGCCATCCTCTTCTTCACCTCCGGATCGACCGGCCTCCCCCGCCCGGTGGCGCTCACCCACCGCCAGCTCGCCCACAAGACCCTCTCCTCGGGGCGGCTCCTCGGTTTCGACGAGGAGAGCCGGTGCGCCCTGCTGTCGGCGGTGACCTCCGACGCCCTGACGTACCAGATCTTCACGACGCTCGCCGCGGGCGGCTGCGTGGTGGTCATGGACTCACCCCAGACGCTCTCGCCCCCGGAGTTCTGGGCGTCGACGCGCCGGCTGCGCGTGAACGTCATCAACTGTGTTCCCTCCCTGCTCGCCGTGATGGCCGAAGGGCTGCCTGCAGGCGCCGCCGAAGAAGTCCGCATCTGTCTGCTGGGCGGCGACGAGATCCCGGCGGGGCTCCTGCCCCGGCTGGCGGACCGGCTGCGCGTGGGCACCTTCGGCAACCTGTACGGGCCCACCGAGGCCACCATCGAGGCGACCACCTTCACCTGCCCCGGATCGGCCTTCCCCGAGTTGACCACCGTCCCGGTCGGCAGGCCCTCCGAGGGCTTCGGCGTGCTGGTGCTCACCCCCCACGGGGACCACGCACCGCCCGGCATCCCCGGCGAGATCCACGTGCTCGGACCCGGCGTGGCCCGCGGCTACGCCGATGACGAACCGACCGGCCCGGGGCGGTTCTGCGAACTCCCCGCACACCCCGGCGTCCGGGTGTTCCGGACCGGCGACTTCGGCCGCTGGAACCGCCAGGGCGAGCTGGTCTTCCTGGGCCGCCGGGACAACCAGATCCAGATCCACGGCAACCGGGTCGAGCTCGGCGAGGTGGAGGCGTCCCTCAGCTCCGTCCCCGGCATCGTCGCCGCCACGGTCCTTCCCTTCACCGCCCCCTCGGGACCGCCGGCCGTCGTGGCCGTCTACACCTCGGACCAGGGACTCGAACCGGCCGACGTCCGCCGCCGGTTGGAGCTGCGCCTGCCCGGCTACATGGTCCCGGGCCGCATCCTGCGACTCGACGAGCTGCCCGTCACCCTGCACGGCAAGATCGACCGCACGGCCATCCTGGCCCATGTGGCGGGCCTGGACGGGCAGGTCTGGCAGCCCGACGACGAAGCAGACCGCACCGCCGCCCGGATCTGGGCCGACGTGCTCGGCGCCGCGCCGCGCGCCGGGGACGAGGACCTCTTCGCGGCGGGCGGCCACAGCCTCACCGCCGCCGTCCTCGCGGGCCGGCTCGGCGCCGCTGCCGGCGGCGGCGTGATCACGGTCCGCGATGTGTTCACCGCCCGCACTCCCGAAGGGCTCGGCGCGCTGCTGCGCCGCGCCGCGGCCGACGGGCGTGCGGCCCCCGCCGCCCGGACACCGTGGCCCGAGACCCCGGACCCCGTCCCCGCGAGCAACGCCCAGCGCCGCATGTGGTTCCTCGAACAGTACGAGGACGGGGAAGTGCGCCCGTACAACATGGTGGAGGCCTTCCGGCTGCCCGGCCCCCACGAGGCGGCCGACGTGGCGGACGCGCTGGAGCGGACGGTGCGCAGGCACCAGGCCCTGCGCACCGTGTTCCGCGCCGACCCCGACGGCCTGCGCCAGATCGTGCTGGCTCCCGAGCGGGCCCGGCCCGCACTGCGCCTGCACCGGGCGGGCACCGAGGGTGCCGCCGGCCTCCTGCGGCGCATCGCCGATGCGGAGCAGCGCCACGTGTTCGACCCGGCCGAGGGTCCCCTGCTGCGTGCCCACTGGCTCGTCGAGGACGGGCGCCCCGGCGGCACGCTCGTGCTGTCCGTTCATCACAGCGTCTGCGACGGCTGGTCGTTCGCGGTGATCCTGCGCGACCTCCAGCGGTTCCTGAACGGCAGGGAACAGGTACCGGAGCCCACGCAGTACGGTGCGTACGCGCTCGGCGAGCAGGCCCGACCGGACGACCCGCAGAGCAGCGCGTTCTGGCGGCGCGTCCTGGACGGCGCGCCGAGCGTCGACCTGCCGCTCGACCGCCACCGGCCGACGGAGCGCAGCTCGGCGGCGGGCACCGTCCGGCTGACGCTCGGCGCGGGCACGACCCGGTCCGTGCAGGAGCTGTGCCGGCGGCTCTGCACCACCTCGTTCACGGCGATGGTGGCCGCCGTCCGCGTCCTTCTGCTGCGCTGGAGCGGGGCCGGCGACATCGTGCTCGGCACGGTCGTCTCCGGCCGTGACCGGCCCGAACTGGCCGACTCGGTGGGGCTGTTCGTCAACACCGTGCCGCTGCGCACCGCGATCGGGCCGGAGCTCGGTTTCACCGATGCGGTCGCGGCGGTGGCGGCGCACGCGCGGGAGGTCCGCGCCCATGAGGAGTACCCCTTCGAGAACCTCGTGGAGGCAATGGGGCGCGAACGGATCACGGGACGCAATCCGCTCTTCGACGTGCTGGTCGAGGCCGCCGTCTCCGGTACGGACCCGCTGGGCACCGAGGAGGACCCGACGGCCGAGCACATCCGCCTGGACAGCGGCGCGGAGGGGTTCGACCTCGCCTTCAGCTTCGGCGAACCCGGCCCGGACCGTCCGATCGAGGTGGCGGTCACCTACCGCGAGGACGTACTGGACGCAGGGACCGCGCACCGGCTCGCCGGCCAGCTGGAGCACCTCCTGACCGCACTGGCAGCCGCCCCCGAGGCCCCCGTCGGCACGGCTCCCCTGCTGCCCGGTGCACAGCGCGCCGCGCTCATCGCGGCCGGTACCGGGGAGAGCCCCTCCGCCGCGCGCACCGCGGGCACCCTCCTCGACCTCGTCGGTGAGCAGGTGCGGCGCGCGCCAGAGGACCGGGCCGTCGTCTGCGGCGACCGTGTCCTGACCTACCGCGAGCTGGACCGCCGGGCCGACGCCCTGGCCGCCCGGATCGCCGCGGTGGCGCCGACCGGCCCCGACCGCGTGGTCGCGGTGCTGTGCGAGCGTTCCGAGTGGATGCCGGTCGCGCTGCTCGCCGTCCTCAAGACCGGTTCGGCGTTCCTTCCCCTCGATCCGCAGCAGTCGCCGGCCCGGCTGGCGCGGGTGCTCCGCGACAGCGGCGCGGTCGCCGCCGTCACGTCGGCGGACTTCACGCAGACCACGGTCGCCGAGGGCCTGCCCACGGTGACCACCGGCGACGGGCCCGAGGCCGCTGCGGTCCGGGACGAGCCACGACCGCTCCACACCGCCGGCCCCGCCGACCTCGCCTACGTCGTGTACACCTCCGGCTCCACCGGAACACCCAAGGGCGTCATGGTGGAGCACCGCGGCATAGTCAACTCCGTCCGGTTCCGCATCGACCACTACGGTCTCGACGCCGGTGGGGCGGTCCTCCAGGTCGATCCGATCCATGCCGACGCCGGCATCGCCGACGTGTTCAGCGCCCTGGGTTCGGGCGCGCCCATGGTGATCGTCACCCGGGAGCAACTGCTCACGCCGGAGGACGTGGCCGCGGTCATGCGGCAGCACCCGATCCGCCATGTGCTGCTCGTGCCGAGTCTCTACCAGATGCTCCTCGACGAGGTCGGCCCGGCGTTCCGCGAGGTGCGCGAGGTCGTGCTCGGCGGGGAGCGGGTCACCCGGGCGCTCGCCGCCCGGCATGCCGAACTCCTGCCCGGTGTCCGGCTGTTCAACGAGTACGGTCCGGCCGAGGACAGTGTGGTGACCACGGTGGAGCCGGTGGACGCGCCAGGGGCCCCCGGCAAGCCGGACATGCGGTCCGGGACGGCTTCCGGCGACGCCTCGATCGGCCGCCCGCTGCCCGGCAAGTGGGTGGACCTGCTCGACGAGCGGGGCGGGCTGGTGCCGCTGGGGGCTCCGGGCGAACTGTGCATCGGCGGAGCAGGCCTGGCCCGCGGCTACCTCGGCGACGCCGAGCTGACCTCCGCCCGCTTCGTGACCAGCCGGGTGCGCCCGGGAGAGCGCATGTACCGCACCGGCGACCTGGCCCGCCGGCTGCCCGACGGACGCCTGGAGTACCTGGGCCGGTCCGACGACCAGCTCAAGATCCGGGGCAACCGGGTCGAGCCGAACGAGGTGGCCGCGGTCCTCGCCGAAGCCCCCGGTCTGCGCAACGCCGCCGTGCTCCCGACGACCGGCGCCGAACCGCGGCTGGTCGCCTACGTGGTCGGTGAGGCGGACCCGGCGGCGCTCCGCCGGCACCTCGCCGGGCGGCTGCCGGCCTACATGATGCCCGCCGCCTTCGTGCACCTGCCCGCCCTCCCGGTGGCCGCGGGCGGCAAGCTCGACCGCCGGGCGCTGCCCGCGCCCGACGAGGTTCTGGCCGCCGCGGAATCCCCCGCTGCCGCCCGGCCGTTCACCCCGGCCGAGCAGCGCGTCGCCGACGTGTGGACGCAGATTCTGGAGCGTCCCGTCACGGACCCGGACGCGAACCTGTTCGAGCTGGGCGGCCACAGTCTGGCCGCCGCGCGCATCGCGCACGCCCTGCACGTCAAGGTGCGCACCGTCTTCACGTACCAGACGGTGGCCGCGCTCACCACGGCACTGGAAGGGCAGTCGGCGACGGCCGCAGCGGAGCCGGGCCCGGTCGCGGGGGCGTCCTCGGAGAGCGGGTTCCTGCCGCTGTCCCGGGCACAGCACCGCGTCTGGCTGACCTCGCGGTGGGCGGGCTCGGACACCTTCATCATCTCCGACCTCGTACGGCTGGGCCGGCGGATCGATGCGGGCGCGCTGCGCAGCGCCCTTGACGCCGTCGTCGAGCGCCAGGACATGCTGCGCGCGCAGGTCCTGCCCCGGGGAACGGATGCGGAGCTGACCGTGCTGGACCACCTACCGGACGGCGCACCGCTGGTCGTCGTGGATCTGCCCGGTGCGGACCCCGCGGGGCCGGAGGTCGCTGCCGCGCTGCACGACGCCCGGCGGGTCAGCTTCTCCCTCGACAAGGCGCCGCTGTTCGAAGTACGGCTGCTCGCGGGGCCCGTCGGCGGTGATCTGCTCACCGTCACCGCACACCACCTGATCTACGACGGCGCGAGCGTCGACGTGCTGCTGCGCGACCTGTTCACCGCGTACGAGCTGGCCCTCGCGGGCGAACCGCCCCGACTGCCCCGACTGCCCTACACCTACCAGGAGTGGGTCCGCGAGGAGCAGGAGTGGCTGGCCGGGCCCGAGGCGGAGCGTCAGGTGGAGTTCTGGCGGGAGCGGCTGCGCGGCGTCCCTGAAGGGCCCGACCCCGTGGACCCGGCCCGCCGCCGGGGCCGCCGGGGCCGGACCGGTGTGGTGCACCGGTCCCTTCCCGCAGCCGTGCTCCGCGGCGCCCCCGGGACCCCGTTCGCGCAGGTGGTCACCGCATTCGCGCTCACCCTGCACCAGCGCACCCGGGCCACCGACCTCGTCGTCGGTTTCGCCGCGGGACTCCGCGACCGGCCCGAGGCCGACGACCTGATCGGCTACTTGGTCAACGCGGTGCCCCTACGGGTCACGCTGGACGGCGCCGTGACCGGAAGCGAGTTGCTGCCCCGGGTCCAGATCGGGATCGCCGAGGCCTACGAACACTCCCGGCTGCCCTTCGACGTACTCGCGCAGCGGCTGGCGCTGCGCGCGGCACCGGGCCGCAGCCTGCTGCTCGACCTGGGCGTGAGCTGGGAGAACGCGGGCCTGCGCCCCGAGAGCCACGTGGTCGAGGACCTGCTGGTGAACGATCTGCCCGCCACCAGTGACCTGTGGCTGTACGCACGCGTCAAGGGCGACACCCTGCACCTCGACCTCACCTACGACGACAACCTGCTCGACGAGGCGGAGGCCGGCGGCTACGCCGACCACGTCGCCGCGGTGCTCGGCACCTTGGCCACCGGCCGGTCCGCACCGCCCGCCGGCACCCCGTCACCGACCGTGCCCCCGGCCCCGACTCCGGCGCCGTCCGCACCCGGCTCTGTTTGGAGCGAGACACACTATGACTTCTGACACCGCCCCCAGGCACGGGGGATCGGCGACCATGACGGAACCCGGCCTGACGCAGCGGCTGTGCGAGCTGTTCGCCACCGCCCTCGAACTGGACGACGTCACGGCGGACACCGACTTCTTCGTCGCCGGCGGACACAGCCTGTCCGCGCTGGACCTCGCCGTGGCCGTGGAAGAGGCCTTCGGCGTGCGGGTCCGCGTGCGGGACATCTTCGACGCCGCGACGCCCGCGCTGCTCGCGGCCGCGCTGGCCGAACTCGGCCCCGGAGCAGTGGAACCCGCCGAGCCGCCCGCCCCGCGCCGGCGGCCCGCCGCTGGGCTGCCCGGACACGAGGTCGCCGAAGCCACGCGCTGGCTGTGGCTCGAACGGCAGCGCGGGGACGGCGACTGCGGGGCCTACACGGTGCCCTGTCTGCTGGACGGCGAGGGCGCCGTGGACGTCGACAGGCTGGCGGCGGCGCTGGCCGGCCTGGCACGGCGCCACCCGGCGCTGCGGACCGTGTTCGTCGAGGCCCAGGGCGAACCCCGGGCGGTGGTCACCGACGACGTGCCGCCGCTGGAGGTCGTCGACCTGCGCGGGCACGACCCGGACGACACCCGGTTCGACTCCTTGGTGGACGAGCGCCTCGCAGTGCCCTTCGACCCGTCGGCCGGCCCGCTCACCCGGACCACCCTGTTCCTGCGCCCGGACGCCCGGTGGTCGCTCCTGCTGCTCGCGGACCACCTCGTGTGCGACGGACGCAGCCTGGAGATCCTCGCCACGCAACTCGTGGCGGCCTACGCGGACCCGGCTGCCGCCGGGCCGCCCGAGGACCGGCCCGCTCACCGCTCGACCGATCAGGAGGCCGCGCTCGACCACTGGCGTCGCGTGCTCCTCCCCCCTCCGGCGCCGCTGCCCCTCCCGGTGCACGGTCCGCGGACGCAGCGGGCCGGCAGCGCCACCGCCATCGCCGTGCGCGAGATCGGTCCGGACGTGCTGCGCCGGCTGACGCAGCTGGGCAGGCGGCACCACGCGGGCCCGTTCGTGCCGCTGGCCGCCGCCGTCGCCCGGACCCTGGCGGGGATCACGGGCAGCACGGACATCTGTCTGGGCACGCCCGTGGACCGGCGGGCCCGACTCGGTGCGAACGACGCGGTCGGCTTCCACGTCGCGACGGCCCCGCTGCGGCTGGAGGTCCGGGCCGAGATGTCGGCGGACGACCTCGTCCAACAGGTCGCGCGGCGCACGGTGGACGCGGTGGACCACAGCGAGGTGGCCTTCGACACGCTCGTGGCGGCGCTCGCTCCCCCGCGGGCCCCCGGACGGCCGCCGTTCTTCGACGTCTGGGTGGCCCTGTATCCCCGCATCGACACCGGACCGTGTCCGCCGGGCGGGATCGCCCTGCGCGGCGGGCCGATACCCCAGCGCGTCGGCATGTTCGAGCTGTCCTTCCAGTTCGTGGAACACGCGGACGGCATGCGGCTGTGGCTCCAGTACGACACCGTGCGCTACGCCGCGGACACCGCCGAGCGGGTGGCCCGGCGGCTCGGCGACGAAGTGGCGCGCCTCCTGCGGGACCCCGCGGAGCCGGAGTCCGAAGCGGCGCCGGCGCACCGGGCCTTCAGCGGATTCCGGTTCGACGCCTGACCCGACCTGTTGCCCCTGCACATGAGGAGATGAACCATGACGACGTCCGTCAAGCCCCGGACCGGGACAGAGCTGCGGCTGACCGCGGCCGAGGCCCGGCAGGTGTCCGAACTGACACTGCGCCTGGCCGAGCGGTACCGCGCGGCCGACGACGAACGGCTGCTCCAGGAACTGCCGTTGCTCACCGACGGACTGCCCGTCCGGGTCCGGCGCTTCCTGCGCGCCTTCTCCCTCGACCAGGCACGCGGTTTCTGCGCGGTCAACGGCCATCTGGTGGACGACGAGCGCATCGGGCCCACGCCCGCGCACTGGAAGGACGAGACCCGGATCCACCACGAACTGCCCGAGGAGATCCTCGTCCTCCTCTACGGTTCGCTGCTCGGCGAACCGTTCGGCTGGGCCTCCCAGCAGGACGGGCACTTGGTCAACGACGTGTTCCCGATCCGCCAGTACGAGCGCGAGCTGCTCGGCACGGGCAGCAAGACACCGCTGACCCTGCACACCGAGGACGCCTTCCACCCCCACCGCGCCGACTACATCATCCTGTCAGCGCTGCGCAACCCCGACGCCGTGCCGGTCACCGTCGCGGAGGCGGACTTCTCGGAGCTGCCGCAGGACGTCCTCGACGTCCTGTTCCAGAGCCGGTTCCGCATAGTTCCCGACACGTCGCACCTGCCGCAGAACAACACGGTGCGCACCGACGAGGACCGGCTGGTCTTCGAGAACATCGCGCGCCTCATCGACGGGCTCGGCCCGGTGCCCGTGCTGACCGGCTCCCGGTCCCACCCCCTGCTGTGCTTCGACGCGACGCACATGTCGGCGCCCGAGGAGGACCAGGAGGCCGTACGGGCCTTCGCGGCGGTGGCGGAGCTGCTCGACGCCGGCCTGACCGACTGCCCGCTGGAGGCCGGCAGCTGCGTCTTCATGAACAACCACCGGGTGGTGCACAGCCGTAGTGCCTTCGAGGCGCGCTACGACGGCACGGACCGCTGGCTCAAGCGGGTCAACGTCACCCACGACCTCCGCAAGTCCCGTGCCATGCGCCGGTCCATCGGCTCCCGCCTGATCGGCTAGCCGGCGCCCGCACGGCGGAACGCCACGCACTGTGCCCGGGGCGACCCTGCCCCGGGCACAGTGCGTGGCGTCTCGGCGCGGCCTAGACGGCCTAGTGGTCCGGCTTGGCGTTCCGGATCAGGTCGGAGACCTCGCGGACCGTCGGGGTGTCGAAGAAGTCACCCATGTCGATGCTCACGCCGAGCTGCTTCTCGACGGCGTCGATCACGGAGATCGCCAGCAGGCTGTGCCCGCCCTCCTCGAAGAAGTCCCCCTCGGGACCGATCGGGCCGGAGGCGAGGACCTCCTCGAAGATGGCCCCGACCTTCGCCTCCAGCCCGTCGCCTCCCGCTCCCGTCCGCGACGGGGAGGACGCCGGTGCGGCGGCAGCGCTCTCGGCGAGACGTACCAGGGCGCCCCGGTCGATCTTGCCGCTCACCATCCGGGGCAGCTCGTCGACCAGCGTGATGGAGGTCGGCACCATCGCGGGCGGCAGTGCGGCACTGGCCCCCGCCCTGATCTCCTCCACCGTGGTGTCCACGGCTTCGATCCAGGCCGCGAGCGCCGGAGCGCCGTCGGGGCCGCTCACCACGGCGACCGCCGCCTGCCGGACTCCCGGCAGCAGTCCCAGCACGCTCTCCACTTCACCGGGTTCCACCCGGTGGCCGCGTATCTTCACCTGGTCGTCGGCCCGCCCGGTGAACTCCAGCATTCCGTCCGGGCGCCACCACACGAGGTCCCCCGTGCGGTAGCTCCGCCCTCCGGGCGCCTCGGCGTCGGCCACGAACGCCGCTGCCGTCAGCTCCGGCCGGTTGCGGTATCCGTCCGCGAGGCCGTGTCCCGCCAGCCTGAGCTCTCCGACGAATCCGATCGGCAGGACCCGGCCGTCGGCACCGGTCACGGTGGCGACGGTGTTGGCGATGGGCCACCCGATCGGGAGGCCGGGTCCGGCGGCCGTGCCGTGGTCGAACGCGGTCGCGCCCACCGAGCTCTCCGTCGGCCCGTACTCGTTGATCAGCCTGACCCCGGGCAGCAGTTCGTGGTGGCGGCGCACCAGATCGGGCGTCGTGGCCTCGCCGGCGACCGTGACGGCGCGCAGTGAGCCCGCGGCACGCGCGAGTTCGCCCAGCAGGACCCGGTAGAGGCTCGGGACGGTCGTGAGGTGGGTGATGCGGTGCTGTTCGGCCAGCTCGGCCAGCTGACGCGGCAGCAGCTGGTGCGTGTCCGCGAGGACCAGGCGGCCGCCGGAGGCCAGCACCGGGAACAGGTCGGCGACCGAGCTGTCGAACGCCAGCGACGGCAGTTGCAGCACCCTCGTATCCAGGTCCAGCCCGTGGTTGCGCACCTTCCAGCGCACATAGCTCGCGACGGCACGGTGCCGGATCTCCACGCCCTTGGGCCTGCCGGTCGACCCGGAGGTGTACACCACGTACGCGAGGTCGTCCGGGAGCGGCCCGGGCCAGTCGGTCCCGGGCCGGGCGGCGGGGCCGCCGGCCGCGGCCTGGATGTCGATCACCGGGGTGGTGAGGCCGCCGGGCAGCCCGGTGAGCAGGTCGGGCGCGGCGAGGACGGCTCCGCACTCGGCGTCGTCGAGGATCTCGGCCAGCCTCGCGGCCGGTGACCTGGGGTCGAGCGGCACGTAGGCCGCGCCCGCGAGCAGGGTCCCGACGATCGCCGGCACGGCGTGGACCGTCTTGCCGGTGAGCACCCCCACCCGGTGTCCCCGTCCGATGCCCGCTGCCCGCAGACGCGCCGCCACGGCCTGCGCGGCCCGCCAGAACTCGCGGTACGTCAGGGTGTCGGCGCCGGCGACGACGGCCGTACGGTCCGGGTTCGCGCGGACCGTCTCCTCGATCGGCGCCGTCAGCGTCGTGGTGACGCCCTGTGGTGCGAAACCGCGTCGGCCGAGGGCAGTGGCCGCGGCCACGTCGTCCGCCGCAGCCGCCGGCAGCGCGGCGGCCGGACCGTGCGGATCGACGAACCCGGCCAGGACACGGGACACCGACCGCAGCAGGACTTCCAGGAACCAGGCCTCGGCGCGATCCGGTCCGGCCTCGGCCACCAGTTCGCGTACGCCGTCCGCACCGGGCTCGGTCAGGCTCAGCTCGATGACGTCCCGCCGGGACGCACGGGGGGCGGGGCCGGTGCCGACCCGGGCCGAGCGGACCAGCACCGCGCCGGCGAGTGCCGCGTCCTCGTCGGCCACCACGGGCGCCGAGCGCAGTGACGCGTCGGCGGCCCGGATCAGATCGCCGACGGTGGACCGGGCGGCGAGCCCTATCCCGGACAGCACCGGCCCGGCCGGGCCGGACACGGCCACCACCGGCTCGTCGGTGTGCTCCGCCGCACCGACCACCACTGCCGTCGCCGCGGTGAGGGCGACCAGTTCCTCCAGGGGGCGCCCGCCGGAGACCTTGGCCAGGCCGTCGACGGCGGACGCGGTCAGCGCGAGCCCGGCGTGGGCCCGCGCCGGCTGCGCGGCACCCGTGCGTCGAGGGCGGATCGTGGTGGCGGGCACCACAGAGTCGGACGTCATGGGCACATTCCCTTGCTCGAGGACGAATGAAGACAACTGCCCGTCGGCCAAGCGGCGTTCTCCACGGCGCATGGACCGCCATGGATTTCGAACACCGCATCGGGCACGTGCGGGCACACCCGTCACCGAGGTGGGACGCGAACGGACCGCGCACCGGCGGGCCGTGGCCGAGCCGGTACGCGAGTCACCGCTGACACCACAGGGTGCCCTTGCACTTGTCGGGCCGGAGTACCGGGCGGCCCGCAACTCGGGCGCCCGGTACTCCGGCCAGGCCGCTGCCTCGCGTCAGCCGCGCTTCGCGATCATGTTGGCCATGCCTTCCTTGCCCTGCGTCTTCAGCGCCTTGAGGCGCTCCTGGCGCAGGCGGGCATCGCTCCGCGAGGCGATCCACTGGTTCTCTCGGATCAGCTTGTGGTAGCTGTCCAGGCGGCGCTGCTGCAGCATGCCGTCCTCGATGGCCTCCTGTACCGCACAGCCGGGTTCCGCGACGTGCTCGCAGTCCCGGAACCGGCAGTCCTCGGCGAGCTGCTCGATCTCGGAGAACGTCTGCTGCAGGCCGTCGGCGGCGTCGTACAGGCCCACGCCGCGGATGCCCGGAGTGTCGATCAGCACCCCGCCGCCCGGCAGGGGCATCAGCTCGCGGGTCGTCGTGGTGTGGCGGCCCTTGCCGTCGCTCCTGGTCTGCTGGGTCTCCATCACGGAGCGGCCCAGCAGCACGTTGGCGATGGTGGACTTGCCCGCGCCCGACTGTCCGACCAGGACGCTCGTCCCCGTCAGAACGGCCGCGAGGATGTCCATGCCGTCGTCGGTGGTGGCGCTGACGACCAGGACGTCCACCCCTGGCGCGGCCTGCTCGACCGTCTCGCGGACCCGGTCCGCGTCCTCGGCGAGGTCGGACTTGGTGAGGACCATCACCGGCTGCGCTCCGCTCTCCCACGCGAGGGCGAGGAACCGCTCGATCCGGCCGAGGTCCGGCTCCGTGTCCAGGGCCACGACGACGCCGATGGTGTCGATGTTGGCGGCGAGCACCTGGCCCTCGGAGCGCTGCGAGGCGCTGGAGCGGACCATCGCCGTGCGACGAGGCAGCAGCGCCTGGACGTACGTGCCGGCCGCGCCGGCCTGGACCGCCACCCAGTCGCCCGTGCACGGCATTTTCATCGGGTCGGGGTCCGCGACCGGACCGGTGTCGGCATGGACGACGGTCACCTCGGAGTCGCCGTCGGCGATCACGACGTCGCAACGGCCCCGGTCGACCCGAATGACCCGGCCGGGCAGCCACGAGGGGTCGGCAACGGAGGCGAATTGGCCGTCGAGCTCAGGGGACCATCCGTAGGCCTCCAGCGGCCGCGGGTAGATCGAATCGGCCGATGTCGATGAGTGACGCAACGCGATGAGCCCTTCGGGAGGCGTTTCCGGCCGGCGCACGCGAGTCGGGCTGCACCGGCTGCTGAACAAGGGGCGGAGGAGTGGGGCTGCTCTTCGGGCGCGGCTACGACGGTGGTGACATGCGGGTCGCCCACCCCGGCCGGCTCCGACGCCAGAGGCATGCAATGCACTTGACGCTACGACAGCCCTGGAAGGCCCGCAACACCGCTCAAGCACCGCTGGATCGAAACTCGAGATGCAGAAGGAGAGGTCCGCCGTCGGGGACGGTGCCCGCCCACTCACCGGGTGTTGGCCCGGGTGAGCGGGCGGTGCGGCTGCTACTGTCCGGCGGGCGTCGGGGCGCTGTGGTAGAGGGCCCGCAGTTCCTTCTCCAGGGCCTCGACCTCGTCGAGCCTGGGCTTGCTCTTGGGCGCGAACAGGCCGTCCTGCTCCCAGCGTTCCGGGTCCAGGCTCAGTGCCGAGACGTTGAGCCAGCCCCGCGAGCGGATCTCTTCGAGGCGCTCGGGAAGGGCGTCCTCGAGGGCGAGGTAGAAGATGACGTGGGCCAGCTCCTCGATGCGCTCCAGACCGTCGCGCACGCTGGTGAGCACCGTGCCGAAGGCCGGTATCTCGTCACCCGGCAGGTTCTGCTCGAAGAGCCGGGCGAGCGTGGGCACGTCGTCGTAGTAGTCGATGTAGTCGAATGCGAAGACGCCGCGATAGCTGCGCGCCCAGGCCTGGAAGAGGTTCATGATGGTGCCCTGGGTGGCCACCGCGTGCGCGCCGAGCGCGCTGAGCGTGGTGCTCGCCGACTCGTCCAGGAAGGTCTTCCCGTAGAACTGCGGGTCGGAGAAGGACCATCCGACGTAGTAGTCCCAGATCGTCTTCAACGACATGATCACGGCGTTGTCGTGGAAGGCGTAGGAGCCCTGGATGTTCAGGGTGAGCCCCTCGGCGAGCGAGAGGAACCAGCGGTTGGCGTACCGCACGAAGCCCTCGTCGAAGGACTCCTTCACGTCGCGGCCGACCATCTCGGTCACGAAGCTGTTGGCGTAGCCGATCAGGTTCGACCCCACGGAGTAGTAGGGGTCGGCGAAGACCGCGGCGTCGCCGACGCACGCCCAGCGGTCCTGCGAGAAGACCTGCTGCGAGGAGTGGCTGTAGTTCTTCAGTACGCGGAAGTCGAGGACCGGCAGCTCGCGGATGGCGGGCTCGAATCCCGGAACGCGCTCCGCGACGAAGTCGATGGCCTTCTCGATCCGGTTGAACTTGGTGACCGGGTGGAGCTCGTCGGACACCACGATGCCCACGCTGGTGTGGTTGGGGGCCAGCGGGATGGCCCACACCCAGCCGCCCTCGAACATGAAGTGGTTGGTGGAGTGCCAGCGCGGTTCGGTGATGCGGTCGTGCCAGCCGGTGTGCTCGGCGCCGACCGCCTCGTCGGTGTCGAGCCGGCCTTCGAGCCGGAACCAGACCGAGTTGTGGGGCTTGGGGTACCGCTTGGTGAGGTCGAGCTTGCGCTGCAGCAGCCGGTGCCGGCCCGTGGCGTCGACGACCCACCGGCAGGTGACGCCGGTCGGCTGCGCGCCGTCCTCGTCGACGGCCTGGTACGTCACCCGGTGCGGGGCGTCCTGCTCGCCGAGCTCGATGTCGAGCACCTTGACGCCCTGCGTCAGCTCGGCCCCGGCATCCGCCGCCACCACGCGCAGGTGCTCCTCCAGGGAGCCGCGGTTGAGCTGGTAGGACTTCGCCGGGAGGAAGCGGTTGACGCCGAACTCGGCTTCCTCGTGGAGGCCCGAGCCGCCGCCGTAGAAGTACCGGAGCCCCAGCTTCTCCAGGTGCTCTTCCTCCAGGTAGTCGTACAGACCGAGGACGTGGTGGAAGTAGTACGCGCCCACCTCGACCGAGGACTCGCCGACCTTGTGTGCGGACAGCGGGATGGGTGAGCGCTCGCGCTCCAGGACGAGGAGGGAGAGCTCGGGCTGCGCGTCCTTGAGCTGCTTGGCCAGGCAGAGCCCGGCCAGGCCGCCGCCCGCGATGACCACGTCGTAGTCGACACCGCCGAACACGGAGTCAGTACCGCTTTGCCTGCTCACTTTGTACCCACCTTGTCGTTCTGTCGGTTCTCGATGTTGAGGGCCAGGCTCCGGATGGTCCGGTCCGTGTAGGGGTCCGAGACGTCGAGCTGGACCCCGATCCGCGCCTCCACGCGCGAGAGCAGGTCCATCACGCTGAGGGAGTCGCCGCCGAGGTCCAGGAAGTCGTCGTCCAGGCCGATGTGCAGGGGCGCGAACAGCTCCTGCCAGATCTCCAGGAGCGCGGCCTCCGCTGCTGTCGTCGGCTCCGGGCCCGCCGCGCCCTGGCCGACGGTGTCCGCGTACAGGGCCACCAGGGCCGTGCCGTCGACCTTGCCGTGGCCGGTGAGCGGCACGGTGTCGACCGGGATGATCGCCGACGGGACCATGTACTCCGGCAGGTTCTCCTGCGCCATGGCGCGCAGGCGGTCGACGTCCCGGGCGGTGGCCCCCTGGACGAAGGCGATCAGGAGCGGCGTCTCCGTGTCGGTGGCGTGGCGCATCACGTGCACGTGGCCGACCGCGACGTCCTGCGAGAGGACCTGGGCCACGTGTCCCAGCTCGACGCGGCGGCCGCGGATCTTCACCTGGCCGTCCCGGCGCTCGATGAATTCGAGGTCACCGTTCTCGTGCTGCCGGACGATGTCCCCGGTGCGGTAGACGCGCTTCCCGGCGGCCGGGGGCGAGGACGGCGTGAAGAACCGCTCCGCGGTCAGCTCCGGATCGCCCAGGTAGCCCCGGGCCAGACCCGCCCCGGCCAGGTGGAGCTCCCCGAGTCCGCCGGGGCCCACGGGCGCGCCGTCCTCGTCCAGGACGAACGCCTCGGTGTGCTCGATCGGCTTGCCGATGAGCACGCGCTCGTCGGTGGCCGCGAGGCGGTGGACAGTGGAGCAGACCGCATTTTCGGAGGGTCCGTACTCGTTGTACAGGCGCACCTGGGGGAGGCGCAGGAAATGCTCCTGGGTCAGACCCGCCGTGAACCATTCGCCGGCGATCGTGACGCACCGCAGGGACGTCACCCGCTGGGCTTCCATGCCTTCCAGGAGGCGTTTGTACAGCATGGGGGTGATCAGGAAGTGGGTGACACCCCGGTCCTCCATCAGGCCGGTGAGGTAGCGCCGGTCGGTGATGCGGTCCCGGCGCGGCAGGAGCAGGCGCACACCGGAGGTGAGGGCGCAGAACGTGTCCGCCACCGCGCTGTCGAAAGACGGCCGCGGAATGGCCAGAGTCACGTCTTCCGGACCGAATCCGTAATAGGAATTGCGCCACGTCACCGTGTTGACGATCGCGCGGTGTTCGACGGCCACACCCTTGGGGGTCCCGGTCGAACCCGACGTGTACACCACATATGCGAGGTCGGAGGGGGCGGCCACCGGCTCGGGGTCGGAGTCCGGCGTGTCGAGGGCGCCGCCCATGACGTCCAGAACGAAGAGCTCGCCGTCGAAGAACATCGCGCCGGCGGCCGCCGACGACTCGATCACCATGGCCCTGGGAGCCACGGCCTCGACGATCCGCTGCGTCACCGCGGGCGGGTTGTCGGGGTCCAGGGGGACATAGGCACCGCCGGCCTTGAGGGCGGCCAGCATGGCGACGATCACGTCCGGCGGATGCCGGACCAGGATCGCCACCCGGTCGTCGGGGCGGACTCCGCCGGTGTCCCGCAGGTGGTGTGCCAGCCTATTTGCCCGGCGATTCAGCTCGCCGTAGCTCAGGGCTTCGCCTTCAAATTCCAGGGCAGTATGACCCGAAAATCTTCTGGCGCATTCCTCAAAAAGGAGAGTCAGAGTCTTCGGATCGTCATGGCTCATCAACAAACGCCCCCTGCCGAATTATTATTAATTCTCGATTCACGCAGACTAGTCCTCACCGATCGAAGGGCCCTCTATTAACGCTCGAGTGCACGTCGGGCCTACGGCTTCGCCGGGTCGACGGCGGTCCAGGTGCGCTCGGCCCGGTCGCGCAGGAGCTCGGCGGTGACGCCGCGTTCGGCGCTCAGCCGGGTGAGGACGCCGGCCTGCTGCACGGGTTCGGCCTCGGGGTCGTAATCGGAGCCGGTGAGGTGCTTGAGCCAGGGTTCGAGGCCCATGGCGTAGGCGTAGACGTGACGGGCGCCCAGCTGCCGGGCGAGCTCGTCGGCCTGGGCGGCGTTGCTGCCCTTGAGCCGGCGCCCGGTGTTGTGCTCACGGGAGAGCTTCCCTTCCAGCATCGGCCCGTACAGCCAGTTCAGGGGGGCTCCGACGCACTCGAGGCCGATGAAGAGCGCGTCGAGAGGAGTCTCGGTGAGGCCGGGGACGTTGTCGAACAGCGCGGGCTCGAGCGGCGTGATGTCGGTGGCGAAGAGGAGCCTGCGGCCGCCGGCTTGGACGAGGGGCACCATCTTGGTGCGGATGTCGAGGTCGGCGTGCTCGCCCACGAAGGGCAGGGCGGTGACCTCGACGTGCTCGGCCACGCGGTGGGTTTCGAGTTCGGCCAGCTCCTGCACGTCGGAGAAGCCGAGGGCCTGGAGCATGGCCTTGAGGCTGGGATCGGGCAGCGATCCGCCGGAGGCGCGGGGAACGAGGATCGTGCCGATGCGGGTGCGGAGTTGGAGCAGCGTCTCGAGCGAGAAGTGGTCGGAGTGGAAGTGGCTGATGACGACGGCGTCGATGTGCCGGGGGAGGTCCTCGAGGGTGTAGTGCTCGTAGCCGTCGCCGGAGTAGCCGATGAGCGGGTCGAGGAGGACGGACGCGTTGCCGGTCTCGATCAGCACGGTTGCGTGGTTGAAGTACCGAACCCGGACGTCGCCGGGCGCGGGCGGGGTGTGCTGCGCCGGCGGCACGTCGTGGAACAGCGCGGTGAACGCCGGGAGGTCGGCATCGGCGACCCCGAGGCGCTGTGCGAGGTGCGGGACGTCGACGGGGTCGAGGCGCGCCGCGAACAGTTCGTCCCACAGCGGGGAGTCGAAGGGCACGTCGATGTCCAGGCGGTCGGGCCGCGGCAGGACGGGGCTGCTGTACACGAAGGGCTGGGGGCTCGGTGCGGCGGTGAGGGAGACGCACTGGCCGTGGCGCTCGTGCGCCGGCGAGCTGTACATCAGCGCCTCGAAGAAGCGGAAGTCGGGCCGATGGGCGGTGTCGTAGACGAGCTCGACCCGCCCGCGCAGAGAGTGGGGAACCAAGGGATAGAGCGGCTCCATCGGCCCGCCGACCGCCTTCTCCCGCAGCAGGGCACGGAGTTCGTCTATGTCGTCGGCGAGCTGGAGCTTGGCCTGGCCCGCCTTGACCATGGCCTCGCGCGCCGCCTGGACTTCGTCGAGGGTGGCGCCCTGGGGGTCGAGGAAGGGCGCGCCGTAGCGGTGTGGGTCCGAGGTGACCGCGTCGTGGAGGTGAGGTGCCTTCAAGTAGCTGTCCACGATCGGCAGCAGGCGGTCCCGCAGATTGAGTGCGCCGGTGTGGGGCGCCAGGAGATAGGGCCACGCGTACCAGCGGTGCAGCAGGGGCTGAGCCACCGCGGACGGGCGGAGATAGAGCTTCTGGTGTGCGGGCACGGCAATTCCCTCACTGTCGGTTCATGAATCCGGCAATTTAGCAGGACAATTGCCCGGCGATCACCCTGCTGATGCATCTCTGAATGGGGGCCCCAGAGCAGCTCAAGGAGAAATCAAGGCGGCATGGATTACATGGAGCGAATTCAGCCGGCGTCACGTGTGTCGCGGATGTATTCGGGGATGTATTCGCGCCAGGCTCCGGCACCCGGCACTCGACGAGCCCGGGTCCCGGATGCCCGATGGCAGGGGCAGGGCCGCTACGGCCGCTCTTCGGTCGGTTCCTCGATGACGTGCACGGCGGCCTCCTCGGCGGAGGCTGCGCCCGCGTCGATGCCCACATCGTGGGCGAGCACGTCGTGCTCGTGCGGGGAATGGGTGGCGGGCGCCAGCCGGCCCGCCCGGACACCACCCGCTTGCGGATCGATGGGCTCGCCCTCACCGTCGGCCAGATCGCCGATGCCGTCACCCGTCTCGGGGCCGGGTTCGGGGACCTCCCGGGCGAGGCGGTCGTCGAGGCTCTCCCCTCTCCGCTGCTCTTCGCCGGTGGTGGCGTAGTCGTCGCTCGCGTAGGGCCGCTCGGGCGGCGAGTAGCCCTGGTCGAGCATGTCGTCGGTGGTCGGCTCCCCCACGGCGTCGTCCAGGTCCGGCTGCCCCTCCGAAGGCTCGTCCTCGGGCTGGGGCTGGTAGACGTCGTCGCCGCGGGCGTCGGATCCCTTCATGGCCGTCTCCTCTCCTCCACGCGCCACCGCGCTCGGGGACGTGGGCCCCGCGCGCGGACGGTCCCCCTGCCCGTGCGGCTACCCGTTCCGCCCGGATCCACCGTCCGCCCCGCCGGCCGGACCTGGTGTCAGGCTCTCCACGGCCGCGAGGACCTCATCGACACGGATCCGCAGCAGGCGCCGGTCGGGGCGGTCGGCGTGCGCGTCCCCCGGGCGCAGCGGGTCCCCGTCCGGCTCCGGATGCCACAGGACACGGTGGGGTCCGGCCGCGGGCGGGCCCCAGAGCCTCGGCGACACGGGGCCGAACAGGACGACGGAGGGGGTGCGCAGCGCCGACGCGAGGTGGGCGAGCCCGGTGTCCCCCACGACGACGCACCGGGCCTCGGCGACGAGCGCGCACAGGCGTGCGAACGGCACGTCGGCCGTGCCACCCAGTACCGCGTCCGGCGGCAGGCCCGCTCCGGCGGCGACGCGGCGCCCCAGTCGTCCTTCGGCGGCACCGGCGGTCACGACGACCTGGTGCCCCGCGCGGCGCAGGGCCGCCGCCACGGCCGCGAACCGCTCCGCCGGCCACTGGCGGGCGGCCGCGTCGGCGCCGGGATGGATGACGGTGGCACCGGGCGCGGGCGAGGGCTCTCGGGGCGGCGCGATGCACAGGTCGCCGGGGTCGGCCGGCATCCCGTACCAGCGCAGCAGCCGGCACCAGCGGTCCCGTTCGTGCTCCTCGGGACGCCAGAGCGGTCCGGGGATGCCGGGCGTGTGGTCGTGCCGGTAGGCGAGCAGCCGGTGGGGCCGCAGCCGCTGGAGCAGCAGGTGGCTGGGCGGGCCGTTGCCGTGCAGGTCGACGGCCACCTCCGGCGGCGGGCCGTGCCAGTCGAGGGAGGCGGGGACCTCGCGGCCGGCGGCCCGGGTGCCCAGGATGCGGTCGACGAGGCCTGTGGCGGCCGCGGCGCCCGCCAGCCGCTCGGGAGCGGCCAGGACGATCTCGTGGTCCGGCAGGTGGCGGCGCAGCGCTCGGAGCGCCGGCACGGCCGTCAGGAGGTCACCCAGCCCCAGTGCACGGAGCACGAGGGCGCGGGGCCGCGGGCCGGCGGGGCGCCGGCGGCCCGGCGCACCGGCGCCTGCGCGGGCCTCTCGGCGTTCAGGGCCTTCCGCGCCTGCGCGGCCTTCGGGGCCTTCGGGGCCTGCGCAGGCTTCGGGGCCTTCCGGGTGCCGGCTCACGCCTTCCCCTTCACCGCCCCGTGACCCGGGCGGCCGCCTCGGCCGCCCGGCCGGCCAGCACCGTGGTGGAGCGGCCCGCCAGGTAGGGCAGGACGACGGCCTGCCCTCCCCACGCCCGCAGGACGGCCGCCTCGGGAAGGTCCTCGACCGCGTAGTCGCCTCCCTTGACCCAGATGTCCGGCCGCAGCTCCGCCAGGAGCGCGGCGGGTGTGTCCTCCTCGAAGGCCACGACGGCGTCGACGCTGCCGAGGGCGCCGAGTACGCGCATGCGGTCCGCGAGGGGGGTCAGCGGTCTGCCGGGGCCCTTGCGCCGGGTGAGCGACGCGTCGGAGTTGACGCACACGATCAGGCAGTCGCCGATGCGCCGGGCGCTCTCCAGCAGCCCGACGTGGCCGGCGTGCAGGAGGTCGAAGCATCCGCCGGTCGCGACGACGGTCCCGCCCCGGGCCCGGACGCTCCGGGCGAGGGCGAAGGCGTCCGAGGGAAGGCTGTCGTCGGCGGCGGCCGGCGCGTGCCACAGGGCGGGGTTGCCCGCTCCTCCGGAGGCCACGAAGGAGCACGCTTCGGCGACCGCCCGTTCCACGGCCTCTCCGGGCAGGGCCCCGTCGGCGAGGGCGGCGGCCGCGGTGGCGGCGAAGCAGTCGCCCGCTCCACAGGGGTCTCCGGCGGCCCGGTAGGGCGGCGGTACGAGCATCGGCGTGTCCTGGCCCGGGCTCGTCAGCAGCGCTCCGCACGCGCCCAGCGTCACGGCGACGGAGGCCGCCGCCCACCGCTCGGCGAGCCGTGCGCCCCGCAGGGCGTCGTCGCTCAGGGTGGTGCCCTCGCCGGGGCACAGGGCGCGCGCCTCGGCGGCGTTGGGCGTCACGAGGCGCGCTCCGGGTACCGGGTCGTCGCCCTTGGGATGGGGGTCCCACACCAGGGGCACCCGGTGGGCGGCGGCCACGAGCTGCTCGCGCACCGCGCGTGCGGCGTGGCGGCCGTAGTCGGCGACGAGGACCGCGCCGGCGCTCGCCAGCGCCTCGCGTACGGCGTCGCCCGGTGCGCCCGGCCGGCCGCCGCCCCGGTCGATCCGCACGAGCGGCCGCCCGCCCGCCATCACCCGGGTCTTGACGGGGAGGGACCCGGTCAGGGGCAGTTCTACGAGCCTGACCCGGTCGCGCAGGGCGCGCCGTACCGTCCCGCTGGCCTCGTCGTCGCCGAGCGCCGTGATCAGTACGACCTCTCTCCCTTCGCGAGCTGCCAGGACCGCCGCGAGTCCGGCGCCGCCCGGTCGGCACCGGTCCTCGGTGACGTCGACGACCGGGGCGGGAGCGTCGGGCGACAGCCGCGTCGCGGTGCCTTCGATGTCCTGGTCGAGCAGGGCGTCCCCGACGACGACCAGCGGCCCGGGCGCGCTCACAGCGGCCTCGGGGCGGCGGCCATGGGCTCGCCGGTCCCGGTGGGCCGGGCGCGGGCCCGGCCGGCGGCCGCGTCGAAGTTCTCGCACAGCAGGTGGACGGCCACCAGATGGGCTTCCTGGATGGTGGCGGTGCTCGTGGCGTCGATGGACAGCGTCTCCTCGGCGATGTCCGCCAGCGGGCTCGGAGCGGGTCCGGTCATCGCCCAGACGTGCAGGCCGACGGTGCGTGCCGTCGCGGCGGCGGCGATCAGGTTGGCGCTGCGGCCGGACGTGGACAGCAGGAGCAGCACGTCTCCGCGACGGCCGTGGGCGGACACCTGCCGGGCGAAGACGTGCTCGTAGCCGTAGTCGTTGCCGATGGCGGTCAGGCTGGAGGTTTCGGCGTGCAGGGCGATGGCCGAGTACGCGGGGCGCTCCTTGCGGTAGCGGCCGACGAGTTCGGCCGTCAGGTGCTGGGCCTGGGCGGCGCTGCCGCCGTTCCCCGCGGCCAGCAGCCGGCCGCCCGCGGGCAGGATGGCGGCCAGCCGGTCACCCCAGTGCGCCAACCGGTCGAGGCCGTCGCGGCGGAGCCGGTCCAGGGCGTCCTGGAGCGACTGGCAGTGCTGGTGCGCGTCTTCGCTCACGTGGTGTTCGCTCATGACGGTCGGACAGGTCGCAAGGGGGCCGCGTCCGTGTCCGTGCCTCCTTCGGTCGTCGGTGGTTCGTGGGGGTGCCCAGGGATCGGGGCCGGGTCAGACCGCTCCCGCCACGGCCTGCCGGGCGGCGAGCACCGAGCGGTACACCGCCTCGGTCGCCTCGGCGACGCTCGCCCAGCTGTAGCGGCTCAGCACGCGTTGGCGGCCCGCCGCCCCGCAGCTCATACGCCGGCCGGGGTCGGCGAGGAGGGTGCTCACGGCGGCCGCGAGGGCCTCGGGGTCGCCGGGCGGCACCAGCCGGCCGGTGACGAAGTCCATGACGGTGTCGAGCTGGCCGCCCACCGCGCTGGCGACGACGGGCCGGCCGCAGGCCATCGCCTCCAGCGGAACGATGCCGAACGGCTCGTAGTCCGCGGGGCACAGCACGATGTCCGCGCTGCGCAGGACGGCCGGTACCTGCGCACTGGGCACGGCGCCCGTGAAGTGCACGCGGTCGGCGACACCGGCTCCTTGGGCGATCGCGCGCAGTCGGCGCACCTCCATGTCGGCGTCGACGAGATCCCCGGCCGGCCCGCCCACCACGACGAGTTCCGTGTCGGGCAGTGCGGCGAGGGCGGCGATCGACACGGCCGCACCCTTGCGCGGGACCAGGCGGCCCAGCTGCACGAGCCGGTGGCGGCGCGGTCCGCGTTCGGCTGCCGGGCCGTGCGGGGTGAACACGTCGGGGTCCACCCCGCACGGCACGATGTCGACGCGGTCGGGCGGGATGCCCATCCGGGCCAGCTCGGCGACCTCGTCGCGGCAGGTGGCGACGACCCGGTCACCGTGCAGACCGACCTCCCGCTCACACGGGACGCGGGACGGCGGGCTGGTGTCGGCATGGCCCTGGTGGCGCCGCTTGACCGTGCCCAGCGCGTGGTAGGTGTGCAGCAGCGGCAGCCGCAGTTCCCGCGTGGCGGCCAGCGCGGCCATCCCGGACATCCAGAAGTGGGAGTGCGCGAGATCGGGGGGCCGCTCCTGCCATTCCCTGGTCAGGTAGTGGCCGAACGCCGGCATGTAGGGCAGGAGTTCGTCCTTCGGGATGTGCCGGGCCGGGCCGGCGGGCACGTGGTGCACGTCCACGCCCGCGCGCAGCCGCTTGCGCTGCGGCAGGTCGCGGGCGTCCTTGCGGGTGTAGACGGTGACGCGGTGGCCGCGGTCGGCCAGGGCCCCGGCCAGCGAGGCGACGTGCACGTTCTGCCCTCCGGCGTCGGCCCCGCCCATGGCCGCGAGCGGACTCGCGTGTTCCGAGACCAGGGCGATCGACAGCCGGCCGGCGGCATGCGGGCCGGGCCTCATGAGCACGCCTCCGCCATCACGCGTTCCCAGTCGGCCAGGAAGCGTTTGAGCCCGTACCGTTCGAGGGCCGCCTGACGCCCTCGCGCACCGTCCTCGGCCGCGGCCTGCGGATCCTCCAGATAGCGGCGGGCGGCGCGTGCCAGCACCTCGGGGCGCGTCGAGAGGACCCCGGTGCCGGGCGGTACGGCCTCCACGGCCTCCGTCGTGGCGAGTGCGACCACGGGCATCCCGAGGTGCATGGCCTCCAGCAGGGACAGCCCGAGGGACGTCCACCGTACGGGGTGGAGGTAGAGCCTGCGCTGCGCCATCGCGGCGTGCAGTCCGTCCTGGGGCAGATCAGCGCTGCGGCAGCGGTCGGCCGGCAGGCCCAGTTGGGCCGCGAGCCCTTCCGTGCGCATGCCGAACACGTCCAGGGGGACCGCCGCGGACAGTGCGGGCAGCAGGTCGGTTCCGGTGTACCGGCCGCGGCGGACGGGCTCGTTGACGACGACCGCGGCCCGCGGGAGGCCGCCGGTGTAGAGGTGGCCGGGATCGACGATGCCGTGCTCGATCACCTCGGTCCGGGTGGAGCCGTTGTCCCAGAAGAGCCGGTTGAAGTGCGTGACGTGGACGAGGGTCAGGTCGTCGCGGTCCGCGTACGGGTGCCTGGTGGTCGGGACGTTGCCCTCGGGGGTGTTGTGCTCCAGGTACACGGCGGGCAGGTCCCGGCCGGGGCGGCGGCCGCCCAGCCACCGCGCGGCGAGCTCCGGCTCGTGCGGGCGCTGGAGGACCACGAGGTCCACGGGGGCGTCCCTCAGCTGCTCGGGGGTGACCTCGTGCACCGAACCGGGCCAGGAGAAGGTGCGGGCGCGACCCAGTCCGTCCGGATCACGGCCGGGGGTGACGGGGACCAGGTAGGTGTGCGGCCCCTGGACGAACGCCGTTGTCCACGACCCGTGCACGTGCCACAGCAGGATGTTCATACGTTCGCTCCTCGCTCCGATTCGCTTGGGTCGTCGGCGGCGGCTGCCGTCGCCGCCGTGCGGCCACCGAGCCGGGCCACGGCCCTGAGGACCTCGGCGTCCGGGACACCGTCGAGACAGGGGTGTCCGCGCACGGGGCAACGCCGGGCCCGGCTGTCGCGGCACGGTGCCTCCTGGTCCCCGAGCAGAACGTGCGGCACCCCGTACGGGCGCCACCGCTCGGCCGGTACGACCGGGGCGAACAGGCAGGCCACCGGGGTCCCGACGGCGGCGGCCAGGTGGGCGGGGCCGGTGTTGCCGACCACCGCGACATCGGCCCCGGCCAGCACGCCCGCCAGGCACCGCAGGTCACCCGTGGCCCCGCCGAGGTCGAGCGCGTGGCGGCCGGCGACCAGGGCGGTCAGCTCCCGTTCCGCCGGCCCGCCCGTCACGACGACCCGGTGTCCGGCGGCGCTCAGGGCCTCGCAGGCCCGGGCGGCGCGCCCGGGACTCCACGCGCGGGCCGTGACCGCCGCGCCGGGGTGCAGTACGACGTACGGGCCGATACCGGTCAGCCCGGTGGTGTCGGGCGGTTCGGTGACGCGCAGGGTGCCCGCGTCGCCCGGCGGGAGGGGGAAGCCCGCGGCGTCGGCGAGGTCCAGCGCGGCTCTTGCCTCGTGGCGGTGGGGGGCCCGGTGGTGGCGCAGGTCGAGGAGTGCGCCGGGGTAGTCCTCGCAGTCGGCCGCCGTCCACGCCACGCCGGCGAGCCTCAGCAGCAGGGCCGCCGGGAGCGGGCTCTGGTGGTGGGAGACCAGGATGAGCGCCCGGTCGAAGCGCGCGGCGGCCACCGTGGCGACCAGCTCCAGCCAGGCCCGCTCCGAAACGGGTGCGGGCTCCAGCCCGACCCAGGGGGCGTCGTACACCAGGACGTCGTCGACGCCGGGCAGCAGCCGGCCCGCGGGGGCGCCTTGCGGACCGCACAGCAGCGCGGTGTACGAGGAACCCGCCGCGACGGCCCGTATCGCGGGTCCGGCCAGCAGGACGTCGCCCGCGCTGTCCAGCCGGACGACGAGCGTGCGCGGGCGGCTCACCGCACACCGCCCGGGGTCCGCGTCCCTCGGGCTCCCGCCCGCAGGGCCAGGCGTACGGCCGCCATCAGGTCGGGCGCCGACTCGGGTGCCCGCGCGACTTCCCGGGGCCGGGTGAGGGCGGTGGGAACGAGCACTCCGCGGGCCCCGGCGGCGCGGGCGGCTTCCATGTCGGCGCCGATGTCTCCGATCACCACCGTCCGGCCGGGCGGTACGCCGAGCCGTGCGCAGGCGGCGAGTACGAGGGCGGGGGCGGGCTTGCGGCAGCCGCACCCGTCGTGGGGGCCGTGCGGGCAGACCGCCCAGACGGAGAACGGCCCGATGAGGGCGTCCACCCGCTCGCGCACGGCCTCGACCTGGCGGCGGGTCAGCAGCCCGCGGGCCACGCCCGACTGGTTGCTGACCACGCCCACCGGGATGCCGAGGGCGGTGACCGCGGCCACGGCGTCCCGGGCCGCGTCCATGGGCACGACGCGTGCGGGGTCACCGTTGTACGGGACGTCGACGACCAGGGTGCCGTCGCGGTCGAAGAGCACGGCGGCGGGAAGCCCCGGGTCCCCGCTGCCCGGTGCGGGGCGCGGGACCGGCGCGGCGGCGCGCGGGGGCCCGTCGAACAGCCAGGGGCCGTCGTCGGACGCCCGGTGCCGCGCACCGGCCGGGTCCGGGTGGCCGCTCATGCCCCTGCCCGCGCCGCGGCGGGCGCGTCCGGCGCGTCCTCGTAACGGGGTGGACGGGCCGTGGCCCTCAGGGGTGCGGCGCGGCGGTGCACGAGCAGGCCCTTCAGCCAGTGCCAGGTGGCCGCCGGCGGGATCAGCGCACTCGTCACCGCCATGGTGGCGACTTCCCTGGCGGTCCGTGGTCCCGGCGCGATCCGGGCCGCGGCGAATTCCGCGCTGCCGGCGAGCCAGCCCGCGGCGCACAGGGCGGCGGGGCGCGGCCGGCGCAGCGCGGCGCAGCCGAGGGCGCCCACCGCCGCCCCGGTGACGAGGAGGTGCCGGGGCAGGCGCCCGCGCGGAGCGGCGGCGCGGCCCCACCAGTCACGGCCGTGCAGCCGGGTCATGAGCACGTCGTCGGCGTTGCCCGCCTGCTGGCGCAGGGATACCCAGCGGTTCGCGGGCCGGACGGGGTGCGCGGTGCGGCGGCTGCCCGCGGCCAGTGTCCAGCCCGCGTCGAGCACGCGCAGCGCGAGGTCCGCGTCCTCCCGGAAGGCGCGGCCGAAGCGTTCGTCGAAGCCGCCGACGCTTTCCAGGGCCTCCCGGCGGTACGCCATGTCCGCGGTGATCCAGCGGGCGGTGGCCAGGCCCGCCGTGCCGCGTTCCCAGTCGGTGGGCCTGCGATCGGGCGGGAGGGGCACGGTGATGCGGGCCGTGACGCCCGCCGTGCGGCCGGACGCAGTGGACAGGTCGCGCGCCAGCGCCTCGCACCAGTCGTCGCCGGGGACGACGTCGTCGTCGAGGAAGGCGATCCACTCCACGGCGCCCGCCGCCCGCGCGCCCGCGTTGCGGGCCGCGGCAGGACCGCGGCCGCCCCCGGCCACCACGGTGGTGACGGCTCTCAGTTCGTCGGGGACCTGGGCGTGCACGGGGCCGCCGCGGTCCGGACGCCGGTCGTCCACGATGACGATCGCGGCGGGTTTGGGCCCGGCGGCCCGTGCCAGCGCCGTCAGGCAGGTGTGCAGGCTGGGGCGGCCGAGTGTGGGGATCACGACCGCGTACTCGGGCGCCGACGCGGCTCCGCCGTGTCGCGTGGTTCCGGTCATCGTGACCACTCGTCCTCGCCCTGGCGGAAGAAGGCGCCGCGCCGGACCGCGTAGGGGCCGATGGCCAGGAGGTCCACCGGCGAGGAGCCGAAGCACTCCAGTGCCTCGCGGGGGTCGTCGACCATGGGCCGGCCCGCCGTGTTGAGGCTCGTGTTGACCACGACGGGCAGCCCGGTCATCTGCTCGAAGGCGCTGAGCATGCGGGCCACGAGCGGTTCGGATGCGGGATCGACCGTCTGGATGCGGGCCGTGCCGTCCACGTGCACGACGGCCGGGATGCGGTCGCGCCACTGCGGCGCCACGTCGTGGACGAAGAGCATGTAGGGGCTGGGGATCGGGCCGTCGAAGATCTCCGCCGCCCGGTCGGCCAGCACCATCGGGGCGACCGGCCGGAACTGCTCGCGGCCCTTGACGTCGTTGAGGCGTTCGAGGTTGCCGGCGTGGCCGGGGTGCGCCAGCAGCGAGCGGTGTCCCAGAGCCCGCGGCCCGTACTCCGAACGCCCTTGGAACCAGGCCACGATGGCGTTGTCGGCCAGCGCCCGTGCCACGGTCTCCGCGATGTCGGGCGGACGTTCGAAGGGGACGGCCGCCGTCTTGAGGAGCGCTCCGAGTTCCGCGTCGGACCAGTCGCGCCCCAGGTCGGCGCCGGCCATGGGCTCCACTTCCTCACCGGAGCCGGCCGAGAGCAGCAGGGCTCCGCCCAGGGCCGTTCCGGCGTCGCCGGCGGCGGGCTGGACCCACACGCGGGAGAAGGGGCCCTCACGGGCGATGCGGGAGTTGGCGACGCAGTTGAGCGCCACACCCCCGGCGAGGGTCAGCAGCTCGTCGTGCGTCTGGCCGTGCAGCCAGCGTACGAGGTCCAGCAGCGTCTCCTCCAGGACGGCCTGGGCGCTGGCGGCGACGTCCGCGTGGTCCTGGGTCCAGGGCTCCTCGGGGCCGCGCGGGGCGCACAGTTCGTGCCAGGGGACGCCGGTGGCCCGGAAGCCGCCGTCGCCCGTGGGGTGGACGTGGCGGCGCAGCTCGGCCAGCATGCGCGGCCTGCCGTGCGAGGCCAGCGCCATGACCTTGAACTCGTCCGAGGACCGCAGGAAGCCGAGGTGTCCGGTGAGCTCCTCGTAGACCAGGCCGAGGGAGTGCGGCAGGTCCTGCGCGTACAGCGGCTCCATCCGGTCCCCCACACGACGGGCCGCGAGATGGGAGGCGCGCTCCCCCCGTCCGTCCAGGACCAGGACGGAGGAGGTCCGTGCCCCGTCGGCGGCGAAGGCGCCCGAGGCGGCGTGGGCCATGTGGTGCGGAACGAAGCGGACGATGCCCGGGTCGAGGCCCGGGAGGGCCGTCGCGAGGAATCCGGGCGCCTGGCGCGCGTAGGTCAGGCGCAGGTGGTCCCAGGGGTCGTCGAGGCCCATGAGGTGCGCGGGCCGCGCGAGGTCCGGGTCGAAGGAGTAGGCCACCGCGTCGAGGTCCTGAGGGCGCAGACCGGCCCGTTTCAGGCACCAGGCGGCGGCCTGCTCCGGCATTTCCCACGCCGAGAACGGCACGGGCCGCTTGCCGTGCTTGCGGCGGGAGAATCGTTCCTCTTCCGCAGCCGCCACGGTCCGTCCGTTGACGACGACCGCCGCCGCCGGATCGTGGAACAAGGCGTTGATCCCGAGAATGCGCATGAGTGACAGGCCTTTCGGTGAGCGTCGCACCGGGCCCCGCGGGCGCCCGAAGGGGCCGCGCGGGACTCGGCCGGGCGGCCGCGGATCAGTCGGCGGTGTGCTCGCGGTACCAGGCGATGGTCCGCCGCAGGCCCTCTTCGGCCGTCACCACCGGCTCCCAGCCGAGCTTGTCGCGCGCCAGGGTGATGTCGGGGCAGCGCACCGCCGGGTCGTCGGTCGGCCGCTCGATGTAGCGGATCTCGGACGGGGAGCCGGTGAGCCGGATGATCCAGCGGGCGAGCTCCAGCATCGTGATCTCGGTCGGGTTGCCGATGTTCACCGGGCCGCGCATGCTGTGCGCCGCGGCGGCCAGGATGCCTCGTACGGTGTCGTCCACGTAGCAGAGCGAGCGGGTTTGCAGGCCGTCACCGGTGACGGTGAGCGGCTCGCCGGCCAGCGCCTGCCGGATGAAGGTGGGGACGGCGCGGCCGTCGTAGCCGCGCATCCGCGGCCCGTAGGTGTTGAACAGGCGCACGATGCCCGTGTCGGTGCCGTGTTCGCCCGCTTCCGCCGTGGTCAGCGCCTCGCCGAAGCGTTTGGCCTCGTCGTAGACGCTGCGCGGGCCCACCGGGTTGACGTTGCCCCAGTAGCGCTCGTTCTGCGGATGCTCCTGCGGATCGCCGTACACCTCGGACGTGGACGCGAGCACGAAGCGCGCGTCGGCTCCGTGGGCGAGGGCCAGCGCGTTGCGGGTGCCGAGGCTGCCCGTCTCCAGGGTGTGCAGCCCCAGCCGGAGGTAGTCGGCGGGCGACGCGGGCGAGGCGAAGTGGAGGACGAGGTCGGGGGGCCGGGTGACACTGAACGGCTCGGAGACGTCGGCCCGTTGGAAGACGAAGCCCGGCCGGTCCAGCAAGTGCTCGATGTTCTCGCGCCGCCCGGTGCTGAAGTCGTCCACGCACGTGACGTCGGTCCCGGCGTCCATCAGCGCGGTGCACAGGTGCGAGCCGACGAAACCGGCGCCACCGGTGACGACCGCGTGCTCCCACCGGCGTGGGACGGTGCTGTCCATGGGAATCTCCTCTGACACGGCGGGACCCGTGGTCCCGCACCAGGGGCCCGGCCGCTGGAGGGGCTGCCCGGGGGCGGGGCAGCCGGTCGGGCGGCGCGGCCGGAGCGGGGCCTGGTCCAGCCTCTTGTCTCACGCCCCGGTCGCGCATCCGGGGACGGGCATTGCGGTGAAACACGGAGCGTGACCGACCGTTCGCCGTCTTCGGCTCAGGGCCAGGACGGCTCCCTGCGGGGCACGACCACCAGCTCGGACACCGCGCTCCCGGCCGGCACCGACAGCGCGTACAGCACCGTGTCGGCGACGATCTCGGGGCTCTGGAGCATCGAGACATCGGCGTCCGGGAAGCGCTCCATGATGAACGCCGTCTCCATGCCGCCCGCGATGATGCCGGTGACGCCGATGCCGGGGCAGTCCCGCTGGGCCTCCTTGAACAGGGTGTGCGTGAAGGCGCGCAGACCGGACTTGCTCGCCGAATAGGGACCGGCCTCGGTCCACGTCCGGTTCGCGGCGGTCGACAGGATGTTGACGATGTGCCCTCCGCCGTGGGCGACCATCCGCCGGTAGACCTCCAGGCACAGGTACATCGGCCCGAGGAGGTTCGTCGTGACCACCCGGGTCACCTCGTCGGCCGTCAGGTGCTCGATCGCCTTCGAGACGTCCACGGCCGCGTTGTTGACGAGGATGTCCACCCTCTGGCCCGTCTCCTCCAGGTCGCCCACGACGGCCGCGACCGCCTGCGGATCGCAGACGTCCAGCTTGACGAACCGGGCGCGGGCCCCCGACGCCTCCAGTCGGGCGCACAGCTCTTCCCCCAGGTCCTTGCGTACGTCCGCCACGAGCACCGAGGCACCCGCCTCGGCCAGCCTCCGGGAGATCGCGCCGCCCAGGCCCCGGGCTCCGCCGGTGACCAGGGCCTGCCTGCCCTGGAGGTCTCCGTACACGCCGCTCATCGCGTCACCTTTCCTCGGTCGGGGCGTGGCGGCGGCTGCCGCCGCCCGCTTCCCCACTGTGGGGAGCCGATGGCGGGCGGGCATGCCGGATTACGCCACTTCGACGCGTGCGCGTCCGCCGGTGCCTCGGCGCGTGCCTCCGGCCGAGCCGCTGCGGACGGGGCGAGCGGGAACGGGATTGCCCGCGTCCGGCGCGGGTAGCGGCAGCCCAAACGGCCCGTAGCGGAAGGAGGGGGTCTCGTCGTGAACGGGCGCCGGCTCTCACCCGGGGAAAGGCGAGCGCTCGCTGCCATCGAGCGCTCCCTGAGTCAGGATCCGCGATTCGAGCGGAAGATGGCGGCCGCGGGCGGGCCGCCGCCCCACCGCACCGGACGCCCCGGCGCGATCGGCCGGCTGCAGCGCCGGGTGTGCGCCCTGGCCCTGGTGTCCGCCGCGCTGCTCCTGCCCGCCGCCGCCACCTCCTCACCGGCGCTCATCTGGGCCTTCACCGCCTCGTACGCGGCGACGCTCGCCTGCCTGGTGCTCCTCGTACGGCGCTGGTGCCGCCGGGGCACCGACGGGCCCGGTTGACGGCAGGGCGCGGGACCATCGTGGCGCCGCCGCGGTGCGTCCGCCCCACCGCGGCCGGGCCGCCCCGGTCCCTGCTCCCGTGTTAGAGGCGCGCCTCCCGGGGCAGACGGCAACCATCACGCGACATGGAAAGGAAGATCGCCATGACCACGGCGCGCGAAATCATGACCGAGGGCGCTGAGTGCATCGGCGTCGACGAAACCGTCCTGCAGGCAGCGGAGAAGATGGTCCAGCTCGGGGTGGGCGCCCTGCCGATCTGCGGCAACGACGACAAGCTCAAGGGCATGCTCACCGACCGCGACATCGTCGTGAAGGTGCTGGGCGCGGGCAAGGACCCCGCCAGCTGCACGGCCGGTGAACTCGCCCAGGGCGAAGTGGTGACCATCGGCGCGGACGACGACACCGCGGAGATCCTGCGCACCATGAGCGAGCACAAGGTGCGACGGCTGCCGGTCATCGACGGCCACCGGCTCGTCGGCATCGTCGCCCAGGCGGACGTCGCACGCTCGCTGCCCGACCCCCAGGTGGGCGACCTCCTGGAGGCCATCTCGGTCCCCTGACCGGGAGGGAACAGCGCTGAGACACGAGACACCCGCGACCGGCCGGGCCGCATCAGGATCGGAGGCCCAGTGAAAAGCACCGACGCCGCGGAGGGGGTCAGGGCCGATGTCGGCGCCCCCGACCCCTGGGAGGATTTCGCCCGCGTACGGCGGCAGATGGGGCGGCTCCTGCGGTCGTGCGCGGGCGGTCCGGCACCGGAGCACGACCGCCGTGCGAGCGGCACACGAACGCGGGCTGAGGACCGGCCCCGCCCCGGCCCGCACGACCCCGCCTCCGGGCGGGGTACGACGATGACGACGACGCGGGACTCGACTTCCACCTCACGCTGAGGCGCCAGGGATCAGCCGTCAGCCCCGTGTACGGGACCAGCGGCGCCCGCGTCCGCCCATCCCGATCGGCGCCCGCTCCGCCCGGCCCTGATCGGCGCCCCGGTGCCGCCCCTCCTCCGCCCGCGCGCTGAGGGTGCGGCGCAGGGCGGCGGTCGTGGCGGTCCGCTCGTCGGCGGGCCTCGGCGAACGCGCCGCGTCGACGCGGTCCACGAGGTCCAGCAGCCGCCGGGGCTGCCGGCGCCAGTTGTAGGCGAAGAACCCCGTACCGCGGACCTCGAGGTCGTGCGCGAGGGCCAGCAGGCAGTTCATGCCCGTGACGTCCATGAACGGGACGCGCAGCATGTCGCAGACCACCACCGCCACGTCGCAGTCGAGACCGTGCCGCACCCGCCCGAAGACGGGCTCGGCCTCCATGTCCAGTTCACCGGCGGGAGCGAGGTGGAGAGTGGGTCCGTAACGCCGTACCACGACGTGGAAGTCGGATGCCATGACCTCTCACCTCCCCGGGAGGGGGCTGCTGCGTCGACGCCGTCCGCCCGCGGCGTACGCGGCGTCGTCTTCGATACTGGCCCCTTCGCGCCCCGTTCGGCAACCACCCGGCCGGAACTCCGGCGGACTCAGGCCTCGGCGGTGATCAGGGCGGTGACGGCCGGCAGGCCGCCGTCGGCGAGGGCGCGGCGCTGGCGGTCCGCGGGGGTGCCCCGGCGGAGGAGACGGTGTACGAGCGAGCCCACCTCGCGCTGGTCGCCGGAGTCTTCCAGGGCGGGGCCGATGTGCCGCATGAGCATGCCCAGCACGTCTCCGCTGCTGCGCGGTCGGCCTTCCAGGTCCAGCAGCGTCTTGCTGAGCCCGTGCCGGGCCGCGTACCACGTGGCGGCTTGCAGGATCTCGGGCTGCCACTCCACCGGAGGCACTCCCGCCTCCTCCTCGGCGATCGCGGTGGCGGCGAGGGCGCGGACGATGCCGGCGAGCATGACGGCTTCGTCCGCCTCCAGCTGCACGTCACAGCAGCGCACCTCAAGGGTGGGGTACCGATCCGACAGCCTGGCCTGCCAGTACAGCTGTCCCCGGTCGGCGATCAGCCGCGATGCCACCAGCGCCTCGGCCCGCGCCTCGTAGTCCGCGACCCCCTTGAAACGCGGTACCGGGCCGCTCACCGGCCAGCGGCCGAAGATGATCGTGCGCCAGCTGCCGAACCCGGTGTCCTGCCCGTCCCACAGCGGCGAATTCGTGGACATCGCCAACAGGGTCGGCAGCCAGACGCGCAGGCGGTTCAGGACCGCCACCGCGGTCTCCCGGTCGGGAATGCCGACATGGACGTGCATGCCGCAGATCAGTTGCTCGTCGACCAGCAGGCGGGCCTCTCCCCGCATCCTCAGGTACCTCGTCTTGCTGGTGACGGGGACGGGGTGGGCGTCCCTGAGCGGCGCGGCGCCCGAGGTCGCGATGCGGCAGCCGTTCGCCTGGGCCGCGGAGGCGACCGCGTGGCGCAACCGCAGGAGATGGCCTCCGATCTCGTCCATGGCCCCGCACACGGGGGTGGCGACTTCGATCTGGGCCTGGAGCAGCTCGTCCTGGACCTCCCGCGCGTCGGCGATCGGCGCCAGGCCGGCCGTGGCCCGTACCTCCTCCACGAGCGGCGCGGGAAGCAGCGACACCGGGTCGACCAGCAAATACTCTTCTTCGACCCCAACAGTGATCATGCCAGGCGGCTACCCCGAACCGCCGTGATCATCCGTGCGGCACCCACGCCCTGCGGCGGCGCCGGCGAGGCGGGAGACTGCTGTTGAATCCGCCGGCCCCGCGAGGGCACGCGCCGTCGCGGGCCGCCCACGGCACTTCGAGGCCTGCCTGGGATACGTAAGCCCGTAGCTGGGCATACCTTCCATACTTCTCATCATTGCCGGTGTTTGCTTTGGGTTGGAGGGATCCCGCCGTGAAGTCTCCTATTAATCCAAAGTCAGGCCGTGTGCGGATCCAAGCCGGTCCGCCGGCCACAAAGCCGCTGGTCGCCGAGCCGACGGAAGCGTGGGCGACAGGAATGGTGATGGCCAGGACACCGTGCTCGGCGCGGGAGGCGCGGCAGATCCTGGCCGCCGCCGCTGAACTGGCCGATGTCGCGGTCGAGGACATGGCGGCGGCGCTGGCAGCCGGCTCGCGCGGCGTCCCCGTACCCCCGCAGGTCGCGAGGGCCCTGCACAGAGCGGTGGAGGCCGCTCGCACGCCGAGGTCGCCGTCGCCTGCCCTGTCGGTCGGCATACTCCCCAGCCGACACCGGACCGAGGAGGCCCTGCGACGGCTGCGGGACTGCCAGAGCCGCCTGGCGGCCGCTCCCACGGACCCGGACGCCCTGCGGGCGATGGACGACGTCACCTACACCCTGTGCGTCCTCATGGGACGGGCCACCGCGGCCGACGCGCTCCTGGCGGCCGAGCACCACCTGTCCCGGCCGGCCTAGGCCGGCCGCCGCGTGCGGGAAGCGGCGGGGCGCGGGAAGCGGCGGGGCGCGGGCGGCGCGGGGCTAACCGGACCGGGCCTCGCGCGTCCTCGAGCGGTTCTCCTTCCGGATCGCCTCCATCAGTTCGGACCGGCTCATGTTCGACCGGCCTCTGATGTCCATCCGCTGGGCCAGCTCGTAAAGGTGCTGCTTGCTGGCCTGCTCGTCGACGCCTTCACCGCTGGGGGCCGGCTTGTCCCGCGGAGTCGCGGCGCGCGCGTCCGAGGGGCCCTTGCGGCCGTGTTCCTTCCGTTCCCAGTGGTCCGCGACCTTCTCGTACTTGTGCTTGAGCGCGCTGAACGCCACCCGGTGGGCGCGCTCGCCCTCCCCGTACTGCTCCACAGCCGAGTCGTGCGCCTTGATCCAGGTGCGCTGCGCGTCCTTGGGCGAGCGCTCCAGCGTCGAAGGGAGCTCTTCACGTCCTGGCATGCTCCACCTCCGGTGGGTGATGACGGGCGGCGCCCGGCACCGCACCGAGCGCGAGGGCGGCCGGGTGCCAAGCACCGCCTGCCCGGGCAGCCCTCACCCAAACGGCCCGGGATCCGGCGTCCGTCAGCCCTCGACCCCGGTGGAGGTGTGGGGGGAGCCGACCGGCTTGGACTCCGGCGATCCGCGCTGGCGCAGGTAGACGGACAGGATGACCATGGCCGCCACGGCCAGGAGCTCCGACTGCCAGTTCTGCAGGGTCCTGTTCCAGAAATCGGGTGAGCCCAGGTAGGCGCCCCATCCGACGGGCTCCTGCAGTTGTCGCAGCTGTTGCTCGTCGTAGGCGGCCATGCCGGAGATCGACTGGGCGAACCACGCCAGCACGAACAGACCGCCCATGACGAGGCCCAGCGAGCGCGAGTACACCGCCTGCCGCCAGTCCTTGGTGCCGGCCCAGCGCGGCGAGTCCTGTCCCGCGTGGTCACCCGTCCGCTGGTCGCGGTCCGACTCGGTACCGATCTTGTGGAGCACCTTGGACTCCGGTGAGCCCCGCTGGACCAGCCACACGGTGCCGAAGATGAACAGGAAGAACTGCAGGAACTCCGACTGCCAGTTCTCGCTGACGTCCACGGCGAAGTCCGAGGACATCACGTACTCGCCCAGGCCGATCCGCTGAACACCATCGTCGGTGAGCTGCTCGTTGAACTCGGCGTGGCCGGCCAGCGCCTGTCCGAGGAGGACGAGCAGGAACGCCGTTCCGAAGGCGAGAGTGAGGCTGTTGTCCCTCCAGAAGCTGCCGTGCTCCCGCGCCTTCCGATCCCCGCGGCTCACCGCTGCATCGCCCCGATCGCGATGAAGTACCCCAGCCCGCCCACGATCACGACCAGGCAGGCAATGAAGAGACCCCGCATGTCAGCCGCCCTTCACGACGCAGTCGTAGGGCTTGTCGCCCCGCGGCGTGCAGCCTGCCGCGACCACCCGCCATCCTCCGGTGAACCGCGACAGGAAGAGCGTCTCTCCGGAGGCGCGGACCAGTGCCTGCCGCCCGTACACCTCGGCGCCGTCCACCGCTCCTGCCGGCAGGTCCTGGCCCTCCAGCGCCTTCGCGCACGTCTGCTTCTCGTCGTCCTCCAGCTGCGAGCGGGTCTCGGGTGCCAGCAGGGCACACGCTGCCCGGTAGTCCCCGGAAGCGAGCGACTGCTCGAAGGCGCGGCCGGCGTCCCGGGCCCCGTCCACGTGCGCCGCGGCCGCCCCGCAGCCGGACAAGACCCCCAGCAGCACCCCGGCAAGGGCCACGGCGCCGGCCGTCCTCCGAGCCGCGCGTGGCGGGCGGGTCCTCGAGGTCATCGGCTGCCGGCGCCGGCAGTGGCCAGCGGTCCCCTCGGCGCCTTCCCGACCGTCCTGCGGTCGTCCTGCCCGAGCATGTTCGTGTCCATGCAGTGCATCCTCCAAGCGCGCGGACGGTGGGGAGAACGGCGTTTTCCATGGATTTCCCTACCCGCGGGCAGCGGCCTCTACCGCCGCGGAGACCGACGCCGCCCAGGTGGAGCAGCGCGGGCACCGCTCCGGCACCGGCCCTGCCGTCCACCGATCGCGCTCCGGGACGCACCCTTAGGGCCGCTTCTGCCGGGTAGGCGCGACACAGACCGCACGAGCCGAGGAGGCATCGTCATGTCGAACCCGCAGGAACCGGGGGCGCGGCGCAGCCGCAAGGGCGGCGCGACGCCGCAGGAGGCCGGTTCGCTCAAGGCCGCGCAAGGCGGCCGCAAGTCCGCCAAGGGCACTCACCCGCAGGGCACCGACAAGGGGCAGAAGGGCGGCGGAGAAGGCGGCGCGGTACCTCCTGAGGAGCGCACCGACCACCCGTAGGACAGCGACCACGCGTAGCGCATCGCCGACCGGACGACGAACCATGCCGTTGTCCGATCGGCTGCGCGTGAGGAGGGCCGCGTGGGCCGAGGCGCGGGCGTTCAGGGGTAGCGCTGGAGTGGACCCCACGGGCCGGGCTGCTCCGTGATCTCGCGGGTGGCCTCCTCGATGACGTCGGGCGCGATCCACGCGAGGGGTTCGGCGTCGCGGACGAGCGGCTCGTTGTCCGGGCCGCGTCCCGCCTCGCGTCCCCGCAGCAGCCACGGCCGCACGTCGTCGCCGCGGACCCGGGGCAGGTGGCTGTAGTCGTGCAGGCGCCGCGCCACCCAGATCCGGATCGGCCGCTCCCCCCACCACGGTTCGACGTCGAGGGGATTGGCCGACAGGCCCGGCAAGGGCGTGCCCGTGAGCTCGTCGGAACTGGAGGAGGTGTCGAGGTCGGCGTCCGGGTCGCGTGACCACCGCACGTACACGCCCTCGCCGTCGCCGAGCCGCACGGCCACCTCGTCCAGTGTCTTCAGTGTCGGAAGGTCCCGGTGCGCGTTCACTGGTCCTCCTGGGCTGGCCCGCCCTCCCCGACTTCCGGTCAGCGGGCGCCTGCCCGGGCGGGCGGCACCGCTAACCTCCGCAGGCGCCCGCCCGCCGGCGGGTCCGCGCCGGCCGGCGGCAGGGCGCCCATCGCCCAGCGGATCGCCGCGGTCACCGCCTGCCCGGAGGGGCGTACGCAGGCCTTCTCGAACGGCTCCGGCAGCCGGGGCAGCCCGAGCTCCGCGCGGGCCCACCGGGGGAGCACGCTCGCGGCGTTCGCGGCGAGGAGGACGTACGGGGCGCGAGCGGCCGGCGGCAGCGGCGGGCCGAGGAGGATGAAGCGGGCGGCGTCCCGCGCCTCGGGAGTGCCGCGCAGTTCCGGCCGGTAGGCGGCCAGCCGCCCGGCCAGGCCGGCCCGGTCGAGTGGGGGGTCCGGCACACCGAGCGCGGTGGCCACCCGGGCGGTGTCGGCGATGTACGCGTCACAGCCGGGCCCGTCGAGCGGGTGCGCGCCGTACCGCTGGTGGGCGCGCAGGAAGCTGTCGATCTCGGCGACGTGGACCCAGGCCAGCAGGTGCGGGTCCGCGGCGTGGTAACGCTCGCCGGCGGCGGTGGTTCCGCGCACCCGCTCGTGGACCGCACGGACCCGGTCGACGGCCTGCTGGGCGTGCTCGGCCGTGCCGTACGTCGTGACCGCGAGGAACGTGCTGGTGCGCTGCAGCCGCCCCCACGGGTCCCCCCGGTAGCCGGAGTGCCCGGACACCGCTGCCATGGCCAGCGGGTGCAAGGACTGGAGCAGCAGGGCCCGCAGTCCGCCGATGAACATCGAGGCGTCGCCGTGGACGGCACGCACCGGCCGGTCCGGGCCGAACCAGCGGGGGCCGGGCGTGCCGTGGATCCGGGCCCGCGTCGCCGGTCCCGCGGGTCCGGCTACGCGGGAGAACAGTTCGCGGCCGAGCTGTTCGCGCAGCGCGGCCAGCACAGGTGAGGCCACCGCCATCCACCCATTGTGCCCGCGGATCCGGTACGTGTCGTCAGCCCTCCCGAACGCCGGTGCGGGTGCGCACCCCGGCCTCGTCGGGAGCGTCAGGCCGCGGCGCCCAGACCCGGGCGCAGCCCCGCCGGGACGCCCTCGGACAGGTAGCACACCTGGACGGGCGTGCGGCGGCGGCGCAGCAGGAAGCCGGAACCGATCGCGGCGGCGGTGACCAGGCCGCCTATCACCAGGGCGCCCCGTACGCCGGCCGTTTCCATGAGGAGCCCGAGCAGCGGCGGCGCGGCCAGGCTCCACAGCGTGCGCACGCTGCTCCACACGCCCAGGACCCGGCCCCGCAGGTGCGCGGGGGGATCCGTCTGCAGCACGGTGGTCCCGGCGGTGTCGGAGACGGACTCCGCGACCGCCATCGGCAGGACGAGGACCAGCAGGACGGCGAGGGAGGGGGACAGCCCCGCCGTGACCTGGAGGAGGCCTCCGGCCGCGGCGAGCAGGCCGACCATCCGCACGGAGGGCTTGCGCAGCCGGGCGCCGAGCACCGCGCCGACGATGCCGCCGGCCGCGAGGACGGTGGAGACCGTGCCGAAGGCGGCGGCGTCGCCCGCAAGGGGGCCGGTGACCAGCACGGCCAGGGTGAGCCCGTAGTTCCGCCCGAAGAGGGCGCTGATCCCGCTGATGGCGGCGAGCGCGACCAGGCGGGGACGGCTCAGGAAGAAGGTGATCCCCTGGCGCATGGTCATCTGGCCAGCCGCCGCGTCAGCCGCCGCGGTCTTCTCCAGGGGGGCCGCCGGCGGCGCGGCATCCCGCGCGGCTCCCGCCGCCTGCCGGGCAGGCTTGAGGAACGGGATCACCGCCGCGACGAAGAGGAAGGAGAGGCCGTTGCCCGCGTAGGCGGCCGCCGTACCGAGGAAGGCCACCGTCACGCCGCCGAGGGCGGCGCCCGCGAGCCGGCCCGCGTTGTGGACCAGCGAGCCCACGCCGATGGCGGAGGGCACGTCCTCGGGACGGACCAGGTCGTTGCCCAGCAGGGCGCAGGCGGGGCCGTCGACCGTGGCGATCAGGCCCGTGACGGCGGCCAGCACCATCAGCACGCCGAGGTTGATCTGGCCGAGCGCCACCAGGACCGCGGTGACGAAGGCGACGGCTCCCAGCAGGGCCTGGCTCACGACAGCGGTCAGCTTCAGGGGCCACCGGTCCACCGCGGCGCCGCCGGCGAGCCCCATCAGCAGGCCGGGTGCGGCCTGGACGGAGATGGACAACCCCGTCGCGGCGGCGGAGCCGGTGATCTGCAGCACCAGCAGGTTCTGCACCGTGAGCTGCATCCAGGTCCCCGCGTTGGAGACGAAGTGGGCCACGGACCACCAGCGCATGCTGCGGTAGCGCAGGGAGCGCCAAGGTGAGCGGTCGGGCGTCGCGGAAGGCGGCACGGTGGCAGGGGAGGGCGGTGAGGAAGACACAGTGGGGTACCTGAAAGAGCGCAGGGCTCGGCTGGTCGGCAAGGGGGGAATCGGGGGCGGGAGGACCGACACGCTCCGGCGTGCCTACCGCGGTGGCGGCGAACCTCCATGGGGACAGGAGGGATCTCTGCGTCCCGGCGATCCATCGTGGCAGACGCGGATTCGCGGCGGCGGTCCGGCACCGGCCGGTGCAGGGGGTACGGCGCCCAAATCGTCGACCGCGCCGGGCCGTTGACGGCCCGCGTGGGCTTGCTCACAGGAACCGCGGCCCCGCCCTCGCGGTGACCCCGGTCACCGGACGCGGCCGGCCGTGCCCGCGCGGACCGGGCAGGCCCGTACGTCGACGCGTACGGCGGACGCGCCGGGCACGCCGGGCCCCCGCGCCGCGACCGGCGCTGCGTAGTCCCCGGAAACCGGGGTAGCCGCAGGGGGACGGGGCCCGGGCTTCCGTCCCCGGGGCCGTCCTGAGCGAAGGAGGCCCGCCATGTCCCCCCGCAGCCGCCCCGCAGGGGGTCCCACGTCGCTGGTGCAGTGGGCCGCGCTGCTGATCGGCGCGGCATTCTTGGTGGTCGGAGTCCTGGGCATGATCCCCGGCCCCACCACCGGCTACGACGCGATGACCTTCGCCGGACACGACTCCGGCGCCGAGCTGTTCGGGCTCTTCCAGGTGTCGGTCCTGCACAACATCGTGCACCTGGTCTTCGGGCTCGCCGGTATCGCCCTGTCGCGTGCCCCCAGTACGGCGCGCACCTTCCTGATCGGCGGCGGAGCGATCTATCTGGTGCTGTGGCTGTACGGGCTCCTCGTCGACCGCGACACCGACGCCAACTTCATCCCGGTGAACACGCCGGACAACTGGTTGCACTTCGGTCTGGGCCTGGCCATGGTCGTCCTCGGTCTGCTCCTCGGCCGCACCCCGCCGGTCCCGCACCGGCGCTGAGGGCCGACGGCCACCGCGTCAGGTCTGCCGTACCGGCGAGTACGCCTCCGCGTCGAGGCCGAAGGTCCATGCCACCCCCTGTCTCGCGGTCCGTGTGTCCGGCGGCACGCGCAGCCAGTACGTGCGGCTCGTACCGTCCGGCTCCGGCGTGGAGTTGACCACCTCCACCATCACCACGTCCTCGTCGCCCGGCAGCGGCATCCGCCACAGGACTCCCGTCGCGTCCCGGTGCACCGGCTCGGCACCCGATGCGGTGAGGTAGCGCTCGTAGCCGTAGTGCTCCAGCATCACCCGGCGCAGCTCCGCGTTCTCCTCCTCCCGGATGCGCTCGGGCGTCAGCGCGTCCAGGCCGGCCAGGAAATCGGCGGGGACGGGCATCCCGCGCCACGCGTACAGCGCGAAGCCGTCCGGGAACGCGAGGGCGGGCCCGTCGCCGCGGTCCAGGCGGCCCGCCTCGTCCCGGTACAGCTCCACCGGGCGCTCGCAGACCACGGCCAGCCGCTCGTACGGCCACCACCAGCCCGCCGCCCGGGCGACGGCGGCGAGCCCCTCCAGCAGGGCGCCCTCCCCCGTGTCGAACGCGCACAGCCAGGCCGCGTCGTGCTGGCCCAGCACGGCGTCCAGGAGCAGCAGCCGGACCTCCGCCTCCTCCGCGGTGTCCTGCGCCAGCTCCTCGACGAGCCCGGTGCGTATGCGGCCGGCCAGCCGCTCGGTGTTCTCCCACAGCCGGGCGCCCGTCAGGGCCCATGTCCGGCTCCAGCCCCGGGGACCGAGCCGCTCGTGCGAGCGGGCGCGCTCCGCCGCCCACGGCGCGCTGCGGACCTTCTCGCGCACGCTCCGCCCCCGCACGCCCCTCCCCCACGGGCCGTCCGGGTCGCCGAGGAGGCCTACCGCGGCCCGCGGCGAGTCCGCCCACACGATCCGCTCGGGTGCGGGCAGCCCCGCCGCGCGGTAGGCGAGACGGACCCCCGCCTCCGCCGCCGCACGGTCCGCGGGCCCGGTCGCCGCCGCGACCGCCCGCCACCCGTCGACCCCGTGCACTGCGCCCGTCAGTTGCGTCACGTCCGTCATGTCCATCACTTCCATCGCGTCCATCACTCAGTCCGCCACGATCCGCACCGAGCCCGGCACGTACTCCCGCTGCCGCACCACCCGGTACCAGCCCTTCGGCAGCGGTATCGCGGCGTGCTCCTCGTGCACCACCCGCCCCCCGTCGGGCAGATGCAGCAGCAGCGGCGCCAGCGGTCCCGGCTCCCGCACCAGCCGGCCCGGCCCCACCACGGCGTGCGCGTGCCCGGTCACCTCGCCCAGCGCCAGTACGAGCCGCCCGCGCCCGTCCCGCGGCTCCGACGGCGCGTCCGCGGCGTACGACGGCACCGCCGATTCCTCGAGCGGCACGATGAGTACGTCCCCCTGCCGGTACATCCGGGTCCCCCTTCCCACGCGCCGCCCGGTGCGCCGCGTCGTCTTCGAAGCTACGGCGGGGGTCTGACAACGGCCCTTCGCCCTCCCCCGCTTCAACCGCTGTCAGCGCCGCTTGCTACAACGTGATGGCGCATCGGACACGACAGGCGAGGAACGGCGGGGACCATGAGTTACGCGAGGCATCTGCGGGAGTCGTACGGACTGCCCGTCTTCGTCTTTCCCGGGCCCGGGGACGAGAAGGGCATGGACCGGCTGCCCGAGGCGGACGCCGTCGCATGGCGGATCTCCTCCGACACCTACGACGCGGAAGAGGCCTGGCCCGAGGCGTTCGCCCGGTTCACCGCGGCCGTCGACACCACCCGCGTCCGCGCGATCGTCGTCGGGGCATGGGAGGACGCGTACGACAGCGGCCCCGAGGAGATCATCGCCGCGCTCACCGCCGCACGCGCCCAACTGCCCGCCCTGCGGGCCCTGTTCCTCGGGGACATGGAGTCCGAGGAGTGCGAGATCTCCTGGATCAGCCAAGGCGACGTCGGCCCGCTCCTCGACGGCTTCCCCGAACTGGAGGAGTTCGGCGTCCGCGGCGGCAGCGGCCTGGTCATCCCTCCCTTCGCCCACCGGCGGCTGCGCTCCCTGACCGTCGAGACCGGCGGCATGCCCGCCCGCGCCGTCCGCAACGTCGCCGCCAGCGACCTGCCCGCCCTGCACCACCTAGACCTCTGGCTCGGCACGGCGAACTACGGCGGGGACTGCGAGCTCGCCGACGTGCAACCCGTCATGGACGGCGGCCGCCTGCCGAGCCTGCGTCACCTCGGGCTGCGCAACAGCGACATCCAGGACGAGATCGCCACCGCCATGGCCTCCGCGCCCGTCGTCGCCCGGCTGGAGTCCCTCGACCTGTCCATGGGCGTCCTCACCGACCAGGGCGGCGCCGCGCTGCTCGGCGGCCAGCCCCTCACCCACCTCGCCGCCCTCGACCTCCACCACAACTACCTCAGCGACGCGCTGAAGCAGCGCTTCCGGGACACCCTGGAGAGCGCCGGCGTGCGGCTGGACCTCGACCGGGGCCACGCCGACGAGGACGACTGGGACGGCCGCATCTGGCGCTTCGTCGCCGTCGGCGAGTAGCGCGGCGGCCATGACGGAGCACACGCCCCCGCGCTGGGCAGTGGTCGGCAACCCGGAGAACCGCCGCGTCGCCCTGTTCACCCGGGCCGTCCGCGACGCCGGGCTGCCCGCGCCCCGCATCGTGCCCTGGGCCCGCGTCCTGCGCGAGGGCGGTGCGGCGTTCGCCGCCGACGAGCTCGTACGCCTCGACTCGCCGGGGGAGAACACCGAGGTGGACCGCGCCCTGCGCGGCCTGGACGACCCCACCCGCGTGGAGGGCGGCGCCCGCTGGTTCGCGCGGTTCACCGCAGCCGTGCGGAGCCTCACCGGCGGCGTACGCCTCGACGACCCGGACGAGCTGGCCGTCCTCTTCGACAAGCGGGACTGCCACCGCGTCCTGGACACCGCCGGGGTACCGGTCCCCCGGTCCCCGACCTCCGGCGGCGGCACACCGGTGCGCGGCTGGGACGACGTACGCGCCCTCATGGGCGAACACGGCATGCCCCGCGTGTTCGTGAAACTCGCGCACGGCTCCTCCGCGTCCGGCATCGTCGCCGTCGAGACGGCCGGCCGGGGCCGCGTCCGGGCCACCACCTCGGTCGAGACGGACGGGGAGGGACACCTGCACAACTCCCTGCGGGTGCGCCGCCTCACCAGCGAGCGGGAGACGGCCGCGCTGGTCGACGCACTCGCCCCTGACGGACTGCACGTCGAACGCTGGTGGCCCAAGGCCTCCCTGGGAGGCCGCGCGGCGGACCTGCGCGTGGTCGTCGTGGCCGGCCGGGCCACTCACGCCGTGGTCCGCACCAGCCTCTCGCCCATGACCAACCTCCATCTCGGCGGGAGCCGCGGCGACCTGTCCGCCGTGGTCGAGGCAGCGGGGCCCCGCTGGGCCGACGCCCTGGAGATCTGCGAGCGGGCAGCGGCCTGTTTCCCCGGCACCCTGTCCGTCGGCGTCGACCTGCTGCCCGCCGTCGGCTGGCGGCGGTTCGCCGTCGCGGAGGTCAACGCGTTCGGCGACCTGCTGCCCGGCCTGACCGGCCTGCCGGGCAGCGGAGCCGAGGGACTCGACACGTACGCCGCCCAAGTCGCCGCCGGACCGCCGTACGCACGGCGCCGCGCGGACCCGCACCATGCACACCAGCACCACCACCCGAGGAACCGCCACCGTGCACCAGCCTGACACCGGGCCCGACATGAACGAGGTCGTCGGCCGCGACGACCTGCTCCTGCTCACCCTGGACACCCTCCGCTACGACGTCGCAGCCGAACTGGCCGCGGCCGGACGCATCCCGCACCTGGCCCGTCACCTGCCCGGCGGCGCCTGGGAGGAGCGGCACGCCCCGGGCAGCTTCACCTACGCCTCCCACCAGGCGATGTTCGCCGGATTCCTGCCCACCCCCGCCGTGCCGGGACCACACCCGAGGCTGTTCGCGGCACGCTTCGCCGGCAGCGAGTCCACCGCCGGGCGCACCTACGTCTTCGACACCCCCGACCTGGTGTCCGGCCTGGCCGCGGCCGGGTACCGCACCGTGTGTGTGGGCGGCGTCGGCTTCTTCAACAAGCAGGGCGCGCTGGGCGGCGTCCTCCCGGGGATGTTCCAGGAGAGCCATTGGGAGCCGGAGTTCGGCGTGGCGTCCCCCACCTCCTTCGAGGCGCAGGTCGAGCGGGCCGAGCGGATCGCCGGCTCGCTCCCGGCGGAGCAGCGGCTGTTCCTCTTCGTCAACGCGTCCGCGCTGCACCAGCCCAACTGGTTCCACCTGCCGGGCGCGACACGGGAGGCGGGTGACAGCCGCGCCACCCACGCCGCCGCCCTGGAGTACATCGACGGCCACATCGGCCGGCTCTTCGCCGCGATGAGCTCCCGCCGCCGCTGCTTCGCCATCGTCTGCTCCGACCACGGCACGACCTACGGCGACGACGGCTACACCGGCCACCGCCTCGCCCACGAGGCCGTGTGGACGGTGCCGTACGCCCACTTCTTCCTGGAGCCGTCCGCATGACCGCCACCGCCACCGGTCTCCACGTCCGCCCCTACCAGAGCTACGTCTACGCCTACCCCCACAAGACCGCGTACGCCCCGCTGCCCGGCCGGCCCGCCCTGCGCGACCTCTGGCGCGGCGAGGACAAGAGCGCGCTCTCCCTCTACCTCCACATACCGTTCTGCGAGGTCCGCTGCGGCTTCTGCAACCTCTTCACCCGCATCGGCGCGCCCGACGGCCTCAGCGGCCGCTACCTCGACGCACTCGACCGCCAGGCCGCCGCCGTCCGCGAGGCCCTCGGCGACGACGGTCCGGTGCGCTTCGCCAACGCCGCGTTCGGCGGCGGCACACCGACGTTCCTCACCGCCGACGAGCTGACCCGGCTGTGCGACATCGCCGAGCGGCGCATGGGCGCGGACCTGCGCGCCGTCCCCCTCTCCGTCGAGACCTCGCCCGCCACCGCGACCGCCGACCGGATCGCCGTCCTCGCCGAGCGCGGCGCCACCCGCCTCAGCATCGGCGTCCAGAGCTTCGTCGAAGCGGAGGCGAGGGCCGCCGTACGCCCGCAGCGCCGCGCGGACGTGGAGGCCGCGCTCGGCCGGATCCGCGAGGCCCGCATCCCGGTCCTCAACATCGACCTCATCTACGGCATCGACGGCCAGACCCCCGCCACCTGGCGCACCTCCCTCGACGCCGCCCTCGCCTGGGAGCCCGAGGAGCTGTACCTCTACCCGCTCTACAAGCGCCCGCTCACCGGTCTCGCCCGGCGACGCACCGCGCACACCGACACCGAGTGGGACGAGCAGCGCCTGGACCTGTACCGCAAGGGGCGCGACCACCTCCTCGCCCGCGGCTACGAACAGGTGTCGATGCGCATGTTCCGCCGGGCAGGGACCGCCCCGCAGGGACCCGACGACCACGCCTGCCAGACGGACGGCATGATCGGCCTCGGCTGCGGCGCCCGCTCCTACACCTCCACCCACCACTACTCCTTCGACTACGCCGTCGACATGGGCCGGATCAAGCGGATCATCGACGACTACACGGCCACCGCCGACTTCGGCCGCGCCCTCCTCGGACGGTACGTGGACGAAGGCGAGGCGCGCCGCCGCCACCTCCTCCAGTCCCTCCTCCAGGCAGGGGGCATGCCGCTCGCCGACTACCGCGAGCGCTTCGGCACCGACCCGCACAAGGACTTCCCCGCCGAACTCGCCGCGTTCACCGCGTGCGGCTGGCTCGAAGGAGCCGGGACGCAGAGCGGGGAGCTGCGCCTGACCCCGGAGGGGCTCGCCCACTCCGACGCCCTCGGCCCGGCGCTCTTCTCCCCCGCCGTGCGGGCCGCCATGGCCGCCTACGATCCGAAGTAGCCCCCGTGGACCTGACGATCCTGTACCGCGGCCCGCTCGCGTCCTGCGACTACGACTGCCCGTACTGCCCCTTCGCGAAGCGGCGCGACACCCCCGATCAGCTGCGCGCCGACCGCGCGGCCCTCGACCGGTTCACGGCCTGGGCGGCGGCTCAACGCGGCGACCGGCTGTCGATCCTCTTCACCCCCTGGGGCGAGGGCCTGGTCCGCTCCTGGTACCGCCGCGCCCTCGTGGACCTCTCGCACCAGCCGCACATCGAACGCGTCGCCATCCAGACGAACCTCAGCTGCCGGACCGACTGGCTCGCCGAGGCCGACCCGGCCACCGTGGCCCTGTGGTGCACGTACCACCCCGGCCAGACGCCCTACGCACGCTTCCTGTCGAAGCTCGGGGAGCTGGCAGAGGGGGGCATCCGCCACAGCGTCGGCATCGTGGGCCTGCCCGAGAACCTGCCCCACGCGCGCCGGCTGCGCGCGGACCTGCCCGACCACGTCTACCTCTGGGCCAACGCCGCCGAGGGCCACACGTACACCGACGCCGAGGCGGACGACTGGACCGCCCTGGACCCGCTCTTCCCGTACAGCCGCCACCCCCACCGCTCGGCCGGACTGCCGTGCCGCACCGGGGAGTCGGTGATCTCGGTGGACGGCGAGGGCACGGTCCGCCGCTGCCACTTCGTGCGCACCGAGCTCGGCAACCTCTACGACGGCTCCTACCGCGCCGCCCTGGCCCCGCGCCCCTGCCCGCTGGCCGTCTGCGACTGCCACATCGGCTACGTCCACCTGGAGACCCTCCCCCTCTACGACGTCTTCGCGGGCGGCCTCCTCGAACGCATCCCCGACCGTCCGAGGGCACCGGGCAGGTGACGGGTGGGTGTACCCCGGCGTACCGGGGTCCGGCGCAGGCGGCTGGTACGGGGCGGACCCGCTACTGCCAGTCGTCCCACGGCGGGTCCATCTCGTCCAGGTCGAAGGGCGGCTCGTCGGCGTACGGCTCCGCCGGCCGTGCCGCCGGCACGAGGGCCGCGGCCGCCGGGGGTTCGGAGGCCGGGGCGGGTACGGATACGGGTGCGGAAGCCGGAGCCGGAGCCGTGGCGGTGCATTCCGCCAGGGTGTCCAGGACGCCCTGGCCGTACTTGGTGAGCTTGGCCTCGCCGACGCCGCCGATGGTGGCCAGTTCCTCCACCGTGCCGGGCAGTCTGGTCGCGATCTCGCGCAGGGTCGCGTCGTGGAAGACGACGTACGCCGGCACGCCCTGCTCGCGCGCCGTCGCGGCCCGCCAGGTGCGCAGGGCCAGGAAGACCGGTTCGGCCCCGGCCGGCAGGTCGACCGGCACCCGGGCGCCCTTGCCGGACCGCGACCCGGACTCCTTGCGGGGCGGGGCGACGACCGCCTTCTCCTTGCGCATCGAGACGCTGCGGCGCCCGCCCAGCACCTCGCCACTGGCGTCCGTGAGGACGAGCGTGCCGTAGTCGCCCTCCACCGCCAGCAGGCGCAGCGCCAGCAGCTGGCGGACCACCCCGCGCCATTCGGCGGTGCTCAGGTCCGACCCGATGCCGAACACGGACAGCGCGTCGTGGTCGAACTGGATGACCTTGGCGGTCTTCTTGCCCTGCAGGATGTCGATGATCTGGCCGGCGCCGAACTTCTGGCGCCGCTCCTTCGCCAGCCGCCACACCGTGGACAGCAGTTTCTGCGCGGCGACCGTCCCGTCCCAGGACTCGGCCGGTGCCAGGCACGTATCGCAGTTGCCGCACGGCTCGCCCGACTGCCCGAAGTACTCCAGCAGCCGCGTCCGGCGGCAGTCGACCGTCTCGCACAGCGCGAGCATGGCGTCCAGGTGCATGCCGAGCGACCGGCGGTGCGCCTCGTCGCCCTCGGAGCCGTCGATGAGCTTGCGCTGCTGGACCACGTCCTGCAGGCCGTACGCCAGCCACGCCGTGGCCGGTTCGCCGTCGCGCCCGGCGCGGCCGGTCTCCTGGTAGTAGCCCTCGACCGACTTCGGCAGGTCCAGGTGGGCGACGAAGCGTACGTCCGGCTTGTCGATGCCCATGCCGAAGGCGATGGTGGCCACCACCACGACCCCGTCCTCCCGCAGGAAGCGCGCCTGGTTCGCGGCGCGCGTACGGGCGTCCATCCCGGCGTGGTAGGCCACGGCGTCGATGCCCTGCTCCACCAGGGAGGCCGCGGTCTTCTCCACCGAGGACCGCGAGAGGCAGTAGACGACGCCGGCGTCCCCGTCGTGCTCGGTCCGGATCAGCTCCAGCAGCTGCTTGACCGGGTTGTTCTTCGCGACGATGCGGTACTGGATGTTCGGCCGGTCGAAGCTGGCGACGAAGTGCCGGGCGTCCTCCAGACCGAGCCGTGCCACGATCTCGGCGTGGGTGGCCGCGGTCGCCGTCGCCGTCAGCGCGATCCGCGGCACCTTCGGCCACCGCTCGTGCAGCATAGACAGGGCCAGGTAGTCGGGCCGGAAGTCGTGGCCCCACTGGGCGACGCAGTGCGCCTCGTCGATCGCGAAGAGCGACACCTTGCCCCGGTCGAGCAGCCGCTGCGTGCTCTCGGTGCGCAGCCGCTCGGGCGCCAGGTAGAGCAGGTCCAGCTCGTCCGCGAGGAACGCCTGCTCGACGGCCTGCCGCTCGTACTGGTCCTGCGTCGAGTTGAGGAATCCGGCCCGTACCCCGAGGGCGGTGAGCGCGTTCACCTGGTCCTGCATCAGCGCGATGAGCGGCGAGATCACGACGCCCGTGCCGTCTCTGACGAGCGCCGGGATCTGGTAGCAGAGCGACTTGCCGCCGCCGGTCGGCATCAGCACGAGGGCGTCACCGCCGCCGACGACCTGGTCGATGATCTCCTGCTGCTCGCCGCGGAACGAGCTGTAACCGAAGACGCGGTGCAGTACCTGCGATGCGTCCGAGGTCTCGGGGGAAGCGTCCGGAAGGGCCATCCACGAAGCCTAGCGGCACGCGCCGACACCCCCGCCCCGCCCGCCGGAGCCTGTGGACAACCTCCTGTCAAGTAACGAATAGCCGGGGCTGGGGCCCCGGTCCTCCCCCGGGCACGGTGGAAGTCGATCGTCCCGCACAAGAGCGGGACCGACCCGCCACCGGAACGGAGGGCCCGATGAACCGTCGCGCAGGGGTCTTCGTGACCCGTCGCCCGCGGCTCGTCCTGCTGGCCGCGCTCGCGTTCCTCGTGCTGTCCGTCGTGTTCGGAGCAGGGGCGACCGGCCGGCTGAAGACGCAGGGGTACGACGATCCGCACTCCGAGTCCAGCCGCGCCGCCCGCGTGGCGGCCGAGCACCTGGGGGCGACCCCCAACCTGGTCCTCGTCGCACAGTCCCGCGGCGGGTACGTCGACGACCCGGCGGCCCGGAGCGAGGGCGAGGCCCTGACCCGGCGCCTCGCCGCCGAGCCGCACGTGAGCGCCGTGACCTCGTACTGGACCGGCGGCGCGGCGGAACTGCGCAGCCGGGACGGCCAGGCGGCCATGCTGGTCGCGCACGTGGACGGCGAGGGGGACCGGCTCGGAGCGCGGGTCGAGCGGCTGCGCGACGAGCTGACCACCCCGGCCGCCGGCCAGAAGGCCGAGACGGCCCAGGCGGCCCTCACGGTGCGGGTCGGCGGCACGGCGCTCGTCGACGCCGAACTCCAGGACATCGCGGAGTCCGACCTGAAGCGGGCCGAGTCCGTCGTCCTGCCCGGAACGCTGATCCTGCTGGTCCTGGTGTTCGGCAGTGTGGTGGCCGCTGCGCTGCCCCTGCTGATCGGGGTCCTGTCCATCGCCGGGACGCTGCTGGTCCTGAGCGTTCTGGGCGCCGTCACCGACGTGTCCGTCTTCGCGCTGAACCTCACCACCGCACTCGGCCTGGGGCTGGGCATCGACTACGGACTGCTGATCGTCTCGCGGTTCCGTGAGGAGCTCTCCGCCGGATACCATCCGCGCACCGCGGCCATCCGGACCGTGCGCACCGCGGGCCACACGATCGGTTTCAGTGCCGCGACGGTCTCCGCCGCGCTCGCGACGCTGCTGGTCTTCCCGCCGTACTTCCTTCGCTCCTTCGCTTATGCGGGCATCGCCGTGGTGGCTATCGCGGCGGTGAGCGCCGTGACCGTACTGCCGGCCCTGCTCGCGCTGCTCGGCCCGCGGGTCAACGCCTGGTCCGTGCCGTGGCGCCGGCGGGCCCAAGGCGGCTCGCGGTCCCGCTTCTGGGAGGGGCTGGCGCGGATCGTCGTTCGCCGCCCGCTGCTCGCGGCGCTGCCCGTGGTCGGCCTGCTGGTGGTGCTCGCCGGGCCGTTCGCGCACGCCGGTTTCGCCACCCCCGACGACCGGGCGCTGCCGGTCAGCGCGTCCAGCCGGCAGACCGGGGACCTGGTGCGCAGCGCGTTCGACATGAAGGGCTCCAGCGCCCTCACGGTCCTCATGACGGGCAAGTCGTCCCCCGCGGAGCGGCAGGAGTACGCCCGGCGGCTGTCGGCGCTCCCGCAGGTCGCCCAGGTCGCCCAGGTCTCCGGCGTCGTGGAGCCGGCCGGCGGCGGCCCGGCCCGGCTCTCCGTGGTACCGCTGGTCGACCCCCAGTCGCGCGCTGCCCAGCAGCTCGTCCACGACATCCGCAGGGCCCCCGGCCCGGCCGGCACCGACGTGCTGGTCGGCGGGCCGAGCGCGGTTCTGGTCGACGCGAAGGCCACGGTGCGCGACCGGCTTCCGCTGGCGCTGTCCGTGATCACGGCGACCACGTTCCTGCTGCTGTTCGGCTTCACGCGCAGTCTGCTGCTGCCGCTGAAGGCCATCGCGCTGAACGCCCTGAGCCTCGCGGCCGTCCTCGGTGCGATGGTGTGGATCTTCCAGTCCGGCCATCTGCAGCAGCTGATCGGCTTCACGCCCGGACCGCTCAGCACGACCATGCCGGTGCTGCTGTTCTGCATCGTGTTCGGACTCTCGGTGGACTACGAGGTGTTCGTCCTCGCCCGCATCAAGGAGGCGCACGAGGCCGGGCAGGACAACGCCGGCTCGATCGTCTCGGGCATCGCCCACACGGGCGGCATCGTGACGACCGCCGGGGCGCTGCTCGCGTTCACCCTGCTGAGCTTCGGCACCTCCCAGGTCTCCCTCCTGCAGTTCTTCGGGATCGGCGCGGGCCTCGGCGTGCTGCTCGACGCCACGCTCGTACGGGGCGTCCTCGTACCGGCGCTCATGCGGCTGGCGGGCGACCTGAACTGGTGGGCGCCGCGACTGCTGCGGCGCAAGGAACCGCCCCCGACGCCGCGGCCGCCTCCCGGTACCTCCGGGCGGTGCCCTCCGGCGCCGCGACGCAGGGCCCCGGTCCGCACCGGCCTCTGCGCCCACGCCCCCGCGCGCCGCTGACCACGAGGGCGCGCACCCCGCTCACCCCGCACACCCCGCACACCCCGCACACCCCGCACACCCACACCCGTACACGCACCCACCCGACAAGGAATACCCGTCATGTCTGACATCGCCATCACCGGACTCGGCTGCCGCTTCCCCGGAGCCCCCGACACCCACGCCTACTGGGAGCTCCTGAAGAGCGGGGAGCGGCAGTTCTCCACCGTCCCCCGGGAGCGCTGGAACCACGAGACCTTCCACGAGCCCGGCAACCGGTCGGCCCCCAATGCCGCGTACACCGACCAGGTCGCCTTCCTGGACGACGTGGACCGCTTCGACGCCGTGCACTACGGGATACCGCCCGCTCGCGCCCGGGCCATGGACCCGCAGCACCGGCTGATGCTCGACGTCGCCCGCGAGGCGCTCGACGACGCGGGGATGGGCCGCGGCGACTTCGACCGGGAGAACACCGGGGTGTTCCTCGGACTGTCGGTGTCCGACTACAAGGACCTTGTATCGACGCCGATCCGGGCCATCACCCTGGCCGAGGAGTCCCTTGCCGCAGACGACCCGGACGGCCTCGATGCCGTCAAGGCGCAGGTGGCGCGGCTCGGCACGATCCAGAGCTTCAGCCTGCCCGGGAGCCTGCTCAACATGGCGGCCGGCACCATCAGCCGGCAGTTCGACCTCGGCGGGCCCAGCTTCGCCGTGGACGCCGCCTGCTCCGGCTCGCTGGTCGCCCTCGACCAGGCGATGGCCCAGCTGCGCCAGGGCAGCTGCCGGATCGCCGTCGTCGGCGGCGTGTACCTCAACCTCACCCCCGACAGCCTGGTCGGCTTCTCCCGGCTCCGCGCCCTGTCCGCCACCGGGGTGTGCCGCCCCTTCGACGAGGGGGCCGACGGCTTCGTGCTCGGCGAGGGCTGCGGCGCCGTCGTCATACGGCCGCTGGCGGACGCGCTCGCCGACGGCGACCGGGTCTACGCGGTGATCAAGGGCATCGGCTCGGCCAACGACGGCGCGTCCCCCGGACCGCTGGTCCCCACGCCCGAGGGCCAGCTGCGCGCCATGCTCCGGGCCTACGACGACGCGGGCGTCGCCCCCTCGTCCGTGGGCTTCATCGAGGCGCACGGCACCGGGACGGCGGTCGGCGACCGTGCCGAGGTCGAGGCGCTGCGCCGGCTGCGCACCGAGTTCCCCGACGACGACCCCGCCCTGTGCTACCTCGCCTCCGGCAAGGCCCTGATCGGGCACTCCCTGTCCGCGGCGGGCATCGCGGGACTGATCAAGACGGCCCTGGTCGTCCATCACGGCACGATCGTGCCGCAGCCGCAGACCACCCCCAACCCGGACCTGGGCATCTCCGCCGCGGGCCTGCGCATCGCGGACAGCGCGCGGCCCTGGCCGGCCGCGGCGGGCCCGCGGCGTGCCGCCGTCAGCTCGTTCGGATTCGGCGGTACGAACGTCCACGTGGTGCTGGAGGAGCAGCCCGGCCCGGCCCTGCGCCGCCTTCCGGTACGCCCCGAAGCCCCCGGGCCGCACCTCGTCCTGCTCTCGGCGGGCAACCGCGCGCTGCTCGACCGGCACATCGGCGAGGTGCTCGACGCCCTGGACCGCACACCCGGCGTGCCGCTCGCGGCGGTGGCGCACACCCTGGGCGCGCGCCGGCCGCTGTCGGCCCGGCTCGCGATCGTGGCCTCCGACACGGAGGAGTTCATCCAGCGGCTGCGCCGCGCACGTCAGCAGCTCGCCGACGGGGCCGGGGGCGACCTGGGCGACGGCACCGGGGGCGACCTCGGCGACGGCGCCTTCGCCGCCGACGCCCCCCTGCCGGCCGAGCAGCGCCGGATCGCCTTCCTCTTCCCCGGTCAGGGCAGTCAGCGGCCGGGCATGATGCGGGACCTCTACGAGCGGTTCACCGGCTTCCGGGCGGCCGTGGACACACTCGGCGCCGTGGCCCGGACGGACGGCGGCTTCGACCCCACCGACCTGTTGTACGGCGGGGCGGCGGCCGGCCGCGGCGGCGCCGAGGAGCTCAGGCAGCGGCTCGCCGCCACCGATGTGTGCCAGCCACTGCTCGGTACCGTCCAGATCGCGGCCACCCGCCTGCTCGCCGACTGCGGTGTCACTCCCGACCTCGCCCTCGGCCACAGCCTCGGGGAGTTCGCGGCGGCCGCTGCGGCCGGAGCGCTCAGCGACGAGGACACCGTCCGGCTCCTGGTCCGCCGGGGGGCGGCCCTGCGGCAGGCCGGGACGGGCCTCGCGGGCGGGGGGATGCTCGCCGTGCAGAGCGACAAGGAGACCTGCAGCCGGCTCATCAGCGGCATCGACGACGTCTGGCTCGCCTGCTTCAACCAGGAGCGGCAGGTCGTGGTCAGCGGCACGGCGCACGGGATCGCCGCGATGCGGCAGGCCTGCGCCGACGAGGGGATCGTCACCGCGGCGCTCGACGTGTCCCATCCCTTCCACTCGCCGCTGCTGGCCGGGGGCGACGAGGCGATGCGCGAGAGCCTGGCCGGCCACCCGATCAGCAGTCCCGTCCTGCCGTTCGTCTCGTCGGTGGACGCGGCGGTCTGCACCGACCCCGAGGGGCTGCGCGAGCTGTGGGCCCGGCACGCGTCCGCGCCGGTCCGGTTCAGCGATGCCGTGCGCACCGCCTACGAGCAGGGGGCCCGCGTGTTCGTCCAGGTGACCGGTGGCAGCTCGCTCCTCACCTCGGTCCGCCGCGAGCTCACCGGCCGCGGCGACGTCCACGTCGTCCCCGCCACCGGGGTGGCGCCGGACGACGGGCGCGACCTCGTACTGGCCCTCGCCCGGCTCGCGGTCCTGGGCGCCCCGGTCGACCCGCGCGCCCTGGTTCCCCAGGAAGACCGCCGCCTGCTGGACCTGCCGGTGGCGAAGCTCGACAGCCAGTCGTACTGGGTGTCCGACCGGCGCCGCGCGTCCGTGGCGCCCCAGCCCGTACTGACCGAGGAGACCCCGATGGACCACACGAGGAACGACGCGGTGAACCACCCGGTGAGCGCACTGCTCGAGCTGGCTCAGCAGCAGGTGTCGCTGCTGACCCGCCTCGCCGAGGCGCTCCCCGGCCCCGCGGCCGCCCCTGCGCCCGCTCCCGCCCCGGCCGCCGCTGCACCCACCACCCCGGCCGAGCCGCCCGCTGCTGCCACCACCCCGGCCGAGGCGCCCGCTGCTCCGGCGCCGGCCGCCGAGGAGCCGTCGCCGGCCGGGGGCGTCGACGAGGTCACCGAGGCCGTGCTCGCGCAGGTGGCCCGGATCAGCGCGTTCCCGGTGGGTCATCTGCGCGAGGACCAGCTGCTGATCGACGAGCTCGGTTTCGACTCGCTGATGCTGACGGACCTGTTCACCTCCCTCAAGCGGCAGTGGCCGGCATGGGCGTTCGACGAAACGGCTGCCGACCGGCCGACCGCCGGCAGGATCGCCGCGATGATCGCGGGCAGCTCAGCGGACGGCGTACCGGCGGCCGTCCCCGCGCAGCGCGCGGTACGCGGCGACGAAGCCCCGGACGCGTCCGAGCCGGCCGCCCCCGCACCCGCACCTGTCCCCGCATCCATTCCCGCCCCCGCTCCGCTTCCCGAGGAGCACACGCGGATCGAGTGCTTCCCGGAGGTCACCGCCCACGGCGAGCGGATCGCCTCCCTTTCCACGCTGGGGTTGGGGAACCCGTACTTCATGGTCCACGAGAGCGGCATGACGGACACGACCCGCGTCGACGGCCGGGAGCTCCTCTCCTTCTCCGGCTACAACTACCTGGGCATGGCGACGCACCCCCGGGTGAACGAGGCGGCCAAGGAGGCGATCGAGCGCTACGGGACGTCGGTGTCCGCCAGCCGGCTGCTGTCCGGCAGCCGTCCGCTCCACCTGGAACTCGACGCGGAACTCGCCGGCCTGCTCGGATGCGAAGCCGCGATCACCCTGGCCAACGGGCACGCCACCAACGTGACCGTGATCGGGCACCTCGTCGGGCCCGGGGACCTGGTCGTCCACGACTCCCTCGCCCACGACAGCATCCTCCAGGGATGCAAGCTCTCGGGCGCGACCCGGCGGCCGTTCCCCCACAACGACGCGGCCGCCCTCGACGCCATCCTCGCGCAGGTCCGCCACCAGTACCGGCGGGTCCTCGTCGTCATCGAGGGCGTCTACAGCATGGACGGCGACATCGCCGACCTGCCCGCCCTCGTCGAGGTCAAGCACCGGCACGGCGCGCTGCTGATGGTCGACGAGGCGCACAGCATCGGAACGATCGGTGCGACGGGCCGCGGCATCGGCGAGTACTTCGGCGTCGACCGCACCGCGGTGGATCTGTGGTCGGGCACGCTGTCCAAGGCCCTCGCGAGCTGCGGTGGCTACGTGGCCGGCAACCGCTCGGTCGTCGAGTACCTGCGCTACACCGTGCCGGGCTTCGTCTTCAGCGCCGGCATGACCCCGGCCGACACCGCCGCCTCCCTGGCGTCCGTGCGCGTGCTGCGTGCCGAGCCGGAGCGGGTGGCCCGTCTCGCGGAGAACGCCGCGTTGTTCGTCCGCCTCGCGCGCGCAGCGGGCATCGACACCGGGGACAGCCACGACACCGCGATCGTCCCGTGCATCGTCGGGGACTCGCTGAAGACCCTGCGCCTCGCCGAGGCCCTGTTCGAGCAGGGCGTCAGCGTCAATCCGATCCTCTACCCGGCCGTGCCCGAGGAGATGGCGCGGCTGCGCTTCTTCATCACCTGCGACCACACGCCCGACCAGATCCGGTACGCCGTGACCGCGCTGGAGCGCGAGCTGCGGCGCCTGGACCCGGTCCCCGTTGCCGCGTGACCCGCATGACGTCCGCCGCCGTGCACACCGCGCACCCCGCCTTCCAGCCGATCGCGCCGGGACACGTCCACCGGTGGGGCGGAGCCCGCCTCGTCGTGGCCCGGCGCGCCGGCCTCCACCGGGCACCGGTCCTCTCACCGGCCGAGCAGGGCGTGCTCCACGCGCTGCCGGGCCGGCGGCAGGCCGAGTGGGCGGCCGGCCGGCTGCTCGCCAAGCGCCTGGTCTGCGAACTCGTCGCCGCTCCGGCACACGACGTGGAGATCCTCCCGCGCGACGACGGCAGCCCCTGCGTCGTCGTGGGCGGCAGCCCGATGCCCGCCCTGCACGTCTCGATCAGCCACACCGCCGGCCACGTCGCCGCGGCCCTGGCACCGGAACCGGTGGGGGTGGACCTGTGCGAGACCGCCTCGGCCGAGGCGGTCCGCCGTGTCGCGGACCACGTCCTGTCGCCCGGGGAGCTCTCCCTCGTCGGCACGGACCGGCCCGATGCCCTGGCCGGCGCCTGGGCGCTGAAGGAAGCCGCGGTCAAGGCCGACCGCGGCAGCGTCTTCGGCGCCGCTCCGCGCAGCGTCGCGATCCTGGGCCTGCGGCCACCCGTACTCGGCGGACGGCGCCGCGCGATGGTGTGGCAGGCGGGCGAAGCGGTCCTCGCGCTCGTCCTCGCGCACCGGGCCGGGCCGGCCTGACCGCACTGCGTTGGTGCTCCTTGCCCGGCCGGATCATGCTTGTCAGTGGAGCCCCCTGGCCGTGCAGGTTGCCGTGAAGCCGCGGCATAGGAACTAGCGAGGGTGAGATGACCGACGCCTCCCATGAGCCCGCGTACACGGCCACGGCCACCCTCAGCGAGCAGGGCGTCGTGACCGAATGGAGCGAGGAGGCCCGTCGGCTGCTCGGCCACGAGCCCTCCGACGTACTGGGTCAGCCCGCTGCCCGCCTGCTCGCCGACGGTGTGAGCGATCCGGCGTGGCGGATCCCGCCCGGGCAGGAGCGGTGGAGCGGCACCGTGGCGCTGCGGCACCGTGACGGCCGGCGGCTGGAGCTGGGGCTGCTCGCGCACCGCTGGACGTCCACCGGCGGGGCGGCCAAGTGGTTCGTGGTGTCCGCCGTGCCGGGCGAGCCCCGTACGACCTGGGGCGAACCGCTGGAGGAGTGGGCGTTCAGCCAGTCCCCCTGCTTCCTGGCGGTCTTCGACGCGGACCTGCGGCTGGTGCGGGCGAATGCCGGAATGGAGCGCACGCTGTCCCTCACGGAGGCCGAGATGCGCGGGCTGCGCCTGCCGGAGATCGCGCCGGATCCCGTGAGCGACGAGACCGAGCGCAGGATGCGCCTGGTTCTGGAGACCGGTGAGGCGGAGCACGTACAGGCCTTCGTGCGTCCCACGGGTGCGAGTACGGAGCACGGCTGGGCGACCTCGCTGGCCCCGTTGCGTGACCCGGACGGCCGGGTGCACGGGGTGTGCCTGGCGGCGCACGACAGGACCGGGATCGAGGGTGACCGCCGGCTGATGCTCCTCCCGGACGATGCGGGCGCCCGTATCGGCACCACCATGGACGTCTCCCGCACCGCGCAGGAGCTGGCCGAGGCCGCCGTCCCCCGGTTCGCCGACTTCGCGGTCGTCGACCTGCTGGAGCCTCCCCCGCGCGGCGAGGAGCCGTCCACCGGCCCGGTGGCGGGTCCGGTCACCGTGGCCCGTGCGGCAGCCCGGTCGGTGCTCGGAGGAAGCCCGGATCCCCAGGTCGCGGTCGGCGGGACGACGGTCTACCCGCCGTTGTCACCTCCCGTCGAGTGTCTGGCCGCCGGCCGCGGCGCCGTGTACGCGACGGGCGACCCGGCCGTCACCCGCTGGGTGGCCGAGGATCCCGGGGCCGCGTGGATCGGCGAGTACGGGACCCACTCGATGATGGTGGTGCCGTTGCGGGCCGGCGGCGCCGCGCTCGGCCTGGCCGTCTTCGGCCGTCACCAGCGCCGGGAGCCCTTCCAGCCGGAGGACCTGTGGCTGGCCCAGGAGCTCGCGACCAGAGCGGCCGTCAGCATCCAGAAGGCGCGCCGGTACACCCGGGAGCACACCAGCACCATGACGCTGCAGCGCAGCCTGCTCCCCCGCAACCTCCCCGCCCACGCGGCCCTGGAGACCGCCTCCCGCTACCTGCCCGCCGGTACCGACGCGGGGGTGGGCGGCGACTGGTTCGACGTGATCCCGCTGTCGGGCGCGCGGGTGGCCCTGGTCGTGGGCGATGTCGTCGGCCACGGCATCCGCGCCGCCGCGACCATGGGCCGGCTGCGCACCGCGGTACGCACGCTGGCCGATGTCGACCTGCCGCCCGACGAGCTGCTCACCCACCTCGACGACCTCATCATCCATCTGGCGGCCGACGAGGCCGACCGGGACGCGGCCGGGGAGGCCGCCGGCGGCATCGGCACGACGTGCCTGTACGTGGTCTACGACCCCGTCATCCGGCGCTGCACGGTCGCCCGGGCCGGCCACCCACCGCCCGTGGTGATCTCCCCGGAGGGCTCCGTGTACCTCCTCGACGTCCCGCCCGGCCCGCCGCTGGGCCTGGGGGGCCTGCCCTTCGAGACCATCGAGGTCGAGCTCGCCGAGGGCAGCGTCATCGCCCTGTACACCGACGGTCTGCTGCAAGCCCGCGACCACGACATCGACGAGGCCCTGGACGACATGTTCGCGGCGCTCTCCCGTCCGGCCGCCACGCTGGACACGGTCTGCGACCGCGTGCTGACGGCCATGCTGACCCATCCTCCCGACGACGACGTCGCCCTGCTCGTCGCCCGGACCCGGGCCCTGCATGCCGACAAGGTCGTCGTCTGGGACCTGCCCTCCGACCCCTCCGTGGTCGCCAGCGCCCGCCGGTACACCACCGACCAGCTGACGGCCTGGGGACTGGACGAGGCCGCCTTCGTATCCGAGCTCGTGGTCAGCGAACTGGTCACCAATGCCATCCGCTACGGCCAGCCGCCCATCCAGCTGCGGCTGATCCACGAGAACAGCACGCTGATCTGCGAGGTCTCCGACTCGAGCAACACCGCCCCGCACCTGCGGCGTGCCCGGACCTTCGACGAGGGCGGGCGGGGCCTGCTGCTGGTCGCCCAGCTCGCCCAGCGCTGGGGCACCCGGCACGCTCCCATCGGCAAGACCATCTGGGCGGAGCAGTCCCTCGCCGGGTACTGAGACGGGCACGGAGGGGTGCGGGCGTCCCCTGTGACACGCCTGTGACAGTCGGCGGACAGCGTCATGAAGTCACGCGAGGAATCTCTTTAACAGGGACATACGGCGACATTAGCCAATAAGTCCCCTGCTTCCGAGGGCGTGAGCAGTGATGACCGAGCCGCTCCGTCGGAGGAAATCATGAGCCTCACCCTCGTCGCACCGCACACCGAAGCCCCCGCACCCGCGCTGGCCCCCCGCGAGCAGGAAGCACTCCGGCACATCGCCGCAGGGTGCACCTACCTGCAGGCGGCCCGCAACATGGGGCTCTCCAAGCACACGGTCGACGCCTACCTCCGCCGCATCCGCGCCAAGCTGGGCATCAACACCACGGCGGAAATGACCCGGCTGGCGATCTCCCTGGGACTCTGAGGGGACGCTGAGCGGACCGGTCCACAGGCTTCCGGCTAGAGGCTTCCGAACACCGGCCTGGCCCAGGCCGGAGGCTCCGGCGGGGGCGCGGGGATCCCCACGGTCCCGGGATGCGGGGCATCCACCGGGGACGACGGACCGGCCCCGCGGCCGACGCCGTTCCCGGTGGCGGCGCGCAGGGCCCCCACGAATTCCAGGCAGGAGCCGTAGCGGTCCTCGGGGACCTTCGCCAGAGCCTTCGCCAGCACCTCATCGGCAGCACCTGCAACATCCGGCCTCCTCTCCGTCAGGAGAGGGGGCCGGTCGTATTGGTGCGCCCACAGCAGCGCCGCGGCGTCGTCGCGCTCGAAGGGCGGCCCGCCGGCGAGGGATTCGTAGACGACGCAGGCAAGGCTGTACAGGTCGCACCTGCCGTCGACCGGCCGGCCGGAGATCTGTTCCGGCGCCATGTAGTCGAGCGTGCCGACGAACTCGCCCGTGGTGGTGAACCCGGTGAGCGAGAGCGACTTCTTCGTCAGGCCGAAATCCGTGAGGTAGACGTGCTCGGGGTGCTCGCTGTCGGTTCCCGCGGCGACCAGGATGTTGGCGGGCTTGACGTCCCGGTGCACCAGATCGTGCTCGTGGGCCGCGTCGAGCGCGGAGGCCACCTGGGCGGCGATGCGCAGGGCGGTCGCGACGGGCAGCGGGCCCTCCCGGTCCAGCATGACGCGCAGGTCCATGCCGGAGACGTACCGCATGGCGATGTACAGGACGCCTTCGGTCTCACCGGCTTCGAAGATGGGCACGATGTGCGGGTGGTCGATCGATGCGGCCACCCGCGATTCGTGGGTGAAGCGGCGCCGGAAGGTCTCGTCCCGGGCCCGCTCCGGGGCGATCAGCTTGAGCGCGACCGTACGGTCCAGGCGCAGGTCCTTGGCGCAGTAGACGACGGCCATGCCGCCGCGGCCGAGCATCCGCTCGACCCGGTAGCCCGCGATCTGCTTGCCGATCAGGGCGGAGGGCCGGCCCGCGTAACTGCTCAGGTTCGGTGCCGTCATGCCGACCCCGTCCTCGATCGTCCGTGACCAGCCGTACAGAGAAGTCTATCGAGTGATCCACACACGTGCCCGTCACCCGCCGCGAGGGCGGGTGACGGGCATCGGGAGCTCCTCGGGTCGGTGGGGGTCACCCCTCGCCGCCGTCGCCGCCGCGGCCGCCCTGGCCGCTGGTCTGGCAGCCGACGCCGACGCAGATGCCGCCGTCGCCGCCCCAGCCGCCGGCGCCGCCGTCGCCGCCGGCCGGCGCCGCCCCGCCGTTGCCGCCGTTGCCCCCGTTGACGCTGCCGTTGCACACTCCGGCGCAGACCCCGCCGTTGCCGCCGTTCTGACCGTTGCCCCCACCCGGGCGGCCGTTGGCACCGGTGCCGCCGTTGGCGCTGCCGTTGCACAGCCCGGCGCAGACCCCGCCGTTGCCGCCGTTGGTGCCGTTGACCGATCCGGTGCAGTTGCCCGCGCACACCTTGTCACCGACGCGAACGCTGCCGTTGCCCACCTTGACGCCGCCGAACGCCGAGCCCCCGCCGAACCGGCTCCCGCCTGGCCGGCTGTCGCCTTCGCCGTAGGCGAGGCCGTTCGGCTGGCCGGCCAGGGCCGTGGCCGCCTGGCTCGACGGTGCGGGCGCCGCCGTGGCGACGGGTGCCATCGCACCGGCGCCGAGCAGAGTCGTCGATATGACGAGACCGAGACGGAACTTCCACGAGCGTCGCATGCGCATGAGTTTCTCCCTTGCCAAGAAATTCGGATGAGTGGAACGGGCCGGCGGCTCGCCCGCCGGCCCGGGGCCTCAGAGGATGCTGCTTCCCATCAGGGCGAACCAGTCGCCGTCGACGTACTGCCGCTTCCAGGTGTCGAGCTGCTCCTGCGGGATGTCGTACTTCTTGGCGATCTTCTCCTTCGTCTCGTCCGTGTCGTCGGCCAGCAGGATCAGCACGATCCGCACCTTGTCCACCACCGTCAGCTCCGACTTCTTCTTGTCGGGCAGGTCGTCGTACCCGAGGAGGCAGCCCACTCGGCCGGGCTTGCCGGGTTCACCCGGCTGACCGGGCCGACCGCCCTTGCCGCCCTCGCCGCCCTTCCCGCCTTCGCCGCCTTCGCCGCCCGCCGTGCAGTGGGAGCCCGGGTCGGCCACGGCCGCCGTGCTGATGGCTGCCGGGGGGTGCTGCACCGACGCCTGCGCGGCGCAGGCCGTACCGGTCACCAGAGCGAACGAGGTCGCGGCCAGGATGAGCGGGCGCTGCCAGGAAATCGTGAACATGGGGTTCTCCGTTAGTGAGATCAAGAAGGGGGGGAGGGGGGTGGAGGCCCGAAGGCCTCCACCCGCAGGGCCTGGCGCGCCGGTCAGAACAGGGAGCCACCGCCCTTGCCGCCGTTGCCGCCGAGGCCGCCGATCAGGCCGCCGAAGCCGCCGTCGCCGGCGTTGCCGCCCTTGCCGCCCTGGAAGATGCTGAAGCCGCCGTCGCCGCCGTTGCCGCCCTTGCCGCCCTTGAGCCAGCCGTCGCCGCCACCGCCGCCGCCACCGCCTTCGCCGCCTTCGAAGATGCCGGCGCCGCCCTTGCCGCCGTCGCCGCCGCCGCCACCGATGCGGCCTTCGCCGCCGCCGCCGCCACCGCCGCCGCCACCGCCGACGAGGACCCCGTCGCCGCCTGCGCCGCCGTCGCCGCCTTCACCGCCGGTACCGAGGACGCTGCCGCCGCCGGAGCCGCCGGAACCACCGCCGCCTCCGATGAGGCCGCCGCCGCCCTTGCCGCCGTTGCCTCCGGCCCCACCGTCCTCCACGAGGGTGACGACGTGGCTGGGCATCGGCGCCGCGAATGCCGTGGAGGCCGGGAGGGCGATCCCTCCACCGATGACAGCAGCGGAAGCGATCAGCGTGGCGATACGAATCTTGCGGTTCATGTCTTTCTCCTACCTAGATGAATTGTGTGGTCCCGGTAATTCGGGGGCTGCGGTTTCCTCGTTTCGTTTCCGGTGAGGCCCGCACCACAAGTAAGCCCCGGGGGCCACACCCCGGTCATGTTCCGGAAAGTCGGGACTTGACACGCCCCTAAACGTCGGATAAAAGGCCCGCCCGCAGGGCTCGGCGGCGCCCTGACCGGGTGCGGAGCGCCCCCGGGACATTGGTCCTATAGCGCCTGGCAGCGCCCGGAAGCCACAGTGGTGACCACGGCGAGGGCAAGTGGCACAGGCCATGAGGGAGTGATCATGACTCGGATATCCATAGATCCCGGACGCTTCAGCCAGTTCGGCGAGGCCACCGGAAGCACTTTCTGCCTGGTCACGAACCCCGAATTGGTCGATCAGTTCGAGATCGTCGAATCCGCCGCGTACAAGAGCTACCTCACGGTCCCGATGGGCACGGGCGACCGTTTCGAGGACATCCTCGAAAAGCGGATACCGGAGCCCGCCCACATCCTGGTGGTCTCACCGCACAGGTTCTTCGCGTCCCCGGATCCCGATCTGGTGGGACAGCGGAAGATCATGGGCATGGCGTGCAACTCGACGCCGACCACCCTCGAGGAGATCCGGCACTTCCTCGGCGTCATGGAGCGGACCTCGTCGGCCGAGCAGGCGGCGTTCTGCGACACCTTCTTCGAGCTCGCCGAAGAGGCCGACCACCTGGTGTACAGCGACCCCGTGCACGGCACCCGCGCCGTACTCGACCATCTCCGCGACGGCCTGGTGTGGAACCAGCAGGCCGGTCCGCTGGAGTGGGGCGACCAGCAGATCGTGCCGTCCGGCGAGATCAGCGTGCTGCCGGTGGAGATCAGGGAGTTCGACGAGGCCCTGAAGCTGCCGCTGGAAGGCGAGATCACCCTGCGCGGGTACCCCATCCTGCACAACGGCACCCCGTCCTTCTCCCGGACCGACCAGGCCCGCATCCACTCCCGGCTCTGGGCGATGCGCGACCACGCCATCAAGGCCAAGGTCGAGGACGGCAGGATCACGCGCCTGGAGGCGCTGGACCCGGGAGCCGCGCCGGCCGTGGCGATGCTGGAGCAGATGTTCGCCGTGGACTCCCGCTACCGGATCGTGTGGGAGATCGGCCACGCGCTGAACACGTCCCTCGACATCCTGCCCGGCAACCACGCCATGAACGAGGTGTACGGCGGCACGGAAGGCTGTCTCCACTACGGCCTCGGGCTCACTCCGTACACCCAATACCACCTGGACATCATTTCGCCCGACACGCGCGTCCTCACGAGCAATGGACTGGCGCTGATCGGCCACCCGGACCACCCCACGGTGGAGAGGGTCGTCACCGCGGACTAGCGGCTTTCGACTTTCGGACCGTTCGGGGTGAATGCAAAGGAATCCATTCATACAGGAGGTGACTGTCATGAAGAAGATCAAGGTGCAGAAGAACCGCAACTACCTGGGCACGCTCCTGGGCTGAGTACCGACCCGTGGCGGGGCATGCGAATGCCCCGCCACGGGGTTCTCGCCGTCTGTCAGCAGGTCGTCTTTCAGTAGGTCGTCTTTCAGTAGGGAGCGCACCCGTGTCACCGCTGGATCTCACCACCCGTGACTTCGGTCAATTCGGCGAGCCGGTCGAGACGTTCTGTCTGATCACGAGTGAGGACGGCGGCGAGGCCCTCTCGCTGCTTCCCGGTGACGGGTATTCCCGCGTGGTCCACCTGAAACTGCCGCGCGGGACGCGCCTGGGCACCCTGATCGAGGAGGGCGTTCCGCCGGACGCGCACGTACTGGCCGTCTGCCCCGGCCGCTTCCTCGACTCGCCGACGCCCCAGGAGCTGGGCGCGCGCAAGCTGGCCGTGCTGCCCGCCGGCTCCACCCCGCTCACCGAGGAGTACGTCCGCTACTTCCTGCGCTCCGCGGCGAAGACCGACATCGCCGGGCAGGCGGCCACCGCCGAGGAGTTCTTCGATCTCGTCGGGGACAGCGACCGGCTGACGATCGTCGACGACGAGGCCGGCACCGAAGCCGGCTTCGACCACACCGCGGGCGACTGCGTGTGGAACATGCAGGCAGGTGTCCTGGAGCCGGGCGATCAGCAGATCTTCCCCTCCGGCAAGCTGAGCGTCACCGCCGCGGAGATCACCGCCTTCGCGCCGGAAGCCCGGCTGCTCGGTCTCCACGGAGACCTGACGCTGCGCGGCTGGCCGATCGTGCACCGGCACGCGGACCCCGCCGACGGTCCCGAGCAGCAGCGGCTCTTCGAAGCCCTCTCCCCCCTCGTCTCGCACGCCGTGACGCTCCACGTCACCGCCGGAAGCATCGAGGGTGTCACCCCGCAGACTTCGGGGGCCGCGCCGGCCGCCGCGGAGCTGGACAGGCTCCTCACCGAGGATCCGCGTTACCGCGTCATCTGGGAACTCGGCTTCGGGATCAACACCACCACAGAGGTCATCCCGGCGAACTGCGGGCCCAACGAGGTGTACGGCGCCACCGGCGGCGTGGTCAACCTCGGCCTGGGGATCACCCCGGCCACACGCTTCGCCCTGGCCTTCCTCTGCCCCCGCAGCTCGCTGCTGACATCGGACGGAACGGCCGTGCTCGGCGCCCGCAAAGCGGTGCGCCGCGGCCGGATGCAGCGCGTCTCCAGCGCGAGCTGCGGCTGTCACTGACCCCACAGGAGGGAAGCAAGCCCATGACGATCAACCCGGAACTGCGCAAGCGGGTCGACGCGATCCTCGACACCTTCATCAAGGACTTCTACGAGACGGTCCCGTTCGCCCAGCACCAGAAGAGCGCCGCCGAACTCAACCTGGACTACTACAAGCGCCACAACATCGAGACGATCCTGCGGCTGCGCCGCAAGCGCACCATCGACGCGCTGGCCATCAAGTACTTCACCAAGGTCGACCCGGTGCAGGCCAAGGCGTGGGCGCACTACACCGACGACGAGATGCTGCACGACCGGCTGTTCGCCGCGGACCTCGCCAAGGTGGGCGTCACCAAGGACCAGATCTACTCCACCGAGCCGATGCTCTCCACCAAGCTGCTCACCGGGTACCTCCAGTACGGGATGGAGTTCGAGGACAGCCCGCTCGCGCTGATCACCAGCGTGTACTTCGTGGAGTACGTCACCACGCGCACCCAGCCCGAATGGCTGGACAACCTGGAGAGCGTCCTCGGCCAGGAGAACGTGAAGGGCGCGCGCGCCCACGTCAACACCGATCTCGACGACGACCACGACGACTTCGTGTGGCGGGTGATGTCCACCCTCGTCACGACGGACGCGGACGAGCAGAAGGTCGTCGAGCACCTCAACCACGTCTACTGGCTGTGGAAGCTCTACTTCGTCGAGCTGCACCAGCTCACGGTGCTCGGCCGCACCGAGGGGCAGATCCCGCTGCCCACCGCCGCCGACGTCTGAGCGGGGTCGTCCGTGCCGGACAACGACCGGGCCGCACGGCCGAGCGGGCGGCAGGGAGTCGAGGTGATCGCCCTGCCGCCCGGCCGGGAGCTGGCGACCGAGACCGAGAAGTGGATCGTGGACGGCCTGGTGGAGACCATGCCCGGCCTGCAGACCCGTCAGCTGTTCACGCTCCGCCGCGACATGCTGACCGAGGCCGACTACGTCGTCGTCGGGGTGGACCGGGAGCGCGACCGCGTCGTCTCGCTGCTCACGTCCCACTGGGCGGAGATTCCCTCGGGGCGCTCCTGCCTGCACGTCATGATCCAGTTCGTGGGCGACAAGTACCGCAACGGGCCGGTCTTCGGTGAGAGCTGGTCCGTCCACTTCGCCCGGCTGCTGGCCGAGGGCCGGCCCTTCCCCGAGGTGATCGCGCTCAAGACGTACAACCCCGTGGTGCACTGTGCGATGTCGGCGTTCAGCGGGCATCCGGACATCAGCATGTACCCGGATCTGGCGGGCAAGGACGACAGCCGGGCGGCGCTGGCCGCCGAGGTGGCCGCGGCGCTCGCGCCCGGCGCCGCCTTCGACGCGGCCAGGGGCGTCTTCCCGGACATCGGCCGCCCGCGCGACCTCTACCGGGAGCGGCCCGCCAGTTACGTCCCCGAGGCGAACGCCTACTTCGAGCAGCACGCGGCGCCCGGGGACCGGGTGCTGTGCATGCTGCACGTCCCCACCCGGGACGGAGCGCACTCGATCCTCGCGGCCCTGGGCGTGCCGCTGCCCTCCGGGCGCGGCTGAGGCCCGTACCGGACCTCGGAACTCGGAACTCGGATCTCCAGGAACGCGAGACAGCCATGGCAGACGTCGTCTTCCCCTCCGACTACGCGCAGGCCCGCGCGGACTTCCTCAGTGCCGCCGAAGCGGCGGGCGCACGGCTGAGGACGTTCGAACTGCCGGGGCACCGAGGGCCGGACGGCGGTGAACTGCACGTCGACACGGCCTACGTGGGTCCGGCCGGTCCGGAGAAGCTGCTGGTGACGGTCTCCGGGACGCACGGCATCGAGGGCTTCTGCGGCTCTGCGTGCCAGACCGGGATCCTGCTGCGCGAGGGGATGGCGCGGGAGGCGGGGCCGGGGACCGGGGTGCTGCTGGTGCACGCCCTCAATCCGTACGGCTTCGCGTACCTGCGGCGCGTCAACGAGGACAACGTCGACCTCAACCGGAACTTCGTCGACCACGGGGCCCCGCCGCACAACGACGCGTACGACGCCGTCCACGCGGCGCTGGCGGCGCCGGACTCCACCGCGTTCTCCCCGCGCGAGCTGGTGGCCGGCCTGAACGCGCTCCGCGACCGGCTCGGCCCGCAGATGCTGCAGGAGGCCGTGACCCGGGGCCAGTACCGGCACGCCGACGGCCTGTTCTACGGCGGGCTGCGGCCCGCCTGGTCCCAGCGGGTGTTCCGGACGGTGGTCGCCGAGCAGATCGCCGGCGCCGCGCACGTCGCCTACATCGACCTGCACACGGGGCTCGGTGAGCGCGGTGTCGGCGAACCCATCTTCCGCGGCGGCCGGGACGCCCGCGCCCACGAGCGGGCCCGGCGCTGGTACGGGGACGCGCTCACCGCCTCGGAGCTGGGCACGTCCTCGTCCACGCCCATCGTGGGCAACACCGCGACCGCGGTGGCCGACGGACTGGGGCCCGGCGGCCGGCTCACGGCCATCACCCTGGAGTTCGGCACGCAGCCCGGTCCCGAGGTGCTGCTGGCGTTGTGCGCGGACGCCTGGCTGCACCGCCGCCACGCGCCGGCCGAGGCGGTCCGCTCCGAACTCAAGCAGCTGATGCGTGCGGCGTTCTGCCCCGCGCAGGACGCCGCGTGGCGCGAACGGATCGCCCGGCGGGCGCGCGAGGTGTTCGCCCAGGCCCTCGCCGGTCTCGCGGACGCGAAGCCGGGGGACGCCGGATGACCGCGCGTGGCAGGAAATCGTGGACGGACGTCAGTCTGGCCACTGTCGCCCCGGCCTGCCCCACCGCAGAGTAATCCCATGGCAAGCAGCGATTCCCCCTCTGCAGTGAACGAGACGGAGCCGGAGCCCGTGCACGTCGGCGTCAAGACGGTCTGGCGGGAGTCACCGACCGCAGTGAAGTCCCTGCTCGTCGGCACCGCGGTGAACAGACTCGGCGGCTTCATCCAGGTCTTCATGGTGCTGTACATGACGCAGCGCGGGTTCTCCGACACCCAGGCCGGCGTCGCACTCGGCGTCTACGGCGCGGGGACCGTGCTGGGGGTGCTGACCGGCGGCTGGATGTCCGACCGGGTCGGTCCGCGGCTGACCATCATGTCGACGCTGGTGGGCTCGGCCCTGCTGTTCCCCGCGGTCCTCTACCTGGACGACTATCCGGCGATCCTGGCGGTCATCGGGGTCGGCGCGGCCCTGAGCCAGGCGTACCGTCCCGCCTCGACGAGCATGATCAGCCAGCTCATCCCCGCCGAACGCCAGGTCATGATCTTCGCCATGGTCCGGCTGGCGATCAACCTCGGCACGACGGCGGCCCCGCTGCTGGGCGCGGCCCTGGTCCAGGTGTCGTGGGACTTCCTCTTCTGGGGCGAGGCCGTGGCGATCCTGGTCTTCGCGACCGTGGCCGGGGTGACGCTGCCCCGCGGCCCGGGTGCGGCCGGGGAGAAGGGGGCCGGCCAGGCCCCGGAGGCCGGGGCCGCGGGCGTCCGCAAGCCGAGCTACCTGGCCGTGCTGGCGGACGGCCGCTACCTGCTGTTCCTGCTCGCGATGTTCGCGAGCTCGGTGATCTACATCCAGTACGTTTCGACCCTTCCGCTGACGGTAAAGCACCTCGGCTTCGGCACCGGTGTGTACGCGGCGATGGTCGCGTTGAACGGCGCACTCGTCATCACCTGCGAGCTGCTGGTGGCCAAGGTGGTGCAGCGCTGGCCGGCCAGGATCGCGGTGATCGCCGGTGTGGCCCTGACGGGCATCGGGATGAGCCTGTACGCACTGCCCTGGGGGATCGCCGCGCTGGTGATCGCGACCCTCGTCTGGTCGCTCGGCGAGATCATCGGCTATCCGACGCTCTTCTTCGCCTATCCGGCGCAGGCCGGACCGCCCGAGCTGCGCGGCCGCTACCTGGGCGCGTCGAACTCGCTGTACGGACTCGGCACCGCGGTGGGCCCGTTCCTCGGCGTCATGCTGTGGAACCGGTTCGGGGACGGCCTGTGGCTCGGGTGCGGGGCGCTCGGGCTGCTCGCGGTGGGCGCCGCCTGGCTGGGTGTGCGCCCCACGGGCGCCGCCGACCGCAAGCCGCCGCGCACGGAGCCGGACGACCGCGCGGGGTCCGGCGAAGGCCTCGGCACCGGCACCGGCACGGAGGCCACCGTCGGCACGTGAGGCAGGCAGCGCCCCCGCACTACTCAGGAGGAAAAGAAATGCCCCGCTACGCGATCCTCGTCGACCCCTACTCCGGCGCGGCCGAGTACGCGAACGCCTTCCGGGCGCGAGACATCGAACCGGTGGCCGTGCTCAGCACGCCCGGCCCGCTCAACTCCTACCGGCGCACCTGGAATCCGGACGCCTTCTTCCGTACGCACCACCACGACGGGGACTTCGACGAGCTCGTCCGGACGGTGAAGGAGTACGACCCCGTCGCCATCGTCCCGGGCAACGAGTCCGCGGTCATGCTGGTCGACGCGCTGATCGAGGAGCTGATGCCGGGCACGGGCAACGTGTTCGAGCTGTCCGAAGCCCGCCGTGACAAATGGCCCATGGGCCAGGCGGTCGCCGCGGCCGGCATTCCGCATCTGCGGCAGATCGCCACCGACGACCCCGAAGAGGTCGCCGCGTGGATCCGGGACAACGGCCTCCAGGGCCGGCCGCTCGTGCTCAAGCCCCGCCGCAGCGGGGGCACGGACGACGTGCACAAGGTCGGCGCGCGGGAGGACTGGCGGCCGTACTTCGACCGCCTCCTCGGTTCGGTCAACCGCTTCGACATCCGCAACGACACCGTCCTGGTGCAGGAGTTCGCCGAGGGGACGGAGTACATCGTCGACACGTACTCGGTCGACGGGAAGTTCGGGCTGGTCTCGGTCAGCCGCTACAGCAAGTCGGCGAAGAACGACAGGATCGGGATCTACGACGCGGTCGACTACCTGGCCCCGCAGGACCCGATCGCGATCGCGCTGGGCGAGTACACCCGGCGGGTGGCGCAGGCGGTCGGAGTCCGTACCGGCTGCACGCACACGGAGGTCATGCTGACGGCCGACGGCCCCCGGCTGATCGAGACGGCCGCGCGGCTGGCCGGAAGCTGTCTGCAGTACTCGGCACGGCTGGCGACCGGGGACTGCCAGATCGACCGCACGGTCCGCCACCACCTCGACGGTACGTTCACCCCCGGGTACGAGATCGTGCAGCCGGTGCGCGTGGTGTGGCTGTCCAGTCCGCGCGAGGGGATCCTGCGCAACGCCGAGGCGCTGGACGCGGTCCGGGCCCTGCCGACCTTCCAGCGGCTGGGTCTGCCGTACGCCAACGGTGAGCTGGTGCCGTGCACGGAGGATCTGTTCACCAGCCTGGGCTGGGTCATTCTCGGCGGACCGAGTCAGGAATCCGTTGACGCGGACACGGTCCGTGTCAAGGAGATCGAGGCGCGGCTGACCGTGGAGCCCGTCTGACAACAGGGCGAGGCGGGGTGGGGAGCGGGAAGGGGCGGGGTGGTTATTCGGACACCCCGCCCCTTTCCGTATGGGACGAGAGTCCTATGGTGAGGGCGAATTCACCCGACTAATGTAACCCTCAACCTGATCAAATGCGGTGGGAATATGCAACGTAATGTTGCCGGGTGGCCAAGAGGGCGAGGGCAGACGGTGGAGCCGGTTGCGTGGGTCGGGATGAGTTCTCCAGAGCACGAGAGGATCATCGGCTGGCAGGCCCCACCACTGAAATTCGGGGTCGGCGCCACGCGGGACATCGGATACGAACTGCGCAGGGCCGGCGTCCGGTCGGTCCTGCTGGTGACCGACCGGGTGCTGGCGGGCCTCGGCCTGCCGGCCCGGGTCGCCAAGCTCATCGAGCAGGAGGGGATCGCGGTCTCGGTCTTCGACCGCGCCCGGGTGGAACCCACCGACGAGAGCGTCACCCAGGCCGCCCGCGAACTGGCGTCCCTCCGGGTGGACGGGTACGTCGGCCTCGGGGGCGGCAGCGCGATCGACACCGCCAAGATGCTGAACCTGCTGCTCACTTACCCCGGCCGGTCGGTACGCGACTATCTGAACGCGCCGATAGGCGCCGGAGCCAGGATCCCCGGCCCGCTGAAGCCGCTGGTTGCCGTGCCCACCACGGCCGGGAGCGGGAGCGAGTGCACCGCCATGGTCGCCCTCGGCGTCTCGGGCCTGAACGTGAAGACGGGGATCAGCGACCTGCGGCTGCTGCCGACCCTGGCGCTGATCGACCCCGCCAACACCCTCACGCTGCCGCCGGCGGTCACCGCTTCCTCGGGGTACGACGTGCTGACGCACGCCTGCGAGTCGTATACGGCCCGCCCCTACGACCGGCGTCCGCCCTACCCCACTCCCGGGGACCGGCCGCTGTACGTCGGCGCCAACCCGATCAGCGACGTGTGGGTGGAGCAGGCACTGAGGCTGGTCGGCCGCTACCTCCGGCGGGCCGTGCTGAACCCCGACGACCTGGAAGCCCGTATCGGAATGAGCCAGGCTGCGAGCTATGCGGGAATGGGGTTCGGCAATGCGGGAACCCACATTCCGCACGCCTGCGCCTATCCGATAGCCGGACTGGTACGCGATTACCGGCCGGAGGGATATTCGGTCGATCACGCAATGGTGCCGCACGGCGCCGCGGTCGTCTCCACCGCACCCGCGGCATTCGAATTCACCTATCCGACATCTCCCGAACGCCACCTGCGCGCGGCCGAACTGCTCGGTGCGAATCTGGCCGGAGTATCAACGTCCCATGGTGCGGATGTACTTCCGGCCACTCTGCAACGGCTGGTGTCGGATACGGGCGGTCCAGGCGGCCTTGCGTCGTTCGGCTATTCGGGCAAGGATCTCCCTGCACTTGTCGATGGTGCGCTCAAACAGCAGCGCCTGCTGGTGTGCTGCCCCCGCCACGTCGCCGCTCGTGATCTGGAAAGAGTCCTCGGCGGTTCGATGGCCGGCTGACGACGAGTGCTGCGGTCCCCCATGCAAGGAGCTTGAGACCCCCGTGAGCGAAGCAGACTTAACCGAGTACACGGCCGTCATCGCGGGAAAGAAGGTACCCGCGGCGGCGTGGATCGACGTCCTCGATCCCTCGAACGGCCGCCCGTTCGCGCGAGTGGCCCGCTGCGGCGCCGCCGAGGTCGCGGACGCCGTGGAAGCGGCCCGGCAGACGTACGAGTCCACCTGGCGGTTCGCCACGGTGGCGGAGCGGTCCGGGGTCTGCCGCCGGATCGCCGCGGCGATCCGCGCCGAGCGCCGGGAACTGGCCCGGCTGGAGACCCTCGACACCGGCAAGCCGCTCAGCCAGTCGCTGGTCGATGCCGATGTCGCAGCACGCTACTTCGACTTCTACGCCGGCGCCGTGGAGGCACTGGGCGGCGAAACGATCCTGCATCAGGCGGACCGGTTCGCCTTCACCCTGCGGGAACCGTACGGCGTGTGCGGGCACATCATCCCGTGGAACTACCCCCTGCAGATCGCCGCCCGGACCGTCGCACCCGCCCTCGCGGCCGGAAACTGCTGCGTTCTCAAGCCGGCCGAGGACGCGCCGTTGACCTCGCTGCGCCTGGCGGAGATCGTCCTGGAAGCGGGGCTCCCGGCGGGCGCGCTGAACGTGGTGCCGGGCTACGGGGAGGAGGCGGGCGCCGCGCTGGCCGCGCATCCCGGCGTGGACCGCCTGGCCTTCACCGGTTCGCGGGAGATCGGCGAGGCCGTGATGACCGCGGCCGCGCGGAACATCGTGCCGGTCACCCTGGAGCTCGGCGGCAAGTCGCCGCACATCGTGCTCCCCGACGCCGACACCGCACGTGCGGTACCGCTGATCGTCGACTCGATCACCGAGCACGCGGGGCAGAACTGTTCGGCCGGAAGCCGGCTGCTCGTCCACCGGTCCGTGCACGAGGAGCTGGTGGCGGCCCTCGCGGACGCGTTCCGCGCCCTGCGCATCGGCCCGGGCATCGGCGATCCGGACATGGGACCGCTCATCTCCGCGAAACAGCGCGACAGGGTGCTCGGCTACCTGGCGGAGGGCGCCCGGCAGGGAGCGGTCCGCGCCGGCGGCGGCGTGCCCGAGGGCGAGGGCTACGCCGGAGGGTTCTATGTGGAGCCCACCCTCCTGGACCACGTGACACCGGAGCACCGCGTGTTCAACGAGGAGATCTTCGGCCCCGTCCTGTGCGTCACGGTCTTCGACGCACTGGACGAAGCGGTCGAGCTCGCGGAGCACACCACCTACGGGCTGGCCGCCGGTGTCTGGACCTCCGACGTGACCACCGCCCACTGGCTCGCCCAGCGGCTGCGGGTGGGGCAGGTGTTCGTGAACAACTACAGCGCGGCGGGAGGCGTGGAGCTTCCCTTCGGGGGATACAAGCGCTCGGGCATAGGCGTGGAGAAGGGGCTGGAGGCGCTGCGCGAATACACGCGGTGCAAGACAGTGGCCATACACACGCAGCTTCCTTCTTGATCCCTCACCGAAAAGAGCGGTTCGGTTATCACATCTGCATTAAGGGAGTGCACCTGATGGCACGTGTCGTGCAGAGGCGAGTCGTGGAGTTGAATGGCAAGAGCTGCTGCGAATTCTGCGGTGCGCCACCGCAGCCCGTTACGGCTCTGGCCGAAGCGGTCGACAGGATGCACAAGGCCCTCGGCGAGGTGCAGGACGCACTGGAAGCCCAGGAACAGATGATCGAGGACCTGCGCACGGACACCGGGGACGAGCAGGAGGCGGGCCCTGGCCCCACCGCCCTCCCCGCGGATCCGACATCCCGGGAACCCCTTTCCTCCCTGACGGCGCGCGAGCGGGAGATCCTGGTCCTCGTCTCCCAGGGGAAGTCGAACCGGCGGGTGGCCAGTTCGCTCGGCATATCGGAGAAGACCGTGCGGAATCATTTGTCCGCCGTCTTCTCCAAGGTGGGCGCCTCCGATCGCACACAAGCCGTCGTCATGGGAATCCGCGGCGGTATCGTCTCCATCGGCGAGTGATTGCGGGATCCATGCCGTCAGTGTGCGGGAGCTTTTGGCCACCTGACAGGGGTGGGACTGTCAGAACACCACGAATCCCTGCCACATTGGATCCCATGCTGAAGAACGTAGCCGCGGTGCTACTCGACAACGTCCACCCCTTCGAGCTGGGCGTCGTATGCGAAGTGTTCGGGATCGACCGCCAGGAGGAGGGGCTGCCCGCCTACGACTTCGCGCTCGTCGCCGCGGAATCCTCGTCCGTGCGAGCGGTCCCCGGATTCACCATCAGCACGCCGTACGGCCTCGACCGGCTCGCGGACGCGGACCTCATCGCGATCCCCGTGGGGGACGACTTCCACACCAGGGACTTCCCGCCGGAACTCCTCGAAGCCCTGCGCCAGGCAGTGGCGCGCGGCGCCCGGGTGCTCAGCGTCTGCGTCGGGGCCTTCGTCCTGGCCGCCGCCGGGCTGCTGGACGGGCGGCGCTGCACCACGCACTGGCGGTACGCCGACGCTCTCGCCGCACGCTACCCGAAGGCGGAGGTCGAGCCGGGAGTGCTGTACGTCGACGAGGATCCGGTGTTCACCTCGGCCGGCACCTCCGCGGGCATCGACGCGGCCCTCCACCTGGTGCGCAAGCTCCAGGGCAGCGACGTCGCCAACGCCATCGCCCGGCGCATGGTCGTCCCCCCGCACCGGGACGGCGGCCAGGCCCAGTACATCGAGAGGCCGGTGGCGGAGTACCGCGAGGACGGCGTGCGCGACGTCCTGGCCTGGGCCGAGGAACACCTGGACCAGGAGATCAGCGTGGAGCAGCTGTCGGCGCTGGCGTGCATGTCGCCGCGCACCTTCGCCCGGCGCTTCCGCATGGAGACCGGCACCACCCCGTACCGCTGGCTGCTGGCGCAGCGGGTACTGAGCGCCCAGCGGCTCCTCGAGAACACGGACGAGACGATGGAGGCGGTGGCCGCCCGCACGGGATTTCCCAACGCGGCCGCTCTGCGCCACCAGTTCGTGCGCTCGCTGGGCACCACCCCGAACGCCTACCGGCGCGCCTTCCGGGGCTCTCTCACCTGATACGGACACTCACCGGGCGCCTGCCCGGGCGAACAGGAGGACGGGAATGCTGCGCATCGCGATAATCGGCGCCACCGGCGCCGTGGGCAGGGAGTGCCTGGCCCTGCTCGACAGCGGGATCGTGCCGGTGGAACAGGTGGTGCCGGTCGGCTCGGCGCGCAGCGTCGGCCGGGACCTGGGCGCCGAACTCGCGCTGTCCCTGCCCCTGGCCCCGCTGGTCACGGTCGAGGATCTCGACCCCCGGGGTCTGGACGTGGCCGTCTTCTGCGCGGGCGTGGACGTCAGCAACCGGGAGGCGGAGCGGCTGGCCGCGGCCGGTGTGCTGATCGTCGACAACAGTTCCGCGTTCCGGATGCGGCCCGACGTCCCGCTCGTCGTACCGCAGGTCAACCCCGGCGCCCTCGCGGTACGGCCGGCCTCCGGCCTCGTGGCGAATCCGAACTGCTCGACCATCCAACTGGTGCGCGCCCTCCAGCCGCTGCACGAACTCGCCTCGCTGGAGAGCGTCGTGGTGGCCACCTACCAGGCGGCGTCGGGGGGTGGCCTGCGGGGGCTGGAGGAACTGGCCGCGGGATCCCGGACGGTCCTGGACGACCCCGGGGCGCAGGGAGAGCCGGGCGGGCGGTTCGGGCAGCCGCTGCCCTTCAGCCTCGTGCCCGAGATCGGTCTCCAGGACGATTCCGGGCTCACCCACGAGGAACGCAAACTCGTCCGCGAACCGCGCAAGATACTCGGCCTGCCCGAGCTGCGGGTGAGCGCCACGGCGGTGCGGGTGCCGGTCTTCCACTGCCACTCCGAGGCGGTGCACGTCAGGCTGCGCGAGCCGGTCACCACGGCGGCCGTCGAGAAGGCGCTGACGGCCACCCCGGGGCTGCGGGTCTACTCCCGGTCGGACAGCCCCTCGTACCCGATGCCCCGCTCCGTCTTCGCGCGGCCCGAGGACCGGGCGCTGGTCCACGTCGGCCGGATCCGGGTCGAGCCGCAGGACCCGCGGGCCGTGGCGGTGTGGGTGGTCGCCGACAACCTGTGGGTGGGGGCGGCGCTGAACGCCCTGCAGATCGTGGAACTCGCCATGGAGAAGGGGTGGCTGGGTTGACCGGCGCCGGCGCCGGACCGGACCGGGGCCCGCTGGTGGTCAAGTTCGGCGGTTCGGCGTTCGCCGACCTGGACGGCTACACCCGCGTGGCCCGGTACACGGCCGGTCGGGTGGCCGACGAGAAGCGGCCCGTGGTCGTCGTGGTGAGTGCGATGTCCGGCACCACGGGCAGGCTCCAGCAGACCCTCGACGTGCTGGCCGACGATCCGCCCGCACCGGTCGCCGCCATGCTGCTGACCAGCGGCGAGACGGTGAGCGTCGCCCTGCTCGCGGCCGCGCTCGATGCCGAGGGCGTCCCGGCGCTGGCGCTGTCCGCGGGCGGCACCGGGCTGCTGGGCGAGGGGCCGGCCGACCGGGCGAGGCTGGTCCGGGCCGACCCCGCGGTGCTGCTGTCGGGTCTGGAGGACTGCCCGGTCCTGGTCGTCCCGGGCGGGCAGGCGGTCGACGCGGCCGGCCGGACCGTGATGCTGGGACGCAACAGCTCCGACCTGTCGGCGGCGGCGATGGCCGCGGCGCTGGGCGCCGGCACCTGCGTGCTCTTCTCCGACGTGCCCGGAGTGTGCACCGCGGACCCCTATCTGGTGCCGGCCGCGCGGACGCTGCCCGCGATCAGCTACGAGGGGGTGCGGCGGATGTCGCGGCACGGCGCCAAGGTCGTCCACGAGAGCGCCGTGGACTGGGCGCAGCGCGGGGACGTGCGGCTGCACTGCCGCCCCTTCCCGTGGACCGGCGGCGCGGGCGGGGACGGGACCGTGGTGGGAGAGGGTCCCGAGGCGGCCGCGGTCGTGGCGCACAAGGGCAGCGACGTCTGGCGCTTCCGGTCCGGGCCGGAGCGCCGGGCTGCGGCCCGGGGGCTGCTGGCGGAGGGGCTGCGGACCACGGAGTTCGACTCGGCGAGCGGCACCTACCTGGTGGCGCCGGCCGGGGTCCGGGGTACGGCGCACCACCTCGGCGCCGGGCGGCGGCACGACGGCCTGTGCCTGATCACCACGGTGCGCGCCGACGGCCGGGCCGAGCACGTCCTGGTGTCCCGCGCCGACGCGGACGCCGAGGCCCGACGGTGCCACGCCCTGCTCTACCCGGACGCGGACGCGGACCCGGACGCGGTGGGCGCCGCGGGCCCGGCCATACCGGCACCGGTCAAGGCGCGCTCCCCGCACAGCGACGTCCTGTTCGGCTCCCGGCCGGTCCCGGCGGCGGGGGACGGCGCGCGCTGAGCGCCCCGGGTTCGACATGCGGACGCACGCGGGGGTCGGAAGACTGGAGGCATGGCAGACAGCGCAGTACTCGTGGGCGGCCCGGACGACCTGTCCGATCGGATCGTCGCGGCCCCCGCCCCCGGAGAAGACCTGAAGATCCCGCACCGTGGCGGATACGAGCACTTCAAGCCCACGTCGCGGCGCCAGGACAGCCCGCAGGGGCAGCTGCCCGTATACGAGTGGTGGGAGCGGACGGAGATCGCCGAATAGCAGCAGTGGCCGGTACCGCGCACCCGGATGCATCCTGGAGACAGGGTGGAGCCGGGGTGTGAGGAGGCATGTCATGACACACGCCGAGGAATGGAAGGTGGGCGTCTACCTGATCGAGGAGGGCGGTACGACCAAGGCCCGGGCGGTGCTCGACAAGGACGGAAAGTCGACGATGGTCGGCCGCGGTGCGGCGCACTGCAATCCGCAGGACGTGGACGTCCCCGCGATCGGTGACGAGCTCGCCGCGAGCCGGGCCATGCGGGACCTGGCCGGTCAGCTGATGCGCGCGGCCGACCGGGACCTGGCCGCGATGGGCGCCGTACCCCCCGATCCGCGCACGGGTTACGGATGGCCGGAAGACGCCGACACCTGAGCCAACTCTCCACGTTTTTACCGCAGTTGTTAACGCGGGATTGGCCTGACTGTGCGTGAATGGCCAACCGGGCGGTGGATGCTGCCGCTTCGAGGGTGACACGGCGTGCTGGGGGGCATGGGTGGTTGTCGGGGAGAGACCGGTCGTCGAGGAGCCCCGGCTGGCCGTCCGGCGCCGGTCGTCCGGTTCGTGGTCGCGGCGGGGCCTGCTGTTGTTCTTCCTGCCGGCGCTGGCCACCGTACTGACGGGGCTGGCCACGCTGGCGGTGTCGGGCAATCTGCTGCTGCCCTTCGAGAGCGTCGTCGTCCTCGAGGGCAAGATGGCCTCCAAGCGGGACTTCTTCGAGGACGAGGAGGTCCAGCGGATCCTGCTGAAACACCGCGTGAAGGTCCACGTCACCAGTTCGGGCTCGCGCGAGGTCGCCCTGCGGGACCTCGCCGCCTTCGACTTCGTCTTCCCCTCCGGTCAGCCGGCCGGGGACCTGATCACCGGCGTCCGCGGGGCGGCCGGCCAGTACGCCAAGGTGCACCGGCCGTTCGTGAGCCCCCTGGTGCTCGCGACCTACCGGGAGTACGCCGAGACCCTGCACGACGCCGGCATCGCCACCCCGCTCCCCGCCCAGGGGGCGGACCAGCCGCTCTACTACGCGCTGGACATGCAGAAGTTCCTCGACAACATCGACCGGGGACAGCGCTGGAACGACCTCGGCATCCGCCGGCACGGGATCTCCAACGCCAACCGGATCGTCGCCCAGAGCCCCGACGTGTGCAGCTCCAACTCGGCCGGGACCTACCTGGCGCTGGTCTCCTTCACCTGGCGCGGCGACGGCCCCGACGTTCCCTCCACCACGCAGGAGGCGACCATCCGGGCGAACTCCGTCAAGCACCTCATGGAGCAGGGCCTGCCCGCCGCCGACGTGTTCCGGACGTACCTCTCGCCCGAGGGCAAGGGCATCGCCCCCGTGGTCGTGGCGTACGAGCACCAGTACCTCACCTACCAGGTCCGGTACCGCTCCGAGTCCGACCGGCTCGACTCCGAGCGGGTTCTGCTCTACCCCTCCACCCAGTTCGTCACCCAGCCCCAGTTCATCGCGCTGAACACCGAGGGCGGCGAAAGGCTCGGCGATCTCATCGTCAAGGACCCGGAGTTGCGCCGGCGCGCGATGGAGCTGGGCTTCCGGATCCTGGACCCGGCGGGCGAGGTCGCCGGCGACCAGCTGTCGCGCTTCCTGACCGAGCGGCACGTCCCGGTGCCCGCCCTGCGCGCGGACGACACCCGCTCGCCCATGCCCCGCATCCGCCCGCTGGAGCAGATGATCTCCGTCGTGGGCGACTGCCCGCCCGCCCCGCTCCCGGACGGGGCGCCGTGACGGCCCGGCCCGGGAACGGCCGGCTCCGCCGCCGGACGCCGGCCGCGCTCGCCCTGGCGGCCTGCCTGTGCGTCCTGGCCGCGCTCACCTCCTGCACCGGGGACGGGGACGAGCCGGTGACCCTGCGGGTGCTCGCGAGCTCCGAACTCGCCGACATGGAGCCCCTGTTGGACGAGCTGCACCGCGACACCGGCATCACGCTGGCGATGGAGTACCAGGGCACCGTCGAGGCCACCGCCTCCCTGGTCGGCGGCCCCTACCGGCACGACCTCGCCTGGCTCTCCTCCTCCCGGCCCTTCCAGCTCCTGCTGAAGGAGGCCGGCCGCCGGCCCGACGGTCCGCTGTCGACGAGCACCATGCGCTCCCCCGTCGCCGTCGGCCTCAAGCCCGAGGTGGCCGAGCGGCTGCGGCGGACGGCCCCCGACGGGCAGCTGTCGTGGGCGGACCTGGCGGACGCCGCGGCGGCCGGCACGCTGAAGTACGCCATGGCCGATCCCCGGAGTTCGAACAGCGGGCTCGCCGCACTGGTGGGCGTCGCGACCGCGGCCGCGGGGACGGGTGGCGCGCTGCGCCCCGAGGACGTCTCCTGCGACCGGCTGCGCGGCTTCTTCGCCGGGCACGCGGTGACCGAGGACTCCTCCGGCCGCCTCACCGACGCGTACGCCCGGGGCGAGGACGGCCTCGACGGGCTGATCACCTACGAGTCCGAGCTGCTCGCGCTCAACCGGGCGGGCACCCTGCGCGTGCCCTTGGAGCTGGTCTACCCGAAGGACGGCATCGTGCTGTCCGACTATCCGCTGATGCTGCTGGATCCGGCCAAGCGGGCCGCGTACGACCGGCTGACGGCCTGGCTGCGGAGCGAGCCGGTCCAGCGGAAGATCATGGAACGTACGCTGCGCCGGCCGGTCGACCCCGGCCTCACGCGCGTGCCCAGCCTGCGCGCCCCGCTCGGCAACGCCCTGTACTTCCCGGACAGCCAGGCCGTCGTCGACCGGCTGCTGGCCGACTACGCCGAGGCGCGCAGCGGCCGCCCGGCGCGGGTGATCTTCCTGCTGGACTTCTCCGGGTCCATGCGCGGCGAGCGGATCGCGGGCCTGCGCACCACGATGGCCGGGCTCAGCGGCGCGGACGGCTCCCGTTCCGGCAAGTTCGCCCGGTTCCACCAGGGCGAGACCGTCACGGTGGTGCGCTTCGGCGGCCGCGTCCTGGACGAGCAGACCGTGACGTACACGGGCGCCGCCGACCTGGAACGGCTGCGCGCGACGGTCGCCGACGACGGCTTCGACGCGAGCACCGCCGTATGGTCGGCCCTCGACCACGGCTACCGGACGGCGGCCGACGCGGTGGCGAAGGACGCCGGACAGCGCGTCTCCATCGTGCTCATGACCGACGGGGAGAACAACGCCGGGATGAGCCTCGACGCGTTCCTCGCCCGGTACGCGGCCCTGCCGCCGGCCGCCCGCGCCGTGCGCACGTACACCGTCCGGTACGGCGAGGCGGACCCGCGGGAGCTCGACCGGGCCGCCCGGGCCACCGGCGGGCACATGGCCGATGCCACCGGGCAGTCCCTCCTCAATGCCTTCAAGGAGATCCGTGGGTGTCACGAGTGAAGCGTGGTGGGCCGTGTGGTGGCCCTGGATGCTGCTGTGGGCGGCCACCGGGACGGGCCTCGCGGCGCTCCTGGCCGTGGCGGTGCTGCGGCTGGTCCGGACCCGGCGGGCCGCCGCCCAGGACCTCACCGACGGCATCTGCTTCTACCTGCACGACAAGACGGTCATGGACCACTACCAGATGCGCGGGTACACGGCCGCCCTGCGCAAGGAGGTCGAACAGCGCACCAGCGACAGCAAGGACGGCACCGTCCGCGCCAAGGTCTTCGGCGTCGGCGCGGACGGCGGCCGCAAGGAGAACACCGAGATCGTCAGCCGCTACCTGGAGGTCGCGGAACCGATCACGGTGATCGGCCTGATCATGAAGGTGCTGGAGGAGAAGCGCGTCATCGTGCACGTCGACCTCCCGAGCCAGTCCGTCACCCGCAGCCCCGCCCTGCTGCGCACGGCCTCCGGCGCGCAGGGCGATGTCCGGCTGCGCGACATCGAGGGCTTCGTCCTGATCCGGGGCCGGTTCCGGGCGACCGGCGACGACCCGGAGCGCGCCGGCTCCACCGTGTTCCTCGCCCCGTACGGGGATCCGGCCGACCCGTCCCGGGACCCCCGGGTCCGGGTCACCTGCGCCACGGAGGGGCTGCGCAACCAGGTCCCCCGGGGCACCTTCTCGGCCCGCTGCCTGGGCAAGGTCCAGGAGTGGAACCCGGACGAAGGGGTCCTCGAAGTCCAGGCGATGGCGATCTTCCGCTAGGCGGTGCCCGCCGCGGCGTGCACCCGGCCCTGTTCCGCCGGGGCCGCCCCTGCGAACGTCGTGGCCAGCCGGCGCATCCCCTCCCCGATGCCGGCCGGTCCGTGGGTGGCGAAGGACATCCGGAGCGTGGCCGGGTCGGGGCGCCCGGCGAAGAACGGGGCGCCGGGCACGTAGGCGACGTCCCGGGCCACGGCGTGCGGGAGCAGGGCCGCCGCGTCCCAGCCGTCGGGCAGCCGGACCCAGACGAACATCCCGCCGTCGGGACGGCTCCAGGTGCTGCCGGCGGGCAGCACCTGCGGCAGCGCCTCGAGCAGGGTGTCGCAGCGTTCGCGGTACAGGTCCCGGACCCGCTCCAGCCGGGCGTCGAGGTCGTGGTTGCGGAGGTAGCGGGCCGCGGCCGCCTGGTCGACGGTCGAACTGTGCAGGTCGAGGGCCTGCTTGGCGAGTACGGCGGCCCGGCGCAGCCCGGGCGGCCCGTGCAGCCAGCCCAGCCGCATGCCCGGTGCCACCACTTTGGAGAGGCTGCCGAGCAGCACGGTCCGGTCCGCGGCGCCCTCCAGGGCGGAGATCCACGGCAGCCGGGCGCCGCGGAAGCGCAGTTCGCCGTACGGATCGTCCTCGGCGATCCAGAACCCGCGCGCCGAGGCCAGGCGGGCCACCTCCCGGCGCCGGTCCAGCGGCAGGGTGTGCCCGGTCGGGTTCTGGAAGTCGGGCACCAGGTAGAGCAGCTTGGGCCGCTCGCGCTCCACGGCGTCCGCCAGGGCTTCGACGTCGATGCCGTGCCGGTCCGTGGGCACCGGGACCACACGCGCACCCGCGTAGCCGAAGCACTGCAGAGCGGCCAGGTACGTGGGCTCCTCGACGAGCACGGTGTCGCCCGGTTCGAGCAGGACGGTCGCCAGCAGGGTGAGGGCCTGCTGCGCGCCGGTGGTGACGAGGAGGCCGTCCGGACGGGCGGCGAGCCCGCCCCGGACCAGCCGCGCGGCGACCGCCTCGCGCAGGTCGGGGTCCCCCTCCGTGACGGAGTACTGCAGGACACGGAGCGGGGCCTCGCGCAGCACCTGGTCGTACGCGGCGCGGATGCCGTCCGTGTCGATCAGTTCCGAGGCGGGCAGGCCGCCCGCGAAGGAGATCACCTCGGGCCGGGCGGTGAGCGCGAGGGCCTCGCGGATCACCGAGCTGCCGGCCGCGTCGGTCCGGCCGGCCAGTCCGGGCGGCGGGACGCGCCTACGCATGGCGCGCCTCGATTTCGCGGCCGATCCGCGTGGTCACCTCGGCCGTGAACCGGGCCGTGGTCCCCCGGCCGCCGAGGTCGGGGGTGGCCGCGCTGCTGCGCAGCGCGCCGGCCAGGGCCCGGCGCAGCACGGCGGCCGGTGCCCCGTGCCCGAGGTGGTCGAGCATCATGGCCAGGGACAGGAGGGCGGCGTACGGGTTGGCCACCCCCTTCCCGGCGATGTCGGGGGCACTGCCGTGCACCGGTTCGAAGAGGGCGAACTCCGTCTCGGGGCAGATGCTCGCGCTCGCGGCGAGGCCGAGACCGCCCATCAGCGCGGCGCCGATGTCGCTGATGATGTCGCCGAAGAGGTTGGAGGTGACGACGCCCTCGTACGGGGACGGATCGCGCACGAGGTTGTAGCAGAAGGAGTCGACGTACTCCTCGGATCCCTCCAGTTGCGGGAAGTCCTCCAGCTCACGGCGGAACACCTCCTGCCACAGCCTCCCGGTGTGCGGTACGGCGTTGGACTTGTGGACGAGCACGACGCGCCCCCGCTGTCCCTCGGCGAGGCGGCGCAGGCAGTACCGGACGAACTTCTCCACCGTGGGGCGGGTGTACACGCACTCGTCGATCGCGACTCCGGCCAGCCCGCCCTGCAGCACCGTGCCGCCGACCCCTGAGTAGAGCCCCTGGGTGTTCTCGCGGTAGACGTCGACCAGGCCCGTCGGCAGGGTCAGCGGGCGGTGGTTGACGTAGAGGTCGAGTCCTCTGCGCATGCCGAGGAGGATGTCCCGGCCGTGGGCCATGTCGGGGATCCTGGGATCGCCCAGGGCGCCCAGGAACACGGCCGCGTACTGCTCCGACAGCATGTCGAGCGCCCCCTCGGGGAGCCCCACGCCGCTGCTCAGCCACTGGTCCGCGCCCCAGTCGAAGACCTCGTACCCGATCCCGAGGCCGAACTCCCCGCTGAGCTGGTCCAGGACCTCGAGGGCCGGCGGGACGACCTCCCGGCCGATGCCGTCACCGGGGACCACCGCTATCTTCATGAGCCCGTCCGCATCGGGAACATGTCCTCCACCGAGCTGAGCCGGCCCGCGATGGCGCTGGCGGCGACGACGTAGGGCGAGGCCAGGTAGACCTGCCCGGGCCCGGAACGTCCGGGGAAGTTGCGGTTCTGGGCGCTGACGGTCACCTCGGCCGCGTTTTCGGAGACCCCTGGACCGGCGTTGATGCACGCTCCGCAGGAGGGGGGCAGGACCGTCACGCCGACCTCCGAGAAGAGCTCGAGGTAGCCGCGCTCCGACGCGTACCGCATCACGGCCTCGCTGCCGACCTGGATGAACGCCTGCACGTCGGCGGGCACGCGCGCGCCGCGGGCCCGGGCCCGCTCGAACACGCTGGCGTACATGTCCATGTCGTCGGCCTTGCCGCCGGTGCAGGAGCCGCCGTAGATCTTGTCGACCTTCACCTCCTCGCGGATGGTGGCGAGGGGGACGGAGTTCCGCGGGTCGCCGGGCAGGGCCACCATGGGCTCGGTCCCGGCCAGTTCGATGTCGACGACCGAGGCGTAGGCGGCGTTCTCGTCCGAGGTGAGGGCGCTGCCGGGCGGCTCCGCGGGATCGCGCCGGGCCAGGTGGGCGCGGGTGATCGCGTCGGGCTCGAACAGGGCGGTCATGCCGCCCGCCTCGACGGCCATGTTGCACAGGGTGGCGCGTTCGTCCATGGACAGCCCGGCGCAGCCGGGTCCGGTGAACAGGAGGACCTTGCCGAGGGTCTGGCTGCCTTCGATGGCGGGATGCCGCAGCAGGCCGAGCATGACGTCCTTCGCGCAGACGCCGGGGCGCAGTGCGCCGAGCAGGTTGATCCGGATCACGGCCGGGACCTTCAGCAGGATCTCGCGGTTGTACCAGGAGTTGGCGATGTCCGTGGCGCCCACGCCGAAGGCGAACGCGCCCACGGCGCCGGCCGTGCAGGTGTGGCTGTCGGTGCCGATGATCACGTCGCCGGGCCGGGCGACGTGTTCGACGATGTGGTTGTGGCAGATCGCGCGGCTGCCGCCGTCCGGCGCGGGACCGATGAAGTTGCCGCCGCTGAGGGCGGCGAACTCCTGTTGCCGGCTGCCGAGGTTCTCCACCCGTTCGATCAGCTCGGCGCCGTTCGCGCGCCGGGCCAGCACCGGCGCGGCCAGCGACAGGTGGTCCTGGAAGAAGTACACGGACTGCGGGTCCGCCAGGACGGCGCCGGGGCCGAACTGCTGGGTGAACATGCCCGCGGCCATGGGGGTGACGTACTCGTGGGAGAAGCGGACGTCCGTCCTCACGAAGTAGGACTGGCCGATCCGCACGCTCGCGTCCGCCGGCAGCGGGTTGCGGTCCGAGAGCCGGCTCTGGATGATCTTCTCGACCACGTTGAGGGGGCGGTCGGCCTCGAACGCGGGCTCGATGCGGGATCCGGTCCGGTTGAAGCCGAAGAGTCCTCCGAGGTCGACGACGGCGCGCTCGATCTCGTTGGCCCGGCGGGTGAAGGCCTCCAGCGGCAGTTCCTCACCCGCGAGCAGCGCGTCGAGGAGCTCGAAGTCGTCGCAGGTGACGATGCCGACGTTGCGGCAGTTCTGTTCGTAGATCCGCTCGAAGGACCGGGCGAAGACCACTTCGACGCCCGCGTACTTCTCTGCGTAGACGGCGTGTTCCCGGGAGGAGCCGCAGCCCTTCGCCTCACCGCTGACGATGATCTGCGGGCCGAAGGCGCGCAGGGCGCCCTCGCCGACCCGCTTGCCGCGCAGGCCCAGGTAGGCGTAGTCGCCGAGCTTCTCGTCGTACCAGTAGCAGCACCAGCCGGGGATCATCTCGTCCGTGGAGATGTTGTTCATGAGCGGGGTGCGCAGCAGCTGGGCCGTGGTGAGGCGGCTGCTGCCGTCCAGCTGGGCGGCGAGCGCGTCCGTGTCCTCGGTCACGACGAGGACGCTGCCCCGGAGGCGGATCGTGCGGCGCTCGGCGGCGCCGTCCGTGATGTCACTCGGCGGTCGCAATGATCTGCCTTATCTGCTCGTCGGTGAGGGGGCCGCGGGTGGACTTGGCCTTCGCCAGCACCTTCTTGAGGTAGGCGGCGTTGGAGCTGTCGTAACCGTTGACGGTGAGCCAGTACTTGACGTTGTTGGTGCCGGACGCCTCGTCGATGAGCACCTCTTGTTCCCGGCCCAGGAAGCTCGCGGGGACGCTGGAGTACACGCTGTCCTTGACGAGCAGGTTTCCCTTCTCGTGGGCCTTGAGGATCGCGGAGGCGTGCACCCCGGCACTCGTCTTGAACACGTCGCGGCCCAGGGCGGGATAGTTCTGCGGGATGTCGACTCCCAGCACGGGCGCCGCGTAGTCGCAGTAGTCGCGCAGCGCCTTGAGGTCGTAGCTGTCGTGCCCGTCCAGGTGGGTGTTGACGATGAGCTGGTCCAGGGAGGCGTTCCCGGCCCGCTCCCCGATGCCCAGGACGGTTCCGTGGACGCGCTCGCAGCCCAGGGCGAGGGCGGTGAGCGAGTTGGCCAGGGCCAGTCCGCGGTCGTTGTGGCCGTGCCATTCGAAGGCGACCGGATGGCCGCGGTCCAGGAAGTAGCGCCGGGACCAGTGGATGAGCGAGGCCGCGCCGCCCGGTAGGGCGGCGCCCACGGTGTCGCACAGGGTGAGGCGGGCCACCCCGGATTCGACGGCCGCGTCGTACACCCCCGCGAGCACCTCCGGGGTGCACCGTACGGCGTCCTCGAGGACCAGGACGAACTCCACTCCCTCGCGCCGGCAGGCGACGGCGGACTCGCGGACGTGGCGCTGGATGGTGGCGAGGTCCCAGTCCTCCACGTACTGGCGGATGGGGCTGACACCGATGAACAGGTAGGCGTCGACGGGCACCGAGGCCTGCTGGGCTATCTCGCAGATCGCGTCGATGTCCGCCGGGTGCGTACGCCCCGCGTAGCCCTGGACGAGGGGGAGCCGGTTCTCGGCGATGTACCGGGCGATCTCCACGCATTCCTTCAGGGCGACCGGGTCCGATCCGGGGAAGCCGAGGTCCGCCGAGTGGACGCCGGTGCGGGCCATGTGCTCCACCAGCGTCAGCTTCTGCTCCAGCGACGGGTTGCGGATGTTCGGAGCCTGGAGCCCGTCGCGCAGCGTCTCGTCGAAGAGTTTCCCCGTGTACGCCGGCGCCGGGGTGGCCGGCACCCCTTCGACGCTGTTCCAGTTGAACCAGACGTCGGGGCTGGGGTGCGCATTGCGGCCGGTGTTGCTGTTCACTGCGACCTCCGCGTGCTCTGGTGGTGGTACGGGAAGAAGGGCAGGTTCCGGCGGTCATTCCTGCCAGGCGGGAAGGGGCCCGGGACGGGGGCTGAGCGAGACGGGCAGGCTGCTCATGCCCGTGAGGAAGTTCGAGTAGATGCGCTGCTCCGCGCCGGTCTGCTCGATGGAGCCGACGAAGGTCCGCAGGGCGTCGAGCATCGCGGTGATCTCGACCCGGCCGAGATAGGCGCCCAGGCAGAAGTGCGGGCCGTAGCCGAGCGAGAGGTGCTTGTTCGGGGTCCGGGCGAGGTCGAAGCGGTGCGGGTCGGTGAAGACGCGCTCGTCGCGGTTGGCGGCGCAGAGCCAGAGGGTGACCAGGTCGCCCTTGGCGATGGTGCGGCCGTGCAGTTCGACGTCGTCGGTGGCGGCCCGGCCGAAGTGCAGGGTGGGGGTGGTCCAGCGCAGGACCTCCTCGGTGGCCTCCTTGAGCGGGGCCGTGCCCTCCCGCAGCGCCTGCCACTGCCCGGCGTCGTGGGCCAGCATCCGCACGGCGCCGATCATGGAGAGGCGGCTGGTCTCGTCACCGCCCATGATCAGGCTGTAGCAGTTGAGGACGACGGCGTCGTCGTCCAGCAGCGTGGACCCCGCGGGCTCCGTCGCCATCAGGCTGATGGCGTCGGTACCGGGGTGCAGGCGGCGGTGGCGGACCAGATCGTGGAAGTACATGAGCAGTTCGGCGCGGGCGAGGCGGTCCTCGCCCTCCTGGAGGCTGGCGTAGTCCGACGCCAGGGCCGACTTGGTCAGGGTGAGGATGTACTCCCGGTCGGACTCGGGCACGGCCAGCAGGTCGCAGATGGTGGCGAGCGGCACGTACGAGGCGATGTCCTGGGCGAAGTCGCAACCCCCGTTCTCCAGCGCCTCGGTGACGAGCCGCCGGCTGGTCCGGCGCACCTGCCGCACCACGCCCTCCAGGGCGCGCGGGGAGAACGCCTTGAGCAGGAGGGTGCGCAGGGCGGTGTGGTGCGGCCCGTCCGTGACGGCGAGCATGCTCCCGGCCCCGCTGTCACCGCCGTGCAGCATGGTGGCGAGCACGTTGCCGCGCTCCGAGGTGAAGCGGGTGGAGTCGCGCAGGACGGCCGAGACGTCGGCGTGCCGGGTGAGGACCCAGAAGCCGGGGGTGTCGGTGCCGCCCGGGTGCCAGTGGACCGGGTCCTCCCGGCGCAGGTGCGCCCAGACCTCGTCCAGGCCGTCGGGGGGCAGGTGGGTGAGCGGGTCGGTCAGGTCCGGGACGGTGGCGGGGGCTGAGGTCATGGTGCGGCGGGCTCCTCGCTCGGCTCGCGGGCGGGGGTCACGCGGCGGGCGGGACGGTGCCGGCCAGGCTGTGCGGCCGCATGTCGGTCCAGTGCTCCTCGACGTAGTCCAGGCAGGACTGGCGGCCCGCCGCGCCGTGGACGGGGCGCCAGCCGGCGGGCACGTCGGTGGCGGCCGGCCACAGCGAGTGCTGCCCCTCGTCGTTGACCAGGACCAGGTAGGAGGCGTCGTCGTTCTCGAAGGGGTTGCTCATGGGGTGTCCCTCTCACATGGGCGCGGGGCCGGCAGGGCGGCGTGGCGCGGCGGTGCCGCCGGTGCGGATACGGCGCGGTGTCCCGCCGGCCGCGCGGCGGACCGGATGGCGGAAGCCGCCGGTGCGGGCAACGGCCCCGGGGCCGGGGCCCCGGTGACGGGGCCTCACGGACGGCCGGACGGCCGGCCCGGGCGGTGGAAGTGCGGCTACCCGCACCGTCGTGGTGCGGGTACCCGTACCTCTTCATCGTTGTTCAGACCTCACGCCGCGGGCAAGAAGTTTCCCTGCAAGGAAAAAGCCCAGTTCACGACCGCTTGGCCGTGGGAACGTCCACGGGGGTCAGCAGCTGGGTGAGGTGCCGGGACGAGGCCTCCCAGGACCACTCCTCCTCGACCCAGCGCCGTCCGGCGGCGCCCATCGCCGCACGGCCCGGGGAGACCAGCAGTTCGGCCAGGGCGTCCGCGACCGCGGTCACGTCCTGGCCGTCGACGACCCTGCCGGTCCGCCCGTCGAGGACCGCGTCCGGGGCCCCGCCGGAGTCCCCCGCGAGCACGGGCAGACCGGTCGCGGACGCCTCCAGGAACACGATGCCGAGGCCCTCCGCCTCCAGTCCCGCCCGGCGCGTGCGGCACGGCATGGCGAACACGTCGGCCGCCGCGTAACAGGCGGGCGTCTCGGCGTGTTCGAGCCCGCCGGCGAACACCACCGACCCCGGGGCGTGCCGGTCGGCGAGCCGGCGCAGCCGCCGCTCGTCCGGTCCCCGGCCCACCACCAGCAGGGCCGCGTCCGGCACCATCCGCCGGATCAGCGGCATGGCGCGGATGAGGGTGTCCTGCCCCTTGCGCGGGACCAGCCGGGCCACGCACAGGATGACCGTGCGGTGCTGCAGCCCGTACCGCCGGCGCAGTGTGCGGCCGGTGGTGAGGTCGGGGCGGAACACGTCCGAGTCCACTCCCGGCACCAGGCGGCTCATCCGGGCGCGCGGCCCCAGCGCCGGGGCGATGCGGGCCCGGGTGTACTCCCCGAGGTACGTCACCACGTCCACGCTGTCGCCCACCCGCCGCAGGAGGCGGCGTGCGCCCGGTACGCGGGCCCACCAGATCTCGTGGCCGTGCGTGGTGGCGACGATCCGGCGGATCCCGGCGCGGCGCAGGGCCGGTGCCATCGCCGCCAGCGGGGCGGCGGCCCCGAACCAGACGCGGTCGCAGCCGTGCCGGCGGGCGATGTCCAGAGCACGGGCCGTGGCCCGGCGCGTCGGTAACAGGGTGCGGGCGGAGTCCCGTATGACCGGGAAGGGCAGGGTGGCGTCGTACGCGGCGGCGCCGGGCTCGGAGGAGGTGTAGACGACGACGTCGTTGTCCGGCACGCGGGCGGCCATGGCGTGCACGAAGGTCTCGATGCCTCCCTGCCGGGGCGGGAAGTCGTTGGTGATGATCAGAGTGGTGCCCATGGGGGCAGGCTCCTTTCCTCGGGGCGGAAGTTGTCGGCCGGTGGGCGGCTTCAGTCGGTGAACAGGTAGTTGCGGCAGTCGTCGCGGACCTCCCGGGCCTCCGCCCAGCGCCCGCCGTGCCAGCGGCGCATCCGGTAGCCGAACGGCCGGAGCCGGCGGACCAGGTCCGCCGGGCTCGCCCCGTACTTCTCGAGGTGCCTGCGCTCGATCTCCAGCAGGAGCACCGGCCGGTGGCGCAGCAGGGTGTCGCGGGCGCCTTCGAGCACGGCCGCTTCGGCTCCCTCGACGTCGGCCTTGACGAAGCTCACCTTCTCCAGCCGCGCGCCTCGCACCAGCCGGTCCAGGGTGTCCACGGCGGTGGGCACCGGCCGGGAGGTGCGGAACTCGGCGTTGGGGCCGGGGCCGTCGGTGCCTTCGGTGAGGTACGCGCGCCCGTGCACCGGCGCGCCGCGGCGCATCGGCAGGCTCAGTACGCCGTGACCCGTCCGGGAGCCCAGCGCGGTGCGGTGGACGACCACGTTGGCGCAGCCCAGCGAGCGCGATGCCAGGCGCAGCCAGCGCGCCGGGCCGGGCAGCGGCTCGACGCTGTGCACCTGTCCGGCGCGGCCGACGAGGTGGGACAGCGTCCAGGTGTACAGCCCGTACTCGGCGCCTATGTCGAGGCACACGTCTCCGGGCCGGACGAACTCCCGCAGCCCCGCGACCTCGTCCTCCACGAACGGCATGCGGGCCGCGGCCCAGCGCAGGGCTCCGGCCACGCCCGCCGTCCGCCGGGTGACCGTACGCGGCGCCGTCATCGCGTGCCTCCGGCGGCTACGGCCGGTGCGGGGCGGCGGGGAGCGGCGGCCCTCGTGACCGCGCCGCGCAGGGCCGCCGTGCGGTCGGGTCCGGTGGTGATCCGCGGCCAGACGACGAGGACGAGGGGCAGCGCGAGGTAGCCGAACCGTCCGGCGGGTGCGAGCAGGAAGGCCGCGCACAGGCCCAGGGCGAGCCGGTCGGCCGCGGCCACCACCCCGGCGGGCGGACGCACGACGAGGGAGGCCGCGACGGCGAACCCGCCGCACAGGAGCAGGGCCACGGCCGCGTACCAGCCGGCGGGGCCCAGGTCGGCGAGCAGCCGGCCCGGCAGCGGGCTGGCGGCCGGAGTGGCCACCGGGGCGCGGCCGGTGGGGAAGGCCAGCACCTGCTGGACCATCGGGCCGGGCGACAGCAGGGCGCTGGGCAGCACCACGGCGAGCGTGGCGGCCAGTGCCACCCCCGCGCAGCGCAGGGCCCGGCGGGCTCCGCCGCTCGCGGCGAGGAGGGCGACCGCGACGGCGAGGGCGGGCCAGGCCGTCCACTTCAGCGAGCAGGCGGCGGCGAGCACCAGGCCGGCGGCCACCGGCCGGCGGCGCGCCGCGAGGGCGAGCCCCAGGCAGCACAGTCCCGTCATCGGCAGGTCGACCCCGCTGACGCAGAGCGGCAGGGCCACCACGGGCGAGGCGATCAGGACGGCCAGGGGTGTACGGGGCGCCGGGCGCGCCGAACGCGGTCCGGCCCGGCCGTCCGCGGGTGCGGCCAGGACGCGGCGGCCCGCCCACAGGCTCAGCAGGAACACCGCCGCGCACCACACGCGGGCGTCCCCGGGGAGCCCGGCGGGGCCGCCGTCCCCGAGGAGTGCGCGGGGCAGGCCGAACAGGGCCATCCCCGGCAGGTAGGGGTTGTAGTCCGTGACGGCCTGCGGGTCCGCCAGGTAGGGCGTGGCCTGGCTCACCGTCAGTTCGGCGGACCGCTCGATCACCGCGACCTCGCTCTGCCCGTTCCCGGTCAGGAGCAGGTACAGCAGGGGCAGGACGAGGGCGCCGAGCAGGGCGCAGGCCACGGCCCAGGTACGGGCGCGCGGGCGCGGCAGCAGGCAGGAGGCGAGGGCCGCTCCCCCGTAGCCGGCCGCCGCGCACGTGCCCCAGACGCGGTGCGTGTCCAGGGTCGAGACGAGGGGGAAGACCGCGGCCCAGGCTGCCGCGAGCAGCCAGCCGCCCACCCAGATCCGCCGCCGGCCCACCCGGCGCACGGCCTTGCCCGCCGAGGCGGTCATTGCGGTCATTGCGGTTCCAGCCTGTCGAATCAGCACACCGTTCATTGCATCCGAGCGGCAGGGGTGGGGTCATGACAGGTAGGTCGAGAGGTGGGGGTCGGGTTTCCCCCACCACGGCGGTCAGCCGAGGTGCCGGCCGACCTGGAGGTCCGACATGGCGACGAGGATGCGGCGGTCGCCGCGGAACGGCTCCCGGGCGTGCGTGGCAAGGTAGTTGTCCACCACCAGGACGTCGCCCCGCTGCCAGGGGAAGGAGACCGCGCTGTCCTCGTACAGCTTCCCGATCAGGGCGACGGCCTCGTCCTCGAGGGGGCTGCCGTCCCCGTAGAAGGCGTTGCGCGGCACGCCTTCGGGCCCGTACGCGCCGAGGAGGTACTCCGCCACCTCGGGCTGGAGCGCGGAAACGTGCCACAGGTGGGCGTGGTTGAACCACACCGTCTCCCCGGTGCGGGGGTGCCGGGAGACGGCCTGGCGCACCGCCCGGGTGCGCAGCCCGTCCTTGCCCACCCACTCGAACCGGGTGTGGGAGGCGCGGCAGTACGCCTCGACCTCGGCCCGGTCGGTGGTCTGGAAGACGACCTGCCAGGGGATGTCGAGCACGGGGCCGTAGTTGCGCACGTAGCACACGCCGTGCCGCTGGAACCGCTCCCGGAGTTCGGCCGGGATCCTGGGGAAGACCGCGCGCTCGCTGGCGACGGGGGTGGCGCCGCCGGTCCGCGAGGGCCGGTCGCCGTAGAAGTAGAGCCTTCCCGGCCAGTTGTGGGAGTAGGACATCTCGTGGTGGAAGGCGATCCACTGGTCCTGGCTCAACTCGGTGGAGGTGAACACCTTGTCGGCGATCTCGGTGCGGGGGGCGGCCCGTTCCAGGTAGTCCAGCAGCTCGGGCGAGAACGCGCGGGCGGCGGCGCCGAATTCCTCGGGGCTGTCGACGGCGAAGCCGCGGAAGAGCAGGGCGGCGTGCCGGTCGAGTTCCTCGCCGAGCTGCGCCCGGTTGGCGCGGATCCACTCGTCGAGGCGCAGGCCGGGCGCGGTCGCCTCGATGCGCAGCAGGAAGGGTTCGGGGTCGAGCGGGGCGGCGGTCACCGGTCCGGTGAACCGGGCGCGGACGTCCTGGGCGGTCATGCGGCCGCTCCTTCCCGGACGGTGGCGACGGGGTCGGACATGGCGGCGAGGATGCGCCGGGGGCCCTCGAAGGGCTCGCGGGCGTGCGCGGTGATCATGTTTTCGACGAGCAGCACGTCGCCCAGCTCCCAGTCGAAGCCGGTGGTCTCGGCGGTGAACGCGGCGCGCAGTTCGGCGAGGGTCTCGTCCTCGATCGGCGTGCCGTCGCCGTAGTACGTGTTGTACGGCAGGTTCTCCTCCCCCAGGGCCGCGCGCAGTCCCGCGCAGACCTCCTCGGCCAGCGAGGTGACGTGGAAGAAGACGGCGTGGTTGAACCAGGTCCGGTCCCCCGTCACCGGGTGGCGGTGCAGCGCGGGCCGCGTCTGACGGGTCCTCAACTGGGTGCCGTCCACCCACTCGACGGAGATCCCGGCGCCCTCGCAGTAGGCGCGCACCTGCTCGGGGTCCTCGGTCTGGAAGGTCTCCTGCCAGGACAGGCTGATGCCGGGGATGTAGTTGCGCACGTACTGCACGCCGAGCCGCTCGAACTTCGCGACGGTCTGCGGGCGCAGCCGGGCCAGCACCTTGCGGGAGTCGGCGAGCGGCGTGCGGCCGCCGCGGTCGGCGGGCCGTTCGCAGCAGAAGACGATCCGCAGCGGCCAGTTCTCCGTGTACGACTGCTCGTTGTGCAGGAGGATGTGCTGGTCGGCGGGGTGTTCGGTGGAGGTGTAGATGTGGTCCGACACCTCGGTACGGGGCGAGGAGCGCTCGCCGTACTTGAGGACCTCCTCGGACAGCGCCCCCATCACGGTGCGGAACGCGGCGGATCCGGTCACCGCGAAGCCGCGGAACAGGACCGCCCCGGCACGCCGGGCCAGGTCGTCCACGAGGGGCTTGCGGGCGGCGATCCAGTCGGCCAGGTCGATGCCGGGCACCTCCGCACGGACCAGGGCCGGCAGGGTGCGTCCGTCCCATTCCTGCGACACGGTCACGGACGGTGCCCCGGCGCGTACGTCGTTCAGCTGTGTCATCAAGGATCTCCAGATCAGTGGCAGCGAGAGGTTCGGCGGCAGCCCCTCGATCGCTCCGGCCATGCCGCACGCCACGGTGCGGGTAGCCGTACCCCTTCATCCTTGATCGGACGTATGTGCGGCGGCAAGGTGTTTCCCTGGGAGGAAAGTTCGCAGGTCAGAGCCTTCAGAACGGTACGTTCACAGGCTTGCGGGCGACCACGGGAGGACCACGCGCACCGTGGTGGGCCCGCCGGCCGGACTGGTGAGCACCACCTCGCCGTTCAGTGCGGTGGCCCGGTCCGCCATGCCGCGCACCCCGGTGCCGCCCTGGGGCGTGGCGCCGCCCACCCCGTCGTCCGTGACGACGGCGACCAGGTGGTTTCCCTCCTGCGCCAGGGACACCGTGATGATGGTGGGCGAGGCGTGCTTGACGGCGTTCGCCAGGGATTCAGCGATGATGAAGTAGGCCGCCGCCTCGACGTTGACGGCCGGACGCCGCTCCAGCGTGCAGTCCAGCCGGACCGGGACGTGGAACGTGGCGGTCAGGGCCGCGAGGGCGGCGCGCAGTCCGCGGTCGCTCAGGATCGGGGGCTGGATCCCGTGCACCAGGTCGCGGATCTCGTCGAGTGCCCGGTCGATCTCGCGGTGCGTCTCCTGAAGCACCTTGCGCAGGTCCTCGGCGCTCTGCCCGGAGCGGCGGGTGACCTGCGAGATGCGCATCATGAGCGCGGCCAGCCGGGCCTGGGCCCCGTCGTGCAGATCGCGCTCGATCCTGCGGTAGTCGGCGTCGTTGACCCGCAGCGCGGCGATCCGCTGCTGTTCGGCCAGTACTTCGCGCCGCAGGCGCTCGTCCTCGTCGACCCGGCCGAGGATCCTGCGTACGAGCCGCGCCCGCAGCCTGCCCAGCCAGAAGAGCAGCATGACGAGGAGGACGAAGAGGGCGGCGGCGCCCAGCCCGACGCCGAGCCGGGTCCACGCTCCTTCGACGACGATGATGTTGCCCTCGCCGAAGGACAGTTGCTCCGTGCGCCCGAACGGCAGGCTCACCACGAAGGCCACCACGGGCAGCGACAGCGCGAGCACGGGCATCAGCCAGATCAGGCCGAGCAGGAGGAGGCCCAGGTATCCCAGGTCCCCCCATACGGCGGCGCCCCGCGGCCGGGGTGCCCGGGCCGGCCTCCCGCCGGCCTCGTCGTCCTGCGAGGTCTGCAGGACCGCGGCCGCCAGCAGGCGTTCCAGGTCGGCGGCCGCGCGCAGCAGCGGTATGCCGAGCAGGCCGCCCGGAGTGACACCGGCCACCCAGTGCCAGGCGCTGCGCCACGTCGGTCCCGGCGGCGGGGCCGGCACGGGTTCGACGCCGGCGTGCGGCAGGGCCCGCCGCACCGCCTTCATGACCGCCCTCACGAACAGCGCCCCGGCCAGCGGCAGGACGGCGAGGCACAGGGAGAGCAGCCGCAGCGCGATCGCCACCAGGGTGAGCGGCACCAGCAGCACACCGACGAGGCTGCCGACGGAGAGGTAGATGGCCCCGGCCGCGACCTTGGACTGAACGGACTGTCCGGGCCGGGTGGTTGAGGCCTCCGTGACGAGCGCGCCCATCAGGCGACGCTGTCCCGTCCCATTCCCCGCAGATAGTCCAGGACCGCGAGGACGCGCCGGTTGCCCTCTCCCGAACTGGGGATCTGCAGTTTGTACAGGATGGCGGTGACGTGTTTCTCCACGGCGCGTTCGGATATGTCCAGGCGGGCCATGATTCCCGTGTTGGACAGGCCCGTCGCCACGAGTTCCATGACCTGGCGCTCCCGTTTGGTGAGGAGCTCCGCGGCCCGCCGCTCGCTCGGGTTACCGACGAACTTCTTGTATATCTCGGCGTCCAGCACGGTTTCGCCGGCCACGACCCGCTCCAGGGCGGTGAGGAAGTCGTCGATGCTGCCCACCCGTTGCTTCAGCAGGTAGCCGGTACCGCCGCGGGCGTCGCGGACCAGGTCCTTGGCGTACTCGTACTCCACGTACTGCGAGAGCACCAGGACGGCGGTGCCGGGACATCGGCGCTGGATGTCCCGGGCCGCCCTGATGCCCTCGTCGGTGAAGCTGGGCGGCATGCGCACGTCCATGATCGCCACATCGGGTTCGCACGTGGCGACCACCTGGAGGACGTCGGCCACATCGCCCACCGAGGCGACGACCTCGATTCCCTCATCCTCCAGCAGCCGCTGCATTCCCATGCGCAGGAGCGCGGAATCTTCGGCGATCAGGACGCGCACAGTCTCTCCCCTTGCTACTGGCGAGTGGTCGCCATCGTGATGCCGGCCTTCCCGAGGAGCCGCCGGGTCGCCATCAGGCCCACGGTCGCCGAGACCGCCCCACATGCGAGGACCAACCCCGACAGCGCCCCCCACGGCACACTCAGCGGAACCGCGTCATACGTCACGCGCAGCGCTGCACGATAGGCCTGGAGTCCCGAGGCCACAACCGCTGTGGCGACCACGGCCGCCACGGTGGTCGTGCACCCAGTTTCCCACAGGGCCATGCTCCTCAACTGCTTCTCGCTGACGCCGATCAGGCGCATGTCGGCGAACTCGCGGGTGCGCCTGCTGTACGACATGACCAAGGTACTCGCCACGGAGATCAATGCGTAGGCGGAGGCGGGTCCTGCCAGTACCACCAGTACCAGCATGTTGAGCCGTTCTTGATCGCTCGACGAGTTCACGAACCACTGGGTGGTCTCCGTCACCCGCACGCGGTCCGCGCCGAGCCGGGAGGTCAGCTCCCGGGCCACCGTGCGGGCCGTGCCGGCCGAGGCCCCGTCGAGCAGTACGGTCGCCCGGCGGGGTTCGGGGGCCCCGGGTGCCCCGGCGGGAAGTACCACGTGCGGTACGGCCGTTCCGCCGTCGAGGACCGCCGTCACCTCGGCGGTGGCGGGGCTCCCGCCGAAGAGCCCGTACGTCAGCCGGGTGCCCACGTGGTAGCCGTACCAGCCGGCGTACTCGCGCGAGACGGCGACCTGGCCCGGGCCGAGCTCCGTGACGGCGCCCTCGATCACGTCGACGCGGTGGGTGCGGGCCAGCGCGGGGAGGTCGGCCACGGCGCCCCGGTCCTGCCGTACGGAGGACCGGTCGGCCACGGCCAGTTCCAGGCCGGCCGGTGCGGACACCGCGAGCACCCGGGGGTCGGCCCGGAGCGCGGCCAGCGCGTCCTGGGCCAGCGGCCCGCCGGAGGCCTCCTCCACGACCAGTTGTCCCAGGGTCCGCCCGCGGTCGTCGGACTTGATGGTGGCGCCCGTGGTGGACAGGACGGAGGTGAACACCCCGACCACGGCGACGATGGCGAGGACCGGCCCCACCAGGGAGGCCGTCCTCAGCTTGGAGGTGCCCAGCGACTCCACGGCGAGCCGGGCGGCCACGGAGCTCGAGCGCCGGACCGGTGCGGCCAGCAGGCGGGTCAGCGCGGGCAGGTAGGCCGGGCCCAGTGAGGACGCGGCGAGGGTCAGCGCCATCGATCCGAAGAGGGCCAGCGGGATGGATCCCTCCAGGCCGGCCTGGGGGGCCAGCCCCACCATGACCGCGCCCACGGCGAGCAGCAGCAGGCCGGCCGCCCAGCGGCCCCCGGTCATGGCCCGCGAGTCCAGTACGGCCTCGCGCAGTGCCTCGGTGGCGCCGACCCGGGAGGCCCGGCGGGAGGCGGCCACCGCGCCGAGGACGGCCATGACCAGCCCGGCGGCCGCCGCGATCAGCAGGGGCCCGCCCAGCGGGCCGGCCCGCAGTTCCGCGGGCGACAGGCCCGTGCTGTTGAGCCCGTCGACGGCCCACGGCGCGGCCACCACGGCGAGCAGGCAGCCGACCGCGACGGCGGGCACCGCGACGGCCAGGCTCTCCCCGATCACCATGCGCCGCACCTGCCTCGCGCCCGCGCCGACCATCCGGAGCAGGCCCATGTCCTGGCGGCGCAGGGCGACGCTGAAGGCGCAGGTACCGGCGATGACGAACACGGTCACGAAGGCCGAGACGATGCCGGCCATCACCAGCACGGTCTGGATGCCGCCCAGGTCGAGCCCCCCGCTGACCAGGGTGTGGGCGGTCCCCCGGCCGTCTTCGAGCGTGATGGAGGGGCGGCCTTCCGCAGGCGGCTGCCGGACGTCGAAGGTGGCGGCCAGGGCCGCCGAGGACACCGCGATCAGCGCGACCCCGAGCACGAGCGAGACGAAGGTGCCGAGGAACAGCGGCGCGTGGTGCCGGACCGAGCGCAGGGACAGCTGCCACATCACGCGTCCCACCGGTTCAGGCGGGCGGTGATGCGGTCGACGGTGGGGGCGGTGTCGGTGCCCACCACGCGGCCGTCGACCAGGTAGACCACCTGGTCCGCGTAGGCGGCGGCAACGGGGTCGTGGGTGACCATCACCACGGTCCCCCCGGCCCCGTCCACCAGGTCCCGCAGCAGGGCCATGACCTGACGGCCCGTGGCCCGGTCGAGCGCGCCGGTCGGCTCGTCCGCGAAGACCACCTCCGGCTCGGCCACCAGGGTCCGGGCAATGGCCACCCGCTGCTGCTGGCCGCCCGAGAGCTGCGCGGGACGGCGGTCGGTCAGCTGCTCCAGGCCGACCTGGGCGAGCGCGCCCAGCACCACCGACCGCTTGGGCCGCAGGCCGTTCAGCCGGAGCGGGAGCGCCACGTTCTCGTAGGCCGTGAGCATGGGCAGCAGGTTGAACTGCTGGAAGACGAACCCCACCCGCTGCCGCCGGATCCGCGTCAGCTGCTCCTCGTCGCAGACGGCCAGGTCGGTGTCGCCGAGGAGCACCTGCCCCGCCGAGGGCCGGTCGAGTCCCGCGGCGCAGTGCAGCAGGGTCGTCTTGCCCGAACCGGAGGGGCCCATGACGGCGGTCATGGCGCGGGCCGGGAACTCCACGGTGACCTCGTGCAGGACCGGTCCCGTGGCGCCCGGGTAGGTCTTGGACACCGAGACCAGTCGCGCGGCCGACACCTTCATGTCGGTGAGAAGTGCCATGTCGTGAATCCTTTGCCGATGCGGTGGGGCTGGGGCGGGTGGCGGGGAGGAGGGGGAGAAGCGGAACGCCTCCAGTCCAGCACCGGGGGGTGCCCGGGCGCAGTGGGCCTGAGGGGACACCTCGGGGGTGGGTTTCCCCTACCGACAGTCGGCGGAGGCCGGACTAGAGTTTCGGGAAGATCGCCAACTCCGGGTTCCACGAAGGGTGCGCAGATGTCGGGGCAGCCGTTGCCGCACGAACCGAGCGGACAGGCCATCGCCGTCTGGGAGGCGATGAGGTCGGGGCCCCGGCACTTCCTGCGGTCCCGCTGGCCGCTGCGCAGCTGGGCCTACCTGTTCAGCGGTGCGCTGTTCGGCGTGGGCGTGCTGCTGTGCCTGGCCGTGCTGGTGGCCCTCGGGGTGGTCCTCTCGGTGGTCGGGGTGGGCCTGCTGGTCCTGGCGGCGACCGCGCTGCTCGGGATCCCCGTGGCCCGGGCGGAGCGGCGGCGGATGCGGCTGATGGAGCCGGCCGCGCCGGCCGATCCGCACGGCCCGCTCCTGGACATGGGTCCCTGGGCCCGGCTGCGGACCAGGCTGCGGGAGCCGGCGACCTGGCGGGAGCTGGGGTACGCGGCGCTGCTGGCGATCGTCTTCGCCGGTGCGGGCCTGGGCGTGACCGCGCTGCTGGCGTTCTCGGGCATGCTGCTGGTCTCGCCCGTGGTGGTGTGGGCGCTGGCACCGGAGACCGTGATGATCATCCCCGGTCAGGCGGTCGGCCATCCGCTGGCCGCGCTGCCGTTCAGCCTCTGCGGGGCCCTGGGCCTGGCCCTGTCCGCGTACGCCGCGGGGCTGCTGGCGGGTGCGCAGGTGCGGACGGCCTGGTTCCTGCTGGCGCCCCGCGAGGCGCAGGACGACCACCGGGTCATCGAACTCACCCGGTCCCGGGCCCGGCTGGCGGACGCCTTCGAGGCCGAGCGCCGCCGTATCGAGCGCGATCTGCACGACGGCGCCCAGCAGCAGCTGGTGGCCCTGACGATGACCCTGGGCCTGGCCGAGATGGAGCTGGGGGACAAGAGTCCCGCGGCCTCCGAGCTGGTCGCCCGCGGCCGCGGGGAGGCGCGCCGGGCCCTGGACCAGCTGCGCGACCTCGTACGGGGCATCCACCCCCAGGTGCTGACCGATCACGGGCTGGCCGCCGCCGTCGCGGAGGTCGCGCTGCGCAACCCCGTCCCGGTCACGGTGGACATCGACCTGCCGCGGCGGCTGCCGGGCCAGGTGGAGACGATGGCGTACTTCGCCGTGACCGAGGCGCTGGCCAACGCGGTCAAGCACAGCGGGGCCTCCGGCATCTCCGTCGTCGGCCGGCTGGAGGGCGACCGGCTTATCCTGTTGATCACCGACGACGGGCGCGGCGGGGCGGATCCCGACAAGGGCACCGGTCTGTCCGGGCTGGCGGACCGCATGGCGATCCTCCGGGGCCGGCTGCTGGTCTCCAGCCCGGTCGGCGGTCCGACCCAGCTCCGAGTGGAGGTCCCGTGCTCCGCGTAGTCCTTGCCGAGGACGCAGTGCTGCTCCGTGCAGGACTCGTCGAACTCCTGACCCGCAGCGGCCACGAGGTGGTCGCCGCGGTCGGCGACGCGCAGGCGCTGGCGCGCGCGGTGGACGCCGAACTGCCCGACATCGTCATCACCGACGTCCGGATGCCCCCGGACTTCCGGGACGAGGGCCTGAAGGCCGCGCTGGAGCTGCGGGCCCGGCACGAGCGGCTGCCCGTCCTGGTGCTGTCCCAGTACGTGGCCACCGCGTACGCCACCCAGCTGGTCAGCGGTGGCGGTACGGGCGCGGCGGGGCTCGGGTACCTGCTCAAGGACCGGGTCGGCGAGGTCTCGGAGTTCCTGGACACCCTGCGGCGGGTCGCCGCGGGCCAGACGGTCATCGACCCCGAGGTGGTCCGGGTGCTGCTGCAGCAGCAGACGGCGAGCCGCCCGCTGAACCGGCTCACCCCCCGGGAGCGGGAGGTGCTGACGCTGATGGCCGAGGGCCTGACCAACCAGGCGATCGCACAGCGGCTGAGCGTCACGGAGGCCTCGGTGGTCAAGCACTCCAGCAACATCTTCATGAAGCTGGACCTGGACCCGGCCGAGGGCAACCGGCGGGTCCTGGCCGTCCTGGCCCACCTGCGGGGTGAACACGCCTGAGGACGGCGGCGGTTGCGGCCGCACGAGCCGCACGGCGTCAGTACCGCCCGTCCTGAATGCGCGTCAGCCAGTCGGCCACGGCCGTGAAATCGCCCTCGGCCGTTCCGGGGCGCGGTACGGCGACGGCCTCGCCGAGGTCCCCCGCGCGCGGGTAGGAGCCCAGGAAGCGGACCTTCGGAGCGATCCGTTTCAGTCCCATCAGGGCCTCGCCCACCCGGCGTTCGGTGACGTGCCCTTCGGCGTCCATCACGAAGCAGTAGTTGCCGATCCCCTCCCCCGTCGGACGTGACTGGATCAGCATCAGGCTGACTCCGCGGACGGCGAACTCCTGGAGCAGGCCGAGCAGGGCCCCGGGCCGGTCGCCGCCGAGCCAGACCGCCACCGAGGTCTTGTCCCGCCCGGTGGGCGCCGCGGGCCTGGCCGACCGGCCGACCAGCACGAACCGGGTCTCGGCGTTCTCGGCGTCGTGGATCTCGGTGACCAGGGGTTCCAGCCCGTAGCGGGCCGCCGCGAACTCCCCGGCGAAGGCGGCGTCGTAGCGGCCCTCCTGCACCAGGCGGGCGCCGTCGGCGTTGGAGGACGCCGACTCCCACACCGCGTACGGGAGATGCCTCCGCAGCCAGCCCCTGACCTGCGACTGGGCCACCGGGTGGCCGGTCACGGTCTTGATGTCCGCGAGCACCGTGCCGGGGCGGGCCAGCAGGGCGAAGGAGATGGGCAGGCGCACCTCACGGTAGATCATCAGCGGTTCGCCCTGGGCGAGTTCGTCGATGGTGGTGGTGACCCCGCCCTCGACGGAGTTCTCGATCGGCACGAGGGCGGCGGCGGCCTCGCCGCCGCGGACGGCGTCCAGCGCCGCGGGCACCGACACCATGGGGACGAGCTCCCTGGTCGCCGCTTCGGGAAGGGTGTGCAGGGCGGCCTCGGTGAACGTTCCTTCCGGGCCGAGATAGACGTATCGGGTTGCCGACATGCGCGCCACCCTAGGCCGGGCCGGCGCCGCCCCCTGCTGCACGGGGCCCGCCCCGACCTCTCAACAGGCGCTCTGACCTGCGCACTTTCCTCCCAGGGAAACACCTTGCCCGCGACCATGCGTCCGATCAAGGATGTGGAGGTACGGGCAGCCACACCCTTGATGGTGCGGATAGCCGTACCAGCGGGGGGACCGTCACGACAGCGGTGGAGCACCCTCCGGGCCGCCGTCCGCACCTTCCGCCGGCGTGCCGGAAGACGCACTGCGCGCACACATCCGTGCCGCCCGGGCAGTGCCGGTCGAGTGATGTCGAGCGATGGGGGAGGACATGAACATGCGGCATGCCGCCGAACTGCTGCGCACCTTGGCGCAGGAGCACGCGGTACCCGGTGCCCAGCTCGCCGTGGACACGGGCTCGGAGGTGGTGTCCGTGGCCACCGGTGTCACCCGGTCCGGTACCGGTGTGCCCGTGGACTCCGGGACGGCGTTCGCCTACGGCTCCGTCACCAAGGCGTTCACGGCGACCCTGGTGGTGCAGCTCGCGTCCGACGGCGACCTCGGGCTCGACGATCCGCTCGCGGACCGGCTGGCGGAGTTCCGGCGGCCGAAGGACGAGGCCGCCGCCGCCATCACCGTCCGCCAACTGCTGTCCCACACCGCCGGACTGGTCTCCGACCACCAGCTCCCCGACCCCGGCGAGCGGTCGCTGTTCCGGTACGCGGCGAGCGTCGCCGCACTCCCCCTGCTGCTCGCGCCCGGCAGCTCCTTCAGTTACGCGAACACCGGCTACAACCTGCTCGGCCGCCTCGTCGAAGAGGTCACCGGCACGTCGTGGCAGACCGCGCTGGGCGACTTCCTGCTGGGCCCCCTGGACATCCGGCCGCACTTCCTGCACGGCTCCGGCCCGAGCGGCCGCGTTCCGGCGGAGGGGCACGCCGTGCGTCCCGGCGAGCGGCAGGCCCGGCCCGTCGGCCTGTACTTACCGCCCACCTGGGCGCCGGCCGGCGGACTGTGCGGCAGCGCGCGGGACCTGGTCTCCTTCGCCCGGCTGCACACCGGTACCGCCGCCGGCGCCGCCACCCTCCTCGGCCGGCAGGAGCGCGCCGAGATGCACACCCGGCAGCCCGCCGCCGACGCCTTCGGGATGGCCGACGGCTGGACCCTGGGGCTCGCCCGGTACGGCGCGGACGGCCGCTGGCTGGGCCACGACGGCACCGTGGACGGCGCCACCTGCCACCTCCGCTTCCACCCTGCGACGGGCGCGGCCGTGGCCCTGACCACCAACGCCACCACCGGGACCCGGCTGTGGCCGGACCTCCTGCGCGAACTGCGCACGGTCGGCCTCGACGTCGCCGACCACACCGGCGCCCTCCCGTCCTCCCCCGCCGCGGACCGCGCCCTCGCGGACCCGGCGCCGCTCTTCGGCGACTACGCCAACGGCGACACCGTCTTCTCCGTCCGCCCGCACGGCGAGGGCATCCGGCTGAGCGACCCGTCCGGTCTGCTCGCGGACCTCGCGCTGTACGACGGACTCCACTTCAGCGCGCGGCGCACCGACACCGCCGCCGCGCCCTACCCCGGACGCTTCGTCCCGGACCCGGTCACGGGAGCCGTGCACCTGATGCAGCTGGCGGGGCGATCCGCCACGCGCCTGCGCGGCGCCGACCGCCCCGCGGCCTGACGGCCGCGCACCCCTTCGTCCCCTTCTTCTTCCGACTTCCCCCGTCCCGTGCGGCCGCCGGCCTCGGGCTCCGGCGCGGAGGTCAGTCCCCCATGGAGGCACAGCTTGACTCGCGCCGCAGCACCGGATGGCCGGCCCCTGCCCGAGCACGTGGAGTTCTGGCGGAACCAGCTGGACGGGGTCACCTCCCTCGACCTGGCACTGGACCGGCAGCGCCCCGTCGTCCGGTCGACCGAGACGTCCACCCACGCGTTCACGGTCCCCCCGGGCACCACGACGGCCTTGCGCGCGCTCGCCGAGCGCACCGGCACCGGCCTGCTGGAGGTGCTGACGGCCGCCGCCTGGTCGCTGTTCGCGCGCTACTCCGGCCAGGAGGACATCGCGGTCGGCACGGTTTCGCCGCGCACCGGGCACACCGTGGTGCTGCGGGCCCGGGTCGATGCCGGGGAGCCCTTCTCCCGGCTGCTCGACCGGGCGGGGCAGACCGTGCGGGACGCCCTGGACCACGACGGGGTCGCCTTCCCCCGGCTGGTCGAGGCCCTGGCGCCGGAGCAGGACACCAGTGTGACCCCCTTCATCCAGACCATGGTCGTCCTGCGGGGCGCGGACCCGTCGCACCAGGCGCCGTACGACCCGCTCGACCTCGCGCTGGAGTTCACCGAGGCGGACGACGCGCTGACGGGCCGCGTGCACTACAGCACGGCCCTGTTCGACGCCGCGACGGCCGGCCGGCTCGGCGGCCACCTGGGCCGGCTGCTGGCGGGCGCGGCGGACGACCCCGGCCGGGCCGTCGCCACCCTGCCGATGCTCACGGACGCCGAGTTCGACCGGATGGCCGGCGAGTGGAACGCCACCGCGCTCGAGGTCCCCGCCGGCACCTTCCCGGAACTGTTCGCCGCCCAGGTGGCAGCGCGCCCCGACGCCGTGGCCGTGATCGACGAGTACGGTTCGCTGACCTACCGGGAGCTGGACGAGCGGGCCAACCGCCTCGCCCACCACCTGATCGCCCGCGGAGCCGGCCGCGACGTGCTGGTCGGCCTGTGCGTGGAGCGCAGTGCCAGGATGATCACCGGGCTGCTCGGGATCATGAAGGCGGGCGCCGCCTACGTGCCGCTCGACGCCAACTACCCGTCCGACCGGCTCGGTTACATGCTCCGCGACTCCGGGGTCGCCCTGATCGTGACGCAGGAGCACCTGCTCGGCAGGCTGCCGGAGAGCGACGCCGTCCTGGTCGACCTGGACCGCGACCGGGTGGCCCTGGAGCAGTGGCCGGACACCGCGCCCGAGACCGCGCCCGCCCCGCAGGACCTGGCGTACGTCATCTACACCTCGGGCTCCACCGGCCGCCCCAAGGGCGTCCTCGTCTCGCACGCCGGGATCGGCAACCTGGCCGCCGTACAGGCAGCGCACTTCGACGTCACCCCGGACAGCCGCGTCCTGCAGTTCGCCTCGTCCAGCTTCGACGCGGCGTTCTGGGAGATCTGCATGGCCGTGCTCAACGGAGCCGCGCTCGTCATGGGTTCCGAGGAGGCGCTGCAGCCGGGCGAGCCGCTGGCCGCCTACACCCGCAAGCACGGCGTCACGCACGCCACGCTGACCCCCACCACCGTGGCCGTGCTGCCCGAGGGCCGCGGCCTGCCCGAGGGCGCCACGCTGATCGTCGCCGGCGAGGCCAGTACGGGAGCCCTGGTGGAGCGCTGGTCCGCCGGGCGCCGGATGGTCAACGCGTACGGGCCCACGGAGAGCACGGTGTGCGCGACGATGAGCGGCCCGCTCGGCGGCGCGGCCGTGCCGCCGATCGGCGCCCCGATCGCCAACACCCGCATCCACGTGCTCGACGGCGCCCTGCGGCCCGTGCCGGCCGGGGTCCGCGGCGAGCTGTACATCGCCGGGACGGGCCTGGCCCGCGGCTACCACGGCCGCCCCGGCCTCACCTCGGAGCGCTTCGTCGCCGACCCCTTCGGCGCACCGGGCAGCCGCATGTACCGCACCGGCGACGTGGCCCGCTGGAAGGGCGACGGCACCCTGGAGTACCTGGGCCGGGCGGACGACCAGGTGAAGGTGCGGGGCTTCCGCGTCGAACTGGGCGAGATCGAGAGCGCGCTGGCCCGGCGGCCGGACGTGGCGCAGGCCGTCGTCATCACGCACAACACCAACCTGCTCGCGTACGCGGTGCCCTCGGGCCGGGCGCCGCTCGCCGCCGAGACGCTGCGCGCCCACCTGGCGGAGCGCCTGCCGGAGTACATGGTCCCCTCGGCGGTCGTGGTGCTCGACGCCCTGCCGCTGACCCCCAACGGGAAGGTGGACCGCCGCGCCCTGCCCGCGCCCGGTCCGGCGCAGGCCGCCGACAGCGCGTACACCGCCCCGCGCAACGCGGTGGAGGAGACCATCGCCGGGGTCTGGGCGGAGGTGCTCGACCTCGATCAGGTGGGCGTCCACGACGACTTCTTCGCCCTGGGCGGCAACTCGATCCTGTCCGTCCGGGCCGCCGCCCGGCTGCGCGAGGCCCTGGGCATCACGCTGTCCCTGCGGGTCCTCTTCGACACCCCCACGGTGGCCGCCCTCGCCGCGTCGGTCGACTCCGCCGAGCAGGGAGCGGAGATCTCCATCCCGCGCGTCTCGCGCGAGGGCCTGCTGCCGATGTCGTACGGGCAGCGGCGGCTGTGGTTCCTGGAGAACTTCGACCCCGGGAGCGCCGAGTACCACACCGCCTTCGCGCTGCGCCTGACCGGACGCGTCGACGTGGCGGCGCTGCGGGCCGCCGCCGGCGACCTGACGGACCGCCACGAGGCGCTGCGCACCACCTTCGGCGTGGTCGGCGGCCAGGGCGTCCAGGTGGTCCACGCGTCGCTCGCGCCGCAGTGGAACAGCGCCGACCTGTCCGCCGTCGCCGAGGGGGTGCGCGAGGACCGGCTGCTCGAGCTGGTGCGCGCCGAGCACGCCCGGCCGTACGACCTGCGGAACGGGCCGCTGGTACGGGTCCTGCTCGCCCGGCTGTCGGCCGAGGAGCACGTCCTGGTCGTGGGGATCCACCACATCGTCACCGACGGCTGGTCCACCGGCGTGGTGGCACGCGAACTGGGCGAGCTGTACGCGGCCCGGGTGCGCGGGGAGCGGGCCGGCCTGGCCGGACCGCCCGTGCAGTACGCCGACTTCGCCGCCTGGCAGCGCGGCCGGATCGAGGACAGCGGGGTCGTGGGCCGGCAGGCCGACTGGTGGAAGGAGCGGCTGGCGGGCATCACCCCGCTGGAGCTGCCCACCGACCGGCCCCGGCCGCTGGTGCGCTCGACGGCGGGCGCCGAGTTCCTGTTCGAGGTGGCGCCGGAGACGGTGGCCAAGGCCCGGGCCCTGGCCGGGGAGCGGAGCGCCACGCTGTTCATGGTGCTCACCGCCGCGGTCAAGGCCGTCTTCGCCCGGCACTCCGGGCAGGAGGACATCGCCGTGGGCACGGCGACTTCGGGGCGCGGCCACCGCGATCTGGAACAGCTCGTCGGCTTCCTGGTGAACACGGTGGTCCTGCGCTCGCGGGTGGACCGCGCCGCGTCCTTCGGCGCGCTGCTCGACCGGGTCAAGGAGACCGTGCTCGACGCCTTCGCCCACGAGGACCTGCCGTTCGAGCGGCTGGTGGAGGTGGTGCAGCCGGAGCGGGACGCCGGCCGCACGCCGCTGATCCAGACGATGGTCGTCCTGCAGAACGCCCCCAAGGGCGAGGTGCGGATGCCCGGACTCCAGGTCGCCCCCCACCCGGTGGAGCACAATGCCGCGCCCTTCGACCTCACCCTGGAGTTCACCGAGGACGGTGCGGTCGTCGCGGGCCGGATCATCTACAGCACGGCCCTGTTCGACGAGGCGACGGTCGCCCGGCTCGCCGGACACCTGAACGTGCTGCTCGACGCGGCCGGCGAGGACCCCGACCGGCCCGTGGCGGACCTCCCGATGCTGTCGGGCGCCGAGTTCGAGCAGGCCGTCCACGGCTGGAACGACACGTACCGCCCGCTGCCCGAAGCCTCCCTCCCGGAGCTGTTCGCCGCCGTCGCGGCCGAGCGGCCCGAGGCCGTGGCCCTCGCGTACGGCCCGGAGCGGCTGACCTACGGCGAGCTCGACGCGCGCGCCAACCGGCTCGCCCACCGGCTGGCCGCCGCGGGCGCGGGCCCGGACGTGCTGGTGGGCCTGTGCCTGGAGCGCGGAGCGCAGGCCGTGGTGGCCCTGCTCGCCGTCCTCAAGGCCGGGGCGGCGTACGTCCCGCTGGACCCGGGCTACCCGGAGCAGCGCCTCGCGTACATGGTCCGGGACGCCGGTGTCCGGCTCCTCCTCACCCGGGAGGAACTGCGCGACCGGCTGCCGGACACGGGCGCCGGCGTGCTCACCGTCGACGGCCCGGAGGATGCGGGCGGCCGGTTCCCGGCCACCGCACCCGAGGTGGCGCTCTCCCCCGACCAGCTGGCCTACGTGATCTACACGTCCGGTTCCACCGGGGCCCCCAAGGGGGTCATGACCTCGCACCGCGCTGTGGTCCGGCTGGTCCGCGAGTCCGGCTTCCTGGACGTCGGGCCGGGCGACGCGGTCGCCCAGTTCGCCTCGCTGTCCTTCGACGCCTCGACGCTCGAGGTGTGGGCGGCGCTGCTGCACGGTGCCCGGCTGGCCGTGCATCCGCCGACCGCGCCGACCGGCAGCGAGCTGGGGGCGTTCCTGGAGGAGCACGGGGTGACCCATCTGGCCATCGCGGCGGGCCTGTTCCACCAGGTCGTCGACGACGACGTGCACGCGCTGCGCGGTCTGCGGCAGGTCATCGCCGGCGGCGACACGGTCTCTCCCGAGCACTGCGCCCGGGTGCTGGCGGCGCATCCGGGCCTGCGGCTGCACAACGGCTACGGGCCGACGGAGGCGACCTCGCTCACCACGGTGCACGAGCTCGGCGCGGACCTCGACACGGCCGCCCCGGTCCCGATCGGCCTGCCGATCGGCAACACCCGGGTGTACGTGCTGACGCCGACCCTGGAGCCGGCCCCGGCCGGGGTGCCGGGAGAGCTGTACATCGCCGGTCCCGGCCTGGCCCGCGGCTACCTCGGCCGGGCGGGCCTGACCGCGGCGCAGTTCGTCGCCGACCCGTACGGAGCCCCCGGCTCCCGGATGTACCGGTCGGGCGACCTCGCCCGCCGGCGGTCGGACGGCGCGGTGGAGTTCCTGGGCCGGGCCGACGGCCAGGTCAAGGTCCGCGGGTTCCGGATCGAACTCGGCGAGGTGGAGAACGCGCTGAAGCAGCACCCCGCCGTGACGGACGCCGTCGTCGTCCCGTACGAGGGGGACTCGGGCCACCGCCGTCTGGTGGCGTACCTCGTCTCCGGGCGCGAGGTCCCCGCCGGGGAGCTGCGCGCCCACCTCGCCTCCTCGCTGCCCGAGTACATGACGCCTTCGGTGTTCGTGCCGCTGGACCGGCTGCCGCTCACCGCGAACGGCAAGGTGGACCGCGCACGGCTGCCGGATCCGGAAGGCGCGGCCGGGCGGCCGGGCGGTCCGGCGTACGCGGCGCCGGCGGGCGCGACGGAGGAGATCCTGGCGGCCCTGTGGTCCGAGGTGCTCGGAGTCGAACGGGTCGGGGTCCACGACAACTTCTTCGACCTGGGCGGAGACTCGATCCTCTCCCTCCAGGTGGTTTCGCGGGCCCGGCAGGCGGGTCTGCAGCTGACCTCGAAGCTGCTGTTCGTCCACCAGACCATCGCCACCCTCGCTCCGGCCACCGGGGTGATCACGGACGCCCGCGCCGAACCCGCCGAGGTCTCCGGGCGGGTCGGCCTCACCCCGATCCAGCGGCGGTTCTTCGAGGACCACCCCGAAGGCCCGGACCACTACACGATGTCCGTCCAGCTGGAGCTGGCCTCCGACACGGACCCGGCCCTGCTGGAGCGGGCCCTGGCCGCCGCGGTCGCCGAGCACGACGCCCTGCGCATGCGGCTGACGCGCGACGGCGGCGCGTGGGTCCAGGAGTACGGCGAACCGGCCGCGACGGCCCTGCTCACCGTGCGGGACCTGTCCGGTCTCGACGAGTCCGGGCAGGGCGCGGCCCTCGACGAGGCCGCCCTCGCGGCCCAGCGCTCGCTGGACCTCGGTACCGGCCGCCTGCTGAGGGGCGTGTTCTTCCGGCTGGGGGCCGGACGGCTGCCGCGGCTGTTCCTCACCGCGCACCACCTCGTGATGGACGGTGTGTCCTGGCGCGTGCTCCTCGAGGACCTGGCGGCCGCGTACACCCGGTTCGCACAGGGCCGTCCCGCCGAGCCGGCCGTACGGACCAGCAGCTACCAGCAGTGGGCTCACCGACTGGCCGAGCACGCCCGCGACGGCGGATTCGCGGCCGAACTGGCGTACTGGCAGGGCGTTCCGGCGGGGGCCGCGGTGCCGCGCGACGGGACGGCGCCGAACACCTTCGGCTCCTCCTCCACGGTCTCCGCCGTGCTCGGCAGGGCCGAGACGAAGGCCCTGCTCCACCAGGTGCCGTCCGCCTACCGCACCCAGATCAACGACGTGCTGCTGACGGCGCTGGGCCGGGTCCTGCACCGGTGGTCCGGGGCGCCGGTCACCATCGCGCTGGAGGGGCACGGGCGCGAGGACCTGTTCGAGGACATCGACCTGTCCCGGACCGTGGGCTGGTTCACCACCGCCTTCCCGGTCGCGCTCGACGTGCCCGGGGAGGACTGGGGCAGCGGCCTGAAGGCCGTGAAGGAGGGCATCCGCGCGATCCCCCGCCGCGGTCTCGGATACGGGGCGCTGCGCCACCTCGCCCCGGAGGGCTCCGGGCTCGTCGGGGACGCGTCCTGCGGCCCCGCGATCAGTTTCAACTACCTGGGCCAGTGGGACGGTTCGACCAGCACGGACGGGCTGATCCGCAAGCGGCTGCCCGGGCTGGGCCGGGACCAGGCCGCCGGCCTGCCCCGCCCGCACCTGATCGACATCGTGGCCGCGGTCGGTGACGGCGAGCTGCGGATCGACTGGATCCACTCCCCCGGCAACCACACCGCGGAGACGGTCGAGCGGCTCGCAGCGGAGTTCCTGGCGGCCCTGCGCGAGGTCATCGCGCACTGCCTGGCCGAGGGCAGCGGCGGCGCGACCCCCTCCGACTTCCCGCTGGCCGGCCTCGACCAGGCCGGCGTGGACCGGATCGCGGGCGACGGACGGGACGTGGAGGACATCCACCCGCTGACGCCGATGCAGGCCGGCATGCTCTTCCACACCCTCGCCGATCCCGCCTCGCCCACCTACTTCGAGCAGATGACGTACGTGCTCGAAGGGGTTGCCGACCCGGACCTGCTGGCGGCGGCCTGGCAGCGGACCGCGGACCAGCTGGGCGTGCTGCGCGCCCACGTGGTCTGGGAGGGCGTGGACCGGCCCCTGATGGTGGTGCGGCGCCGTGCCGCGCTGCCCGTGGAGCGGCTGGACTGGCGGGGTGCGTCCGAGCGCGAACGGGAGCAGGCGCTGGCGGAGCTGCTCGCCGCGGAGCGGGCCCGGGGGCTGGACCTGTCGGCGGCTCCGCTGATGCGGCTGGCGCTGATCCGGCTCACCGAGAGCTCGGTCCGTGTGGTGTGCTCCTTCCACCACCTGCTGCTCGACGGCTGGAGCGCGTTCTCCGTCCTGACCCAGACGCACAGCGGTTACGGTGCGCTCGCGGCGGGCGATGAGGCGGCGGCGCCCGCACGGCAGCCGTTCCGGGCGTACGTGGAGTGGCTGGAGCGGCAGGATCCGGTGCAGGCCGAGTCCTACTGGCGCGAGCGGCTGGCCGGAGCCGAAGGGCCGACGGCGCTGCCGTACGACCGCAGCCCGCGGGCGAGCCACTCGGCGCGCTCCACCGGCCGGCTGGCGAGCCGCCTGTCCCCCGCCGCGTCCGAGGCGCTGTTCGCCTTCGCCCGCAGCCGCCGGCTGACCGTCAACACGCTGGTACAGGCGGCCTGGGCGCTGCTGCTCTCCCGGTATTCCGGTGAGCGGGACGTCGTCTTCGGCGCCACCGTCTCGGGACGGCCCGCGGACCTGCCGGGTGCGGACTCGATCGCGGGCATGCTGATCAACACCCTGCCGGTACGGGTGGACGTCGACGGCGACGCCCCGGTGGCCGAGTGGCTGGAGCGGCTGCAGCGCGAGCAGGTGGAGGCGCGCCAGTACGACTACGTGGCGCTGCCGCGGATCCAGGGCTGGAGCGGCGCCGCCCCCGGCACCAGCCTGTTCGAGAGCCTGGTCGTCTTCGAGAACTACCCCAGGGAGGACCAGCCCACGGGGGACAGCGGCCTGGTGCTGAAGGGGCTGGAGGGCATGGACATCACCAGCTTCCCGCTCAATCTGCTGGCCTACACCGACGAGGCGTTCGCGTTCACGCTCGCGTACGACCCGGCGCTGTTCGAGGAGGCGACGATCCGGCACCTGGCCGGGCACTTCACCGCCCTGCTGACCGGACTCGCCGACGACAGCGGCACGTCCGGGCCGGCCGTCGCCGAGGTGCCGATGCTCACCGACGGCGAATTCGAGCGGGTGGTGCGCACCTGGGGCGCGCCCGAGCGGCCCCCCGTGCCGGACGGCTGTCTGCACGAGCGGATCGGCCGGCAGGCCGCCGCCACCCCGGACGCCGTCGCGGTCTCGGCCTCCGGCCGCTCGCTGACCTACCGGGAGCTGGACGAGGCGGCCAACCGGCTCGCCCACCACCTGATCTCCCTCGGTGCGGGTCCGGGCGGCACGGTGGGCCTGGCGGCCGGACGCGGCATCGACCTCGTGACGGGCCTCCTCGGCATCATGAAGTCGGGTGCGGCGTACGTCCCGCTGGACCCGGCGTACCCGGCCGAGCGGCTGGCGTTCATGCTGCGCGACTCGGGTGCGGGAATCCTGGTCGGCGACGGCAGCGGCCCGACCGGGGCGGCCGCCGAGGGCGTGACCGTGGTCGACCTGCACCGCGACCGGGCTGCCCTGGCGCAGCGGCCCGCCTCCGCGCCCGAGGTGGCGGTGTCCGGCGAGGACCTGGCGTACGTGATCTACACCTCGGGCTCGACGGGGCGGCCCAAGGGCGTGGCGGTCGAGCACCGTTCGGTGCTGAACCTGCTCGAGAACGCCCGGCCCGCCTACGGGTTCGGCGAGCGCGACGTGTGGAGCGCCTTCCACAGCTACGCCTTCGACGTCTCCGTATGGGAGATGTGGGGGTGCCTGTCCTCGGGCGGCCGGCTGGTGCTCGTCGACCGGGACTGGGCGCAGCGGCCCGAGGCCGCCTGGGCACTGCTGCGCGAGGAGGGGGTGACGGTGCTGTGCCAGACGCCCTCGATGTTCCGCGCCCTGGTGGAGAGCGCGGCCGCGGCCGGCAGCCCGGACCTGCCGGACCTGCGCTGGGTGATCCTGGCGGGCGAGGCGCTGGAGCCGAAGCACCTGAGCACGTGGTTCGACCGCTTCGCCGCCGGGCCGGCCCGGCTGGTGAACATGTACGGCCCCACCGAGGCCACGGTGTACGTGACGCGCCAGGAGATCACGGCCCGGGACGTGGCCGACGGCGGCCCGATGGCCGTGGGCCGGCCCCTTCCCGGCTACCGTGTGCTGCTGGTCGATCCAGCGGGCCGGCCGGTGCCGGTCGGGGTCACGGGCGAGCTGTACATCGCCGGTGCCGGTCTGGCCCGCGGCTATCTGGGCCGGCCGGAGCTGACGGCGGAGCGGTTCCCGGCGCATCCCCTCGGCGGCGCGGCCGGGCCCGGGGAGCGCGTGTACCGCTCGGGGGACCTGGCGCGGTGGCGGGCCGACGGCGCTCTGGTCTACCTGGGGCGCACGGACGGGCAGGTCAAGATCCGCGGCTTCCGGATCGAGACCGGCGAGATCGAGGCCGCGCTCGTCACGCACCCGCGGATCGCCGACGCGGCGGTCACGGCCCATGCGGACGGCGACCGCACCTTCCTCGTCGGCCATGTCGTGGCGCCGGGATGGAGCGAGCCGGACCCGGCGGAACTGCGCGCCCATCTGCTCACGTCCCTGCCCGAGTTCATGGTGCCCGCCGTTTTCCTCCGGCTGGACGAACTGCCGCTGACCCCGAGCGGCAAGGTGGACCGGGGGGCCCTGCCGGCTCCGCAGGGCCGGGTCGCCGGCGGGGACGCGTACGAGGCACCGCGCACCGCGACCGAGGAGGTGCTGGTGCAGATCTGGCAGGAGCTGCTGGGCGTCGAACCGGTCGGCGTGCACGACGACTTCTTCGCGTCCGGCGGTGACTCGCTCCTCGCGGTGCGCATGGCTTCCCGCATCAACGCCGCCTTCCTCACCGCCCTTTCGCCCAGAACCCTCTTCGACCGGCCCACGGTCGCCCAGACCGCGCACGAGATCGAGGACCGGATCCTCGCGGAGCTGGAGACCGGCGACGCCGCTCCGTGACGCGGGCCCTCCCCGCGCCCGCTCCTCCCCTTCCCCACCCGAGCACACGCTCCGTGGTGCGCCCCGGCGCCCACGTCCTCTAGGAGTCCTCATGAACAGCCCGTCTTCGCGCGAGAACCGGATCGCCGCGCTCCCCGATCATCTGCGCGCGGCCCTCGCCGAGCGTCTGGCCGGCCGCTCCGGGGCCCCGAGCGGTCTCGCGATTCCCCGCGTCCCGCGCTCCGAGACCCTCCTGATGTCCTTCGGGCAGCAACGCCTCTGGTTCATGGAGGACTTCGCACCGGGCGGCGCCGACTACCACCTGGCGGAGGCGCTGCGCCTGACCGGCCCGCTCGACGCCGGGGCGCTGCGCGCGGCGGTCGGCGACCTGATGGCCCGGCACGAGGCCCTGCACACCACCTTCGGCTTGGCCGACGGCAGGGGGGTGCAGGTCCTGCGCCCCGAACTGACCCCCGAGTGGGCGCTCGTGGACGTGTCGGACACCGATCCGGCCGGCCGCGAGGAGCGCGTACGCGAACTGGTGCGGGCCGAGATGGGCCGCCCGTACGACCTGGAGGGCGGCCCGCTGGTGCGGGTGCTGCTGGTGCGGCTGTCCGCCGCCGAGCACGTCTGCGTGCTGGGGATGCACCACATCGTCACCGACGGCTGGTCGATGGGGATCGCCGCCCGCGAATGGGGCGAGCTGTACGCGGCCCGGGTCGAGGGCCGTCCGGCGCGGCTGGCCGACGTACCGCTGCAGTACCCGGACTTCGCCGCCTGGCAGCGCGGCCGGCTGGAGAACGGCGAGCTGCTCGCCGCCGAGCTCGCCTGGTGGCGGGAGCGGCTGGCGGGGCTCGACCCGCTGGAGCTGCCCACCGACCGGCCGCGTCCGGCGGTGCGGTCCTCGGCCGGCGCGGCCCTGCGGTTCGAGGTGCCGGGCGCGACGCTCGACGCGGTGGCGGAGCTGGCGCGGTCCCGCGGCGCGACGCTGTTCATGGTGCTGACCGCGGCGGTCGGCACGGTGCTGGCCCGCTGGTCGGGTCAGGAGGACATCGCGCTGGGCACCTCCTCCTCGGGCCGCCGCGAGGAGGAGCTCGAGCAGCTGGTCGGCTTCCTGGTCAACACGGTGGTGCTGCGCTCGCGGGTGGCCCCGGAGATGACCTTCGACGAACTCCTCGGCCAGGTCAAGGAGACCGTCCTGGACGCGTTCGCGCACGAGGACGTGCCGTTCGACCGGCTGGTGGAGGCGCTCGCGCCGGAGCGGGACCCCAGCCGTACCCCGCTGGTCCAGGCGATGGTGGTGCTGCACAACACCCCGGCCGGCTCGGTCGCCTTCCCCGGTGTCGCCGCTGAGCCGTACCCGCTGGACCGGGACGCCTCGCTCTGCGACCTCACCGTGGAGTTCGAGGCGCGCGACGGCGCGCTGCTCGGCCTGATCGAGTACAGCACCGAACTCTTCGACGAAGCGACGGCCGCCCGGCTGGCCGGCCATCTGACCACGCTGCTGGCCTCGGCCGCCGCACACCCCGGACAGGCCCTCGCGGACCTGCCGATGCTGACGGACGGCGAGTACCGGCAGGCCGTCGAGGAGTGGAACGCGACGGACCGGGAAACCGGGGACCCGGCGCCGGTCCACGAGCGGGTGGCCGCCCAGGCGGCGCGCACTCCGGACGCGGTGGCCGTCCTCGCCGACGACGCCACCCTCACCTACCGCGAGCTGGACCAGCGCGCCAACCGGCTGGCCCACGTCCTGCGGGACCGGGGAGCGGGAGCCGGCACGCCGGTCGGGCTCTGCGTGCCGCGCGGCACCGCGATGGCGGTCGGGCTGCTGGGCATCCTCAAGGCGGGGGCGGCGTACGTACCGCTCGACCCGGACTATCCGGCGGACCGGCTCGCGCACATGCTGCACGACTCCGGTGCGGCCCTGGTGGTGACCGAGGAGGCGGTCCGCGGACGGCTTCCGGAGTCCGGCGCCGCCCTCGTCGACCTGACGGCCGACCGCGACACGATCGCCGCGGCCCCCGCCGACGCGCCCCGGGCCCCCGTCTCCCCCTCGGACCTGGCCTACGTCATCTACACCTCGGGCTCGACGGGCCGCCCCAAGGGCGTGGCGATCGAGCACCGCAACGCGACGCACATCTGCGAGGCCTGGGACGAGCAGTACGGCCTGTCCCACCTGGGGCTGCGCTTCCTGTCCGTCTCGAGCATCTCCGTCGACCTGTTCTTCGCCGACCTCATCCGCTCGCTGCCGTTCGGCGGGGCGCTGATCATCGCCTCCCGGGACGTGACCACCGACCCGCCCGCGCTGCTCGCCCTGATCGAGCGGACCGGCGCCACCGGGCTGGAGATCGTCCCGTCCCTGCTGAACGCCGTGCTGGCGGAATCCGCCCGCCAGGGCGGCCCGTTCCCGCCGCTGAGGCTGATCTCGGTGGGCTCCGAGGGCTGGCGGGTGGAGGACTGCCGCGAGCTGCTGGGCCGGATCGACCCCGGCACGCTGGTCGTCAACGCCTACGGCGGAACCGAGGCGACCATCGACTCGACGGTGTTCCTGCCCCGGCTCGACACCCTCGGGGACGGGGTCTTCGTACCGGTCGGCCGTCCGCTGCCGGGCACCCGCGTCTACGTGCTGGACTCCGGGATGCGGGTGGTGCCGGTCGGGGTGCCCGGTGAGATCTGGATCGGCGGCGCGGGCGTCGGCCGCGGCTACCACGGCAACGAGGAGCAGACCGCGGAGCGGTTCCGGCCGAGCCCGTTCGTGGCGGGCGACCGCCTGTACCGCACGGGCGACCGGGCCCGGCGGCTGCCCGGCGGCGACCTGGAGTTCCTCGGCCGGGCCGACGACCAGGTCAAGATCCGCGGCTTCCGGGTCGAACTCGGCGAGGTGGAGAAGGCCGTCCGGTCGCACCCGGACGTCGAGGAGGCGGTCGTCGTCGCCCGGGAGGAGGGCTCCGGACGCCGCCGGCTCGTCGCCTATCTGGTGGCCGGCCGCGAACTCGCCCCCGCGGAGCTGCGCGGCCACCTCGGCGGCCTGCTGCCCGACTACATGGTGCCGGCGGCGTTCGTACGGCTGGAGCGGCTGCCGCTGACGCCCAGCGGCAAGGTGGACCGCCGGGGCCTGCCCGAGCCCGGCGCACGGGATGCCGCGCCGGACGCGGAGTACACCGCCCCGCGCGACGAGACCGAGGAGGTGCTGGCCGCCGCGTGGGCGGCGGCGCTGGGTGCGGAGCGGGTCGGCGTCCACGACAACTTCTTCGACCTGGGCGGCGACTCGATCCTGTCGATCCAGGTCGTCTCCCGGGTCCGCCAGGCGGGCTACCGGCTCACCTCCAAGCAGCTGTTCGTGCACCAGACCGTCGCCGCGCTGGCCGCAGTGGTAACGAAGGACGCGGATCCGGCCGCCGCCACCCCGGACACGGGCCCGGGCGCGGCCGAACTCACCCCGATCCAGCGGTGGTTCTTCTCGGCGCACACCGTGGCCCCGGAGCACTACGCGATGTCGGTGCAGGTCGAGCTGGCCCCCGACACCGACAGCGGACTGCTGGGCCGTGCGCTGGAAGCCGTGGTCGCGCACCACGACGCCCTGCGGATGCGGTTCCGCCGCGAGGGCGAGGAGTGGGTCCAGGAATACGGCGGCGGCACGGCCGCCGGCCTGCTCGACGTCTGCGACCTGACCGCCCTGGACGAGGCCTCGCGCCGCACGGTGATGCACGGGGCGGCGCTGGCGGCCCAGCGGTCCCACGACCTCGCCGCCGGCTCCCTGGTGCGGGGCGTGTTCTTCGACTTCGGCGCGGACCGGGCGCCGCAGCTGCTGCTGGCCGTCCACCACCTGGTGGTGGACGGGGTCTCCTGGCGGGTGCTGCTGGCCGATCTGGCCGCCGCGTACGACCGGCTCGCCGGGGGCAAGGCGGTGGACCTGGGCCCGAAGACCAGCAGCTACCGGCAGTGGTCCGGGGAGCTGGCCGGGCTCGTGCGGTCCGGCGGACTCGACTCCGAGATCCCGTACTGGCGCGCAGTCGATCCCAACGGCGCCCCCGCGCTGCCCACCGACCGCAGCGGGGCCAACACCACCGCCCACGAGCGGACCGTCGAGGTGCTGCTGGGACGGGAGGAGACCGAGGCACTGCTGCACCGCGTACCCGCCGCCTACCGCACGCAGATCAACGACGTGCTCATGGCGGCCCTGGGCCGGACCCTGGCCGGCTGGACCGGCCGGGACCGCCTGGTGATCGGCCTGGAGGGCCACGGCCGCGAGGAGCTGTTCGACCACCTCGACCTCTCCCGTACCGTCGGCTGGTTCACCACGCACTTCCCGGTCGCCCTCACCCTCCCGGCCGGCGGCGCCGGCTGGGGCGAGTCCCTGAAGTCGGTGAAGGAGCAGCTGCGCGCGGTCCCCGGGCGGGGCCTCGGCTACGACGCGCTGCGCTTCCTGTCCCGGCCGGGCAGCCCCGGCCACGCGCTGCGCGGCGACCGGCTCCCGGAGATCAGCTTCAACTACCTCGGCCAGTTCCACGGCACGACGGACCAGGACGGCCTGGTCCGCGGCCGGGTGGCCGCCTCCGGTCTCGATCACGCGCCCGAGGAGCCGCGCCCGTACCTGCTGGACGTCATCGGCCTCATCGACGACGGCCGGCTCGGCGTCGGCTGGACGTATTCCGGCGAGGTCTTCGAGCAGGCCACGATCGAACGCCTCGCCGGGGAGTTCCTGACCTCGCTGCGCGAGATCATCGCGCACTGCCTGGCCGAGGGCAGCGGCGGCGCCACCCCCTCCGACTTCCCGCTGGCCGGCCTCGACCAGGCCGGCGTGGACCGGATCGCCGGGGACGGGCGCACGGTCGCGGACATCTACCCGCTGACGCCGACACAGGCCGGGATGCTCTTCCACACCCTGGCCGACCCCGGCGGCCCCGGCTACTTCGACCAGATGGTCTTCGAGTTCGACGACGTGGACGACGTCGGGGTGCTGGCGGCGGCCTGGCAGTACGTCACCGACCACCTGGAGCTGCTGCGCGGCTCGCTGGTGTGGGAGGGGGTGCCCCGGCCGCTGATGGTGGTCAACCGGCACGCCGAGCTCCCGGTGACCCACCTGGACTGGCGGGAGCTGCCGGAGCGCGAGCACCGGGCGGAGCTGGAGCGCTTCCTCGCCGAGGACCGGGCCCGCGGCCTGGACCTGGGCACGGCTCCGCTGGCCCGGCTCGCCCTGATCCGCACCTCGCGGACCGGCGTCCGGGTGGTCCGCAGCTCCCACCACGTGCTGCTGGACGGCTGGAGCACCTTCCAGATGCTCTCCGCGCTCTCCGTCGCGTACGAGGCGCTGGCGGCGGGCCGGACCCCCGTCCTGCCGGCCCGCAAGCCCTTCCGCGCGTACGTGGAATGGCTGGAGGCCCAGGACCTGACGCAGGCGGAGGCGTACTGGCGCGGCCGGCTGGCGGGGTTCGAGGAGCCCACCCCGCTCCCCCTCGACCGGCGGCCCGCCCCCGGGCACCAGGCCGCGTCCACCGGGCGGCTGGTCCGGCGGCTCTCCCCGCAGGCCGGGGCGGAGCTGTCCGCCTTCGCCCGGCGGCACCGGATCACGGTCAACGCGCTGGTGCAGGGCGCCTGGGGGCTGCTGCTGTCCCGGTACACGGGCCGCGGCGACGTGCTGTTCGGCGCCACCGTCTCCGGCCGGCCCGCCGATCTGCCGGGGGTGGACTCGATCGTCGGCATGACGCTCGGCACCCTGCCGGTACGGATCGGGGTCGACGGCGCCGCGCCGGTGGCCGAGTGGCTCGGACGGATCCACGAGGCCCAGGTGGAGGCGGCGCAGTACGAGTACGTTCCGCTGACGCGGGTGCAGAACTGGAGCCCCCTCTCCGGCGCCACCCAGCTCTTCGAGAGCCTGGTCAACTTCGAGAACTATCCGATGACCGACGGGACGGCGGCCGCGCAGGGACTGCGGCTGCGGAACCTGGAGAGCATCGAGACCACCAACTTCCCGCTGGTCCTGCGCGCGTACGCGGGCGACGGGTTCGGCTACTCGCTGGCCTACGACCCCGCACTGCTCGACGAGGCCACGGTCGAGCGCATGGCGGGGCACCTGGAGACCCTGCTGACCGGCATGGCCGCCGATCCGCTGCGGGCGGTGTCCGCCGTGCCCATGCTGTCGGCCGAGGAGTTCGAGCAGGAGGTCCGCGGCTGGAACGCGGCGAGTGCCGTGGCCGGCCAGGGGGAGTTCCTCCACGAGCGGTTCGCACGGTGGGCCGCACGCACTCCGGACGCCGTGGCCGTCTCCTCCGCCGAGGGCACCTTGACCTACCGGGAGCTGGACGAGCGGGCGAACCGGCTCGCGCACCACCTGGTCTCCCTGGGCGCCGGCCCGGACCGGCTGGTGGGCCTGTCGGTCGAGCGCGGCCCGCTGATGGTGCTCGGCGTGCTCGGCATCCTCAAGGCGGGGGCCACCTACGTTCCGCTGGACCCGGCCTATCCGGCCGAGCGGCTCGCGTTCATGGTCCGCGACTCCGGCATGGGCATCCTGCTGACCCAGCGGGAGCTGCGGGACCGGCTCCCGGTGTCGGGGGCCGTGGAGGTGGAGCTGGACGGTGACGGGCCCGCCATCGAGGCGCACCCGGCGACGGCGCCGCTGGTGGCGCTCACGGGCGGGAACCTGGCCTACGTCATCTACACCTCGGGGTCGACGGGCCGCCCCAAGGGCGTCATGGTGACCCACGCGAACGCCGCGAACCTGCTGCCCTGGCTGGAGCAGGCCTACCCGGTCGACCCCAGCGACAAGGTGCTGCTGCGGACCTCGATGAGCTTCGACGTCTCGGTCTGGGAGCTGATGCTGTCGGTGCTCTCCGGGGCCACCGGGCACGTGGTCTCCACCGACGTGTCCAAGGACCCCTTCGAACTCGCCGACGTCCTGGACCGGTACGGGATCACCATCGCGCAGTTCGTCCCGTCGCTGCTGGGCGCCCTGCCGCTGGACCGCAGGCCGCGCGCGCTGCGCCGGCTCTTCGTCGGCGGCGAGCCGCTGCCCAAGTCGGTGGCCGACGCCGTCCGTTCCGCCTGGGACGTGCCGCTGGTCAACAAGTACGGGCCCACCGAGGCGACCATCCAGATCACCGTCGCCGAGCACCTCGGCGACGGTGACGACGAGACCGTCTCGATCGGCGGCCCGATCGCGGGCGCCTCGCTGTTCGTGCTCGATCCGCAGCTGCGTCCGGTGCCCGTGGGCGTGGCGGGCGAGCTGTACGCGGCCGGCCCTGTCCTGTCCCGGGGCTACCTGAACCGGCCGGGGCTGACCGCCGAGCGGTTCGTCGCCTGCCCGTTCGGGGAGGCCGGGGCGCGCATGTACCGGACCGGGGACATCGTCCGCCGCACGGCGGACGGCCGGCTCCGGTTCATCGGCCGGGCCGACAACCAGGTCAAGATCCGCGGCTTCCGCATCGAGCTGGGCGAGATCGAGGCCGCTCTGGACCGGCTGGCCGGGGTGGGCCAGGTCGTGGCGTCCGTACGGGAGGACAGCCCCGGTGTGCGGCGGCTCGTCGCCCACTACACCGCCGACCGTGCGCTGACCTCGAACGAGCTGCGCAGCGCCCTGTCGGCCTCGCTGCCCGAGTACATGCTGCCCGACGCCTTCGTCCGCCTGGAGCGGCTGCCGCTGTCGCCGAACGGCAAGGTGGACCGCAAGGCGCTGCCGGCCCCCAGCGCCGAGGGCGAGCAGCAGGAGGCGCAGTACGCCGCGCCGCGGACCGGGACCGAGGAGACCCTGGCCGCGCTGTGGGCCGAGGCCCTCGGCGTGCCCCGCGTCGGCGTCCACGACAACTTCTTCGACCTGGGCGGCAATTCCATCCTGGCGATCCTCGTGGTCTCCCGTACGCACAAGGCACTGGGCATCCAGGTTTCGCCGCGGCTGCTGTTCGACGCCCCGACGGTCGCCGAGCTCGCGGCCGCGCTGGTCCCGGCGGACGACGCGGACGGGCCGGGCGCCGGCGCGACCGGGGCCGAGGGCCCGGCGATCCCGGTGGTGTCCCGTACCGGCGACCTGCCCATGTCGTTCGGGCAGCAGCGCCTGTGGTTCCTGCAGGACTTCAACGAGGACAGCACCGAGTACCACTCGACGGCGGCCGTGCGGCTGGCGGGCGAGCTGCACGCCGGCGCGCTGCGCACCGCGGCCGGTCTGCTCGCCGCCCGGCACGAGGCGCTGCGCACCACCTTCGCCCTGGCCGACGGCCGCGGGGTGCAGCGGGTCCACGAGGTCCTGGAACCCGGCTGGCGGACGGCCGACCTGTCGGACGTCCCCGAGGGGGAGCGCGAGGAGCGGCTGCGCACCCTGGTGCGCGCCGAAGTGGACCGGCCGTTCGACCTGAAGGGCGGCCCGCTGCTGCGCCTGCTGCTGGTGCGGCTGGCCGCCGACCGGCACGTGCTCGTCCTCGGAATGCACCACATCGTGACCGACGGCTGGTCGATGGGCATCGTCGCGCGGGAGCTGGGCGAGCTGTACGCCGCGCAGGTCCGCGGGGTTCCCGCCCAGCTGCCGGAGGTCCCGGTCCAGTACCCGGACTTCGCCGCCTGGCAGCGCGGCAGGCTGGAGGACGGGGGTCTGCTGGAGGAGCAGCTGGCGTGGTGGCGGGACCGGCTGGACGGGGTCGCGCCGCTGGAGCTGCCCACGGACCGGCCGCGGGCGGCCGTCCGCTCGGCGCGCGGCCGCTCCGTCACCTTCGAGGTCCCCGCCGCGGTGGTGGCGGGGGTCAAGGAAGTGGCGCGGGAGCAGGAGGCCACCTTGTTCATGGCCCTGACGGCGGCGCTGAAGGTGGTGTTCGCCCGGTACTCCGGGCAGCAGGACATCGCGGTCGGCACGGCGTCGGCGGGCCGCGGCCGCGCGGGGCTGGAGCACCTCGTCGGATTCCTGGTGAACACCGTCGTGCTGCGCTCGCAGGTCGACCCCGCGATGCCGTTCCGCGAGCTGCTCGGGCAGGTCAGGGAGACGGCGCTGGAGGCCTTCGCCCACGAGGAGGTGCCGTTCGAACGCGTGGTGGAGGCGGTGCGGCAGGAGCGGGACACCAGCCGGACCCCGCTGTTCCAGGTCATGGTCGTGCTGCAGAACACCCCGGGGAGCCACCTGGAGCTGGCCGGGCTGCGCACGGCGGGCTTCGAGATGGAGCGCGACTCGGCGCTGTACGACCTCACCATCGAGTTCGAGGAGCACCCGGACGGGGTGCGGGGCCTGGTCGAGTACAGCAGCGAGCTGTTCGACGAGGAGACGGTCGCCCGGTTCGCCGAGCACGTGAAGGCCGTCCTGGCGGGCGTCGCCGCAGCCCCGCAGCAGACCGTGGCCGAGCTTCCGCTGCTGGCGTCCGGCGAGTTCGAGCGGGTCGTGCGGGAGTGGAACCGGACGGGCGGTGTGCCCGCTCCGCAGGGATCGCTGCACGGGATGGTCGCCGCCCGGGCCGCCGCCACGCCGGCGGCGACCGCGGTCTCGTGCGGGCCGGAGGCCCTGTCGTACGGGGAGCTGGACGAACGGGCGAACCGGCTCGCGCACCACCTGGTGTCCCTGGGGGCGGGGCCCGGCGTGCTGGTGGGCCTGTCCGTCGAGCGCGGTGTGGAGATGGCCGTCGCCATGCTCGGCATCCTCAAGTCCGGGGCGGCCTACGTGCCGCTGGACCCCGCCTACCCGGCGGACCGGCTGGCGCACATGGTCCGGGACTCCGGGGCGGAGATCCTGGTCACCCACCGCGGCCTGGAGCGGCGGCTGCCGGTGACGCGGGCCGTGGTGGTCGATCTGGACGGCGACGGCCCGGCGATCGGCCGGCGCCCCGGCACGGCGCCGCAGACCGCGGTGTCCGGCACGGACCTGGCCTACGTGATCTACACCTCCGGATCCACCGGCCGCCCCAAGGGCGTGGCCGTCGAGCACCACTCGGTACTGCACCTGCTGGAGAACTGCCGCCCGGCGTACGGGTTCGACGAGCGGGACGTGTGGACGGTCTTCCACAGCTACGCCTTCGACTTCTCGGTGTGGGAGCTGTGGGGCTGCCTGGTCACGGGCGGCCGCGCGGTGGTCGTCCCGCGGGACGCGGCGCGCAGCCCGGAGGCCGTGTGGTCGCTGCTCGAGGAGGAGGGCGTGACGGTGTTCAGCCAGACGCCGTCGATGTTCCGCGAGCTGGTGGCCACGGCGGCGGAGCGCGGCTCGGCGCAACCGCCGGCGCTGCGCTGGGTGGTGTTCGGCGGTGAGCCGCTGGAGGCCAAGCACCTCGCGACCTGGTTCGACCGGTACGGATCGGGCCCGGCCCGGCTGGTGAACATGTACGGCATCACCGAGACCACCGTGCACGTGACCTTCCAGGAGGTGCTGGCCGGCCATCTGACGGGCGGAGGCCGGATCCCGGTCGGGCGGCCGCTGCCCGGCTACCGGGTGCTGCTGCTGGACGCCTCGGGCAGGCCGGTGCCCGTGGGGGTGCCCGGCGAGATCCACGTGGCCGGCGGCGGTCTGGCCCGCGGCTACCTGAACCGGCCCGAGCTGACGGCCGAGCGTTTCCCGCTCGACCCGTACGGCGCACCCGGTGAGCGGATGTACCGCTCGGGCGACCTGGCCCGCTGGCGGTCGGACGGCACCCTGGAACACCTCGGCCGCAGCGACGACCAGGTCAAGGTGCGCGGCTTCCGGATCGAGCCCGGGGAGATCGAGACGGCGCTGGTGGGCCACGAGTCCATCCGCGAGGCCGTGGTGGTCGCCCACCAGGACGAGGGCGGACACCGCAGGCTCGTCGCCTACCTGGTGGGCGGTGGCGAGCTGTCCACGGCGGAGTTGCGGGAGCACCTCGCCGCCTCCCTGCCGGACTACATGATCCCGGCCCTGTTCCTGGTCCTGGACGCGCTGCCGCTGTCGCCGTCCGGGAAGGTGGACCGGCGCGCGCTGCCCGCCCCGGAGGCACAGGGGGGCCCGTCCGGCGCCGAGTTCGTCGCTCCGCGCGACGCTGCGGAGGAGGCTCTGGCCCGGATCTGGGCGGAGGTGCTGGGTGTCGACCGGGTCGGCGTCCACGACAACTTCTTCCACCTCGGCGGTGACTCGATCCTGTCCATCCAGGTCGTCTCCCGGGCCCGGCAGGAGGGTCTGCAGCTGACTTCCCGGCTGCTCTTCCTGCACCAGACCGTCGCCTCCCTCGCCGCGCAGGCCGCGGTGGCCGGACCGGGCTCCGCGTCCGCCGCGGCCGTCGAACCGGAGCACGGCACCGTCGAACTCACCCCCGTCCAGCGGTGGTTCCTCGACCAGCAGGGGGCCGTCACCCCGGACCAGTACGCGATGTCGGTACGGGTCGAACTGGCCCCCGGCACCGATCCGGTGCTGCTCGGCCGGGCCCTGGACGCCGTGATCGCCCAGCACGACGCCCTGCGGCTGCGGTTCACCCGCGGCTCCGAGGGGTGGGTTCAGGAGTACGGCGAGGCGCCGCGCGGCGTGCTCGCGGTCTGCGACCTGTCCCGCGAGGCGGACGCGGCCGCCCGGGAACGGGCGGCCGGCGAGGCGGCGCTGGCCGCCCAGCAGGAGCTCGACCTGGCGTCGGGGACCCTCGTCCGGGGCGTCTTCTTCGGCCTCGGCGGGGACCGGCTGCCGCAGCTGTTCCTGGCCGTGCACCACCTGGTGATGGACGGCGTCTCCTGGCGGGTGGTCCTGGAGGACCTGGCCACCGCCTACGGGCAGCTCGCCGGCGGCGCCGCGGCCGACCTCGGCGCACGGACCAGCAGCTACCGGCAGTGGGCCCGGCGGCTGGCCGACCACGTGCGGTCCGGCGGCCTCGACCACGAGGCGGAGTACTGGAAGGCGGCCGCGGGCTCCCGGGCCGTCCCGCAGGACGGCGAGGGCGCCAACACCTACGGCGGCAGCGCCGTGGCGTCCGTCCGGCTGGGCCGGGAGGCGACCGGCGATCTGCTCAAGCGGGTTCCCGGGGCGTTCCGTACGCAGATCAACGACGTGCTGCTGACGGTGCTGGGGCGGGTGCTGGGCGACTGGGCCGGGGCTCCGGTGACCGTCGCGCTGGAGGGCCACGGCCGCGAGGAGCTGTTCGAGGACGTGGACCTGTCCCGCACCGTGGGCTGGTTCACCACGATCCACCCCGTCACCCTCGACGTTCCGGCCGGCGACTGGCCGCCCGCGCTCAAGGCGGTACGCCGCCTGCTGCGCTCCGTGCCCGGACGGGGGCTGGGCTACGGAGCCCTGCGCCACCTGTCCGCACCGGACGGGCCCGGCCGGGCGCTGGCGGAGCAGGAGCAGCCGCGCGTGAGCTTCAACTACATGGGCCAGTGGGACCAGGCCGCAGGTCCGGACGGGCTGGTCCGCGGACACCTGGACGCCCTGGGTCGCGACCGGGCGCCCGGGCTTGCGCGCCCGCACCTGATCGACATCGTGGCGGCCGTCGTCGACGGCGAGCTGCGGATCGACTGGATCCACTCCCCACGACACCACCACACCGCCACCGTCGAGCGTCTGGCCGGCCGGTTCCTGCGGGGACTGGAACAGATCGCCCGCCAGGCACGTGCCAACTGAAGGGTTCTTCCCGTGACTCGCTATGTCTTGAACCAGAACGAAACGGATGCGGTGGCCGAGCTGGCGGACCGCTTCCTCGCCGGCCACCAGGGCTGGGAGCCGCTGATCCTCGCCGATGAGATCAGGGCGGAGTCCGAGCGGCTGCCGCTCGGGATACGGCAGTTCCTCGTGGCCTGCCGGACGGCCGAGGAGCCCGTCATCACCCTGGCGAACCTGCCCGTGGACGAGCGCCTGGTGCCGACGCCCGCGAGCTGGCAGGTCGCCGAGAAGGAGGGAGCGGCGGTCCGCGAGGAGCTGGTGCTGCTGCTGATCGCCTCCGTGCTCGGGGATCCCTTCGCCTGGGCGAACCAGCAGAACGGCCGGCTGGTGCACGACGTCTGCCCGGCCAGGGGCCAGGAGTCCTCGCTGACCAGCGCGAGCAGCGAAACCCAGCTCACCCTGCACACCGAGGACGTGTTCCACGCCTGCCGGGGGGACTACGTGGCCCTGATGTGCCTGCGCAACCCGGACCGGGTGGGCACGACCGTGGCGGGGCTCGACTCCCGTTCCCTGCCGGAGCAGCTGCGGGAGGTGCTGGCGCAGGAGCGCTTCCGCTTCTACCCGGACGACTCCCATGCGGTGGCGCCCCGGTACTCCGGCGGCCGGCCGGTCGCCCGGGAGGAGCGCGAACACGAGGTGGCGTCCGTGCTGTTCGGCCCCGCCGATGCCCCGTACCTGCGGATCGACGCGGACTTCACCAGCGCGCTGCCCGGCGACACGGAGGCCGGGAAGGCCATGGAGGAGTGCGCCGAGCTGCTGAACGCGTCCGCCGAGCGGGTCGTGCTCAGCCCGGGGGAGGCGGTCTTCCTGGACAACTACCGGGTGGTCCACGGCCGGGACGTGTTCGTGCCCCGGTACGACGGCGAGGACCGGTGGCTCAAGCGCACCAGCGTGGTCCGCGACCTGCGGCGCACGTACGTGCACACCCGGTCCCGCTCCCGCGTGCTGGGCTGACATGGCCAGGAAGGACTTCACTCTGCTGTGGGCGAGCCAGGCGGTCAGCGAGTTCGCCTACAGCACCTCCCTGATCGCGCTGCCCCTGCTGGTGCTGACGATCACCGGGTCCCCCTCGCAGGCGGGTGTCATCGCGTTCGTCGACGCCGTCGCCATGCTGCTCGCCGGCCTGCCGGCGGGCGCCGTGGCCGACCGGTACGACCGGCGGTCGGTGATGCTCTGGTGCGAGGGGGTGCTGGTGGCGGTGTTCGGCGCCGCGGCGCTGTCCTTGTGGGTGGAGGTGGCCTCGCTGCCGGTCCTGGTGCTGCTGGCGCTGGTGAGCGGTGCGGCCACCGCGGTGCTGCTCGCCGCGGGCGCGGCGATGGTGCCGGCCCTGGTCCCCCGGGAGGAGCTGTCCGGAGCCGTCGCGATGAACTCGGCGCGCACGTACGCCGGCCAGCTGGTCGGCACCTCGGCGGGCGGCTTCCTGCAGGCGATGCGGAACGCCCTGCCGTTCGCCTTCGGCGCCGTCGCCCACGCGATCAGCTTCGTCCTGCTGCTCTTCATCAAGCCGCAGCCGCCCGCCGGACGGGAGGGGGCCCCGCAGGGCGCCCGGAAGTGGTCCGCCCGGGACCTGGTGGACGGCATCCGCTGGATCTCCGGGCAGCCCTTCCTGCGGCTGGGCCTGCTCTACGCCACGGTCACCAACTTCTTCTACGGAGCGGTCTACTTCGTCGTGATCGCGTCGGCGAAGACGAGCGGGATGAGCTCGGGCCTGGTCGGCGTGATGGCCGCGCTCCTGGGGGTCGGCGGGCTGCTGGGCGCGCTGGCGGCGCCCCGGCTGCAGCGGGTCCTGACCGGGTCCCGCCCCATCTACCTCGTCCTGTGGCTCTTCGCCGTACTGACCGCGGGGATCGCGCTGCTGCCGGGCAGCTACACGCCGGGGATCCTGCTGGGCGTCACCGCCTTCACCGCGCCGACCGCCAGCGCCTACTTCACGACGTACCAGCTGCTGCTCACTCCGGACACCCATCGCGGCCGGGTGATGAGCGTGGCGAACATCTGCAGTGCGGGCGGCGCCGCGATCGCGCCGCTCGCCGGCGGCGCCGCCTTCGACTTGTGTGGACGGCCGGTCACGCTGCTGGCTTGCTCGGCCCTGCTGGGCATCATCGCCCTGTCGGCCGTACTGAGCCCGGTCATGCGCCGCCCTCCGGAGGCGCCGGCCGTGGCGGAGGTGGGCGACGGGGCGGGTACGGTGCCGCAGTCAACGCGGTGAGCACGTACGTCAGGAGTCGCCGACCCGACTGACCAGGAATCCGGGATGTCAGCCCCCGATGGCTCGAAAGCACCCTGCCCCGAGGCCGGTTGATCACTGTAGGCTCGTCGACAGTCTTCAACTCATGTGGATGCGCAAGGTATGGGGGCGCGCGGGCAACCGCGTGCATGGCTTTGACATCAGGAGAAATGCGTTGGTTACCCTCCGACTGACCGTCGAGGACCTGTCGCGAATTCGCTTCATCGGCACGCTGGGGGCGGAGTTCGAATCGCGCCTCGCGGAGCTCAGATACGCGGAGCCGCTCCAGGACGAGTTCAGCGAGTGGCGTCGGAAGGTGAAGCGGAGACTGCGCCGCATCTCCGCCATCGCGGCGTCCGCGCCGCCGCCCGCGGCCCGCGCCGCGGCCGGCCCCTCCCCCGCCGGGGGATACTTCCACGCCACGGCCATCGAACCGTTCTGGGGGCGCATCCGCAGCCATCTGGAGACGGAGCGGGAGCTCTTCGGGCGCACGGCCCTCGCGGGCGGGGTGGAAAGCGCGCTCAACCGGCTGCACCCGACGATCGACTGGGACGCCCCCTACTTACGGGTGGACAACGGGCAGAGCGCACGGGAGATCCGGCTCACCGGGGACGGGATCGTCCTCGCCCCCTCCCTGTTCGCCAGCCGTCCGCTCGTCCTGGACCCGGAGAGCGGACGGCAGGGGCTGACCACCCTGGTGTACAACGTCCCGCTGGACACCGAGTCCGCCTCCTCGCTGTGGCAGGCCGAGGAGGACGGCGCCGCGGCCCTGCGCGAGCTGCTCGGGCACACCAGGGCGAGCGTCCTCGAAAGCGTCCGCGTGCCCAGCTCCACCGGCGACATCTCCCGCCGCCTGCACATCTCGAAGCCGTCCGCGAGCAAGCACGTCAGCGTGCTCCGGCGGTCCGGGCTGGTGGCGACCGAGCGGAAGAGCAACCTCGTCGTCCACCGCCTCACCCACCTCGGCGAAGCCGTTCTCGGATAGCCAGATTGGCACGGAACCACCATGAGCAAGAAGTCCCCCTGGCTGGTGGCCTACGGGCCCGACCCGGACGCGGAGACCCGCGTGATCACCTTCCCGCACGCCGGCGGCAGCGCGAGCTTCTTCCGCCACTGGGCGCAGCACCTGGGCCCCGGCTTCGCGCTGCAGTCCGTCCAGTACCCGGGCCGGGAGAACCGGCTGGCCGAGCCGCTGGTCCCCTCGATGGGGCAGCTGGCACAGGGCGTGGCGGAGGCCCTGGCCGACGGATCCGGAGACGCTCGCGAGACGGTGTTCTTCGGACACAGCATGGGAGCGGCGGTCGCCTACGAGACCCTGCGGCTGCTCGAGGCCCGGGGCTCCTCGCCCGTCACACGGCTGTGCGTGTCCGGCCGGGAGCTGCGGGCCGTTGCCGAGCCGGCCGCCCACGGAGTCCCGGGAGCCCGCGACGACGAGCAGCTCATGGCCTCCATGACGCGACTGGGCGGCACCCGCTCGGCGGTTCTGGACGATCCGGACCTGCGGGAGATGGTGCTGGGCATCGTCCGCAACGACTACCTCCTGATCGACACGTACCGGCCCGACCCGGGCGCCGCGCCCCTGCGCGCCGAGGTCCTCGCCCTGACCGGGGACCGCGATCCCCAGGTGGACCTCGGCCGGATCGACGCCTGGGCCTCGGTCACCACCGGTGCGTACGCGCGCCACGTGTTCCCGGGAGGCCACTTCTATCTCACCGACCACGCACCAGGACTGCTGCGGCTCGTGACCGGAGGACAGGCGGCAGGCTGAACCGTCACGTACGAAGGTAAAATGCGCCTTCGAAGATGGAGGCACGGCGCATGACCAACCCCGACGACAAGCCGGCCAACAGCCTGGCCGACAAGCTGAACCACCTGTTCAGCAGCACGGCCCCGGCCGGCCGCGGGCCTTACACGGGCGAGGAGGTCGCACGTGCGATCACGGCATCCGGCGTCCCCATCTCGGGCAGCTACATCTGGCTGCTGCGCAAGGGACAGCGCGACAATCCGACGCTGCGGCACATCGAGGGGCTGGCGAAGTTCTTCGGTGTGCCGCCCGCCTACTTCTTCGACGACGAGGTGACCGACACCGTCAACTCCGAGCTGGCCCTCCTGGCGGCCATGCGGGACGCCCAGGTCCAGCGGGTCGCGCTCCGGACCGCCGGGCTGTCGGAGCGGAGCCTGCGTTCCATCAACGAGCTGATCGAGCGCGTCCGCGAGTTGGAGGGCCTGGCGGAGAACCCGCCGGAACCCGGGAGTCCCGCCGAGGACTGACGCGAAGCCCCCCTTGACAGGACCGTACTGGCGCAAACCCGCCTGTACCCACCGGGACAACTGTGTTGGGGTAGAACTCCTGACGATCACTCGGGGGGACCAGGATGCTCAGCGGTGCGGCACTCAGCGTCGACGTGCTGTGATCGTCGTGCGCTGGCGATCGAAACTCGGCGGCCCGGCCGCCAACCCACTGGCCGAGAGGTGCCGGGCGAAGGTGCGCGGCCTGCGTCTGCCGCCCGGGGAGAAGCTGACCATCGGCGAACTGTGCGACTACGTCGGGACCCTGCGCGGACGGCAGGTGCACATCGTCACCCTGGCCCTTCCGTCCACCGGGCCGCACGGGCTGTGGGTCTCGACCGCGACCCGGGACTACATCTTCGCCGAGGAGCGCCTGGTACCCGTCCACCAGCAACAGGTGATCCTCCACGAGCTCGGCCACGTCGTGTGCGATCACGACGCCTCGCCCGTCATGACCCGGGACGCGTCGCGGCTCCTGATGCCTTCGCTCGACCCGGCGCTCGTACGACGCGTCATGGGCCGGGAGCACGGCGACTCGGAGGCCGAGCTGGAGGCCGAGCTGGTGGGCTCGCTGATCGGCGGGCTCATCAGCACGTGGAACGTCCACCCGACCTGGACCGTGCCGCCGGAGGCCCGGGACATCGCCGAGCGGTTGAGCTCCCTGGAATCGCCCATGGCACGGGACTCGGCTTGAACACCCTCCTCTACCCGCTCTGTTCGGCCGTGGCCCTCGCGGCGCTCCTCTACAAGGCCCGGGTGCTCAGGACGGACCGCTCGGTCCCCCAGGTCGCCCTCGTCGCCAACTTCCTGCTGCTCTTCGTCATCTTCACCGTGTCCACCCCGTCCGTCTGGGTGCGGGTCAGCGAGCTCGCCGGGATCGAGAACTTCTCCGGCCTGCTGACCCAGAGCTGCGTGGTCGTCATGACCGTCTGCCAGCAGCTCGTGCTGCTGCACTTCAGCCACGGACCGGAAACGGCCCGCCGCAAGGCGGTTCCCCGCGTGGTGGCCCTGGGGCTGGTGCTGGTCACCATGTCCGTGCTGTTCTTCGCCGCGACGGCCCACGGCGAGGCGCCGCACGACTTCGCCGTCGCGCGGGCCCAGTTCACCCCCGCCTACCTCGTCGTCTACCTCGCCGCCTTCACGGCGAACCAGGTCCAGGTCGGGGTGATGGGGCGGCGGTACGCCAGGATCGCGCCGTCCCCGTGGCTGCGCCGCGGCCTGCGCATGGTCGCCCTCACCCTGCCCTTCGCGCTCGTCTACACGGGGGCCCGGACCGCCGATGTCGTCGCGGCCCAGCTCGGCCACGACGGACGCGCCTGGGAGCCCGTCGCACAGATCGGCGTCGCCATTGCCGTGATCGTCCAGACGATCGGCTGGATCCTGCCGGACTGGGGCCCGCACCTCACCTCCCTGCGCGACCGGCTGGGACACCGGATCGCCCACCGCGCGCTCGGCCCCCTGCACCGCAGTCTCACCGAGCACGTACCGGAACCCGTCCTGCCGTTCACCCGGGCCCTGGACCTGCGCACGCGCCTGTACCGCATGGTCATCGAGATCCGCGACGCCCAGTGGGCCCTGCGCACCTGGATGGACGCGGACGTGGCCGAGCTGGCCCGGCAGGACGCCGAGCGGGCCGGCCTGCGCGGCGAGGAGCTGGCGGCCGTGGTCGAGGCGGCCCAGCTCCGGAACGCGATCGACGCGAAGCGCCGCGACCTGCCGCCCCCGCGGCAGCCGCAGACGCCCATGGCCGCGGCCCCCGGCGACCTCGCGGCCGAGCTCGCCTTCCAGCGGAGACTGGCCCGTGCCATGTCCTCGCCCATCGCCGACCGCTACGCCGGCCGGACCGAAGCCCCCGGCACACCACGCAAGGAACCCGCATGACCCTGAACACCGCCCCGACGGCCCTTCCCCAGCCCTTCGGAAGCGACTTCCCGGCCGACCCGCACGCCATGTACGCGCAGCTGCGCGAGAAGGGATCCGTCCACCGCGTGGCGCTGCCGGACGGCTCGCCGGTATGGCTGGTGACCCGGGAGGCCGATGTCCGCCAGGGCCTCGCCGACCCCCGGCTGTCCGTCGACAAGAGGCACTCCGGGACGGGGTTCAAAGGCTTCGCCCTGCCCCCGGCGCTCGACGCGAACCTGCTGAACATCGACGCGGACGACCACCTGCGGCTGCGCCGCCTGGTGTCCCAGGGATTCACGCCCCGCCATGTCGAGGTCCTGCGCGGCTCCGTCCAGGCGGCGGTGGACGCGGGGGTCGACCGGCTCGTGGAGCGCATGGAGGCCGAGGGCCGGGCCGACGTGGTCGCGGAGCTCGCCAGGCCCCTGCCCCTCACGGTCATCGGGGAGCTGCTCGCCGTGCCCGAGGCCGACCGGGCGGCGTTCTCCGGCTGGGTGGCCGCCATGCTCGCACCGGCGTCGCGCGAGGATCTCGGCTCCGCGATCGAGGCCATCCACGGCTTCCTGCTGGATCTGGTGGCCCGGCGGCGCGCCGACCCCGGTGACGACATGCTGTCGGACCTGATCGCGGCCCGGGACGACGAGGACCGGCTCACCGAGAACGAACTCGTCTCGCTGGCCTTCCTCCTCCTCATGGCGGGGAGCGAGAACGTCCAGCACCTCCTGGGCAACGGCCTGCTCACCCTTCTCACGCACCCCCGGGAGCTGGCGGCCCTGAGGGCGCGTCCGGAGCTGCTGCCGCAGGCCGTGGAGGAGCTCTTGCGCCACTCCCACCCCAACCACACCGCGATCCGGCGGTTCCCGACCGAGCCCGTCGACATCGGCGGCGTACGGGTCCCCGCGGGCGACACCGTGCTGTTCTCCCTGGCCGCCGCCCACCGCGACCCGGCCCGCTACCCGGAGCCCGACCGGTTCGACCTCGACCGGGAGGACAAGGCCCACCTCTCGCTCGGCCACGGGCTCCACTACTGCCTCGGGGCCCCGCTGGCCCGCATGCAGGTCTCCCTCGCCCTCGGCACGCTCCTGCGCCGCCTGCCGTCCCTCCGGCTCGCGTGCCCGGCGGAGGAGATCCGGTGGACCACCACGTTCAGGTTCCACGCCGTCCGGGAGCTGCCGGTCGCCGTACCGGCGGTGGGCGGGGCTACGCGCAGGACGGGCACAGCCCCCGGTAGGTGACCTCGACCACGGACACGGTGAAGCCGAACCGCTCCTCCGCCGGGAGGACGGCCAGCGGGCTGGCGGTCGGGTGGACGTCGCGGATGAGGCCGCAGCCGGAGCACACCAGGTGCTGGTGCGGGTGGTGCGCGTTCGGGTCGTAGCGCTTCGCTCGACCGACGGTGGAGACCTCCACGACCTCGCCGAGGGAGACCAGCTCGCCCAGCGCGTTGTAGACGGTTGCCCGGGAGATCTCGGGCAGCCGCTCCGCCGCACGGGCGTGCACCTCGTCCGCCGTGAGGTGCACGTGCTCGCCGTCGAGGACCTCCGCGACCACGCGCCGCTGGGACGTCATCCGCCAGCCGCGCCCTCGCAGCCGTTCCAGCAGACCGCTCATATCGGCTCTCCGATGAGATATTGGCTTGGTGTCCGTCTTGACTTGGATTCTGTCCATCGTAGGATCGGTTCTGTTGATAGCCAAGAGGATGAATGACCCCAAAGCGGCAGGAGTCATTCGAGACCGTCCAGGACGTGACCACCTCGGCGTCGAGACCGCGATCCGCCTGGTCCGGAAGGATTCCCATGTCTGAGAACCACGATGCAATCGTCGTAGACGCCAAAACGGAGGACGGAGGCGGCTGCCCCGTCGCGCACGGGCGCGCCCCGCACCCGACCCAGGGCGGCGGAAACCGCCAGTGGTGGCCGGAGCGGCTCAACCTGAAGATCCTCGCCAAGAACCCCGCCGTGGCCAATCCCCTGGGCGAGGAGTTCGACTACGCGGCCGCGTTCGAGGCCCTCGACCTCGCGGCGGTGAAGCGGGACATCGCCGAGGTGCTCACCACCTCGCAGGACTGGTGGCCGGCTGACTTCGGCAACTACGGCCCGCTCATGATCCGCATGGCCTGGCACAGCGCGGGCACGTACCGCATCAGCGACGGCCGCGGCGGCGCCGGCGCCGGCCAGCAGCGCTTCGCCCCCCTCAACTCCTGGCCGGACAACGGCAACCTGGACAAGGCCCGCCGTCTGCTGTGGCCGGTCAAGCAGAAGTACGGCCAGTCCATCTCCTGGGCCGACCTCATGATCCTCACCGGCAACGTCGCCCTGGAGACGATGGGCTTCAAGACCTTCGGCTTCGCCGGCGGCCGCGCCGACGTCTGGGAAGCCGACGAGGACGTGTACTGGGGCCCCGAGACCACCTGGCTCGGCGACGAGCGCTACACCGGCGACCGCGAGCTGGAGAACCCGCTCGGCGCGGTCCAGATGGGCCTGATCTACGTCAACCCGGAGGGCCCGGGCGGCAACCCGGACCCGATCGCCGCGGCCCGCGACATACGCGAGACGTTCCGCCGGATGGCGATGAACGACGAGGAGACCGTCGCCCTCATCGCCGGCGGCCACACCTTCGGCAAGACCCACGGCGCGGGCCCGGCCGACAACGTCGGCGCCGACCCCGAGGCCGCCCCGCTCGAGGCCCAGGGCTTCGGCTGGGCGAACACGTACGGCACCGGCAAGGGCGCCGACACGATCACCAGCGGTCTCGAGGTCACCTGGACCAGCACCCCCACCCAGTGGGGCCAGGGCTTCTTCAAGAACCTCTTCGAGTACGAGTACGAGCTCACCCAGAGCCCGGCCGGCGCCAACCAGTGGGTGGCGAAGGACGCCGAGGCGATCATCCCCGACGCCCACGACGCGTCGAAGAAGCACCTCCCGATGATGCTCACCACCGACCTGTCGCTGCGCTTCGACCCGGTCTACGAGCAGATCTCGCGGCGCTTCTACGAGAACCCCGACCAGTTCGCGGACGCCTTCGCCCGCGCCTGGTACAAGCTGACGCACCGCGACATGGGCCCGATCGTGCGCTACCTCGGCCCGGAGGTCCCCGCCGAGACGCTGCTGTGGCAGGACCCGCTGCCGGCGCGCGAGGGCGAGCTCGTCGACGCCGCGGACATCGCCTCCCTCAAGGAGCAGATCCTCGGCTCGGACCTCACCACCGCGCAGCTGGTCTCCGCGGCCTGGGCCGCGGCCTCCTCCTTCCGCGGCAGCGACAAGCGCGGCGGCGCCAACGGTGCCCGCATCCGCCTGGAGCCGCAGCGCACCTGGGAGGTCAACAACCCGGACGACCTCGCGCAGGTGCTGCGAACCCTCGAGGGCATCCAGGCCGCCTTCAACGCCGCGGGCGGCAAGCAGGTTTCGCTGGCCGACCTGATCGTGCTCGCGGGCTCCGCGGCCGTCGAGAGGGCCGCCAAGGACGGCGGCGTCGAGGTCGAGGTGCCGTTCACGCCGGGCCGCGTCGACGCCTCGCAGGAGCAGACGGACGTCGAGTCCTTCGCCGCGCTCGAGCCGGCCGCCGACGGCTTCCGCAACTACGTCGGCAAGGGCAACCGCCTGCCGGCCGAGTTCCTGCTGACCGACAAGGCGAACCTGCTGACGGTCAGCGCGCCCGAGATGACCGTGCTCGTCGGCGGTCTGCGCGTCCTGGGCGCCAACCACGCCGGGTCGAAGCACGGCGTCTTCACGGACAAGCCGGGCACGCTGTCGAACGACTTCTTCGTCAACCTGCTCGACATGGGCACGACGTGGAAGTCGACGTCCTCGGCGCAGGACGAGTTCGAGGGCCGTGACGCCTCCGGCGCGGTCAAGTGGACCGGTACGCGGGCCGACCTCGTCTTCGGCTCGAACTCGGAGCTGCGCGCGCTCGCGGAGGTCTACGCGAGCAACGACGCGAAGGAGAAGTTCGTGAAGGACTTCGTCGCCGCGTGGGACAAGGTCATGAACCTCGACCGGTTCGACCTGGTCTGATCCCGGCGTCCGGGCCGGCCCCTGGGGGCCGGCCCGGACGTTTTTCCGTACCCGTACCTCCCTGGTGGGCCGCCTCCGTGCGGCCCACCACCATTTGGGCCCCGTCCGGGCGGCCCGTTCCTGGGGGCGGCGGGCGGGAATGATGGGTGGGCAGCTCCCATGTGCGCGTGGGGCGGGTGGCGTTGACTCGGACATGCCGATCGGCCGGTACGGCTACTGAAACCACCCGACCCGACCTCCGAGGAGGTGACCTCGATGAGCGTACTCAAGCTCCAGAACCTGCAGCCCGTGGCGACGAACAACAGCGCTGCCGTCATCAGCCTGACGAGCAGCAGCAGCACCTGCTGTTCCACCAAGCCGGTGTAACCCCGACGGCGATCCGTGCCGGGACGCGCTGTGTCCCCGTACGGATCGCCGTTTGCGTTTCCCACCGGCCGCTGCCGGCGGCGGCCCTCGGACGATCACAGAGGCGGACATGCGCAACGAACGATGGGTCTACCGATTCCTCTTCGCTTGGGACGACACGCTGTTCTTCGACCCGCTCGACGTCTCCTACGAGCCGAGGGCGGACCACTTCCTCGCCGGGCTCGACGAGCAGGTGCGGGCGCGGTTCGTGCGCAGCGGCATCTGGTGGAGCCATCGGCACAACCCGGACCTGCCGGCGCAGGGCTGGAAGATCCACGTCTCGGCGGCCCAGGGCACCGTGCGTGAGGTCGCCGCCTCGGTGATCGCCCATCTGACGGCGCACGAGATCGACTTCAAGATCGCTCTCGACCTCAACATCTTCGAGATGCTCAACTCCAAGGCCATGTCCCGGGGCAGCGGCGGCAAGCTCGTCACCGTCTACCCGCGCGACGACGAGGAGTTCAGGACCTGCCTGGCCGACCTGGCCCGCGTCCTGGAGGGCGTCGAGGGCGCCTACGTACTGTCGGACCTGCGGTACCGGGACAGCAAGGCGCTCTACTTCCGCTACGGCCAGTTCCTCGACACGCACGCCGTCGACGTCCTCGGGCGGCGGGTGCCGCACATCCTCGGACCGGACGGGCCCGTCCCCGACGACCGGCAGCCCGGGTACGCCCAGCCGTGGTGGGTGCCGTGGCCGTTCACCGACTGGAAGCCCGCCGACGAGGACGAGGGGGACGGCCTGCTCGGCGGCCGCTTCCGGGTGACCGGGGCCATCCAGTTCTCCAACAGCGGCGGGGTGTACACGGCCGAGGACACGGCCGACGGCGACCGGAAGGTGGTCCTCAAGGAGGCCCGCCCGCACACCAACATCAACCCGCGCCAGGACCACGACGCCGTGGACATCCTCGCCCGCGAGTGGATGTTCCTGAACCGGCTGGCCGACGCCGGCTCGTATCCGAAGCCGGTCGCCACGTTCCGGCACTGGGAACACCACTACATAGCCGAGGAGTTCGTCGACGGCTCCGACGTCCGCTCGGTGCTGCTCGTACGCAACCCGCTCGCACGGCCCGAGTTCGACATCGACCGGTCGCGGGAGTTCCTGCAGATCTTCATCGCCGTCTTCCGCGGACTGACCCGCGCGATCCGGTCCGCCCACGAGCGCCAGGTGATCCTCGGCGACTTCACCCCCGCGAACCTGCTCATCGACACCGACACCCACGAGGTGACCATCGTCGATCTGGAGGCGTGCCGGCTGGCCGAGGGCGGGGCAGCGGACGGGAGCGGCGACGCGTCGCTGGAGAAGCCGGTCGAGCTGTTCACCCCGGGGTTCAGCCTCTCCCGCAGCCGCTTCGAGGCGTCCGGGCCCGAGGGCGACCTGTACGGCCTGGCGAACACCATGGCCTACTTCATCTTCCCGATCGCGGCGCTCTCGTACGTACGCGAGGACGTCCTGGACACGTACCGGATCTTCACCGACTCCCTGGGCTGGCCGGCGCGGATCCACGAGCTGCTCACCGACCTGGCCCAGGCGCGGATCACGCTCACCGAAGTGCTCGAGGCCCTGGAATCCGAGGCGGACCTGATCGCCCAGGTCAAGGCCGCGCCGCCGCGGCCGGTCGTCGAGGAGCGGCTGGGGCTCGCGGAGGCCGAGGCCGGGGTGGCCGCGTTCGTCGAGGCCGTCGCCGACCCCGACCGGGCGACGCTCTTCCCCGTGGACCCGTTCGCACACGTCACCAACCCGCTGAGCCTGGGCTTCGGGGCCAGCGGCGTCCTGTGGTCGCTGAACGCCTCCGGCATCCCGGTCCGCCCCGAATGGCGCGGCTGGCTGAGCGACGAACTGGCCGGCATCGACGTGGCGGAGTACCCGGACGGACTCATGAGCGGGCTGGCCGGCATCGCCTGGGCGGCCGACTCGCTCGGGCTGCGGACCCAGGCCAGGGAGCTGCTCGCCCAGGCCAACCGGCGCGCTCCGGAAACCGGCGACCACACCTTCTACTACGGCCTCGCCGGGCTGGGCATGACGAACCTGCGCTTCTTCCTGCGCGGGCACGACCCGCGCGATCTCGCGGCCGCGCAGGAGTGCGCGCGCGTCCTGTGCGCCGCGGCGCAGCGCGACGGCCGGCACGCCTACTGGCTGAACGAGTTCTCGTCCAAGGGGCCGTTGACCGGCCTGGGCTTCGGTCAGGCCGGTGTGGCGCTGTTCCTGTTGCGGATGCACCAGGTCACCGGGGAGGAACGCTACTTGCGGCTCGGACAGGACGCGCTCGCCTGGGAGATGGCCCATGCCAAGCCCCTGGACCCCGACGCCGCCGACAACAGCCCGATCATGTTCGAGCACGAAGGGACCATGGAGCCGTACGTCGAGGTGGGCTCCGCGGGCGTGGCACAGGTGCTGCTGCGCTACGGGGACCTGGACTCCGCACGGACCGTCCTGCGCGGGCTGGACGCCCGGCACTCGGTGCTGCCGGGGTACGCCTTCGGCATGAGCGGTGTCGCCGACGCGCTGCTGGACGCCGCCGAGTTCACCGGTGACCGTACGTACCGCGACACCGCGTTGCGGCAGCTCGATTTCGTCCGGAAAGTGTTCCTGTTCGAGCCCGCCGAGCGCTTCGCGGTGCCGCGCCGGGACGGGGTGACCCCGCTGGGCGTCCCCGGAGAGGGGCTGCTGCGCTGCTCCTGCGACTACCTGACGGGCTCGGCGGGCGTGCTGCGGGTGCTCCACCGCGTGAACGGCGGTGGCACGGCCGACTTCCTGCTGGACGAGGCCGCGCGGTGAACCAGTTGTGGCTCACCCTCAGCGGTCACCGGGCCCGGTTCGTCGTGATCGCGGCCGCCGAGGCGACCATGGGCGGGCTCGAGGCCCTGCTGCACCCGCTCCTGCTCAAGGCCCTGTTCGACCAGGCGATCCTGGCCGCGGACTTCCGCAGGTTCCTCGTCCTCGGCTGCGGTTACCTGGTGCTCGGCCTGACCCTCAACCTCGCGGGCTACGGGATCTCCTCGTGGCGCAAGCGGTGCGAGAACGCGTTCACGCTGGTGCTGGAGACGGAGCTGCTGGGCCGCACGCTCGGCCAGGACAGCCGGAGGATATCGGCGGCGGGCAACGCCTCGTACGTCAGCCGCATCCACAACGACGTCTCCGAGGGCGTGCTGCCGGCCGTCGACGTCTGCATCCGCATCGCGCGGCAGGCCGTCGCCTCGCTCGTCTTCCTCGGCGTGCTGCTGTACCTGTCCTGGCAGGCCAGCCTCATCCTGCTGGTGATCGTGCCGCCGCTGGTGCTCGTGAGCAACCGGCTGGCCAAGCGCATCGAGGACAACACCGAGCCCGAACGCGAGGCGGAGGCGCGGTACATCAACAGGCTGACCCGGACCCTGGAGGCCTTCCACGCACTCCGCGGTCTGCCGTCGCTGCTGCCCGGCACCCGCGCGGCGAACCAGGACGCGCTGCGCGGGTTCCTGGGCATCAGGTTCGTCAACTACCGGCTGTCGCTGAAGCAGAAGACCCTCAGCGACCTCGTCATGAACCTGTCGGACACCGCGTCGATGGTCATCGGAGCGTTCTTCGTCTTCTCGGGCAGGATGTCGTTCGGCAGCTTCCTCGCCTTCGTGAACTCGCTGTGGCGGGCGGTCACCGGGATCTTCGACCTGGTCAACATGATCCCGCAGGCCCGCCGGAGCACCGCCGTGCTCAAGCGGATCCAGGCCCTTCGCGATTCCGGGGAGGCGCCGTACCACGAGGAAGGAGCCCTGGTCCTGGTCCGCGGGGCCCGGGTGGGGTACGGCGACGGCAGCGGCGACGGCGCCCACGTCTCGATCGAGGAGTTCACGCTGGGCGCAGCGGAGCACGTACTGCTGCGCGGCCCCAACGGCTGCGGGAAGAGCACGCTCCTGCACATCATCTCCGGGACCCTCGCCCCCGACGCCGGTACGGTCACCCTGCCGCCCCGGGTGGCGAGCCTGACCGCCCCGGTGAACCTGCCCCCGCTGCCGGTACGCGAACTGGTCGCCGACGAGCGGCTGCGCACGGCGATGGGCCTGGACGGCCTGGCCGACCAGCTGCCCTCGGAGCTGTCGTCCGGCCAGCGGCAGCGGGTCGGGGTCGCCGCGCTCCTGTGCGAGGACGCGGACGCCTACCTCGCCGACGAGCCGTTCTCGAACCTCGACGGGGAGGGCAGGGACCTGGTGCTGCGGACCCTGCGCGAGCGGACCGCGGGCCGCGCCCTCCTCGTCGTGCACCACGGGGACGAGGACCTCGACGGCCGCTTCGACCGCGTGGCGACCTTGGCCCCGGCCGGTGCGCTGTCCCGGAACCTCTAGACGGGCACCGTGGCAGCGGCGCCGGTGACCAGCTCGCGGGCGGCGGAGGCGAACGCCGACCGGTTGGGGTGGCCGGTCTTCTGCAGGAGGCTCGCCACGTGCTTCTCGACGGTGCGCGGGGAGATGTGCAGCAGGCCGGCGATGTCCTTGTTGCCGATCCGCTCGGCGAGCAGCCGGGCCACCTCGAACTCCCGGACGGTGATGCCGCACCGGCGCAGGAACGGCGGCACCTGTTCGGTCCCGGTCCGCCGCTGCCGGACGGGCGCGCCCATCCCCCGGAGCAGCGCCCGGCAGGCGCCGGCGACCGCCTGGAGGCCGGCGCCGTGGAAGTACTCCTCCGCGTCGCGCAACCAGTCGGCCGGGGAGCCCCAGCCGTCCGCGTACGCCGACCGGGCGACCAGCCGGACACACAGGTGGCGGGCCACGGGGTAGGGCTCGGCCGCCTCCAGCGCCGCTCGCGCGGCGGCCGCGGCCTCGCCGCAGCGGCCCTCGCGGCCCAGCAGCACGGCGTGCGCCAGCCCGACGAACGGGCGGTTCCAGCGGGTACCGCTGACGCTCGCCTCCGCGATGTCGGCGTAGTGGCGCGGGCCCATGCGCCCGGCCAGTACGCCGAGCAGCAGGATGACGCCGTGTCTGCCGAACTCGCCGGTCGCCGGATTCTCCGCGTCGTAGGCGAGCGCCTGCGCGAACTCCTGCTCGGCGGCGCCGTGCCGCTCCTCGAGCAGCGAACAGAACGCCCGCGCCAGCCCGTACGCCATCGACCGCACGCCCGGCGCGTCGTCGACGAGCGGGGCCAGTGCCTCCAGTGCCTCCTGCATCTCGGCGCGCCGGCCCTGGTGGGCCCAGCGCACGGCGTCGGCCAGCCGCAGCAGGGACAGGGCCTGCCCCAGTCCCAGCCGGGCCGCGTCGGCCGTGCCCGTGCGGATCCGGTCGCGGGCGGCCTGGAACTCGCAGCGCTGGATGCGGTCCAGGGCGAGGACGAAGCCGGTCTCGTGCGCCAGCGGCAGTACGCCGATGCGCAGGGCCTCCTGCCGGGCCTGTTCGACCCGGGCGGGCCTGCCGTCGCGCCGGGCCGCGATCCGTGCCAGGTGCACCTCGGCGGAGACCCGCAGTACGGGGAGCCGGTGCTCGTGGGCGAGGGCGCAGGCCTGCGCGAGGTGGGCCAGCGCGGTGGGCTCGTCCCGTTCCGCGGCGAGCTGCCCGAGCACCAGCAGGGCCTCGCAGGCCACCGCGGGCAGGTGGGCCTGCCGGGCCGCGTCCGCCGCCCGGCGGGCGAACCCGGCTGCGGTGGACAGCCGGTCGGGTGCGAACCGGCACAGCTCCACGTGGGCCGCGGCGAGGTCCACGAGGGCGGCGTGGGCCGGGGCCGGGCGGTCCCCGAGCAGCCAGCGGGCGACGTCCAGGTGCCGGAGGGCTTCCTCGGACCGGCCCCTCAGGGTGGCGATACGGGCCAGTCGTGCGTGCAGGCCGGCCCGGCGCCCGGCGGGTACGGCGTGGTCGCCACCCAGCGCTTCCAGGCCGGCGGCCAGCGCGGGCAGCTGGTCGAAGCGGGCCGCGCAGGCGACGGCGTCCAGCAGGTGCTCCAGTACCGTGGCGCGCAGTTCGGGTGCGGTGCCGGCGTCGACGAGACGGTGCGCCCGGATCAGCAGCTCCACCGCCCGGTCCACCGCCCCGTCCACCGCGCCCTCGGTCGTCGCCCGCCCCGCCGCCTCGCAGTACAGGCGGATGGCCTCCCCGGTATCGCCGGCGTGCCCGTGCAGCTCCGCGGCCTGCGCGCACCACGGCCCGGGCAGACCGGGGTGCAGGTCGGCCAGGGCGTGCGCCGCCCGCCGCGCGTACCCCGCGCGCTCGCCCGGTCCGAGGTCGTCGAGCAGGGCCTCGGCGGCCAGCCGGTAGCGGAACGCGTACCACTGCGTGCTCGACGCGTCGGGCACGATCAGGCACGCGGCGACCCCGGCGCGCAGGATCGCGGACAGCTGCGCGGGGTCGCAGCCGGTGGCGTGCTGGAGCACCGGCAGCGGGAAGCGGTCGCCGAACAGGGCCGCCATGCCCAGCAGTTCCGTGCCGAGCGGACCGAGTCTCCCGGCCCTGCGTCTGACGCTGTCCACGACGGCGGCGGGCACGGACGGCCTCCGGTCGTCGCCGGGAGCGCGGCCGGCGAGGTCGCGGACCAGCTCCTTGACCACGAACGGGATCCCGCCGCCGCAGGTCACCGCCCGCTGCACGAGCTCGGGGCCGACCTCGGCCGGGGCGGTGCCCAGCTCGGCCGCGAGGAGGAGGTGCACGTCGGGGCGGCTGAGGGGGCGCAGTCCGAGTACGGTCGCGGCCCCGCGCTGGCGGGCGCGCTCGGCCAGTTCGGCCGCCGCGCAGGGTTCGCGCCCCACGACGAGCAGGAGCACGGCCGGCTGGTGGCCGATGTGGTCCAGGAGGTACTCGATGACGGCGAGGGTCCCCGCGTCGGCATCGTGCAGGTCGTCGAGGACGAGCAGGCAGCCCCGCTGCCGTCCGGCGACGGCGATCAGGCGCAGGACCGTCTCGGCGACCATGAGGGGTGACACGGCGTCGGCCCGGGGGGCCCGCGTGCCGCTCAGCAGGTGGCCGAGGACCGGACCGTAGCGGCCGAGCTCGTCCGGGTCGGGCAGCAGGCCGGCGCGAGCGAGCAGGAGCAGCGCTTCGACCAGGGGCCGGTACGGGACGACCGAGCCCATCGTGCCGGCCCGCCCCTGCGCCGTGACCATGTCCGCCGAGGCCGCCGCGGCGACGGCTTCGGCGGCGAGCCGGGTCTTGCCTATGCCGGGCTCGCCGGTGACGAAGACCGCTCCGCCCCGCCCTGACCGGGCGGCGGCCAGAGCGGCCCGGACCTGCTCCATCTCGGCCTGCCTGCCGACGAGTTCCCCTCGCGCGAGGTGCCTGCCGTCGATGCCCGTGGTGGTGCGTTCGTACAGCTGTGTCATCTGCCTCTCCTGGTGCGCGGGGAAGCGGAAGTGCGTCGCCTGGCGGAGCGAGCGGCGGCGAGGTCGTCGCCGGGGCCGACGATACGAAGGGGGGGCCGCCGCCTGTAGCCGTCCGTTTGGGGGGCTTGCGCGGGGCTGGTCAGCCCCCGTCGAGGCTGTCCTCGCGCACCCGCCGGGCCAGGTCGAGCTTGGTGTAGGTGGGGCGGCCGGCCTGCTGGTACTTGGCCTTGACCCGGTCCAGGTAGTCCTTGGCCGTGTGGACCGTGATGCCCGCGCGCCGGGCGGCGGACTTCAGGGTCATCCCGGACGCGTAGTCCAGCAGGACCTGCCGCTCCCGGGGCGAGAGCCGGGGACGGGCGGGGCCGGTGTCGTGCGCGCAGGCGAAGGCGAGTTCCGCGGAGTGGGCGCTGCGGCCGGCGGCGATGTCCCGGACTGCGGCGACCAGGGTCGGCAGGTCGTTGTCCTTGGTCAGGTAGCCGTCGGCGCCGGCCCGGAGCGCTTCGATGATCCGGGAGCGGTCCGGGACGGTGCTGATCACCAGCACGCGGCTGCCGGACCGCAGCAGGCGCCGGATGTTGTCGGCGGGGGCGGAGCCGTCGCGCAGCACGAGGTCGAGGAGGACGACGTCGGGCGCCGCGTACCCCGACAGGCCCGGCCCCTGCGGGGGCTGTGCGGCCGGTGCGCCGAGCAGCTCCGCCACCGTGGCCGCGGTCGCCACCACCCGCAGCTCCGGGACTCCGCCCAGCCAGGCCCGCATGCCGTCGAGGAGCATCCGGTCGTCGTCGACCACCGCGACCGTGGTCACCTGGGCCATCTCAGCTCCACCCGTACTCCCTCGCCGGGGGCGGTGTCCACGGTCGCCAGGCCGCCCACCTCGGCCATCCGGTCGCGGACCGAACCGCGCAGCCCGAGGCCGGGCACGTGCCGCTCGGGGTCGAACCCGGGCCCCCGGTCGACCACGGTGACGACGGCTCCCCCACGCCCGTCGGTGTCCCCGGTGGCGGTCAGGTAGGCGTGTCCGGTGCCCGCGTGCCGCCGTACGTTGTTCAGGGCCTCGCGCGCGGCGTCGGCGAACGCGGCGGCGACCTCCGGCGGCACCTTCGGCAGGTCGTGGTACTGGGCGGTGACCCGCAGCTGCAGGCTCTCCACGGAGCCCACCGCCTCCTCCAGGGCCTCGCCGATCTCCCGGTGGTGGACCTCGTCGGCGGTCTGCTGGATCAGCCGCCGCAAGTACGCGGCCTCCCGGGCGCAACGGGCCCGCACCTGGGGCGCGTTGGCGTCGATCCCGCCGGCCGCGAGGGTGGTCAGCGTGGCCAGCACGGTGTCGTGAAGCGCGCGGTGGTGTTCCAGGCGCTCGGCGTAGCGCGCCTTGTGCGCCTCGGCGGCCAGCGCACGGGCGTTGGCGTCGTCGAGGAGGCGTCCCTGGCGGCGCAGGTACCACCACATGACCCAGGTCATCACCGCCGACGACAGCAGCGAGTTGACGTGGCCGCCGAGGACCGCGGGGCTCGCGCCCACCATCCGGTAGCCGATGAGGTGGCTGACCACGAGGAGCGCGACAACGGCGAGGACGTGGAACCGTTCGAGGGCGATGGCCGCGACGGCGCTCGCCGATCCGCCGAGCAGCATCGCCCAGCCGAGCAGTGCGGGCTCCCGGACCCCGCCCCACGTGATGAGGACGAACGGCAGCACGCACCCCGTGACCAGGACGTCCGCCCAGACGTGCCGCCGGTCGAACCAGCCGCGCCGCAGGGCCGCTCCGTAGCTCAGCGCGCTCAGCGCCAGGGCCACGGCGATCCCGGCGTACTGCAGGGGAAGGTCGTGCCGGCGCTGGGCCACGGCGAGGACGCCGACCGTCAGATGGCTCGCCCGGTAGAGCAGGGTGGTGAGGATCATGAAGGACTGGGCGCGCTGCAGCCCCGACCCCACCCCCGACGTCCTGCGCAGTGCCCGTAATCGCCGTATCGACACGAACGCCACCGACAACACCACCCCGCCCATGATCATCGCTGCTGGCACGTATCTTGCCCCAGCAGGTCCATGTCAAGGTCCGCATCCGGCCACGGCGGCCGGGGGCCCGGCGGCGCGCTTCGGCGAGCCGGGTCCGTCCGGGTGACGTAGCGTGGAAGGCGCCTGCTCGGCTCGGTCGTGTGCGAACGCACCCTGAGAGAGGGCACGGTCATGGACGTCACAGTGGGAACGTTCAACCTCAACAACCTGTTCTCGCGGTTCAACTTCAGAGCCGAGATACAGGAGATCCTGCCGACCGGAGAGGACGGCAGGGACGACGGCAGGGACGACGGCCGGCTGACCTCCAGCTACGAGTTCAAGGACCCCAAGGAGTTCCGGATCCGCACGTACAAGGGGCGGCTCGTCAAGGGGATCACCCCCGAAGAGCAGGAGATGCTCGCCCGGCGGATCATCGGGATGGACCTGGACGTCCTGGCCGTCCAGGAGGTCGAGGACATCGACACGCTGCGCTTCTTCGTCGCCCGGCGCCTGCGCAAGGCCTACCCGTTCCTGTCGTTGATCGAAGGCAACGATCCCCGGCTGATCGACCTCGCCGTGCTCTCCAAGTTCCCGATGGGCGCCGTCACCTCGTGGCAGCACACTCCCCATCCCGAGCTGCCCGGCGAGCGGGTGTTCAGCCGGGACCTGCTGGAAGTGGAAATCCTGGATCCGCGCGACCCGGACCGGCATCTGCTGACGGTCTTCAACAACCACCTCAAGAGCCAGTTCGTCGACCACAGGCAGGACCCGGTCCAAGGCAAGATCGACAACGACCACCTCCGGACCCTGCAGGCGGAGGCCATCGCCCGGATCCTCGCCGCCCGCACCCGCCCCGACGGACGGTTCGTCCTGCTGGGCGACATGAACGACACCCCGGAGGCGCCCACGCTCGCCGCGCTGGCCGCACCGACCCCGCAGGTGGCGCTCGAGGAGGCCCTCGCGCACCCCGTGGAGACCCGCCCGCCCAAGCCCGACGATCCGCCTCCGCCTGCGTCGGGGTCCTGGACGCACCGGTTCAAGGAGTCGCACCGGCCCGCGGAGTACGAGCTCTTCGATCAGATCTGGCTCAGCCGCAGCCTCACGTCGCGGCTCAAGAGCTCCCACATCGACCGGCGCACGCGGCACGCCGGCGACGGATCGGACCACGACCCCGCATGGGTGGTCCTCGAGTTCTGACCCCCGCCGCCGCCCGGCGCGCATACGGCCGCACCCCGCCCCGGACGTCCGGGGCGGGGTGCGGCCGTGTGTCGGACCGGAAGGGTCAGGCCACCGGGACCGGGAAGGTCGGGTACTCCACCCCGGAGACGTGCTGGACGACGCGGATGACCTGGCAGGAGTAGCCGAACTCGTTGTCGTACCAGAGGTAGAGGATGGCGTTGTCGCCGTCGACCTTGGTGGCTCCCGCGTCGACGATCGAGGCGTGGCGCGAGCCGACGAAGTCCATGGAGACGGCGTCGGGCGCGGTGGTGAAGTCGATCTGGCGCTTCAGCGGCGAGTGCAGCGAGACGTCGCGGAGGTAGTCGAGGACCTCCTCGCGGGTGGTCTCGCGGCCCAGGCGCAGGCTCAGGATGGCGATCGAGACGTCCGGGACGGGAACGCGGATCGAGCTGCCGGTGATCGGCGCCTTGAGGTCGGGCAGCGCCTTGGCGACGGCGGAGGCCGCACCGGTCTCGGTGATGACCATGTTGAGCGGCGCGGAACGGCCGCGGCGGTCGGCCTTGTGGTAGTTGTCCAGCAGGTTCTGGTCGTTCGTGAACGAGTGGACGGTCTCCACGTGGCCGCGCAGCACGCCGTACTCGTCGTCCATGGCCTTCAGCGGCGGGACGATCGCGTTCGTGGTACAGGAGGCGCAGGACAGGATCTGCTCGTCGGGCTTGATCGTGTCGTGGTTGACGCCGTGGACGATGTTCGGGACGTCGCCCTTGCCCGGGGCCGTCAGGACGACCTTGTCGATGCCGGGGCGCAGGTGCTTGGAGAGGCCCTCGCGGTCGCGCCACTTGCCCGTGTTGTCGATGAGGATGGCGTCCTGGATGCCGTACGCCGTGTAGTCGACCTCGGACGGGTCGTTCGCGTAGATCACCCGGATCGCGTTGCCGTTGGCGATGATCGTGCTGTTCGCCTCGTCCACGGTGATCGTGCCCTGGAACTGGCCGTGGATGGAGTCGCGGCGCAGCAGCGAGGCGCGCTTGACGATGTCCTGGTCGCCGCCCTGGCGGACGACGATGGCGCGCAGCCGCAGGCCGTTGCCGGACCCGGCCTTCTCGATCAGCAGGCGGGCGACGAGGCGGCCGATGCGGCCGAAGCCGTAGAGGACGACGTCGCGGCCCTCGCCGCGCTCGAGCTTGTTCTCACCCGTGGCCCCGATGACCGCTTCGGCGGTGAAATCGGCGACCGAGAGACCGCGGTCGTCGGTCTTGTACGTGGCGGCCAGCATGCCGATGTCGATCTGGGAGGGACCGAGATCGAGGGCGGCGAGGGCCTGGAGGAACGGCATCGTCTCGGTGACCGACAGTTCCTCGCCGTCGATCTGCCGGGCGAAGCGGTGGGTCTTGAGGATGCTCACCACCGATTTGTTCACCAAGGAGCGGCTGTGAAGCAGGACGGTGACGTCCCGCTCCCGGTGCAGCTTCCCGATGATCGGGATCATCGACTCCGCGATCTCCTCGCGGTTCTTCCAGTTGGTGAACGAGTCATCATTGACAGTCACAGGTTTATCTTTCGAGCTAGGCGGCGCTCATATGCTAACCCGTCCCCCGTTTGGCCCATCAAGCGGGGGAGGTCGAAACCTCGGCCGGCAGTTCGTACGAGCCCTGCCGGTCCGCCGTGGCAGGGCTGTCACGAGGCGGAGACGCCCCGGCTGCCGCGGTGGACGGCCTTGGTGCGGAGGAAGAGGGCGGTGGTCAGGGTCCCGAGGACGACGATCGCGGTGTTCACGACGACCGCGGTGGTGATCCCCGCGCGGATGCCGGTGTTCACCGCGGCGATCGCCGACATGATCGGCGTGCCCATCGTGATGCCGATCTGCTGGGTCATGGTGGCGAGGCCGGTCGCCAGGCCCTGCTCGTGGTCGGGAAGTCCGGTGGTGGCCGTGACCATGAACCCGACGATCACCAGCATGTTGCCGACACCGCCGGCGAACGTGGCGATGAGCAGGAGCCACATGCTCCCCGAGGTCTCGCCCAGCCCGACCAAGGCCACGGTCGCGACCGCCTGGAGCAGACCGCCCGCCACGAGGGTGGTGCGGGTGTTCGTCGCCGCGATGACCCGCGGCGCGATCGACCCGCCGATCACCGTGCCGATTCCGAGGACACCGAACGACAGTCCCGCCGCCAGCGGCGAGAAGTCCAGCACTTCCTGCAGGTAGAGCGTCATCAGGAACACCAGGCCGGTCTCCGTCAGGAACGCGATCAGACCCGCCGCATTCCCCCACGCCACCGTCTTCCTCTTCAGCACGCTGACGGGTACGAGGGGCTCGGCGGTCTTCGATTCGATGGCGTAGAAGGCGATCAGCAGGACCACACCGGCGCCGAGCCAGCCCAGGGCGGGACCCGATCCCCAGCCGTGCTCGCCCGCCTGCGTCAGCCCGTGGATCAGCGCGAGGAGACCGAGGGTGACGGCGGTCGCGCCGGGCAGGTCGAGCTTGGGGCGGGTGGTGGGACGCGGCTCCTTGATGACGGTGGGGGCGATGAGCAGGACGGCGAGGGCGACGGGGACGTTGATGAAGAAGGCCCACCGCCAGGAGAGCAGGTCGGTCAGGACACCGCCCAGGACGGCTCCGGTGGTGAACCCCGCCGACATCAGGGCCCCGTTGAGGCCCAGCGCCTTCTGGCGCAGGGGGCCTTCCGGGAACGAGGTGGTCAGCAGGGACAGGCCGGCCGGGGTCACCGCCGCGGTCGCCAGGCCCTGGAACACCCGGGCCGCGATCAGCATGTCGGGGCTGGTCGCGAGCCCTCCGGCCAGCGAGGACAGGCCGAGGACGGCCAGGCCGGCAAGGAACAGCCGGCGCCGCCCGAACAGGTCCGCGACCCGCCCGAACAGCAGCGTGAAACCCGCCGCGCACAGTGCGAACGAGGTCGCGATCCACTGCAGGTTCGACAGCGGGAAACCGAGCCCGTCACCGATCACCGGCAACGCCACGTTCAGAATCGAGAAATCAACCGCCAGCATGAACTGCGCCACCAGCAGCACCGCCAGGACCACCTTGAGGCGCCCGTCCAGACGGACCGGCCCCTCCCCCACCCCCGTATCCGCATCGGCACGCGCGCTCTCGACCACCGACATCGCGACACATCCTCTCGATCACCGCAACAAGGTGTTGCGGGACCGACTCTGGACCGGTCGGAAGCGGTTACCCAGCCCCCTGGTTGTGCTGGCGCCGGGCAAGCTGGCACTGCCAGGGCCACCTTCACGGGCAGCGTCCGGCGCCCTCCCCCGGCACACTGGAACGCATGGACACAGCCACCGCCCTGGGCGAATTCCTCCGCACCCGCCGGGCCCAGCTCCAGCCCGAGGACGTCGGGCTGCCCTCCCACGGCACCCGGCGGCGCGTGCCCGGGCTGCGGCGCGAGGAGCTCGCCCTGTTGGCCGGCGTGAGCATCACGTACTACACGCACCTGGAGCAGGGGCAGAGCACGAACGCCTCGGACAGCGTCCTCGACGCCCTGGCCCGCGCCCTGCGGCTGACCCCGGACGAGCACGCGCATCTGCTCGACCTGGCCCGCCCGCCGCGCGCCAAGCGGTCCGCACCGCCCCGTCCCGAGTACGCGCGTGACACCACGCGCCGGCTGATCGGCGCGATGCCGCAGGTGCCCGCCGTCGTTCTGGACGGCCGCAACAACGTGCTCGCCTGGAACCCGCTGGCCCATGCCCTGCTCGCCGGGCACCTCGACGTCGCGAGCCCCGACGACCCGTCGGTACGCCCCAACCTGACGCGGATGCTGTTCCTCGACCCGCACACCCGGGAGCTGTACACGGACTGGAAGGGCGAGGCCCGGGTCGCCCTGGCGGCGCTGCGCCTGGTCGCCGGACGCAATCCCGGGGACCGGGCGCTGGCCGAGCTCATCGGGTCCCTGATGCTCCAGAGCCCCGACTTCGCGGCGCTGTGGTCCAAGCATCCGGTGCGGGACTGCACCGTGGGGACGAAGAACCTGCACCACCCCGCCGTGGGCCCGCTGACCCTCGACTTCGAGAACCTGCACCTCACCGACGGCACCAACCACCGGATGCTGCTCTACAGCGCCCCCGAGTCCTCGCCCTCCGACGCGGCGCTGCGCATGCTCTCGAGCCTCACCGCAGGCACCGCCGGCGCGGAGGCACGTCCCACGCCTCGACCGGCATGTACGCCGGCACCGTCAGCGACACCGGGGAGACCACCACGGGCCGGCTTCACCGGCTGATTCCCGTACGGGAGCCCAGCGCGGCCACGGCGTCGACCAGCCGGTCCCAGAACAGCCCCGTCTCCAGGGTCAGCGCGACCTGCGCGTTGACCGGCAGGTCCAGGGTGCGGTGCAGGTCGACGACCGTGGCGCCCCGCGTGTACTGGCCGCGCAGCTCCACGACCACGCCCGCCGGTACGCAGTGCACGAGTCCGGGCTCGATGACGCGGGCGACGGCGACGGGATCGTGCACCGGCGGGCTCTCGAAGCCCCACAGGCGGCGGTAGGTGGAGCCGAAGAACGACAGCAGCCCGGCGCAGGTACGGCCGAGCTCGGTGCCGAGCCCCTCGAAGCGGGCCAGCACCTCGGGGGTGGCGAGCGCCTGGTGGGTCACGTTGAGGCCGCACATGGTGATCGGCACACCGCTGCGGAAGACGATGTCGGCGGCCTCCGGATCGGCCTGGATGTTGAACTCGGCGGCCGGAGTACGGTTGCCGCGCTCGGTGGAACCGCCCATGAGGACGATCTCGCGGATGTGCGCGGCGGCCTCGGGGTACCGGGTCAGCAGCAGGGCGATGTTGGTCAGGGGCGCCGTCGGCACGAGGGTGACGGGCTCCGGGTGCGTGGTCAGGATCCGGTGGATGAGTTCCACGGCGTGCCCGGGGACCACGTCGACGGTGGGTTCGGCGAACCGGGGCCCGTCCAGGCCCGATTCCCCGTGGACGTCTCCCGCCACCCCCAGCGGCTGGACCAGCGGACGGTCGCAGCCGGCCGCGATGGGCACGTCGGTGATGCCCGCGACCGTGCAGACGCGGCGCGCGTTCAGGGTGGTCTTGGCGAGTGTCTGGTTGCCGGCGACCGTGGTGATCGCGAGCAGGTCGACCGCCGGATCGCCCGCGGCCAGCATGATCGCCAGGGCGTCGTCGTGGCCGGGATCGCAGTCGATGATGATCGGAACAGGCACGCTCACTCCTCGGGCATCCGGGGCATCCGGGGCGTCTCCCGTACCAAGTCTGCCTCTTCGCGGTCGCCCGCTCACGCGGATGCGCACGCGGAGGGAACCGTCCCGCGGCGCGGGGACGTGGTGGAGCGGGGGTGTCCGTGGTGTCCAATGCGGCGAGGGGGCAGGGCCGGATGACCGATCAGGGTGCGCCGGGGACCGAGTGGGAGCTGAGCGACGCGCGGCGGCACGTCGACGAGTACCGCTCACTGGCACGCGCCGATCCCGCCCAGTACCTGTCCGGCTTCGCCCTCTGCCTGTACCGGCTCGGCGCCCTGCTGATGGAACGGCCCGCGCAGCACGAGGAGTTGGCCGAGATCCTGGGCGAGGCCGTCGCGGTGACCCGGCGCCTTGCCGACGGGGACCGGCGCCGCTGGCTGCCGAGCCTGGCCATGATCCTCGGCCAACGCGCCCTGATCACGGGCCTGCTGGGCCGCCGCACCGAGGCCCGGACCCTCGCCGCGGAGGCCACGGGCCTGTACCGCGACCTCGCCCGCCGGGATCCGGGCAGGCACCTGCCCGATCTCGCCTCCGCGTTGACCAACCTCGGCAACCAGCTGGCCGAGCTGGGGCAGCACCACGAGGCACTCGACCGGATGCGCGAGGGCGTCGAGGTGCGCCGCGGCCTGGCCGCGCGGCAGCCGGGCGGGACGGCCGGTGCCGAACTCGCCTCGTCCCTGGTCGAACTGGGCGTCAAGCTGGGCGAGATGGGCCACCACGCGGAAGCGGCCGACGTCCTGCGCGACGCGATCGGCCGGTACCGCGCGCGGACCGGCTCCCCGCCCGCCAAAGACCTGGCCGACCACTGGGTGGCCCTGACCACACTCACCCGCGAACTGTCGGCGCTCGGCCGCGGCGGCGAGACGGGGCCGTACCGCGAGGAGGCCGCGGGCCTCTACCGCCGGCTCGGCCGTACCAGTCCGCACTTCCTCGCCTTCCTGACGGCCGTGGCACGGCGCCACGGCATCACCCTCGGCGAGGACGGCCGGTTCGAGCAGCCGCGGCCCACGGCCGGCCCGCGCCGCTCCGCCGGCCCCGACCCGGCCGTCCTGGCCCGCATCCGGCACCTGAACGAGCAGGGCCTGCGCCTGGCCTCGGCCGGCAGCCTCGACCTGGCCGTCGGAATGCTCCGCGACGCCGTCGCCCTGTCGCGCCGGGCCGCCGACACCGCGCCCGGCATGTCGATCGCGCTGGGGCGCTCGCTGCACAACCTGGGTCTGGCCGAGGCGTGGAGCGGCCGGCGCGCCGAGGCCCTGGCCGCGGCGGACGAGGCGGTGCACCTGTACCGGCGCACCGTCGAGGCGGCGCCCCGGCAGGTGCGTCCTGTGCTGGCGGACTCACTCGACAGCCTCGGCAGCCGGCTCTCGGCACTCGGCCGCCACCACGACGCGCTCGTACCGGCCGAGGAGTCCGTCCGCATCCACCGGCACCTCGCGCGGGAGGACCCCACCGCCCGCCTGCCGGAGCTGGCCCGGGCGCTGAACAACCTCGGCATCCGGCTCGCCGACGCCGGCCGCCACGAGGACTCGCTCGCCGCCGCACGGGAGGTGGTGGCCCTGTACCGCCGGCTCCGGGCGAGCGAGTCGGCCGAGACGGACCGGAGGGACGGGACGGGCGGGACGGACGGCGACCACCTGTCCGGGCTGATCCACGGCCTGTCCAACCTCGCCCTCCGGCTGGCGCGGGCCGGGCGCGAGGACGAGGTGCTCGCCCCCACCGCGGAAGCGGTGGAACTGCTGGCCGGCCTGACCCGGATCCACCCCGGCAACGACGTCGCCGCCCTCGCCGAGACCCTGACGTGGCTCGGCCGCCGCCTCGTCAAGAACGGCCACCGCCGGGAAGGGCGCGCCGCCACCCGGGCCGCCGAGGACCTGCTGCGCCGGTCGGCCGTCCGGCGCTGACGATCGGACGGTCAGACCTTCCGGACCACGCTGGACTTCAGCTGCATGGCACCGAACCCCTCGATCTTGCAATCGATGTCGTGGCCGTCGACACCGTCGACGAGGCGGATGTTGCGCACCTTGGTGCCCGCCTTGATCCCGGACGTGCTGCCCTTGACCTTCAGCCCCTTGACGACCGTCACGGTGTCGCCGTCGGCCAGGACGTTGCCGACCGAGTCCTTGACGACCCGCTCCTCGGCGGCACCGCCGGTCTCGGCGGAGGCGGGCGACCACTCGTGTCCGCACTCGGGGCAGACGAGGAGCACGCCCATTTCGTACGCGTACGCGCTGGAGCATTCGGGGCAGGGAGGCAAAGGATTCTCGGTCTCGGTCACCTGACCAGTGTATTTGAGGCAGCGGCACGGCCGAGGCCGTCAGCGATCCGTATGGACTTGGCCGGGCGCCGTCAAGGTCCCGTCATGGGGAGGCCGTGCGTGGGCGGGTGCGGGGATAGCTTCGGGTGCGCGCTCCGGACCGCCTCCCCGCGCCCGGGGCGCCATCCGCCACTCGTGGTTCCTCAGGGAGGGCCCCATGTGCTTGTTCCAGTACGACGACGATCCCGAGCCCGAAGAACGGATCCCGGCCGGGCTCCTGTACGTGCCGGCCCGGCCGGGAGGATCGCACGTCGCGGTCCGGCTGTTCCGCACCCCCCTGGGAGCCCGCACCGCCGTCGGCTTCACCGGCCCGGACCTGCTGGCCGCCACGCTCGGCGCGGCGCAGCCCTGGATCCGGCTCTCCGCATCCGCGCTCCGCGCGCTGGCCGAACCGCTCGGAGCAGTCCTGCTGACCGTCGATCCGACGCTCACCGCTCCTGCGGTCACCCCGGCCCCGGTCGCCCCTCCCCCGCCCCGGGCAGCCGCGGGCGCGGCCCGGACCGCCCGGCGGGAGGGCGCGTCATGACCACGGCCCTGCTCTCCGAGGTCCCGGCCGGCGCCGATGACCTGTCGATCTGGCCGGCCTCCACGACACGGCTCCCGGGCGGCGGGCCGGCGGTGGGCGGAGTGTCCCTCGCCGAGGTCGCCGAACGGTTCGGCACCCCGGTCTACGTCCTGGACGAGGGCGAGGTGCGCGGGCGCTGCCGGACCTACCGGGACGCCTTCCCCGAGGCCGAGGTCCTCTACGCGGCGAAGGCCTTCCTCTCCCGGGCGATGGTGCGCTGGGTCATGGAGGAGGGACTGGGCCTGGACGTGTGTTCCGCCGGAGAGCTGGAGCTCGCCGTCACCGCCGGTTTCCCGCCCGAGCGCATCGTGCTGCACGGCAACGCCAAATCGCCCCGCGACCTGGCGGCGGCGCTGCGGCTCGGCGTGGGGCGGATCGTCATCGACAGTCCGTCGGAGATAGCACGGATCGCGGCCGCCGTCGGGCCCGGGAGCCGCCAGCGGGTCATGGTGCGGGTGGTGCCGGGCGTCTCGGCCGGCGGCCACGACAAGATCCGTACCGGTACGGACGACCAGAAGTTCGGCCTGTCGCTCACCGACGGGGGCGCTCAGCACGCCATCGCCCGCATCCTGGGCCAGCCCCGGCTCGAGCTGACCGGCCTGCACTGCCACATCGGCTCACAGATCAGCGACGTGAAGCCCTACCTGGTGGCGCTGCGCCGCATGGTGGGGCTGATGGCCCGGATCCGCGACGCGCACGGCATCGCCCTGCCCGAGCTGGACATGGGCGGCGGCCACGGCGTCGCCTACCGGCCCGGCGAACCCGCCCTCGACCTCCCCGCGCTCGGCCGGCGGATGCGCGCCGATCTCATCGCGGGCTGCGCCGCGGCGGGGCTGAGCGTGCCCCGGCTCCTCATCGAGCCCGGGCGGGCCGTCGTGGGGCCGGCCGGAGTGGTCGTGTACCGGGTGCTCGCCGTCAAGCACACCGGCCAGAAGGTGTTCGTCGCCGTCGACGGCGGAATGAGCGACAACCCGCGCCCCGCCCTGTACGGGGTGCGCTACGCGCCCCGCCTGGTCGGCCGCTCCTCGGCCGCCGGACCCCGTACGGCCACGGTCGTCGGCCGGCACTGCGAGGCCGGCGACGTGCTCGCGGCCGGCGTGGAGCTGCCGGGCGACGTCCGTCCCGGGGACCTGCTCGCCGTACCGGTCGCCGGTGCCTACCAGCTGTCCATGGCCTCGGGCTACAACCTCGTCGGCCGCCCCGCGGTCGTCGCGGTCCACGGGGGCGCGGCCCGCGTCCTCGTACGGCGCGAGACGCTGGAGGACTTCCGCAGCCGGGACATCGGCGCGTAGCCGGCCTCTTGGCGAGCGGCTCAGCCCTCCTCCGCGGCCCGCCAGACCGTGGTGATGTTGCAGAACTCCCGGATTCCGTGGCCCGACAGCTCGCGCCCGTACCCGGACCGCTTGACGCCGCCGAAGGGCAGGGCGGGGTGCGAGGCGGTCATGCCGTTGACGAAGACGCCGCCGGCCTCCAGGTCGCGCGCGACGTGCTCGACGTCCTCCTCGCTGCGGGTCCACAGGTTCGAACTCAGCCCGAAGGGGGTGTCGTTGGCCCGTTCGACCGCCTCCTCCAGGCTTCCCACCCGGTAGAGGGTGGCGACGGGCCCGAAGGCCTCCTCCTGGTCGATGCGCATGGCGGGGGTGACGTCGGTCAGCACCGTCGGTTCGTAGAACCAGCCGTCCGCGTACCGGGGCGGGCGCCGGCCGCCGCACAGGACCGTCGCTCCGTGCCGTACGGCGTCGTCCACGAGCTGCTCGAGGTCGCCCCGGCCGGCCTCGGTGGCCAGCGGTCCGACGTCGGTGGACTCCTGCATCGGGTCGCCCACCGTGAGCGCCCGCATCCCGGCCGTGAAGCGCTCGGCGAACTCGTCGTGGACGTCGGTGTGGACGATGAAGCGCTTGGCGGCGATGCAGGACTGTCCGTTGTTCTGCACGCGGGCGGTCACCGCGGTGCGGGCGGCCCGGTCGATGTCGGCCGAGGGCATCACGATGAACGGGTCGCTGCCGCCGAGCTCCAGGACCGTCTTCTTGACCTCGTCCCCGGCGACGGACGCGACGGCACGCCCGGCGGGCTCACTGCCCGTCAGGGTGGCCGCGGCCACCCCTCGGGTCGCGGAGCACGTCCTCCACGGCCGCCGCGCCGATGAGCAGGGTCTGGAAGCAGCCGCGGGGGAATCCGGCCCGGTGGAAGAGCTCGCCGAGGTAGAGCGCCGTCTGGGGGACGTTCGAGGCGTGCTTGAGCAGGCCCACGTTGCCGGCCATGAGGGCCGGCGCGGCGAACCGTACGACCTGCCACAGGGGGAAGTTCCACGGCATGACGGCCAGGATCACCCCGATCGGCCGGTAGGCCACCCGGACGGCCGCCGCTCCGGCGTCGCGCACATCGGCGTCGGCGGGGTGCTCGTCGGCGAGGAGGGACTCGGCGCGGGCGGCGTACCAGCGCATGGCCTTAGCGCATTTGGCGGCCTCGGCGCGGGCCGCCGCCAGCGGCTTGCCCATCTCCGTGGTCATGGTCCGCGCGATGTCCTCGGTCTCCGACTCGAGGAGCGCGGCCGCACGGGTCAGGAGCTCGCCGCGCTCCGCGAAGGAAGTACGGCGGTACGCGGCCGCCGCCGCGGCGGCGTCCGCGAGGCACCGCTCGATACCCGCCGCGTCGAGCGGGTCGAAGGTGCGCAGCGTCTGGCCGGTCGTCGGGTTAACGGTGGCGATGGGCATGGTGGGACCTTCCTACGGGGCGGCCGCCTCCCCTCGACCCTCCCCCGCGGCGCGGGGCCGCGCAAACGCGGGGCGCCACGGCACCGGACCGCGTCAGGACTGGACCGCGTCGTCGCAGGCGGCGCACATCAGGTCCGCGTGCTGCGGCGGGTACCAGGTGGCACCGGGGTCCGCGGAGGCTGTCCACGGGGCCGTTTCCATGGCGAACGTGTCCCTCCCGCAGAAGGTCCGCGGCCCCGCGACCGAGGTCGTTCCCGGGGCGGCGGGCGCTGCGTGCACGCGCCGGACGGACAGGTCCGCCTGCTCGACCTCGTACAGGACGACGATCCCGCTCATACCTCGACGGTAGGCGGCTCCGGGGCGACCCGCCCGCCGTCGGGGGCCGGCCAGTACGCGGTCTTGTCCCGCGCGGGCAGCAGTACGGCCGCCAGCACCGGGAAGACGGCCGCCAGGGCGAACACCAGGGGATAGCCCTGTCCGGCGATCAGCGCACCGGCCAGCGGCGGGACGAGGACCACGGCGGCGTGCTGCCCCATCCCGTTCACCCCGAGGGCGCGGCCCGCCCAGTGGGGACCGGCGTACTCGGCGACCGCGGTGTTGTGCAGACCGTTGGTGCTGACCGTCAGGCCCGAGGCCAGCAGCAGGGCCGCCGTACCGGCCGAGGAGTCCCAGGCCGCCCCGGCGGCCAGCAGGACCAGGTCGGCCGTGGTGGCCGCGGCGAGCAGCCGCATCGGCCGGATCCGGCTCGCCACGGTGTCGGACCACCAGCCGGCGAGCAGCCGTACCCCTGCGCCGGCCAGGTTGGCGGCGGCCAGTACGCCGCCGGCGGTGGCGGCGGACCAGCCGCGCGCCTCGGTCAGGTAGAGCAGGGCGAATCCGGTCACCACGAACTGCGGCACGCACAGCGCCGCGGCGGCGCCGTGCAGCCGCCACAGGTAGCCGCCCCGGTACGGGGCCGGGGAGGCGGGTGCGCCCGCCGCTCGCCGGGGGCGCGGCGGATCGACGGCGCACAGGGCGATCGCGACGCCCGCGGCCCCGCAGAGCGCGGCGCAGAATCCGAAGGCCGCGGCGAGGCCGGTGTGGTGGGCGAGCGGCGGCAGGCCGGCCGCGGCCACCGCGGTGCCCAGCGGCTGGGAGGCCTGCCGGACCCCCATCGCGATGCCCCGGCGGTCGGGCGGGAACCAGCCGATGACCAGCCGTCCGGAGGCCGAGTTGACGGAGGAGCCGGCGGCGCCGGCCAGGACCAGCAGCGCTCCCAGCGTCCACGTCCCGTGCACGGTGGCCGCCGCGGCCGTGGCCACGGCGGCGATCAGCAGTCCGGCGGACAGCGCGAGCCGCTCCCCGTACCGGTCGGCGACCGCCCCCCAGCCGATCAGCCCGAGCAGGACCCCGATGAGCGGGCAGGAGACGAGGAGGCCGGCGCCGGCCAGGGAGAGCCCGAGTTCCCGCTGGAACGCGGGGACCAGGTAGGCCAGGCCGTAGAGCACCGTGGTGCTGGCGGCCTGGCCGCCCGTACCCAGGGCGAGCATCAGCCAACTGCGCGGTATCCGCTGCTCCTTCATGCCGCCAGCCTACCGACGGGCCGCAATGTGAGATGAATCGTCCTGCATGGTGAGACGAAATTTCACTTCCCCACCCCACCCCGCATCCTGACGAGCCATCAGGTCAAGTGTCCCGGACTCTTGACTCTGCGAGCGGCCGTAGCGATCGTTTCGCACGACACCCTTTGTGCGGGCCATGACAATCAGGACGTGAGTGATGACGATGACTGGACACCCGTACCACCGGCATCGGCCCCTCGCGGTGCTCTCGCTGCTCCTCGCCCTGGTGGCCATGGTGCTCGGCCCCGCGGGGACCTCCTCGGCCGAGCCCGGCTGGTGGAACCCGGTCGCGCGGCCCGCCCCCGACTCGGAGATCAACGTCACCGGGGAGCCGTTCAAGGGGACCGACGAGCAGGGCCGGGTCCGCGGCTTCGTCGACGCGCACGACCACCTGATGTCCAACGAGGGCTTCGGCGGCCGGCTCATCTGCGGCAAGCCGTTCTCCGAGCAGGGGATCGCCGACGCGCTCAAGGACTGCCCCGAGCACTACCCCGACGGCACCCTCGCGATCTTCGACTTCATCACCAAGGGCGGCGACGGCAAGCACGACCCGAACGGCTGGCCGACCTTCAAGGACTGGCCCGCCCACGACTCGCTGACCCACCAGCAGAACTACTACGCCTGGGTCGAACGGGCCTGGCGCGGCGGCCAGCGGGTCCTCGTCAACGACCTCGTCACCAACGGCGTGATCTGCTCGGTCTACTTCTTCAAGGACCGCGGCTGCGACGAGATGACCGCGATCCGCCTCGAGGCCCGCAAGACGTACGACATGCAGGCCTACGTCGACACGATGTACGGCGGCCCGGGCAAGGGCTGGTTCCGGATCGTCACCGACTCCGGACAGGCCCGCGAGGTCATCAAGCAGGGCAAGCTGGCCGTGGTCCTCGGCGTCGAGACCTCCGAACCGTTCGGCTGCAAGCAGATCCTGGACATCGCCCAGTGCAGCAAGCAGGACATCGACCGCGGCCTGGACGAGCTGCACCAGCTCGGCGTGCGCAGCATGTTCCTGTGCCACAAGTTCGACAACGCCCTGTGCGGGGTCCGCTTCGACCAGGGCGCCCTCGGCACGGCCATCAACGTGGGCCAGTTCCTGTCGACGGGCACCTTCTGGCAGACCGAGAAGTGCCGGGGCCCGCAGCACGACAACCCCATCGGCCTCGCGGCGGCGCCCTCGGCGGAGAAGCAGCTCCCGGCGGGCGTGGCGGTGCCGTCGTACGCGGCGGACGCGCAGTGCAACACCCGCGGTCTGACCGAGCTCGGCGACTACGCGGTGCGCGGCATGATGAAGCGCAAGATGATGCTGGAGATCGACCACATGAGCGTGAAGGCCGCGGGTCAGGCCTTCGACATCCTGGAGTCCGAGTCGTACCCGGGCGTGATCTCCTCGCACAGCTGGATGGACCTGGACTGGACCGAGCGGGTGTACCGCCTGGGCGGCTTCATCGCCCAGTACATGGGCGGCGCCGAGGGCTTCAGCGCGGAGGCCGAGCGCACGGACGCGCTGCGCGACAAGTACAACGTGGGCTACGGCTACGGCACGGACATGAACGGCGTCGGCGGCTGGCCCGGCCCCCGCGGCGCCGACACCCCCAACCCGGTGCGCTACCCCTTCCGCAGCACCGACGGCGGCTCGGTCATCGACAAGCAGACCACCGGCGTGCGGACGTGGGACCTCAACACCGACGGCGCCGCGCACTACGGCCTGGTCCCCGACTGGATCGAGGACATCCGGATCGTCGGCGGCCAGGGTGTGGTGGACGACCTGTTCAAGGGCGCCGAGTCGTACCTGACCACCTGGGGCGGCTCCGAGAAGCACAAGGCGGGCGTCAACCTCGCGGCGGGCTCCGCCGCCTCGGCCTCCTCCGCCGAGTGGAACCCGTTCACGAGCTACGCCCCGGGCCGGGCCGTGGACGGCAGTACGGGCACCCGCTGGGCCAGTGACTGGAGCGACGACCAGTGGCTGCGGATCGACCTCGGTGCGCCGAGCCTGGTCAAGCGCGTCACCCTCGACTGGGAGCGCGCGTACGGGACGTCGTACCGCATCGAGGTCTCGTCCGACGGCACGAACTGGCAGTCCGTGTGGTCCACGACCACCGGCGACGGCGGCCTGGACACGGCGCAGTTCGCCGGCACCCCGGCCCGCTACGTACGGGTCCACGGCACCCAGCGCGGCACTCAGTGGGGCTACTCCCTGCACGAGGTGGGCGTGTACAGCAGCTGACACCGAGGGGGTTCCCGGGCGTCCTCGGGATCCCGGGCCCACGACCGAAGGGAACCCCCATGGCACGGATGCCGTCGGCCGAGCGGCGCCGGCAGCTGACCGAGGCCGCGATCCGCGCGATGACCAGGGACGGCGTCGCGCGGACGACGACCCGGTCCATCGCCGCCGAGGCGGGCGTGTCACTGAGCGTCTTCCACTACTGCTTCGACTCCAAGCAGGCCCTGCTGGAGTCGGTCATCGCGACGATCACCGACCACTGCATCGCGGTGGTGAAGGAGGCGATCCAGCCGAAGGCCACCCTCCGGGAGACCGTCCGGGCCGGCTTCCAGGCGTACTGGGACCACGTGGCCGCCCATCCCGGCGAGCACATGCTCACGTACGAGCTCACGCAGTACGCCTTGCGCCAGCCGGGCTTCGAGCACCTGGCCAGGCGGCAGTACGAGCTGTACGCCGACACCTACACCGAGCTCATCGAACAGCTCCGCCCGGGCATGGGCTTCGACCTGGGGGTGCCCGTCCACGCGCTGGCCCGCTATCTGGCGGCCATGACCGACGGGCTGACCCTGAGCCTCCTCGTCCTGGGCCACGACGCGGCTTCGAAGGACGTCCTCGACACGATCACCGACCACGTCGCCGGCCTCGTCGGCGACACCGGCCCCGGCACGGTCACAGGCACGGCCCCCGACTAGCCGGGCACGTGGATGTCCAGGACGCAGATGTCGTCCCGGTGGCCCCGGCGCCGTGCGGCCAGGGTGCGGGCGAGGGCCTCGCCCCGGCCCTCCTCCAGCAGCCGCCGGGCGGTGTCGGCGAGCCGGGCGAGCCCCACCTCGATGTCCTCCCCCGGCTCCTCGACCAGCCCGTCGGTGTAGAGCACCAGGTGGTCCCCGGGTTCCAGGTCGAGGCTGTGCTGTCCGTAGACGGATTCGAAGGCGGCCCCGAGGAGGCTGCCCTCGGGCAGCGGCAGGAACCGCGCCGCACCGCCGCGGATCAGCAGGGGCGGCAGGTGCCCGGCCCGTACCCAGGTCAGGCGGCGGTCCCCGGGGCGGTAGATGCCCATGATCACGGTGGCGGTGGCCGCGTGCTTGTCCGAAGCGGTGTGCAGCAGGAGGGTGTTGAGCCTGTGCAGCACGTCGGGCAGCGCCGAGCCCGTGACGACCATGCCCTTGATGGTGAACCGCAGCTGGGCCATGGTCGCGACGGCGTCGAGGCCGTGACCGGCGACGTCGCCGACGACGAAGAGCGCGCGCTCGTCGGGGAGTCCGATGGCGCTGTACCAGTCGCCCCCGACGTTGACTCCGCTCTCGGAGGGCAGGTAGGCGACGTCGATGCGCAGGCCGGCCAGCTCCAGGGACTGTTCGGGGATCGGCAGCAGCGCGTTCTGGAGCCGGGCGGCGAGGGCGCGTTCGGCCTGGAGCATGCCCCGCTCCATCAGGACCGCGCGCTCGCTCTCGTCCAGGGCCAGTTCGGCCTCGCGCTGTGCGGTGACGTCCTGGAAGAAGCCGTGCACCTCGACCGGGGCCCCGTCCGCGTCCGTCTGCGCCTCCGCGACGAACCGCAGGTGCCGGACCCCGTCGGCGGTGGTGATGCGGAAGGGCTGGTCGATCGCGGCCCCCTCGCGCAGCAGCCGCTCGACGGCGGCGCCCAGCACCGGAACGTCCTCGGGCACGAGGTGCCGGGGCAGCTCCTCCAGCGTCATGGGGCCCAGCGCGGGGTCCCGGCCGAAGACCGTGTAGACCTGCTCGGACCAGGTGATGGTGTTCGTCGCCAGGCTCCAGCCGGCCCAGCCGAGGTTGGCCAGGCGCTGCATGTCCTCCAGCCGGCGCGTCTCGCGGTCTTGGGAGTCGTGGCGGATCCAGGACACGACCAGGCGGTCGCCCAGACGCGTGGCGCGGACCGAGTACGTGGACTCCCGGGGGACTCCGGCGCTGACCTCCTGGTAGACGAAGGGCTCGCCGTCATAGGCAGTTCCCGTGGTCAGCGTGTCCAGGTACCCCTCCCACAATGCCGTGCCCGCGATGGTGGGATAGGTCTCCAGGACGTGCCGCCCGACGAGCTCCTTGCCCCGCCGCCCGGCCACGTCGACGGATTCCGGCGCCGCCGCGTCGATCCGGAAGTCCCGCACCTCCCCCGCCGGCGAACGCACGGGGGTCAGGAGGACCGCGGTTCCGGACAGCACGTCGAAGATCCGCTGGACGACCTCCGTCTCGCCCCGCGTGCCGGGGCCGTCGGAGCGCCCGATGAAGCGCAGCGAGTCCGCGCACAGCCGGACGGCGCCGCGCAGCAGGGTCCGGGTACCGGCGTCGAAGGGGCCCTGCCGGGTCCGGAGGAATCCGATGGCTGCGGTCGCCGGCCGGTCGCCGGGTACCGGGAGCCAGGCCCGCGTGGGCCAGCGCTCGGGCGGGTCCCCGATCAGGTGGCAGCGGATGGCGTCCCGCTCGGCGTCCTCGAGCCACAGCGCCCGCCCGCCGCCGATGGCCTCCAGCGCGGCCACCCCGCTCAGCGGCGGTACGTGCCGCCACTGCTCGGCCACACCGTCCCCGACACCGGCGTGCCCGGCCAGCCTGAGGCCTCCGGCGGGCGCCACCGCGTAGATCATCACGCCGTCCACACCCGCGGCCCCGCCCAGTACGGTGCGCAGCAGCTCGGCGATCTCGTCCGGGCTCCGTGCCCCGGCCAGGCCGTCGGCCAGCCGGGCCAGGACGGGCCAGTGTCCGACGCTCCGGCCGGTGGCGGCGGGATAGCGGCCGGAGCCGAAGGCCGACAGCGCCTCCCGCGGGGGCGGATCGGCCTGCTCTGGGGGCTGCGGAGGTGACACCGTGCGCGAGGGGACCTGACCCAGGGTGATCCGGCTCTCCTCCAGGAGCGTCCGCCCCCGCCGGATGGCGCGCCGGAGCAGCGTCCCGTACGCCTCCTCGGCGGACACGTCCTCACGGGCCATCAGCACGCCCGTGGCCCGCTCCACGACGGCCGTGGCCGAGGCGGCCCCCTCCAGGGCCATGACCTCGACGCGCAGCTTGGCCACGACCTTGGCCAGTGCGAGCACCTCGGGTGCGGGTGCGAGCTCGGCGCCGTCGCCGTCGCCTATGCCGGGGAGCGTGGAATCGCTCGTCATCCTTCGAGCATGTCACGTGGTGGGGACGGGCCGCCTCGCGGCGGGCGCAGGCAGGGGTACGGCGGGCCGGCAGCCGTTTCCCGGGCCCACGTCCCGCGGGGGCCCGGGAAACCGGTCAGGACCGGTACAGCAGCAGGCTCAGGACCTCGTGGAGGACGGACTCCGGATCGACCACGGCCTCCGGCGAGCGCCAGGCCACGAAGCCGTCCGGGCGTACGAGGACCGCCCCGGTCTTCGTCGTGCCGTGGACCTCGGCCCAGTCGGCGCCCTCCTCCGGGGCCAGGTCGGCCTCCGGACTGGTCCCGATGGCGTACGCGTCCAGGCTCACGCCGAGCAGACGGGCGACGGACCGGGCCGCCGCCCGCCAGGGCGTGCCCTCGGAGCTGAGCAGCACGAACGACCGCTCGTAGAGGTCCACCGTGGACTGCCGCCCGCCCGATCCGTGGAGCCACATGTGCGGGGCGCGCGTGCCCGGCTCGCCCGACAGCCGCATCCGTTCGGGTACGACGGGCTGCTCCGGATCGGCTCCCAGCACGGCGCCCACGGTGTAGCGGTAGCCCATGGCGACGGTGAGCACCCCGCCCGGCCGTCCGCCGCCGGGCGCGGCGGAGGCCGTGTCGGGCTCGGGCTCGTATCCCGGATGGCTGTGCTCCGCCGAGCGGGCCGAGGCCCGTTCGCTCGTCGCCCGGGCGACCGGCAGCCGCTCGGCCTCGTAGCTCTGCAGCAGTCGGGGCCCCGCCGCACCGTTCAGCACGGCGGCGAGCTTCCAGGCGAGGTTGTGGGCGTCCTGGATCCCGGTGTTCGAGCCGAACGCCCCGGTCGGGGACATCTCGTGGGCCGAGTCCCCGGCGAGGAACACCCGTCCGGTGCCGTACCGTTCCGCGACGCGCTCGGCCGCGTGCCACGGCGCCTTGCCGGTGATCTCGACGTCCAGACCGGGCGCGCCGACGGCCCGGCGGATGTGCTCGGTGCAGCGCTCGTCGGTGAAGTCCTCCATCGTCTCGCCCCGGTCGGGGTGCCAGGGGGCGTGGAAGACCCACCGCTCGCGGTTGTCGACGGGGAGCAGGGCCCCGTCCGCGTCCGGCTTCGTCAGGTAGCAGACGATGAAGCGCCGGTCGCCGACCACGTCCGCGAGCCCGCGGGAGCGGAAGGTGATGCTCACGTTGTGGAACAGGTCTCCGTGGCCGGTCTGGCCGATTCCGAGCTGCTCCCGGACGGGGCTGCGCGGCCCGTCGGCGGCGACCAGGTAGTCCGCGCGGACGGTGCTGTGCTCCCCGGTGTCGCGGTTCTTGACGATCGCGGTCACGCCGGTGTCGTCGGTGTCGAATGAGAGGAGCTCGGTGGAGAACCGCAGGTCCGCCCCGAGCGCGGGGGCCTCGGACATCAGCACCGGCTCGATGTCGTTCTGGCTGCACAGGCACCATGCCGACGGGCTGAAGCGGGCGAGCGCGCCCCCGGGGTCGATCTCCTGGAACAGCCACTCCTGATCCTCGCCGGTCAGCGAGCCGCCCTGCAGGATGCCGTGGTTGCCCGCGAGGACCGAGGCGGCCTGACGGATCCGGCCCTCCACACCGGCGACCCGGAACAGCTCCATGGTCCGTACGTTGATGCCGCGTCCGCGTGGATGCATCGAGGTGCCCGCATGCTTCTCGACCAGCATGTGCCTGATGCCGTGCCGGCCCAGAAACAGCGAGGTGCACAGGCCCACCAGCGAGCCGCCCACGATGAGGACGGGAACGCGGTGGTCAACGTTTTCCTTCATGGCTCTTCCATGCCCTGTGCGAGGGGCGTTCCCTCGCCCGTTCACCCGCTTGGTTCTCCCCTCTCGCGCCGATGGCACTACCGGACAACGATCGGTTCGGGTGGTGCCGCCCCCGTGGCGGCCGCGATCTGTCGAAGGAGTGTGAACGATGACGACCTTGTCGGAACGGATATCCCAGTCCGCCTTCGACGGCGCGAGGCTTCGGGTCGTACTGCTGCTGGACCTGTACGACGGGGCTCAGAATCAGTTCCTCGAGGTCTACGAGCACATGCGCCGGCAGGTGTCGTCCGTTCCCGGACACATCCGCGACGAGCTGTGCCAGTCCATCGAGAATCCCTCGCAGTGGCTCATCACCAGCGAATGGGAGAGCGCCCCGCCCTTCCTGGCCTGGCTGAACAGCGAGGAGCACGTCGCGACGGTCCAGCCGCTGCACGGCTGCGTGCGCGATACCCGCTCGCTGCGGTTCAGCGTGCTGCGGGAGACCGGCAAGGCACCCGGGCCCGGCACGGATCCCCCGGCACCCGGAACGATCGCCTCCGCTCCCCGCCGCGGGGACGGCGTCGTACGCCACGCGCTCACGTTCACGGTGAAGCCGGGCAGCGAGGCCGCCGTCGCGAGACTGCTGGCCGGGTACGCCTCCCCGCCGGCCCGCGTCGACGAGAAGACCCGGCTGCGCCGCACCTCCCTCTTCATGCACGGCAACCGCGTGGTGCGGGCCGTCGAGGTGGAGGGCGACCTCCTCGCGGCACTGCGCCACGTCGCGCAGCAGCCCGGCGTCAGGGCGCTGGAGGAAGCCCTCAACCCGCACCTGGAACAGGACCGGGACCTCGGCGATCCCGGATCCGCCCGCCTGTTCTTCACCCGCGCCGCGCTCCCCGCCGTCCACCACGTGGCGTCGGGCGGGCCCGAGCCCGAGGACATCGGGCGGCACGCCCTCTTCTACCCCGCGAAGGAAGGGTGCGGGACGGCGCTGGCGCGGCTGCTGGCCCGCCAGGACGAGGCCGCCGTGGACGACCCCGCGAGCCCCATCCACGGCAGCACGGTCTTCCAGCGGGACGACATCGTCGTCCGGCTCCTGGACCTGCGCGGCCCGCTCGACGCCCGGCCCGCCGTGGCGCTGGGTGTGGAGGGCAGCCACAAGGCGGCCGTGCTGGCCCGGCTGCTCGACAGCGTCAAGGACGGCGTCCCCACGACCGAGGACGAGCTGACCCGTTTCCTGTGGCGCTCCGAAATGCGTCTGATCACCGACCGGCGTCCGCCGGCGCAAGCCTGAGGAGAGGTCCGTCATGACCACTGGACTGACTCGACTGACGATGGATGAGCTGGCCGCTCTGATGCACAAGGGCGCGGGTGTGACCGTCGACCCCGCGGACATGGCCGCCCGCCCCGACGCGGACTTCGAGGAGTGGGGGCTCGATTCGCTGGGGCTGCTCGGGATCGTCGGGGAGCTGGAGAACCGCAGCGGCCGGCCCCTGCCGCCCGACGCGGACAAGTGCAAGTCGCCCCGGGAGTTCCTGGATCTCGTCAACAGCGCGCTCATGACCGACGCTTGACACGGCCGGCGGCGCCCAGCGCCCCGGGACCGGCTGCGTGCCGGCCCCGGGGCGCTGTGGTGTCCGCCCGCCGCCGTCAGCCGGGGGCCGGGACGGTGCACTCGAATGCGTGCAGGTACGCGTTGACCGGGCGGATCTCGCCGACCACCAGACCGGCGTCCGTCATACGGGCGAGCAGGCTGCCCTTGGTGTGCTTCGCGCCGCCCACGTTGAGCAGCAGCATCAGGTCCATGGCGGTGGTGAACCTCATGGACGGGGTGTCGTCCACCAGGTTCTCGATGATGACGACCCGGGCGCCGGGGCGGGACGCCTCGATCACGTTCCGCAGGGTCCGGCGGGTGCTGTCGTCGTCCCACTCCAGGATGTTCTTGATGATGTACAGGTCGGCGGCGACCGGGATGGAGTGGCGGCAGTCGCCGGGGATGATGTCGGTCCGCGCGGCGAGCGGTCCGCCGTCGCGCAGCCGGCGGTCGGCCTTCGCCACCACGCCCGGCAGGTCGAGCAGGACCCCGCGTACGGCCGGGTGCTTCTCCAGCAGGCTCGCCAGTACGTGCCCTTGGCCGCCGCCGATGTCCGCGACCACCGAGACGCCGGTGAGGTCGAGGAGTTCCGCGACGTCCAGGGCCGACTGCGTGCTGGAGGTGGTCATGGCCTGGTTGAACACGTGGGCGGACTCGTGCGCGTCCTGGTGCAGGTAGTCGAAGAACCCCTTGCCGTACAGGTCGTGGAACACGCTGCCGCCGGACCGTACCGCCTCGTCGAGCCGGGGCCAGGCCTGCCAGGTCCAGGGCTCCGTGCACCACAGGGAGATGTAGCGCAGGCTGTGCGGATCGTCCTCGCGCAGCAGCCGTGACATCTCGGTGTGCACGAACGTCCCGTCGGGGGCCTCCGCGAAGATCCCGTAGCAGGACAGGGCGCGGAGCAGCCGGTGCAGCGGTTGCGGAGCGGCGTTCACCGCCGCCGCGAGGTCGTCCGCGGTGGCGGGCGACTCCCCCAGGGCGTCGGCGACGCCGAGGCGGGCGGCTGCCCGTACGGCGGCGGCGATCGCCGCGCCGAAGACGAGCTCGCGCAGCCGCATCGCCGACTGGGGGGCGGCCACGTCCGCGGAGGTGGGTGGCGGTGCGGTGCCGGGGGTGGGACTTGCCGTGGTCATACGGCCTCGATTCTCCTGATGAGGGCGAACACCGGTCAGCACATCCCCGCGGGTTGGGAGGTCTCGCACCGGTTGCCGACGAAGCTGTTGCCGGTGCCCGTCCCCTGGTTGGCCAAGTCCGCCGGCTTGTTGCCCTGCACCTCGTTGTCCTTGATGACGTTGTCGGTGTTCGTGGCGCCCACGAAGCTCTTGAAGAGCAGGATTCCGCCGGACAGCGGTGAGGCGCCCACGTTGCCGCGGATCGAGTTCGAACGTACGAGCGTCTCTTCGGCGCCGGTCAGGACGATGCCGACGCCCTGGATGTCGGGGAGGCGGGTGTTGCCGCGGCAGAACTTGTTGTTCTCGTGGATCCGGTTGCCGCGGATGGTCATGTCACCGGCACCCGGCTCGCCCTCGTCGCCCACGACGAAGATCCCGCCGCAGTTCCCGGTGAGGACGTTGTCGTTGACGGAGAGGTTCCGCACCCGCCTGACCGTGACTCCGATCCGGTTCCCGGTCAGCGTGTTGTTGCGGACGACGGCGCCGAGGGTGTCGGTGGCCCCGCCCTCGCGGTCGATGGTGTTGGCGACGAAGATGCCGGACTCCGCGTTGTCGCGGGCGGTGTTGTTGCGGAACGCACCCCGGGTGGACCTCTCCTGGGCGATGCCCCAGGTGCCGTTCCTCTCGGCGGTCACCCCCTCGACGGTCATCCGGTCGGTGCGCGAGGCCCAGATGCCGCTCTTCTTGAAGCCCGTCAGTGTCAGCGACCGGATGCTCACCCGGTTGACGGTCTTCTCGGCGGCTCCTATGACGCAGATGCCGTTGCCCGTCTGTGCGCAGGGGTTCTCGGCGCGCGCGGGCAGGGGCGCGGCCGGCGGCGTGATCACGGTGGTCGCCCCGGAACCCCGCAGGGTCAGGGACTTCGTGATGTGCACGCTCTCGTGGTAGGTGCCGGGGAGCACGATGATGGTGTCTCCCGGCCGTGCGGCGTCCACCGCTTCCTGGATCGATTCTCCCGGATGCACCGTGCGTCGGGCCGCGGCGGCCGAAGGCGCTGCCACGCCGAGGCCTGTGGCCATGACGACTGAGATGCATGCGAGGACCGTGAGCTGTCGGTTCGTCACGTTGCCGAAGTTATGGGCGATCAGGGCAGCTCGCCACACCGGGTAAGCGGATGGATACCTACCGCTGGCAAACGGGCTCATTTCGAGGTCCGGACGGGTGGCCGCCCGCGCGTCGCCTTGGCAGCCGCCGGCCGGGCCCGGGAGCGCGCCTCCGCGGCCGCCCCGATCGGCGTGTTGCCCCCTCCCGCGCGCACCGGCCGGTCGCCGGGGGTTTCCCCCGGCGGGCCGCGACGGGCAACGGGAAACCCGTCGACCCCCGGTGCCCGGCGGCCGCAGTCTGGAGCCGTCCGCACCAGGCAAGACCCACGAGGGGAAAATCATGCGCAAGATGTTCCGCGGCGCCGCCGCGCTCGCGACCGCCGCCGCCGCCGTACTCGCGCTCAGCGGTACGGTCGAGGCCAAGCCGGCCGACGCGTGGGCCGGGTGCCCGGACGGGGCCGTCTGCATCTACCCCCAGGACCAGAACCCCGCCGTCAGGCCGACCCACATCTTCTACAAGTACGGGGCCCACAACCTCAGCAACCAGTACGGGAACCACTGGGTGCTCAACAACCAGTACGGCGGTGCGACCGCAAATCTGTGCACCGGCTCCAACGGGGCCGGCTGCGGCAGCCCCATCGCCGCCAAGACCGGTGTCTACGCCAACCTGACGCCCATCAACTCGGTGCGCCTCAACCCGTAGCGCCTGCGGGGGAACAGCGTCCGGAGCCGCCGTCCGCCGGCTCCGGACGTTCCTGTTGTCGTCATACGAATCCCAGGATTTGGCCGTCCGTCCGACCCCCGCTGTAGCCTGGGAACCGCCATCTCGGCGTCTGGGCGCGCATGCCATGGGGGATGCTTTGGGGGATCCGGACCGACGGCCGAACACCGACCACCCGTACGACTCCGACGACACCGCCGCCCTGCCGTTTCCCGCGCAGCTGAGACGTCTGCGGTTGCAACGGGGCATGTCGCTGGCCGACCTGGCCCGGCGCACGCACTACAGCAAGGGCTACCTGAGCAAGATCGAGACGGGCTCGAAGCGCGTGACCGTGGACGTCGCCCGGCGCTGCGACGACGTACTGCGCGCGGGCGGTGAGCTGCTGCGGATGGCCGGGGAGGCGGACCGGACCGATCCGGGGTCCGGCGGGGCGGGGACGGAGGCCGGCGAGTGCCCGTACCGGGGCCTGCCGGCCTTCACGGCGCAGGACGCCGGGTGGTACTTCGGCCGGGAAAGGGCCACGGCCGAGCTGGTCGAGCGGGTCTTCGAACGGATCGGGAACGGGCCGCTGATGCTGGCCGCCCCCTCCGGCGCGGGCAAGTCCTCCCTGCTGAACGCCGGTCTCGTCCCCGCGCTCCGGCGCGGCGGCGGCTTCCCGATGCCGGGCGCCGACGCCTGGCCGGTGGTGCGGTTCACTCCCACGGCCCATCCGCTCGAGGAGCTGCTGGACTGCACCGCGAAGGTGCTGGGCAGCGATCTCGGCCTCGGGGCACAGGAGTTGCGGGAGCGGCCCCTGGCACTCCTGGAAGCCTTGCGCCGGCTGTCGGCCACCGCCCCGGACCCGGCCGCCGACCCGGACCGGGACCGCGAGCCCCCGCCGGTCCGGCTGGTGCTGATCGTCGATCAGTTCGAGGAGCTGTTCACCCTCTGCTCCGACGAGGCCGAGCGGCACGCCTTCGCCCGGGTGCTGTCGGCCGTGTCCACGTCCCGGCCCGCGGGCGACGGGCCCGACCCCGCCGTCGTGGTGCTCGGCGTGCGGGCCGACTTCACCGGCAGCTGTCTGGACCTGCCGGAGCTGGCCTCGGCCTTCGCCTCGGGGCTCTTCGTCCTGCCCCCGATGTCCCTGGCGGAGCTCCGGGAATCGATCACGCGCCCGGCGGAGCTCGCCGGAGTCACCCTCGAGCCGGGCCTGGTCCCGCTGCTGCTGCGCGATGCCGGTCTGCGCGAGGACAGCCCCGGCCACACGCCCTCCGGTGTGCTTCCGTTGGTCTCCCACGCCCTGATGGCCACCTGGCAGCAGCGCACCGGATCCACCCTGACGGTCGCCGGGTACGAGCGGACCGGCGGCATCCAGGGGGCGATCGCGCGGACCGCCGAGACCGTGTTCGCCCGTCTGTACCCCGCCGAGCAGCGGACGGTCCGCCGCGTCCTGGTCCGGCTGGTGCACGTCGCCGACGGAGCGGGGGCGACCCGCCGCCGGATGGACCGGACCGCGCTGACGGAGCAGCTGCCCGGCCCGGACCGGGCCGCGGCGGCGCTCGACACCTTCGTCCGGGCCCGGCTGGTCACCGTGGACAGCGACACCGTCGAGATCACCCACGAGGCCCTGCTGCACGCCTGGCCGCGGCTGCGCGGCTGGATCCACGCGGACCGGGCCGGCCTGCTGATCCACCAGCAGCTGGCGCACGCCGCCGCCGAATGGGAGCGCGAGGACCGCGATCCGTCGGCCCTCTACCGCGGGACCCGGCTGGAGAACGCCCGGTCGTGGGCGGACGAGCTCGACGGCAGGAGCAGGCTCGGCCCGCGCGAGGAGGACTTCCTGCGGGCCAGCCAGGCCGGGGAGGACGCCCGGGAGCGGCAGGCCCGGCGCCAGGTACGCCTGCGGCAGCGGATGCTGGCCACCCTGGTCGTCCTGCTGGTGCTCGCCGTGGGCGCGGGCGGCCTGGCGTACGAGCAGCGCGCGGGCGCGCTCGGCCAGGAGCGCGTGGCCCGCTCGCGGGCGCTGGCCCTGCAGTCCGCCTCGCTGGCGGCGGGCCAGCCGGAGAGCTCGATGCGGCTCGCCGCGGAGGCCTACCGGACCTCGGCCACGACCGAGGCGCGCGGGGCGGTGCTGAGCACCCAGTCCCAGCCGTTCATCGCCCGGCTCGGCGGGCACGGCGGCGCCGTGAACGCGGTGGCCTTCGCCCCGGGGAACGGCGTGCTGGCGACGGCCAGTTCGGACGGCACGGTGACCCTGCGGCGGGTGTCCGACCGCCGCACGACGGCGTCCTTCGCCCTGCCCGGGCGGGTACGGGCCGTCGCCTTCAGCCCCGACGGCCGCACCCTCGCGGCCACCTCCACGGACGGTCCCGCGCTGCTGTGGGACGTCACCGGCCGCCGTACGGCCGCGGTCCTGGCGCCGGACACCACCGGGGCCCGGGCCGTGGCCTTCGCACCCGACGGGCGGACCCTGGCCGTCGCGGCCCCCGACGGGACCGTCCGGCTGTGGGAGACGGCCGGGGAGCACCGGGCGGTGGCCTCGCTCGAGGGCCACGCAGGGAGGGTCAACGCCCTGGCGTACGCGGCGGACGGCCGCACGCTCGTGTCGGCCGGAGGCGACCGGACCGTACGGCTCTGGGATCCGGTGGCCGCCCGTCCGCTGGCCGTCCTCGCCGGGCACACGGACGAGGTGCTGGGGGCGGCCTTCGCCCCGGACGGCCGGAGCGTCGCCACCGGGGGCGTCGACCGGACCGTACGGCTGTGGGACGTGGCCGGGCGCCGGACCACCGCGACGCTGACGGGACACAGCGACGACGTCAACGGCGTGGCGTACACGCCGGACGGGACGACGGTCGTCAGCGCGGGCGGGGACGGCACGACCCGGCTGTGGGACGTGCGGGCCGGGCGGCTGACGGCGACGCTCGCCGGACACACCGACTACGTGCTCGGGGTGGCGGTGGACCCGGACGGGACCGTGCTGGCCACCGCCGGGTTCGACCAGTCCGTGGTGCTGTGGGACCTGCGCGGCCCGGTGCTGACCTCGCGTCCGTTCACCGAGGTCTGGCACGCCGCGTACAGCCCGGACGGCAGACTGCTGGCCACCGCCGAAGCGGATCACGCCGTGCGGCTGTGGGACGTGGCGGGGCGCCGGGCGGTGGCCGCGTTCGCGGGGCACACCGAGACGGTGTTCTCGGTGGCCTTCGCCCCCGACGGGCGGACGCTGGCCTCGGCGGGCTCCGACGGCACGATCCGGTTGTGGGACGTCGCGGCGCGCGGGCCGGCCGCCACCCTCAACGGCCAGGGCGGCACCGTGTTCTCCGTGGCCTTCGCACCGGACGGCCGGACCCTGGCCGCGGCCGGCTCGGACGGCACGGTGCGGCTGTGGGACGTGGCCGCGCGCCGCAGGCTCGCCGTGCTCGCCGGCCATACGGACTTCGCCAACGACGTGGTGTTCAGCCCCGACGGGCGCACCCTGGCGAGCGCGGGCGACGATCTGACCGTACGGCTGTGGGACGTCTCCGAGCGGCGGCAGCTGGCCGCGCTCACCGGCCATACGGGGGCGGTTCGGGGCGTGGCCTTCAGCCCGGACGGCCGGACCCTGGCCAGCAGCGGCAACGACGGGACCGTACGGCTCTGGGACACCCGCCGCCGCCGCTTCGAGGCGGCGCTCACCGGCCACACCGGCTCCGCGCGCGGCATCGCCTTCTCCCCCGACGGGCGGACCCTCGCGAGCAGCGGCAACGACCGCACGGTGCGGCTGTGGGAGGTGGCCGGCCGCCGTCCGGTGGCCGCGCTGTCCGGCCACACCAGCGCGGTGTGGGGGGTCTCCTTCGCCCCCGACGGGCGGACGGTGGCGAGCAGCAGCACCGACGGCACCGTACGGCTGTGGAGCGTGGACGTCGGGGCCCGGCTGGCGGAGATCTGCCGGCTCTCCCCCGGCCCGGCGTGCCCGCGGCCCTGACACGCCCTGTCCGCGGGGGTTTCCCGGAGGGGTTTCCCGTTGCCCGTCCGGACGGGGTGCTCCCGGGACCTCCCCGGGCGGGGCCGCGGCCCCCAGGCTGCTCTCACCTACGGCAACACGAATCGAGGTCCTCGCATGCTTCGCCGATCCTCTCTCCTGGGCACGGTCGTCGGGTTACTGGTCTTCCTCCTGTGGGCTCCCCCGACGGCCGCCGCCGACGCGGAATGCTCCGTACGCGCGCCGGGGGCTTCCGCGACCGCCGAGCGGGCCGTCGCCGCCGCCTGCGCGCAGATCGCCGCGGACGTCTGGTACACGTGGGGCGGCGGCCACGGGCCCCGGCCCGGCCCCACCTACGGGCAGGTCGACCCGACCGACCCGGCGAGCGAACACGACCCCGAGCGGCTCGGCTTCGACTGCTCGGGGCTGGTCCGCCACGCCTACGCCGAGGCTGCCGGGTCGGACATCCTGAACGGCGTGGCGAGCGCCCAGTACTACACGCACCGCGCGGCCGGCCGCTTCACCGCCGCCCAGGGGCTCGGCCCGCTGCTCCCCGGCGACCTGCTGGTCTGGGGCACCTCGCAGGACCTGCACCACATCGCGATCTACCTGGGCGCGGGCAAGATGGCCGAGGCCCGGCAGTCCGGCACCAAGCTGATGGTCAGTGACGTCCGGCTGGGCGCCGGCTACTACGGGGCCGTGCGCATCGACCCCGGACCGGTGACCGGGCACGTGTTCCGCACCTGGGGCTCCGGGGTGTGGACCAAGGACCGGCCCTCCACCCAGGGGGCGCGGGTGTACGCCTTCCCCGGTCCGACGACGATCCGCGTGGAGTGCCAGAAGCACGCGGAGAAGGTCACCTCCGACGGCTACACCAACGACGCCTGGTCCTACCTGCCGGACTACCGGGCCTGGGTCACCAACATCTACATCCAGGGACCCGAGTGGCTGGACGGCGTGCCCACCTGCGCCCCGGACAAACCCTGAACGCGAGCGACGGCCTAGGCGCCGCCGGCGATGACCAGGAGGGTGCGGGCTGCTGACGGGCCGGCGAGGCGGCAGCGGTGCGGAACGCCGCCGTGGTGGTGGGCGCTCTGGCCGGCCCGCAGGGTCAGCGGTTCCTCGCCCTCGACCTCGAGGAGGATCTCGCCCTCCAGGACGTAGAGGAAGTCCTCGCCCGGGTGCTCGAACCAGCCGCGCTCACCCTGGCCGGGCTCGAAGTGGTGCTCGTAGGCCTCCATCAGCCCGCTGCGCCCGCCGGGGATGAGCACCTGCGCCACCTGCCCCGCGGCCTCGTCCACGCGGATCACCTGGGGGTCGCTCTCGTGGCTGACCGTCCCCGGGCGGGCGGGGGGCCTCAGGAAGGTGCCGGGGGCCACCTCCAGGGCTTCGGCGATCCGGTAGATCGAGCTGAGGCTGGGCGTGGCGAGTCCGCGTTCGAGCTGGCTGAGGAAGGGCTGGGAGAGGCCGGAACGGGTGGCGAGCACGGCCATGGAGACCCCGCGCTGTTTGCGGCAGCCGCGGATCACCCGTCCGACCTCGATCGCTTCGGGCGTGGGTTCGGGGCGAGACACGCTGGCGAACGTACCTCATGGCGCCGGGCGGGCCGGGTGGCCCCGGCAGGCTTCGCACGGCTGCAACACGCCCTTCATAAGCGTGGTCAATTATTAACCTCACTTATCAACGAGGACGAACGAGGAGCCACCCCCGTGCACGCCACCCACTCCCCGCCCGGCCGGACCCTCGGCCGGCTCGGTCCGGCCCTGGGCGCGGCCGGCGCCGTGCTCGCCCTGTGGTACCTGCTCGCCCGGTCCGGAGCGGTGGCCCCCGGGCTGCTGCCGACGCCCGCCCAGACCGCGGCCGCCCTGGCCGACAGCGTCCGCGAGGGCACCCTGGCCGCCGACCTCGGAGCCAGCCTGGCCCGGGCGGGACAGGGCTTCGCCCTGGGCGCGGTCATCGGCAGCGCGCTCGGCTTCACCACCGGCTACCTGCCGGCGCTCTCCGCCGCCGTCACCCCGGTGGTCTCCTTCCTGCGCCCGATACCCGCCATCGCGCTGGTGCCGCTGGCGACCGCCTGGTTCGGCATCGGCGAGACCGCCAAGCGCCTGCTCATCGCGTACGCCGTCCTGCTCGCCGTCTGGCTCTACGTCCACGACGGGGTCTCCCGGGTGCCGGTGTCCCACCTGCGCGCGGCCCGGTCGCTCGGGGCACCGCTGCACCGGCGCTTCACCGAGGTGCTGCTGCCCTCCGCCGCACCCGCCCTGCTCGCGGCACTGCGCTACGGAGCCTCGGTGGCACTGCTCGCCCTGGTGGCGGCGGAACTGGGCGGCGCGGACAGCGGGCTCGCGTACCGGCTCCAGGTGGACGGCCAGTTCCTGCGCGTGGACCGGATGTTCGCGGGGCTGCTCGTGCTCGGGCTGCTCGGCGTGGCCGTCGACCTCGTCCTGGCCGCGGTCGGCCGCAGGTTCGTGCACTGGAGCGCGTCATGAGCCGACGGGTCCGGCTGGAGGGGCTGACCGTCGGGTACGGCGGCACGGCGGTGCTGGAGCGCACCGATCTGGACCTCCCGGCGGGGTCGTTCACGGCCCTGCTGGGGCCGAGCGGGTGCGGGAAGTCCACGGTGCTGAACGCGGTGGCCGGATTCGTGCGGCCGGCCGCCGGGCGGGTGACGGCGGGATCCGAGCCGGTGCGCGGACCTGGCCCCGACCGGGGCGTGGTCTTCCAGCACTACGCCCTCTTCCCCTGGCGCACGGCACGCGGCAACGTGGAGTTCGCCCTCAAACGGCTCGGCCTGCCGCGTGCGGAACGCCGCCGCCGCGCCCTCGCCGCGCTGGCCGAGGTGGGGCTGTCGGAGGGCGCGCAGAAGTACCCGGCCCAGCTGTCCGGCGGGATGCAGCAGCGCGTTGCGCTGGCCCGGGCGCTGGCCGCCGAGCCGGAAGTGCTGCTGATGGACGAGCCGTTCGGGGCCCTGGACTCGCTGACCCGGACCCGGATGCAGACCCTGCTGCGGGAGTTGTGGCAGCGCCGCGGCACCACCGTCCTGTTCGTCACGCACGACATCGACGAGGCCCTGGCCCTCGCCGAGCGGGTCGTCGTACTCGGCGGATCTCCCGGGCGGGTACTGGCCGACCACCCGGTTCCCGCCGGGCCGCCCGACCCGGATCTGCGGTCGCTGATCGCCCGTCACCTCGGTGCCGAATAACCCCCTCCCCCTCCCCCTCCCCCTCCCCCTTCACCCCTTCGCCCTTTCCCGAAAGGACCCCCCGACATGCCCGGATCCCGCGCGGCGGCCGCCGCACTGCTGGCCGCCGCCGCCCTGCTCGCCGCGCTCACCACGGCCTGCACCGGCTCCCCCGCCCGCGCGGGCGCCGTGCGCCCGCCCGTCACCCTCGCGGCGAGCGACCACCTCGGCGGTGCGCCCGTCCACGTGGCCGCCGAGCGCGGGCTGTGGGCCGCCGAGGGCGTCGAGGCCACCGTCACCACGCAGCCCACCGGCCGGGACGCCCTCAACGCCGTGCTCGGCGGCCAGGCCCAGCTCGGCGTCGTGGGCGACCTGCCCGCGGTGACGGCCGTGCTGGGCGGCCGGGACCTGCGGATCGTCGCCGACCTGTCCCGGTTCGACGACTGGCGCCTGCTCACCCGGACCGACCGGCGGATCACCGGGTTCGCCGCGCTCAAGGGCCGCAAGGTCGGCGTCCCGCAGGGCACGAACGTGGAGTACGCGCTGTCGCGGATGCTGGCGTCGGCGCAGCTGACCGCCGCGGACGTGACGGTGGTCAACCTCGCCCCGAACCAGGTGACTCCGGCCCTGACCCGCGGGGACGTCGACGCCGGGGTCACCTTCCCCAGCTTCTACGACTCCGCCCGCACCACCCTCGGCGAGCGCTACGCGGAGCTCCCCTTCACCGGCTACACGGCCCGGACCCTGCTCGTCGCCGGCCCCGGGGCGGCCGAGGAGACCACCACGGCCGTGCTCCGGGCACTGGTGAAGGCGCAGCACGAGATCGCCGCCGATCCGGCCGCCGCGCGAAAGGCCGTACTCGCCCAGTCCAAGGGCGCGCTCCAGGCCGGATACGTGGACGCCTTCCAGCCCCGGTACGGGTACGGCGCGAACCTCTCGTCCGAGCTGCTCGACCAGTTGGAGCAGGAGGCCGCCTGGGCCAAGGCCGCCCAGAGCCTGCCGGGCTCCGCCGACCGCGCCGCACTGCTGCGGCACGTGCACCCCGCACCCCTGACGGCCGTCGACCCGGCCGCCGTCACCGTCCGCTGAACCACACCCCGCACAGGAGATCCTCATGGCCGTCGACCAGAACACCCTGCGCCGCCGCGGCGTGGGCCTGATCGCCCACGACCCCGCCCTCAGCTACGGCGGCTACACCCTCTACACGCCGATCACGGGCACCGGCGAGATCCACCTCGTCGACATCGAGGGCCGTCCCGCCCACACCTGGAACTCCCCGCATCCGCCCGGCCGTCAGGCGCAGCTCCTCCCCAACGGGAACCTCTTCTACGCGGCCAAGGACACCAGCGGCCCGACCCTCTTCCCCATCTGGGACGTCTACCACGGCGGGATCTTCCAGGAACTGGCACCGGACTCCACGGTCCTGCGCGAGGCCCGGCACCCCTTCCACCACCACGACGCCTCCGTCCTGCGCAACGGCAACCTCGTCGTCACCGTCGTAGAGCCGCTGGCCCCGGCCGACGCGGCCCGGATCCGCGGCGGCATTCCCGGCTCCGAAGCACCGGGCGGGGTGATCTACGGGGACGTGGTGTACGAACTGACCTGGGACGGGCGAGCGGTGTGGCGCTGGGCCGCCATCGAGCACCTCGACCCCGAGGAGTTCCCCCTCAACCCGCACTTCGCCCGCGAGCACTGGCCGATGGCCAACACCGTCAACGAACTGGCAGACGGCTCGATCGTGGTGGGCTTCCGCAGCGCCTCCACCACCGTGGCCGTCGACCGGGCCGACGGCTCCGTGCGCTGGCGCATCGGGCCCGACGTGCTCGCCCAGCAGCACCATCCGCACGAATTGGCCGACGGCACGATCCTGGTCTTCGACAACGGGACCTACCGCGACACCACCTCCGTGCCGTACTCGCGGGTGCTGGAGATCGACCCGCGCACGGGCCGGGAAGTGTGGTCGTACGAGGACAATCCCCCGCAGAACTTCTTCAGCCCTTACATGTCGAGCGCCCAGCGCCTGCCGAACGGGAACACCTTCATCGCCGAGGGCTCCTTCGGCCGGCTCTTCGAGGTGACCCGCGACGGAGACGTGGTCTGGGAGTTCGTGGTGCCGCAGTTCGGGTCCTTCGGCGGGGGCGTGGGCCTCGAGTCCTCGGCCGGCGCCCAGAACTCCGTCTTCCGCGCCTACCGGTACGCCGCCGACCAGCTGCCCTGGCTGTGACGGGACGGCGGGAGCCGGTCGGCGCGGGGCGCGTGCCGACCGGCTCCCGCCGGGGCGGTCAGCCGCCGTCGCGGACGGCGACGATGCCGTTGAAGACGCCGACGTACGCGGTCCCGTCGGGCCCGAGGGTGATCGGGGCCCAGTTGTTGTCGTACAGCGGGCCGGTGCCGGTCAGCTGCCGCCAGCGGCGCTCACCGGTGCGGAAGTCCACCGCGGTGAGGTACCAGGCGTCGATGCCCCAGGAGTTGGGCTCCTTCTCGTAGAAGTAGAGGAGCCCGTTCGCGGTGGAGAGCTTGGGGACGACGGAGGGTGCGCGGACCGGGCTCTCCCACACCGTGTCGCAGCCGCTGCCGTCGACGCGCACGTCGATGCGGGCCGCGCCGCCGACGACGGACTTGCCCAGCAGCAGCGTGGTGACGTTCTCGTAGCCGTAATTGTTCTCGACGACGATGCTGTTGCCCCAGGTGATCAGGGAGTTGTCGGTGGTCGAGGCGCCGGATCCGAACACCGGCACCCTGCAGACCAGCCGCCGGTCGGCCGGGACGTCGACGCCCCGCCGGTAGACCAGGACGTTCATCCGGTCGTCGGCGTTGTCGGTGATGGCGACGTAGCCGTCCCCGAAGAGGTCCGGTGTGGTGCCCGAACCCTGGTTCACGGTACCGGGTTTGGCGCCGGTGCCGCGGTCGTAGGTCTGGCGCCACTGCACCTCGGGGGTGCCGTCGGCGGCGGCGCGGAAGCTGTAGAGCGCGTGGTCGGAGACGATGGAGACGCCGTCCTCGGCGACGGAGAAGGAGTTCTGGATCTCCTCGCCGTCCAGCCGGACGGAGCGGATCTCCGAGGTCGCCGGGTCCACGGTCCCCACGCGGCCCTGACGGGTGACCCACCAGATGCGGCCGCTCCAGTCGGGCATCACGGAGGTGACCGGGTCGCAGGTGCCGCTGGGCCTCAGGTTGGTCCAGGTGACGCAGTCGTGCGGCACCTGGCCGGTGAGGTCCCAGTCGTTGTCGACGGTGAACCGCCAGCTGCCGTCGGGGTTCCGGGAGTGTGCGAGGCGCAGGATGTGCTGGCGGGAGTCGGCCAGTACGGCCCGGTCCTGGTGGTCCAGGTAGAAGTAGGCGCCGCCCGAGGTGTCCTTGAAGATCTTCGAGAAGTCGAGGGAGGTGATCGCCTCGACCGTCGAGGAGCGCTGCGGGAGCTGGTACTCCGCGAGCGTGGCGAGCGTACGGGGCTCCAGGAGCTTGACCTTGAACCCGGTGAAGGTGCCGCACACCGTGACGAGCCGGCCGCCCGCGTCGAAGGTGGCGGTGGCGCATTCGCCGCCGAGGGCGGCGATCTTCTCGCTGGTCACCTTCGGGTCCTTGCCGAGCGGCCCGGACCAGGGCGAGGTGGCGCTGCCGGACGCGTCGGAGTGCATGCCGCTGCGGCCGTTGGGCGCGAGGAAGGGGTGCTGCGGCGGCGCCTCGCCGGGCAGCGGCGCGGGGGCCGCGGCGGCGCCGTCGTAGTGGCTGATCAGGCGGTGGCCGGGGGCCTTGGGTATCTCGTCCGCCTGGGCGGGCGCGACGCCGTACATCACCGCGAATGCGGCGACTACCGGTGCCACGGCGCAGTTCAGCGCTCTTCGGAACATCCGGACTTCCTCCGTGTCTCTTCCGTGCTGTTGACAATGCGTCTGATGTCGCGCCGCCGCCAGACGCTAGATCGCGGTGCCCGAAGAGTCCATGGAGGAGCCGGATGATTCACGTGCGCGCAACAGTCGATCGACTCCCTAGGGCTTGAGGCTGGAGACCACGTTCGCGGTGGCCGTCAGGCCGTCGTGGATGGTCGCGGCCATGCTGCTGCTCGCGAGGTAGAAGCCGAGCAGCACGCACACGAGGGCGTGGGAGAACTTGAGGCCGCCGCTGCGCAGGAAGATCCACGCGAGGATGAGGAGCAGGACGACCACCGAGAGGGAAATCACCATCGAAACCTCCTTACTCGCCGCCATGGTGGCGCAGCCGGGGGTGCCGTCGGGCGAAACACGTGTCCGCCGTACGGGTGTTGACCGTCCGTGATGGCCGGTCAGTCCTTGACGATCACGCTCCAGCGGGTCGTGCCGGGCCCGTTGCAGCCGGCCGCCGGCGCACGGGTCTTGCCCGGGCCGGGCCCCGCGTGCCATATATGTCTAGACCTTTATGCGGAAGCGGAGGAAGGCATCCCGTGCGACGCACCGCCCCCCTGCTCGCCCTCTGCCTGGCCCTCGGCGGCCTGTCCGCGGCCGCCGGCTGCACCGGACCCGACACCGAGCCGCCGCCCGCCCCCGCCGGGCTCACCGCGCAGGCGTCCAGCTCCACCACCGTGCACGTCATGTGGAACGCGGCCGCCGAGGGCGACGGGGTGACCGGCTACCAGGTCTTCGAGGACGGCCGCCTGCTCCGCGAACTCCCGGCCGAGAAGACGATGGTGGACGTCACCGGCCTCAACCCGCGGACCGGCTACGCCTTCACGGTCCGCGCCAAGGACGCCGCCGGGAACCTTTCCGGGACGGTCCCGGCCGTCCGGGCCACCACCCCTGCGGCCACGGCCGAGGACCTGCGGGCGCCGACCGCCCCGGCGACCGCCACGGGCCGCGCCACCGGGCCCCGCGCCGCCTGGGTGTCCTGGTCCGCCGCGACGGACGACACGGGCGTGACGGCGTACGACGTCTACCAGGGCGGCACCCGGATCCACAGCGCGGGCCCCGGCGAGACCGGCACGGCGCTGAGCGGCCTCCAGCCGGACACCGTGTACACCTTCACCGTGCGGGCCCGCGACGGCGCGGACAACTCCTCACCCGACTCCCCCGCGGTGGACGTGACCACCCCGCCCGCCTCGGGCGGCGGACCGGGCACCGCGCCCGGCGGGTTCACCGCGACCGCCTCGGCGGGCACGGTCACCCTCGGCTGGACCGCGCCGGACACCGGCCGGGAGACGAGCGAGTACGAGCTGTACGTCAACGGACGGCCCACCACCGTCATCCAGTTCGGCACGGGCGCGGTGCCCAGCGGACGGGCGGAACACCGGATCACCGTGACGGAGCCGGCCGGTACCGTGTGGGCCGTGAAGCTGCGCGCCCGGCTGCCGGACGGGAACTGGGGAGCCTTCTCGGCGGAGCGGACCGTCACCCTCGTGGCGTGAGATCAAGCAACGATCCAGCCCGAACGGCACTGCCGCGAAAGAAGATCACGCACAATACATCCGTGTTCGGTGAGTACTCGGTCAACAGCAGTCAGGCAGGTTCCACGGGCGGCGGTGCTGAGCCGGACTCGGGCGCCGTGCCGGGAAACCTGCCGCCGGAATCGGCGAGCTTCGTCGGCCGGGAGGCCGAACTGGTCCTCCTCGACCGCCTGTTGAGCGAACGAAGACTGATCACCCTTACCGGCGTGGGCGGCGTCGGCAAGTCCCGGCTCGCCCTGCGGGCCGCCGCCCAGGCCGGCCGGGCACGGCGCGACGGCGCGTGGTGGGCGGAGCTGTCGCCCCTGCGCGACCCCGCGCTGCTCACCACGACCGTCGCCCACGTCGTGGGCCTCGCCGACCACTCCCCCCGCCCGCTCGACGAGGAGTTGTGCGCGTGGATGGCCGACAAGGAGCTCCTGCTCGTCCTCGACAGCTGTGAGCACCTGGTCGCCCACTGCCGCCACCTGGTCGGTGAACTCCTGCAGTCCGCACCCGGACTGACGGTCCTGATCACCTCCCGGGAGCCGCTCGGCTCCCCCGGCGAGGAGGTCGTCGAGGTCCGGCCGCTGCCCTGCGCGGGGCCCGACAGCGACGCCCTCGCCCTCTTCCGCGCCCGCGCCCTCGCCGCGGCGCCGCGGGCGGCGGCCGCCTTCGAGGGCGCCGGGCGGACCGCGATCGCGGCCGAGCTGTGCCGCCGCCTCGACGGGATCCCGCTCGCCCTGGAACTGGCTGGCGCCCGGATGCGGCTGTGGACGCTGGAGCAGATGGCCGAGCGGATCGGCGAGCGCTTCGACGTGCTCGCCGACACCCGGGCCGCCCTGCCGCACCGGCACCGGACGATGCGGACCGCGATCGGCTGGAGCCACGAGCTGTGCGAGCCGCTGGAGCGGCTGCTGTGGGCCCGGCTCTCGGTCTTCACCGGGGACTTCGACGTCGCCGCGGCCCGCGCGGTGTGCGCGGGCGGCCCGCTGGCCGCCTCCCGGGTGGAGCGGGTCCTGGCGGGCCTGGTCGCCAAGTCGGTGGTCCGGCGCACCGAGGAGCGCGGCGCCGGAGCCCGCTACCGGATGCTGGACACGATCCGCGAGTACGGGCACGACTGGCTCGGCGAGCTCGGCGAGGCGCGGATCGTCGCCGACCGGCACGCGCACTGGTACGCGGCGCTCTCCGAGGCCGCCGACCGGGGCTGGCTGGGCCCGGGTCAGGTGGACTGGTACCGCAGGATGACCGCCGAGCACGCGCAGCTGCGTACGGCCCTGGAGCACCTGCTCGGCTCCGACCCGGTGTCGGCGCTGGAGATGGCCGGGGCGCTGTGGTTCTACTGGTTCGCGTGCGGGCACGTGCACGAGGGCCGGGCCTTCCTGGAACGGGCGCTGGCCGCCACCCTGCCCGCGGGAGCCGCGTACAACCAGGCCCTGTGGGCCCTGGGGCTGACCGCTCTGCTCCAGGGCGACCTGGAGACCGCCCGGTGGATCGGCGAGGAGTGCACGAAGGGCGCCGCCCGTCTCGCCGACCCCGAGTGCGAGCTGCGCGCGGCCTATCTGCACGCCGTGTCGGTGATGATGCCGGGCGACCCCCTGCGGGCCCTCGCGCTGGCCGGTCCGCGGGCGCGGGCGGGCCACGGCGGGCGGACCAGCGATGCGGGCTGGCTGCTGTGCAAACTGGCCACCAGCTACGCGCTCTGCGACCTCCGGCGCTTCGACGAGGCGGCCCAGGAGGCGCTGGCCCTGCGGGAGGCCTGCGCGGAGCTGGGCGAGCGCTGGCTGCGGGCGTACGCGGACTACATCCTGGCGGTGGCCGCGCTGGGCCTGGGCGACCACGGGGAGGCGGCCCGGCACGTGCGGGCCATGCTGTCGGGCAAACGGCTGCTGGGCGACCGCTTCGGGATCGCGCTGGGCCTGGACCTGCTGGCCGCAGCGGTGGCGGGGCTCGGCGACGGCGAGCTGGCGGCGCGGCTGCTCGGCACCGGACACGCCTGGTGGCGCACGGTCGGCCGGCCGCAGATGGGCGGCTCGCCCTCACTGCGGGCCCTGCGGGACCAGGGCGAGCGGCAGGCCAGGGCGGCGATCGGCGACGCCGCGTACGAGACGGCGTTCCGGGGCGGCGCGGCGGCGCCCACCAGCTGATCTACAGCCGGTGGACGGCCGGGCCGCGTGGTAACCGGGTCGGGTCTCCCGTCAGTACGGGAGGGGTCTGCCCGACGGTGTGCGCAGGTCCAGGTCTCGGGGGGCGGGCTTGGGGACGGGCTTGCGGATCAGCTGCTGGCGCATGCTGCCTCCTCGCTCAGACCAGGGCCGGGCGGCGGGGTTCCACCGTCTGGCCGTCGGGGAGCAGTTCACCGGTGTCGTCGAAGACCATGACGCCGTTGCAGAGCAGGCTCCAGCCCTGTTCCGGGTGGAAGGCCACGGTGCGGGCGGCGTCGCGGTCGGCGCTGTCGGCGGGCGGGCAGGGGGGCTGGTGGGAGCACATGGCGCACCTCCTCGCAGAGTGGGGCGGGAGGGCCGGTGGTCACCCGGTCGAATCCGCGATCCACGGTGGCGGTGAGTATTACCGATCGCCGCCCCCGGACGGAACCCATATCGGCAGTCCAGTTCAGGGTGTGTATGCCCGATTACCATGCGCTCATGCCCGGTATCCGGATCGTTCACCGCACACATCTCGCGCCGGCCGAGGCATGGTCGCGGGTGACGGACTGGGAACGCCATGGGGACCGCGCCCCCCTCACCCGGACGATCATCGAAACGCAGCCTCCGACGGAGGTCGGAACGGTCTTCACGGCGCGCACGGGCGTGGGGAGGATCACATGCGACGACCCCATGGAAGTGGTCGTCTGGCGGCCTCCCGCGGAGGGTACGGGTGGGTTCGTCCGATTGGTGAAGCGCGGACGGGCCGTGACGGGCTGGGCGGAGATCGAGGTCCGCCCCCTGCCGGCCGGCGGCAGCGAGATCCACTGGCGCGAGGACCTGCGCCTGCGCGGCCTGCCCCGCGCGCTGGACCCCGTGGTGGCCCTGGCCGGCCGGCTGCTCTTCTCCCGTGTCCTGCGGGCGCTGTTGCGCCGATAGCGTTCCTCTAGGGTTCCTCCGTCACCGACCGGTGACGACCGCGAGAACCGAGGGGGATTTCCGTGGCCACCCCGCCACCGCCGCACCCGCACCCGCCGGCGGGCCCGTACCCGGGGCACACCCCGCACGGCCCGCACGGCCCGCACGGCCCGCACTCTCCGTACGTCCCACAGGCCCCGTACACCCCGGCAGCCCCATACGCGCCGGCCGCGCAGGCTCCGTACGGCGCCCCGTACGCCCTCACGCCGGAGCAGGGCGCGTACGGCTGCCGCGTCTGCGGATCGCTGCCCGTCGCGGACACGACGGTGTACGGCCATCAGGGCATGGTCGTGCTGATGCGGTTCCGCAGCCGCAAGGGCCCGTTCTGCCGCGACTGCGGGGTCGCCACCGTCCGGGAGATGTCGGCGCGGACCCTGTGGCAGGGCTGGTGGAGCCCGCTGTCGCTGATCATCACGCCGATCACGCTGCTGGTGAACCTCGGCCCGTGGGGAAAGCTGTGCAGGCTCGGCCCGCCGACGGGCGGGGTCATGGCACCGCTGAACCCCGGCAGGTCGCTGTGGCTGCGGGCACCCGCGCTGGCCTTCCTCGTACCGGTGCTCCTCGCGATCCTCGCGGTCCCCGCCCTCATCCTCGTCTCCGCGCTGAACGGGGACGACGAGCAGGCGGTCCTGCAGGTGGGGCAGTGCGTGCGCAACGAGGGCGACCGGCGCAAGGAGGCACTGGTGGTCACGGACTGCGACGCGGGCTTCGCCCAGTACCGGGTCACCGGACACCTCGACCACACGGGTGCGCGCTGCGCGGACGGCGAGTACATCACCCAGCTGCGGGAGCGCCCGGACGGCCTGGCGTCCTCCTGCCTGCGGCCGCTGGCGCCGCACTAGGACACACCTCGGCCGGGCCTCCCCGCACGGGGCTGCCCGGCCGGACGCGGCCTAGCGGATGGGCATGTCCGAGATCGTGCGGGCGATCACCAGCCGCTGGATCTCGCTGGTCCCCTCGAAGATGGTGTAGATGGCGCTGTCGCGGTGCATGCGCTCCACCGGGTACTCGCGGGTGAAGCCGTTGCCGCCGAGGATCTGGACCGCCTGGGCCGTCACCTTCTTGGCGACCTCGCTCGCGAAGAGCTTCGACATGGAGCCCTCCGCCGAGGTGAACGGCCGGCCCGCGACCGCCATCCAGGACGCCCGCCACACCAGCAGCCGGGCGGCGTCGATCTGGGTCCGCATGTCGGCGAGCTGGAAGGCCACGCCCTGGTTGTCGATGATCGGGCGGCCGAACTGGGTGCGGGTCTTCGCATAGTCCAGGGCGACCTCGTAGGCGGCGCGCGCCGTGCCCACGGCCATCGCGCCGACCGCCGGCCGGGAGGCCTCGAAGGTGGCCATGGCGGCGTTCTTCACGCGCTCGCCCCCGCCGCTGCGGGCGCGCTCGCGGGCCCGCGCGAGCCGCTCGTCGAGCTTCTCCTTGCCGCCGAGCAGGCAGGAGCCGGGAATGCGCACGTCCTCCAGCACCACCTCGGCGGTGTGCGAGGCGCGGATGCCGTGCTTCTTGAACTTCTGGCCCTGGGACAGCCCGGGGGTGTTCGGCGGCACGATGAAGGAGGCGTGGCCCTTGGTGCCGAGCTCCGGGTCGACCACGGCCACGACGATGTGGACGTTGGCGATACCGCCGTTGGTCGCCCAGGTCTTGGTGCCGTTCAGCACCCACTCGTCCTTGGCCTGGTCGTAGACCGCACGGGTCCGCATGGACCCGACGTCCGATCCGGCGTCCGGCTCGGAGGAGCAGAAGGCGGCGACCTTCACGTCGTCCGGGGTGCCGTACATCTGCGGGATCCAGGTGCCGATCTGCTCCTCGGTGCCGTTGGCGACGACGCCGATGGCCGCGAGTCCGGTGCCGACGATGGACAGGGCGATGCCCGCGTCGCCCCAGAAGAGCTCCTCCATGGCCATCGGGATGCCGAGGCCCGTAGGGTCGAAGAACTGCTGGGCGTAGAAGTCGAGCGAGTAGATGCCGACCTTGGCGGCCTCCTGGATGACGGGCCAGGGAGTCTCTTCGCGCTCGTCCCATTCCGCGGCCGCGGGGCGGATCACGTCGGCGGCGAAGCCGTGGATCCAGTCGCGGACCTGCTTCTGGTCGTCGTTGAGCTCCATGGTGAACTCCGCCATGTCCCCTCCACCTGTCTGTGCTCGCGTATCGTGGTGTTACTAGCGGTAACCCACACGTGGGCACAGTCTGTTACCGGCGAGTAAGCAGTGTCAAGCTCGGACGCCCGCCCACGGCCCCGACCACCGCCGATTCGATCGCCAGGGTGTGCAGGGTGTTACGTTGCGTGGGCGTCACGCACATCGCAAGGGCGGGGAGAGAAACACATCATGGAGACCACGCAGCAGGCAGGCGAGCCGGGAGCGGGCGAGCGCCGGCGCCGGGAGCTGCTCGAAGCCGCCGACCGGGTGGTGCTCAGGGACGGCCCCAAGGCCTCCATGAACGCCATCGCGGCGGAGGCAGGCATCACCAAGCCGATCCTCTACCGGCACTTCGGCGACAAGGCGGGCCTCTACCAGGCACTCGCCGTCCGGCACACCGACGCGCTGCTCGACTCGCTGCGCGCCGCGCTCGACGCCCCGGCCGAGCGGCGCCGCCGGGTGGAGTCCACCCTCGACACCTACCTCGCCGCCATCGAGGCCCGCCCTCAGGTCTACCGCTTCCTGATGCATCCGGCCGAGGACTCCCACAGCACCGAGCGCGGCTTCGACGTGGGCCTGCACTCGGCCCCGCTGCTGCGCCGCCTCGGCGAGGAGCTGGCCCAGGTGATCGGCGAGCGCGTGGACCTCGGCCCGGGCGGCGAGCGCCTGGCCCGCGTCTGGGGCCACGGCATCGTCGGCATGATGCACGCGGCGGGCGACTGGTGGCTCGGCGAACGCCCCTGCGACCGCGCGGACCTGGTGGCCGGCCTCACGGACCTCTTGTGGGGCCGTCTCGCCACCGCTGGCAACCGCGAAGACGGCCCCGGCTTCTGACCCCGCCGAAGCCGGGCTGCCTTCAGCCGCGCAGCGCCCCCGCGCCCCACGCCGTCTTCCGGATCGCCCGCCGCAGGCGACGGGCGCGCAGCCCCGTGACCCGGTCCGCGTAGACGGTCCCGTCGAGGTGATCGCACTCGTGCTGCAGGCAACGGGCGAAGAACCCGGTCCCCTCGATCCGCACCGCCGCCCCGTCCGAGGTGACCCCCTCGACGACGGCCCGGTCGAACCGCGCGGTCCCGGCCTCGAGCCCCGGCAAGGACAGGCAGCCCTCGGGGCCGAGGAACTCGTCCCCGTCGGCCGCCACCAGCCGCGGGTTGACGACGTGTCCGACATGGCGGACGTCCTCGTCGTCGGGGCAGTCATAGACGAAGACCCGCTGTCCGACCCCGATCTGGTTCGCGGCGAGGCCGACGCCCTGGGCGGCGTACATCGTCGCGAACATGTCCTCGATGAGCCGGTCGAGCTCCGGTCCGAACTCGGTGACCTCCGCGCAAGCGGAATGGAGCACCGGATCGCCCAGCAGGCTCATGGTGCGGACGGTGCCGGTGGTACCGGGGATGGGGCGCTGTCGCATGGCCGTAAGGGTACGACGGGCGAATATATGAGGAGATCTGCCGTGGTGTGGGGGCGCCGCGGTCAAGGCCCCGGCAGGTACTGGATAGGCTGGGTCCGACCGACGCAAGGAGGACAAGGGACGATGGCAGGCAACACGGAGCCGCTTTCGCCGCGGGCCAAGCTGGCCGTGACGGCGGGCAAGGCCGCGGCGGCGGTGTCGCGGGCCGCGGGACGCGGAAGCGGATCGGTGATCGGCGGCAAGGTCGCACTCAAACTCGACCCCGATCTTCTCGGCGCGCTGGCGCAGCACCTCGACGTCGTCCTCGTCTCCGCGACGAACGGCAAGACCACGACGACCCGGCTGATCGCGGAGGCCCTGCGGGCCAGCGGTCCGGTCGTCTCCAACGCGCTCGGCGCGAACATGCCGGCCGGCATCACCTCGGCGCTGGCCGGCGGCTCGGACGCCAAGTACGGCGTCATCGAGGTCGACGAGAAGTACCTGGCCGGGGTGGCCCGGGACGTCACCCCCAAGGTGATCGCCCTGCTGAACCTCTCCCGCGACCAGCTGGACCGCGCCGCCGAGACCCGCATGCTCGCGGAGAAGTGGCGCGAGGGCCTCCAGGGCTCCAAGGCGGTCATCGTCGCGAACTGCGACGACCCGCTGATCGTCTGGTCCGCCTCCTCCTCGCAGAACGTCGTGTGGGTCGCGGCCGGCCAGGAGTGGAAGGACGACGCCTGGTCGTGCCCCTCCTGCGGCGGTGTCATGCAGCGCCCGGGCGACGACTGGTTCTGCGGCGAGTGCGGTTTCCGCCGCCCGACGCCGAGCTGGGTGCTCTCCGGCGACCACGTCCTGGACCCGCACGGTTCGGCCTGGCCCATCCACCTCCAGCTGCCGGGCCGCGCCAACAAGGCCAACGCCGCCACCTCGGCCGCCGTCGCCGCCGTCTTCGGCGTCCCGCCGCAGGTCGCGCTGGAGCGGATGTACCAGGTGCAGGCCGTCGCGGGCCGCTACGACGTGGTGAACTTCCAGGGCCGCGAGCTGCGTCTGCTGCTCGCGAAGAACCCGGCGGGCTGGCTCGAAACGTTTTCGCTGATCGATCCGCCGCCGACCCCCGTCATCCTCTCGGTGAACGCGCGCGGCGCCGACGGCACCGACACCTCCTGGCTGTGGGACGTGGACTACCCGCGCCTGGCCGGCCACCCGATCTTCGTGATCGGCGACCGCAAGCTGGACCTCGCGGTCCGCCTCGAGGTCGCGGGCCTGGACTTCCGGGTGTGCGAGACCCTCGACGAGGCCGTGCAGCTCGCGCCGCCCGGCCAGATCGAGCTGATCGCGAACTACACCGCCTTCCAGGACGTGCGCCGCCGCGTCGGCAACTAGCCCCCTCAGAACCGCAGAGGACAAGAGCATGAGCGACAACAGCCTGCGTCTGGTGTGGGTCTACCCCGACCTGCTCAGCACGTACGGAGACCAGGGCAACGCCCTCGTGGTGGAGCGCCGGGCGCGCCAGCGCGGCCTGGACGTGCAGCGCGTGGACGTGCGCAGCGACCAGCCGATCCCCACCTCGGGCGACATCTACCTGATCGGCGGCGGCGAGGACCGGCCGCAGCGCCTGGCCGCCGAGCGCCTGGTGCGCGACGGCGGTCTGGAGCGGGCCGTCTCGAACGGGGCGATCGTCTTCTCCGTCTGCGCCGGGTACCAGATCCTCGGCAAGGAGTTCGTCAACGACCAGGGCCAGCGCCAGGAGGGCCTCGGCCTGCTGGACGTGGTGACCGTGCGCGGTGAGGGCGAGCGGTGCGTCGGCGACGTCCTCGCCGACATCGACCCGCGGCTCGGCCTGCCGCAGCTGACGGGCTTCGAGAACCACCAGGGCGTCACCCACCTCGGGCCGACGGCGCGGCCGTTCGCCCGGGTGAGCATGGGCCGCGGCAACGGCACCGGCGACGGCACCGAAGGCGCGTACAACGACACGGTGTTCGGCACCTACATGCACGGTCCGGTCATGGCCCGCAACCCGCAGGTCGCGGACCTGCTGCTGAAGCTGGCCCTCGACGTCAACGCGCTGCCGGCCATAGACGACCGGTGGTACGAGGCGCTGCGCGCGGAGCGCATCGCGGCGGCGACGCAGCCCGCGTAGGGCGGGGCCGGCGCCACCCGGCACCCGGCGTTCGGCCCGGATTCCCCTGGCGGGAACCGGGCCGACGTGCGTTCGCACCACGGCTGCGACCGGCATGTGGAGGATGGTTCAGCCCACCCGCGTTCCGCTTGTAGGGTGACGTGTAGTTCCCACCGGACGACGTGGTCCGGTCGTCGGCCCACGTTGCAAAGGTCTCTTCCTGCCATGCGCATTGGTGTGCTCACTTCCGGTGGCGACTGCCCCGGCCTGAATGCCGTCATCCGCTCCGTCGTGCACCGCGCGGTCGTCGACCACGGCGACGAGGTGATCGGCTTCCACGACGGCTGGAAGGGCTTGCTGGAGGCGGACTACCGCAAGCTCGACCTCGACGCCGTCGCCGGCATCCTCGCCCGCGGCGGCACCATCCTCGGCTCCTCGCGGGTGCAGCCCGCGCACCTGCGCGACGGCGTGGAGCGCGCCCGCGGCCACGTCGCGGACCTCGGCCTCGACGCGATCATCCCGATCGGCGGCGAGGGCACGCTGAAGGCAGCGAACCTGCTCTCGCAGGCGGGCCTGCCGATCGTCGGCGTCCCCAAGACCATCGACAACGACATCGCGTCCACCGACGTCACCTTCGGCTTCGACACCGCCGTGGGGGTCGCCACCGAGGCGCTGGACCGGCTGAAGACCACCGCCGAGTCCCACCAGCGCGTGATGGTCGTCGAGGTCATGGGCCGCCACACCGGCTGGATCGCCCTGCACTCGGGCATGGCGGCCGGCGCGCACGCGATCGTCGTACCGGAACGCCCCTTCGACATCGACGAGCTGACGGCGATCGTCGGCGAGCGGTTCTCGGCGGGCAAGCGGTTCGCGATCGTCGTGGTCGCCGAGGGCGCCAAGCCGCGCCCCGGGTCGATGGACCTGGAGGAGGGCGGCGTGGACATGTACGGCCACGAGCGGTTCGCCGGCATCGGCAACCGGCTCGCGGTGGAGCTGGAACACCGCCTGGGCAAGGAGGCCCGTCCGGTGATCCTGGGCCACGTCCAGCGCGGCGGCACGCCCACCGCGTACGACCGGGTGCTCGCGACCCGCTTCGGCTGGCACGCCGTGGAGGCCGCCCACCGCGGCGAGTTCGGCATGCTGACCGCGCTGCGCGGCACGGACATCGAGATGGTGCCGCTCGCCGAGGCGACCTCGTCCCTCAAGACGGTCCCGGCCGAGCGCTACGACGAGGCCCAGACGGTTCTGTGACCGTATGCCCGTTACGGCCGCCCCCGCGCGCATGAGCGCACGGGGGCGCCACTACTGTGGTGGGGCGCCACAGTCAAGGGAGTGAAGAGATGGACCACAGCGGGCACGGCATGGGTATGGACATGGACCTGCCGCCCTTCACTCTCGGGCGCGGGCTGGAGTTCTCCTTCGACGCCTTCTTCCTCCTCGGGTCCCTGCTGGGGCTCGCGCTGTACGGGTGGGGAGTGCTGCGGCTGCGCCGCCGCGGGGACTCCTGGCCGCTGGGCCGGACCATCGCCTTCACCCTCGGCGTGCTGACCGTGGTGCTGGTGATGTGCACCAAGCTGAACGACTACGGCATGGTCATGTTCAGCGTGCACATGGTCCAGCACATGGTGATCAGCATGATCACCCCGATCCTGCTGCTGCTGGGCGCTCCGGTGACTCTGGCGCTGCGCGCGCTGCCGCCCGCCGCCCGCGGCCACAAGGGCCCGCGCGAGCTGCTGCTGATGCTGCTGCACAGCCGCTACATGCGGATCGTCACCCACCCGGCCTTCACGATCCCGATGTTCATCGCCAGCCTCTACGGCCTGTACTTCACCCCGCTCTTCGACTTCCTGATGGGGTCCAGGGCCGGGCACATCGCGATGATGGTGCACTTCCTCGCGGTCGGCCTGATCTTCTTCTGGCCGATCATGGGCATCGACCCCGGCCCGCACCGCCCCGGCTACGTGATGCGGATGCTGGAGCTCTTCGCCGGCATGCCGTTCCACGCCTTCTTCGGCATCGCCCTGATGATGGCCAGCGAGCCGATGATCAAGACGTACGCGGACCCGCCGGCCTCCCTCCGCATCGACCCGCTGCTCGACCAGCAGTGGGGCGGCGGCATCGCCTGGGCCTTCAGCGAGATCCCCTCCGTGCTGGTGCTGATCGCGCTGGTCTACCAGTGGTACCACTCGGAGCAGCGGGCGGCGAAGCGCTCCGACCGGGCCGCGGACCGCGACGGCGACCAGGAGCTCGAGGCGTACAACGCGTATCTGGCCTCGCTCCAGGCGCGTGGCCGGTAGCGGAGTACGGCCTGGGCGCGGCACCATGGAGCATGACCGGATCCGTTAAGGCGATGGCAGTCATGACCTTCGCCGCTCTGGTGGCCGTGGCCACGTATTCCGTGGCCCTCGGCAGCAACGGCTGGCTGTGGTTCGGCTGGGTGGTGCTGGGACTGCTGACCGCGGGAATGGCCGCCTCACGCGGCGCGTGAGCCCCGGCCGCCCCTGCCGCTGAACCGTCGTCGCCGACTGTGCGTGCCAGGTCGTGACGGTGCGTACGACCGCACCTAGACTGGTTCCTTTCGCCATGTCCGGCGGCGGCCGGCACTGCGCCGCCCCAGGAAGCGGGAGCGGCCCGGTGTTCTACCACTTGCTCAAGCACGTGTTGCTCGGTCCGCTGCTGCGGCTGCTGTTCAGGCCGCGGATCGAGGGCCTGGAGAACATCCCGGCGGAGGGGGCCGCGATCATCGCGGGCAACCACCTGTCCTTCTCCGACCACTTCCTGATGCCCGCGATCCTCAAGCGGCGCATCACCTTCCTCGCGAAGGCGGAGTACTTCACCGGTCCGGGGCTCAAGGGGCGGCTGACCGCCGCCTTCTTCCGCAGCGCCGGACAGATCCCCGTGGACCGCTCCGGCAAGGACGCCGGCCAGGCGGCCCTGCGCGAGGGGCTGGGGGTGCTGGCCAAGAACGAACTGCTGGGCATCTACCCGGAGGGCACGCGCTCGCACGACGGGCGGCTGTACAAGGGCAAGGTGGGCGTGGCCGCGATGGCCCTGGGAGCCGGGGTGCCGGTCGTGCCGTGCGCGATGGTCGGCACCTTCGAGATCCAGCCGCCCGGGCAGAGGATCCCGAACATCCGGCGGGTGACGATCCGCTTCGGCGCTCCGATGGACTTCTCCCGGTACGCGGGACTGGAGGGCGAGCGGGCCGTTCTGCGCGCCGTCACCGACGAGATCATGTACGCCATCCTCGAACTGTCCGGCCAGGAGTACGTCGACCGGTACGCGGCCGAGGTCAAGGCCGAGGAAGAGGAGGAACGGAAGAAGGCCCGGCGCAGATCGCGCTGAGCCTTCTCCCGTACGGACGACCGGGCCCTAGCGGACGGCCGGGAGTTCCTCGCGCGCCGGCCAGGCGGCGCCCGAACCGTGCTCGAGCGTCAGCGCGGCGACCGGCGCCGGGGCGACCGGAGCGGCGTGCGGGGCGCACGTCACGTCCTTGGCGTCGACCTTGCCGGTGAGCAGGTAGGCGTCGACCCGCGTGTTGATGCAGGGGTTCACCAGGCTGGTGACGCCGTGCGAGCCGGCGTTCTGCTCGGTGATCAGACGGGAGCCGGCGAGGCGGCGGTGCAGCTCGACCGCACCCTCGTACGGCGTGGCCGCGTCCCGCTCGGACTGGACGATCAGCACCGGCGCCAGACCGCGCTTGGCACCGACCTCGATCGGGGTGCTCTGCTTGGACTTCCAGGTCGCGCAGGGCAGGTTCATCCATGCGTTGGACCAGGTCAGGAACGGGTACTTCTCGTGCAGCCGGGTGTTGTCGCGGTCCCACTTGGCCCAGCTGGTGGGCCACTTGGCGTCGGCGCACTCGACCGCGGTGTAGACGGCGTTGCCGTTCTCGGACGCCGCGTTGCCCTTGGTGTCCGACATGTCCGGGGCGATGGCGTCGACGAGGGCCTGCTCGTCACCCGCCTCGTACGCGGCCCAGGTCTGGGCGACGGGCACCCAGGAGGAGTCGTAGTACGGGGCGCCCTGGAAGAAGCCGATCAGCTCGGCCGGGCCGACGACCCCGCCGAGCGGGTTGGCCTTGGCCTTGGCGCGCAGCTGCTGGTACCTGGCCTCGACCTTGGCGCGGGTGTCGCCGAGGTGGAAGACCGCGTCGTTCTTGGCGACCCAGTCCTGCCAGTCGTTCCAGCGCATCTGGAAGGCCACGTCCTGGCCGAGGTTGGCCTCGTACCAGATGTTGTCCGTGTCCGGGTTGACCACGCTGTCGACGATCATGCGGCGCACGTGGGTCGGGAACAGGGTCGCGTAGACCCCGCCGATGTAGGTGCCGTAGGAGACGCCGAGGAAGTTCAGCTTCTGCTCGCCGAGGGCGGCGCGGATCACGTCGAGGTCGCGCGCGGTGTTCGGCGTGGTCATGTGCGGCAGCATCTCGCCGCTGCGCTCCTTGCAGCCGTCCGCGTACTCGGCGGCGAGCTTGCGCTGGGCGCGCTTGTCGGCCTCGGTGTCCGGGACCGGGTCGGCCTTGGGGGCCTTGACGAACTCCTGCGGGTCGATGCAGGAGATGGGCGCGGAGTGGCCGACGCCGCGGGGGTCGAAGCCCACGAAGTCGTACGCCTTGGAGGCGTTGACCCACAGCGGGCTCTTGGTGGTGACCCGGCGCGGGAAGCGCATGCCGGAACCGCCGGGACCGCCGGGGTTGTAGATGAGCGCGCCCTGGCGCTCCTCCTTGGTGCCCGTGTTGCCGATCCGGTCGACGGCGATGTCGATGGTCTTGCCGAACGGCTTGGTGTAGTCGAGCGGGACCTTCACCCAGCCGCACTGGATGGGCTTCTCGAAGCCCCAGTCGGCAGGACAGTCCTTCCAGTCGATCCCGGTGCGGGCGGCGCGGGCGGCGGCGATCTGGACGCCCACCGCCTCAGCGGCGCCGTTGTCACGGCCGGCCGGGGCCGCCGAGGCCGACGGCGCGAGCATCAGGCCCGCCGCCAGCGTGCCGGTGATCAGTGTGGCGGCGCTCCCCAGCGCCGCGTTGCGTATCACGTGGTTGTTCCCCCTGCGTCAGTCGCCGCCGTGGGCGGCCGGATCGGTCGGTTCGGTCGTCGGCGTGCAGGGGGATCCTTGCGCCTTACCGCGAGTCGGCAACAGAGCGGGGTGCGGTTCTTTGCCAACCCGATAACCGGAGAGGTGTGTACCGGTGAACGGAGTCCGATGCGCCGCGAACTACGCTCCGGACGGCGGCCCGTAGGTACGGGCGGCCGCGTCGAGCAGTTCCCGCAGCCGCAATGCGTCCGGTGCCAGGGCGGTCACGAGCACCGCCGGTCCCGCCAGCGGGGTGACCGCGGCGAACTCCCCCAGCAGCCCCGCCGCGGGCGGGGCGTCCGCGAAAGCCGGGTCCACGACGAGGAGTTGGCCGAGCGCCCGGTGGCCGGCCAGCCCCGCGGGCCCGTCCCAGCCGCCGGGCGCGCCGGGTCCGCAGCTCAGCTCCTGGTCCAGCAGCGGGCGGCCCCCGCGGGTGACGGTAAGTCGGCTGCGCAGCAGGCCGGGGTCCTCCCCGCACCGGCCCAGCACCTGTTCCTCGCGCAGCAGCAGCCGGGCCGTGGGGGCCAGTTCGACCCGCGTGCGCATCCGCAGGTCGCTGCCGCGCACGGAGACCAGCGGCTCCGGCAGCCACCGCACCGACGCGCCGTCCTCCAGGGTCAGGTGTACGTCGTACCGCGCGGGCCCGCCGCCCCGGCCGGGCAGGGCCAGCGTGGCCGCCGCCGAGGCGAGGGCGAGCCGCGCCCCGGGGCCGGCGGTCGCCTCGACGGAGAGGTGGTCGCCGCCCAGCGGGGCGCTCATGGCGCCGACCAGCATGACCCCGGCCTCGGCGGCGGTTCCCCGGGTGCGGCGCAGCGCGAGCGGTCCGTCCCCGGCCAGCAGCGGCAGGGCGGTGCCGCCCCGCCCGTCGGCGACGGCGTGGACGCGGGCGGTGGCCCGCAGGCCGGCGGGGGTGACGGGGGCCGCGCTGGTCACCGTACGACCCAGGCGGCGATCCGCTCGCGCACCCAGGCGGCCACCGGAGCCACGCCGTCCGGGCCGCGCAGCGACTGGAAGGCGACGGGCAGTTCGCCGCGCTGCGCGGCGGCGTCGCGGGCCATCCGCCCGAGGTCGGAGCCGACGTGGGGCGCGAGGTCGGTCTTGTTGACGACGAGGAGGTCGGCGGTGGTGACGCCGGGGCCGCCCTTGCGCGGGATGTCGTCCCCGCCGGCGACGTCGATGACGAAGATCTGGGCGTCGACGAGCCCCCGGGAGAAGGTGGCGGTGAGGTTGTCCCCGCCGGACTCGACGAGGATCAGGTCGAGCGGGCCGGTCTCCCGGAACGCCTCCTCCAGTTCCTCGACCGCCTCCAGGTTGGCGGAGATGTCGTCGCGGATGGCGGTGTGCGGGCAGGCTCCGGTCTCCACGGCGGTGATCCGCTCGGGCGGCAGGACGGCCTCGCGGAGCAGGAACTCGGCGTCCTCGCGCGTGTAGATGTCATTGGTGACGACGGCCATGGACAGTTCGGCGCGCAGGGCGCGGCACAGCGCCGCGACGGTGGCCGTCTTGCCGGAGCCGACGGGTCCGCCGAGTCCGATGCGCAGGGCCCGGCGGGTGCCGTCGGCGCGCAGGGGCGCCGCGCCGTGCGTGTGGCGCGGGGGGTAGGTCACCGCGTGATCGAGGTGCATGGGGTCTCCTTCGGGGGGTCAGGAAGCGAAGAGGCGTACCGGCCAGTCGGCATGGACCTCTGCCGCGATCTCCAGCAAGGGCGAGGAGGCCGCAGGAAGGGCGTGCGTGCCCTCGGTGCGCGCCCGGTGCGCGGCCTCGGCCGCCTCGGCCGCGACGGCGTCGAGGGCGGGCGCCAGCCGCGCCAGCACCCCGCTCGCCTCGAAGGGGTCCAGGCCCAGCAGCCGCACCGTCGCGGTCGCGGGCCCGCCGATGCTCTCGTACGCCGCCACGTGCGCGGCATCGAGCGGCCCGAGCCCGGCGGCCCGGGCGGTGAGCCCGAGGACGACGGGCTGGTGCGCCCCGCGCGGGAACGCGGCGGCCAGCGCGTCGAGTTCGGCGGCGGGCCAGGTGGCCCGGGCGGCCCGCAGCAGCTGGCGGCCGAGCCGGCGCGCGGCGGTGCGCAGGGCGGGCGAGGGCGTGCGGGCGTCGGCGGCGGCGTCGAGATCCGCGGGGTCGAGGCCGAGCGCCGCCGCCGCGGCGAGGGCGGCGGCGGTGAGCCCGGCGGTGTGCAGCCTGCCCCGGCAGAAGGCCTCCAGGGTGGCGGCGTCGTGGATCCGGCCCGCCTTGCAGGCGGCCTCGGCCCCGCCGGAGTGGGCGTGGCCCCCGGCGGGGAAGCGGCCGTCGGCGAGGACGAGCAGCGCGGCGAGGCTCATCAGAAGAGGAAGTATCTCTGTGCCATGGGCAGTTCCGTCGCGGGCGCCGGTTCGACGGTCTCGCCGTCGATGGTGACGGTGAAGGAGTCCGCGTCGACCTCGACCCTGGGCATGGCGTCGTTCATGCGCATGTCCGTCTTGCTCACCTTGCGCGTGCTGTCGATGGCGACGAACCGCTTGTCGAGGCCGAGCCGGTCGGGCAGGCCGTCGTCGAGCGCGGCCTGTGCGGTGAAGTTGAGCGAGTTCAGGCCGGGGGCGCGCCCGTGGCTGCCGAACATCGGTCGGGGCATGACCGGCTGGGGGGTCGGGATGGAGGCGTTGGCGTCGCCCATCTGCGCGTAGGCGATCTGGCCGCCCTTGATGACCAGCGCGGGCTTGACCCCGAAGAAGGCCGGGCTCCACAGGACGAGGTCGGCGAGTTTGCCGGTCTCGACGGAGCCGATCTCGCGGGCGAGCCCCTGGGCCACGGCGGGGTTGATCGTGTATTTGGCGACGTAGCGGCGGGCCCGGTGGTTGTCGGCCGGTCCGTCGCCCGGGAGGAAGCCGCGCCGCTTCTTCATGACGTGGGCGGTCTGCCAGGTGCGCAGTATGACTTCGCCGACCCGGCCCATGGCCTGGGAGTCGGAGGAGATGATCGAGATGGCTCCGAGGTCGTGGAGGATGTCCTCGGCGGCGATGGTCGAGGGCCGGATGCGGGATTCCGCGAAGGCGAGGTCCTCGGGGACGGCCGGGTTGAGGTGGTGGCACACCATCAGCATGTCGAGGTGTTCCTCGATGGTGTTGACGGTGTGCGGCCTGGTGGGGTTGGTGGAGCTGGGCAGCACGTTGGGTTCGGAGACCACGGTGATGATGTCGGGTGCGTGCCCGCCGCCCGCGCCCTCGGTGTGGTAGGCGTGGATGGACCGCCCGGCGATCGCGGCGAGGGTGTCGGCGACGAATCCGGCCTCGTTGAGCGTGTCGGTGTGGATGGCGAGCTGGGCGCCGGTCTCGTCGCAGACGCCGAGGCAGGCGTCGATGACGGCGGGGGTGGCCCCCCAGTCCTCGTGGATCTTGAAGCCGAGGGCTCCGCCGCGCAGCTGGGAGTGCATGGCCTCGCGGGACATGGTGTTGCCCTTGCCGAGGAGGCCGATGTTGACGGGGTAGGCCTCCAGCGCCGCGAACATCCGGGCCGTGTGCCAGGGGCCGGGGGTGATCGTGGTGGCCTTGGTGCCCTCGGCGGGTCCGGTGCCGCCGCCGATGAGGGTGGTGATTCCGGAGGCCAGGGCCTCGTCGATGATCGTCGGGGAGATGAAGTGCACGTGGGCGTCGATGGCACCGGCGGTGACGATCTTCCCGTTGCCCGCGATGATCTCGGTCTCGGGGCCGATGACGAGGGCGGGGTCCACGCCGTCCATCGTGTCGGGGTTGCCGGCCTTGCCGATGCCGCAGATCCGGCCGTCGCGGATGCCGAGGTCGGCCTTGACGATGCCCCAGTGGTCGAGGATCACCACACCGGTGATCACGGTGTCGGGTGCGCCCTCGGCCCGGGTGGTGCGGGCCTGCCCCATGGACTCGCGGATCACCTTGCCGCCGCCGAAGACGGCCTCGTCGCCGGCCCGGCCGGGGCCGCCGCCGAGGTCCTGCTCGATCTCGACGAAGAGGTCGGTGTCGGCCAGCCGGATCCGGTCACCGGCCGTTGGCCCGAAGAGGTCGGCGTACACCTGGCGGGAGATCTCAGCCATCGAGCGGCCCTCCGGTCTCCCCGCGCAGTCCCGGTACGGTCCGCAGTCCGCCCAGCGGTACGAGTTCCACCGCGACCGGAATGCCCGGCTCGAACCGCACGGCCGTGCCGGCGGCGATGTCGAGCCGGAGACCGCGGGCGGCGGAGCGGTCGAATTCGAGGCCGGGGTTGGCCTCGGCGAAGTGGTAGTGGGAGCCGACCTGGACGGGCCGGTCGGCGGCGTTGAGCACGGTGAGACGGGTGACGGGGCGGCCCTCGTTGAGGCGCACCGGACCGTCCCCGTAGGCGATTTCGCCGGGGATCATGGCGGGTACTCCCCCTCAGACGATCGGGTCGTGGACGGTGACGAGCTTGGTGCCGTCCGGGAAGGTGGCCTCGACCTGCACGTCGTGGATCATCTCGGGGATCCCCTCCATGACCTCCGCGCGGCCGAGCACGGTACGGCCGGAGGCCATCAGCTCGGCCACGGTCCGCCCGTCACGGGCCCCTTCGAGGATGTGCGACGTGATCAGCGCGATCGCCTCGGGATGGTTGAGGCGCACCCCGCGGGCGCGGCGCCTCGCGGCCACGTCGGCAGCCACGTGGATGAGCAGTCTCTCCTGCTCGTGCGGAGTCAGTTGCACACGTATCACCAAATTTCCGGGACAAGATCAACATCGCCGGGGCGACCCTATCGCCCGTCAACACTCCGTTGACCTGCGGATATCCGAGCCAAGCAGGTCTTGCCCAACGCAGAGAAAGACATTCCGTCCCGACCACCGCTGCTTTACCGGATCATGGGTGATCTTTGGCGGTCGAACGTGGAGCCACGCTAGGCGCCGCGCTTTACCGCTGAGTTAACCCACGTTTCGGGAAGGCACCCGGTTCATCTCACGGGCCCCTGAAATCCGATTCCGTATACGGCCGGTACCGGCCGGCGCGCGGTCGGCGTCAGCAGCCGGTGGCGGTCTTCGCCGCCGCGCCGACCGTCCAGGGCAGCGCGATCCAGACCGTCTTGCCGCCGTCCTCGGTGGGGCTGACGGAGAGCCGGCCGCCCGCTTCCGCGGTGAGCCAGCGGATGATGACCAGGCCCCGGCCGTTGTCCTGCTGGACGGCGGCCGGCAGCCGCTTGGGCCAGCGCGGGTGACTGTCGGTCACCCCGATGCGCAGCCACTCCTCGCGCTCCAGCCGGATGTCGACGGTGAAGGTGGGCGACTGGCCGAACGTGTGCTGCACGGCGTTGGTGGCGAGTTCCGAGACGATCAGCCGGACACTGTCGGCGGTGGTGTCGTCATCGGACAGTCCCCATTCGCCCAACACCTCCGCGACATAGCGCCGGGCGGTGGCGACCGAGGCAGGATCGCTCGGCAGAGTGACGGATGCTTCCTGGTGATCTGCCATGGCGACGGTCCCTTTCCCACCGGGGCCAAGCCGCCCCGGATCTGCGCTGGACGCCAGAGTGCCACCCATGGTCACGCCGTTTCTCCCGTTCCCCCAAGATATGCATATATCTGTCGCTCAATGCGGTGAACTCTGCTACGGAAGAGCGTATTTGGACGGCAGACTGGTGCGAGCTGTGCCGGTGGAAGGAGGCGGGTATGCAGCACGGTCCCGCGGTGCGTCGGCGCAAGCTCGGCGAGGAACTGCGTGCCCTGCGTGACCGGTCCGGTCTCACGAGCGGTGAGGCGGCCCGGATCGCTGGATGGCACCAGTCGAAGATCAGCCGTATCGAGACGGGTCGCAGCGGGGTGAAGCCGGAGGACATCCGCCTTCTCCTCGACGTCTACGGGGCGATCGTGAGCCCGGAGCAGCGGGCGCTGCTGGAAGCCCTGTCGGCCTCCGCGGCCGGCCCGGGGCCGGGGGGCGACACCGGGCGGGGCCGCCAGTGGTGGCACGACTACCGGGGGCTGCTGCCACAGGAGTACCGGGACTTCATCAGCCTGGAGGCGGGCGCCCGGTCGGCGCGCACGGTGGAGCTGTCCGTGGTGCCGGGCCTGCTGCAGACCGCCGGGTACGCGCGGGCGGTGACCCGGGCCGCGCTGGGCGGGCTTCCGGAGCCGAAGGTGGACGCGCTGGTCGAGGTACGGCTGGCGCGCCAGAAGGTGCTGCGGGCCGATCCGCCGCTGGAGCTGAGCGCCGTACTGGACGAGGCGGTGCTGCGCCGGCAGATCGGCGGGCCGGGGGTGATGGCGGGGCAGTTGAGACACCTGGTGGAGGTGGGGCGGCTCCCCCAAGTCCGGTTGCAGGTATTGCCGTTCAGCGTGGGGGGACATCTCGGCCTCACCGGGCCGTTCGTCATTTTCTCATTTCCGAACATCGCCGATCTGGATGTGGTGGTACTCGACCATTTGACGAGTAGCCTCTATCTGGAGCGGAAGGAAGACCTTGAGGCGTACAGCGCCGCGTTCCGCACCATCCAGGCGCACGCCCTCCCGCCCCAGGACTCGTCGGATCTCATCAGCTCACTTGCTGACGACGCGTAAGGAGGCACCCCCGTGTCCGCAACCCCCTTATCCACCAGCGGACTTCTGATCAGCGCGCGGTGGCGGCGGAGCAGCCGCAGCACCGGAATGAACAATTGCGTGGAAGCGGCCGTCCTCGGCGGCGGCCTGCTGGCCGTCCGCGATTCCAAGCGGACGGACGGCCCGGCCGTCTTCTTCACCGGGCCGGCCTGGACCGGCTTCCTCGCGAGCGTACGAACGGACGTGCCCGCCTGACGTCCTAGCGGTCCGTGGCTCCGGCCGGTGCGGTCTGCAGAATCGTTCCGACGGCCCGATCGATCTCCTCCCCCGTGAGATCGGCCCGGGCGGTCAGCCGCAGCCGGGAGATGCCGTCCGGCACCGACGGCGGCCGGAAGCACCCCACGGACAGTCCTGCCTCTCGGCAGTCGGCGGCCCAGCGCAGTGCCGCCGAGGCCGACGGGGCCCGTACCGACACCACGGCCGCGTCCGGCCGGGCCGCGGTCAGGCCGGACGCGGTGAGCCGCCCGTACAGCCGGTCGGCCACCTCGCGGGCGCGGGCGGCGCGTTCCGGCTCCCGCCGGAGCAGGCGCAGGCTCGCCAGCGCCGCGCCCGCGGCGGCCGGGGCCAGCCCGGTGTCGAAGATGAAGGTGCGCGCCGTGTTGACCAGGTGCCGGATGACCTTGGCCGGGCCGAGCACGGCGCCGCCCTGGCTGCCCAGCGACTTCGACAGGGTGAGCGTGGCGACCACCCCCGGGGCGCCCGCGAGCCCGGCGGCGTGCAGCGCGCCGCGGCCGCCCTCCCCCAGGACGCCCAGGCCGTGCGCGTCGTCCACGAGCAGGGCCGCGCCCTCGTCACGGCAGGCCGCCGCGTAGCCGGCGAGCGGGGCGGCGTCCCCGTCGACGGAGAACACCGAGTCGGTGACCAGCAGCGCCCGGCCCTCGTGCGCGGCCAGCGTCTTGCGCGCGGTGTCCGGGTCGGAATGGGGAACCACGGCGGTCTCGGCGCGCGAGAGGCGGCAGCCGTCGACGATCGAGGCGTGGTTCCCGGCGTCGGAGACGACCAGCGTGCCGCGGTCGCTGAGCGCGGTCACGGCGGCGAGGTTGGCCGCGTACCCGGAGGAGAGGACCAGCGCGGCCTCGAACCCGCAGAAGGCGGCGAGCTCCCGCTCCAGCTCCGTGTGCAGCTCGGTCGTGCCCGTCACGAGACGGGAACCGGTGGCTCCGCCGCCCCACCGCTCGGCGGCCTCCCGCGCGCCGCGGACGGTCTCCGGATGCCGGGACAGCCCGAGGTAGTCGTTGCTCGCGAGGTCCAGCAGCACGGAGTCCGCCGGCCGCGGCCGCAGCGTACGGACCAGCCCCGCCTCCTCCCGGGCGCGTTCCGCGGCATCGATCCAGGCGAAGACGTCCACCCGGTCGGGAGTGTGCTGGGGCATCGGCAGGTCCTCGTGTTTTGTCGGCAGTCCACAGACCTGCCCGACCCTAGCGGCCGTGACTTGTGTGCCAGGTGTGGCGATACACACACTCCCATCCGGCCATGTTGTGCGATCTCTCCTTGGCCGGGAGTGGTGGTGTGGTCCAGGATCGGCGTCATGGACCTGCTGAACACCCTGGTGGACAAGGGGCTGCGGCGCGAGCTGCCGACCCGCGAAGAGGCGCTCGCCGTACTGGCGACTTCCGACGACGAACTGCTCGACGTGGTGGCCGCGGCCGGCAAGGTGCGCCGCCAGTGGTTCGGCCGCCGGGTCAAGCTCAACTACCTGGTCAACCTGAAGTCGGGCCTGTGCCCGGAGGACTGCTCGTACTGCTCGCAGCGCCTCGGCTCGAAGGCCGAGATCCTCAAGTACACCTGGCTGAAGCCGGAGGAGGCCTCCCAGGCCGCGGCGGCCGGTGTCGCGGGCGGCGCGAAGCGCGTCTGCCTGGTCGCGAGCGGCCGCGGGCCGACGGACCGGGACGTGGAGCGGGTCGGCAAGACGATCGCCGCCATCAAGGAGCAGAACGAGGGCGTCGAGGTCTGCGCCTGCCTGGGCCTGCTCTCCGACGGCCAGGCCGAGCGGCTGCGCGACGCGGGCGCGGACGCGTACAACCACAACCTGAACACCTCCGAGGCCACGTACGGCGCGATCACCAAGACGCACACCTACGCGGACCGCGTGGACACCGTGCAGAAGGCGCACGCGGCGGGCCTGTCCGCCTGCTCCGGTCTGATCGCGGGCATGGGCGAGAGCGACGAGGACCTCGTCGACGTCGTCTACTCGCTGCGCGAGCTCGACCCGGACTCCGTGCCGGTCAACTTCCTGATCCCGTTCGAGGGCACCCCGCTCGCCAAGGAGTGGAACCTCACCCCGCAGCGCGCCCTGCGGATCCTCGCGATGGTGCGCTTCGTCTGCCCCGACGTCGAGGTCCGGCTCGCGGGCGGCCGCGAGGTGCACCTGCGCTCCATGCAGCCGCTGGCCCTGCACCTGGTGAACTCGATCTTCCTGGGCGACTACCTGACCAGCGAGGGCCAGGCCGGGCAGGCCGACCTCGACATGATCGCGGACGCCGGTTTCGAGGTGGAGGGCGCGGGTACGACGACCCTTCCGGCCCACCGGGCCGACGTGGCGGAAGCCGCCGCGGCGGGCGGCTGCGGCTCGCACGGTGGCGGCGCCTCCGTCTGCGGTTCGGCGGGCTCCGCCGGCGCCGAGGCGGAAAGCGGCTGCGGCTCGGCCTGCGGGGGCTGCTCCGGACACGCGGAAGCGGCGCCCGCAGCGGCTCAGGCGGATGCCGGCGAGGTCCGCTCGGACCTCGTGGCGGTGCGCCGGCGCGGCGCGGGAACGGACCTCGCCCCCAATGCCTGACCTGCACGATCCGCTCGACCCGCTCGGCCCGCTCGATCCGCCGTTGTCCGGCGCGGACCTGCTCGCGCTGGACCGGCAGCACGTCTGGCACCCGTACGGCCCGATGCCCGGGCGGCAGGAGCCGCTGGTCATCGCCTCCGCCGCGGGTGTCCGGCTGCGCCTCGCCGACCCGTCCCAGGGGCAGGGCCACGAGGAGCTGGTCGACGGCATGTCCTCCTGGTGGTCGGCCATCCACGGCTACAACCACCCGGTGCTGAACGAGGCCGCCACCGCCCAGCTGGGCCGGATGTCGCACGTGATGTTCGGCGGGCTCACGCATGAGCCCGCCGTCCGGCTCGCCGCGAAGCTCGTCGAGATCACCCCGGCCGGGCTGGAGCACGTCTTCCTCTCCGACTCGGGCTCGGTGTCCGTCGAGGTCGCGGTCAAGATGTGCCTGCAGTACTGGCGTTCGCTCGGCCGGACGGGCAAGACCCGGCTGCTGACCTGGCGCGGCGGCTACCACGGGGACACCTGGCAGCCGATGGCCGTGTGCGACCCCCAGGGCGGCATGCACGAGCTGTGGCAGGGCCACCTGCCGCGGCAGGTCTTCGCGGACGCGCCGCCCGGTGGCTTCGACACCCCCCTGGACCCGGCGTACGCGGACCACCTGCGCTCCCTCATCGCCGCCCACGCGGACGAGCTGGCAGCGGTGATCGTGGAGCCCGTCGTGCAGGGCGCGGGCGGCATGCGCTTCCACCACCCCGCCCATCTGCGGGTGTTGCGCGAGCTGTGCGACGAGTACGGGGTCCTCCTCATCCTCGACGAGATCGCGACGGGCTTCGGCCGCACCGGCGCCCTCTTCGCCGCGGACCACGCGGGGATCACGCCGGACGTGATGTGCCTGGGCAAATCGCTGACGGGCGGTTACCTCACGCTGGCGGCGACGCTGTGCACGGAGCGGGTGGCCGACGGGATCTCCCAGGGCGAGGTCCCGGTGCTCGCGCACGGGCCGACCTTCATGGGCAACCCCCTCGCGACGGCCGTGGCGCTCGCCTCGATCGAGCTGCTGCTCGGCCAGGACTGGGCGACCGAGGTCAAGCGGATCGAGGCGGGGCTGCGCGAGGGCCTGGCGGCCGCGGCCGGGCTGCCCGGCGTACGGGACGTACGGGTCCTCGGCGCGATCGGCGTGGTCCAACTGGACCACGAGGTCGACATGGCGGCCGCCACCGCGGCGGCGGTACGCGAAGGCGTGTGGCTGCGCCCGTTCCGGGACCTGATCTACACCATGCCGCCGTTCGTCACCGGCGACACCGATGTCGCCCGGATCTGCCGCGCGGTGTGCGCGGCGGCGCAGGAAGGCTGAGATGTCCGTTCTGGTCGTGTCCGGTACGGGCACGGAGGTCGGCAAGACCGTGGTCACGTCGGCGATCGCGGCCGCGGCGGTGGCCGCGGGCCGCTCGGTGGCGGTGCTCAAGCCCGCCCAGACGGGTGTCGGCCCGGACGAACCCGGCGACGCGGCGGAGGTGGTCCGGCTGGCCGGACCCGCCGTCACGGCGGTGGAACTGGCCCGCTACCCGGAGCCGTTGGCCCCGGACACGGCGGCCCGCCGGGCCGGGCTGCCGACGCTCTCCCCGTCCGACATCGCGGAGGCGGCCCGCGAGCTGTCGCTCCACCACGACCTGGTCCTGGTGGAGGGCGCGGGCGGGCTGCTGGTCCGCTTCGACGAGGCGGGCCACACGCTGGCCGACGCCGCCGTCCTGCTGGGCGCCCCGGTCCTGGTGGTGGCCGCGGCGGGCCTCGGCACCCTCAACTCCGCCACCCTGACGGCGGAGGCCCTCCGGGCGCGGGGCCTGGCCCCGCTGGGCCTCGTCATCGGCAGCTGGCCGGCGTCCCCGGACCTGGCCTCCCGCTGCAACCTGGCGGACCTCCCCACGTCCTCGGGCATCCCCCTCCTGGGCGCGATCCCGGAAGGCTCGGCCGCCCTCCCCCCACCCCTCTTCCGCACAACGTCCCCCACCTGGCTCTCCCCCACCCTCTCGGGCACCTGGTCCCCGGACTCCTTCCTGACCACCTGGGCACCCCCCGTCCCGACTGACGCTTGACCCCCGCCCAACCGCACAACGCGGGGCCAACCGCACGACGCCCCGCCCAACCGCACAACGCCGGGCAACCCAGCCCCGCCGGCGTTTGAGGCGCGGGGTCCGGGGCGGAGCCCCGATCTTTGAGCCCCGCCCGGCACAACCGCGACGCCCGGCACAACCCAGCCCCGCCGGCGTTTGAGGCGCGGGGCCCGGGGCGGAGCCCCGGCAACGGCGCCGCACCCTCGTCGGGGGCCGGGGCCCCGCCCCGACCTCCGGCCCGCCCCCGGGCACCGGCACAGGCACAGGCACAGGCAACGGCACGGCCCGCCCAGGGATGAGGCCCGGCCGACCAGGGCACGCTGGAGGTACGGGTACACACCCACCCCCCGGGAGGTCCGCCATGCCGCCGCGCCGCGACCCGGTCCACCACCCCCTCTTCGCCCGCTTCTACGCCCGCGCCAGCCGAACCGCCGAGACCCGCGGCGGCCTCGCCGCCCTCCGCCGCGAGCTCCTCAGCGGGGTGTCCGGCCGCGTCATCGAGATCGGCGCCGGAAACGGCCTGAACTTCCGGCACTACCCCCGCGCCGTCTCCGAGGTCGTCGCCGTGGAACCGGACCGCACCCTCCGCCGCCTCGCCACACAGGCGGCCCTGCGCGTCGAGGTCCCGGTGGACGTCGTACCCGCCACCGCCGAGGCCCTCCCGGTCAAGAGCGAGGCCTTCGACGCCGCCGTCGCCTCGCTGGTGCTGTGCTCCGTACGGGACCTGCCCCGCTCCCTCGCCGAACTGCACCGTGTGCTCCGCCCCGACGCCGAGCTGCGCTTCTTCGAGCACGGACTGGCACCCGGGCCCGGCATGGCCGCCGTCCAGCGCGCCCTGGACCGCACCGTCTGGCCGTTCCTCTTCGGCGGCTGCCACACCTCCCGCGACCCGCTCGCCGCGGTGGAGGCGGCCGGGTTCCGGATCGTCTCGCAGCGCAGCTTCCGGCTGCCCGAGCGCGGCCCGGCGCTCCCGACGTCCTACTGCGTCATCGGGTCGGCGCGCCGAGCGGCTTGACCCAGCGGGTCCACTGCTCCTCGGGCCGGTAGCCGACCGCGTCCCACGCCCGGTGGGCCGATTCGTTGCGGTCGAGCACCATCGCGTCCCCGCGGCGCCCCCCGAGCGCCTCGAAGCGCTTCTCGGCCGCGGCCAGCAGGGCGGTCCCGATTCCCTGCCTGCGGTGTCCGGGGTGCACGGCGAGCCGGTACAGGTGGCAGCGCCAGCCGTCGAAGCCGGCGATCACGGTGCCGACGAGCTCCCCGTCACGGCGGGCGAGCAGCAGGGCCTGCGGGTCGCGCGCGTGGAGCCGCTCGACCCCGGCGGGATCGTCGCTGATACTCGTCCCCTCGGCGGCGGCCTTCCAGAAGTCCAGTACGGCGCTGAGATCGGTCGCCGAGGCAGGGCCGATGTGAAGATCGCTCATGTCCGGATCCCATCATCCGGGTCCGTTCCGCCAAAAGAATGATCCTCTCTCTTTGCCCGTCCTTTACCATGGGGGCAAAGTCCTCCTGATTGAAAGGTGTGAGCGTCCGCCCATGGGCGAGCCTCCCAGTCCACGACCTTCCCCCTCCCCCCGTTCGCGACATCGCGCGGCACCCCGCCTCCTGGCCGATCATGGGACGGAGGTGATCGAGCGATGACCGAAGTGCTCCTGCTCGTCGTGGCACTGCTGCTCTGCCTTGCCTGCGGAGTCTTCGTCGCGGCCGAGTTCTCGCTGACCACCGTGGAGCGCAGCGAGCTCGAAGAGGCCGTCGAGCGGGGCGAGGGCGGAGCCGACAGCGCTCTGGCCGCCGTCCGGACCCTGACGTTCCAGCTCTCCGGCGCCCAACTCGGCATCACGGTGACCGGCCTGGTCATCGGCATGATCTCGAAGCCGTCGATCGCCGCCCTGCTCCAGGGCCCGTTCAAGGCCATGGGGCTGTCGGCCGGTGCCGCCTCCTCCACCGCCCTGGTCCTCGGCACGGTCCTGTCGACCATCGTCCTGATGGTCGTCGGCGAGCTGGTGCCCAAGAACTGGGCGATCTCCTCCCCGCTGGCGATCGCCAAGCGCGTCGCGACCTTCCAACGGGTGTTCAGCCGGGCCTTCAAACCCCTGATCAGCCACCTCAACACCACCGCGAACCACATGGTGCGCCGCTTCGGGATGGAGCCGGCCGAGGAGCTGGCCTCGGCCCGCACCCCGCAGGAGCTGGTCGCCCTGGCGCGGCACTCCGCCAAGGCGGGCGCGCTGGAGAAGGACACCGCCGAGCTGTTCGTACGGACCCTGAACCTCGCCGACCTGACCGCGGAGAACGTGATGACCCCGCGCGTGCAGGTCACCGCCCTCGACGTGCAGACGACGGCGGAGGACGTGGCGAACGCGACGCTGGCCACCGGCCTCTCCCGCTTCCCGGTGTACCGGGGCAGCCTCGACACGGTCGTCGGCACCGTCCACATCAAGGACGTGCTGGCCCTGCCCGCCGAGGAGCGCCGCCGCCGCCCGGTGTCGCAGCTGCTGCGCGAGCCGCTCCTGGTACCCGAGTCGCTGACCGTGGACCGGCTGCTGGACCGGCTGTCCGGCAAGCAGACGATGGCCGTGGTCATCGACGAGTACGGCGGCACGGCCGGCGTGGCGACCCTGGAGGACATCGTCGAAGAGGTCGTCGGCGAGGTCCGCGACGAGCACGACCCGCACGAGACGCCGGACCTGGCCACGGCCGGTACGGACGAGGACGGGCGCCGGCTCTACTCCGCCGACGGCGCGGTCCGGACGGACCAGCTCCAGCGGATCGGACTGCGCGTGCCGGACGGACCGTACGAGACCCTGGCCGGGCTGATAGCGACCGAGCTGGGCAGGATCCCGTCCGTCGGCGACAGCCTCGAGCTGGACGGCTGGCAGCTGGACGTGGTGGACGCCGGCGGGCGACGGGCCGCGCGGGTGCTGCTGCACGTGCCGGCCGAGCCGGGCGGCGAAACGAACGCACACGACGGGGAGAAGGGCCGATGACCGCGATCCAGCTGCTGATCGGCCTGGCGACCCTGGTCGTCAACGCCTTCTTCGTCGGCGCGGAGTTCGCGATGATCTCGGTCCGGCGCAGCCAGATCGAGCCGTACGCCGACCAGGGCGACCGGCGGGCCCGCGCGGTGCTGTGGGGTCTGGAACACGTATCGGCCCTGATGGCGGCGGCCCAGCTCGGCATCACCCTGTGCACCCTGGTGCTGGGTGTGGTGGCCGAGCCCGCCATCGCACACCTGCTGACCCCGCTGTTCGACCTCGTAGGGGTACCGGGCGGCGTGACCCACGCGATCTCCTTCGTGGTGGCGCTGGCGCTGGCGACGTACCTGCACATGCTCTTCGGCGAGATGGTGCCGAAGAACGTGGCGCTGGCCGAACCGGTGCGCACCGCGCTGCTGCTGGGGCCGCCGCTGGTGACCCTGACCAGGGCGCTGCGGCCGGTGATCTTCGCGATCAACGCCTTCGCCAACGCCCTGCTGCGGCTGCTGCGGGTGGAGGTGAAGGGCGAGGTTTCGGCGAGCTTCTCGGACGACGAGCTGGCGCGCATGGTCAAGGACTCCAGCAATGCGGGGCTCCTGGACGACCGGGCGAGCGAGCGCCTGTACGACGCCTTGGAGCTGGGCCGGCGGCCGGTCACCGATGTGGTGCTGCCGGCGGACCGGGTGGTGTCGGCGCGGGAGGGCATCACGCCCGCGATCCTGGAGCGGATGTCGGCGCAGACCGGTTACTCCCGTTTCCCGGTGATCGACGCCCAGCACCGGATCCTGGGCTACCTGCACGTCAAGGACGCCCTGGACGCGGAGCCGGCCACGCGTGACCTGCCCTTCCCGGTGGCGGATCTGCGGCCGATCGCCCAGGTGCGGGCCGAGACACCGCTGGACGACGTGCTGACGGCCATGCGGCGCAGCCGGACGCACCTGGCCGCCGTACTGGGGCCGGACGGCGCCATGACGGGCCTGGTGACCATGGAGGACGTGCTGCGCGAGCTGTTCGGCAGGCCGGCTTCCACCTGACCGCCGCGGTCCCCGGTCCTGCGGGGCCGGGGTACTGCGCGGTAGCATCGCTCCGCCATGGAGATGAATGCGTCTTACACCAGTTTCGTCGCGGTCGGCGACTCCTTCACCGAGGGCATGTCCGACCTGCTCCCCGACGGCTCCTACCGGGGCTGGGCCGACCTGCTGGCCGCCCGCCTCGCGGCGCGCGAGCCGGGCTTCCGCTACGCGAACCTCGCGGTCCGCGGGAAGCTGATCGGGCAGATCGCCGAGGACCAGGCTCCGGCCGCGGCGGCCATGGGTGCCGACGTGGTCACGCTGGTCGGCGGACTGAACGACGCCCTGCGCCCCAAGGTGGACATGGGCCGGGTCCGCGGCCACCTGGAGGCGGCCGTGGAACTGCTCGCCCCGTCCTGCAAGCGCCTCGTCCTGATGCGCTCGCCGGGGCGCAACGGGCCGGTCATGGAGCGCTTCCGTCCGCGCATGGAGGAGCTCTTCGCGATCATCGAGGAGCTCGCCGCACGGCACGGCGCCCTGGTGGTCGACCTGTACGGGGCTCCGGCGCTCGGCGACCCCCGCATGTGGGACGTCGACCGGCTGCATCTGACGGCCGAGGGCCACCGCCGGGTGGCGGAGGCCGTCTGGCAGGCCCTGGGCCTGCCCGCCGAGCTGGACTGGCGCACCGAACTGCCCGCCGCGATGCCCCCGGGCTGGGCCGTACGCCGGTCCCAGGACCTGAGCTTCGCCCGGCAGCACCTGCTGCCCTGGGTCGGCCGCCGCCTGACGGGCCGCTCCTCCGGGGACGGCCGTCCGGCCAAGCGCCCGGAACTGCTGCCGTACGAGCCCGTGGCGCGGGATCGGCTCTCGTAGCAAGGCACAATCGGGAGCGGGGTCCCTACCTGCGTAAACGCACAGCGGCGGCCCAAGTAGAATCCCTCTACGTGACTGCCAAGCCCCGCATCCCCAATGTCCTGGCCGGCCGCTACGCCTCTGCGGAGCTCGCCGTCCTGTGGTCCCCCGAGTACAAGGTGACGCTGGAGCGGCGGCTGTGGCTCGCCGTGCTGCGCGCCCAGAAGGACCTCGGCATCGAGGTCCCCGACGCGGCCCTCGCCGACTACGAGCGCGTCCTGGAGACGGTCGACCTCGCCTCCATCGCCGAGCGCGAGAAGGTCACCCGGCACGACGTGAAGGCCCGCATCGAGGAGTTCAACGCCCTCGCCGGTCACGAGCACGTCCACAAGGGCATGACCTCGCGCGACCTCACCGAGAACGTCGAGCAGCTCCAGATCCGGCTCTCGCTGGAACTGGCCCGCGACCGGACGGTCGCCGTCCTGGCCCGCCTCGGCAAGCTGGCCGGCGAGCACGCAGAGCTGGTCATGGCCGGCCGCTCCCACAACGTCGCCGCGCAGGCGACCACCCTGGGCAAGCGCTTCGCGACGGCCGCCGATGAGCTGCTGGTCGCCTACGACCGCCTGGAGAACCTCCTGGAGCGCTACCCGCTGCGCGGGATCAAGGGCCCGGTGGGCACCGCCCAGGACATGCTCGACCTGCTCGGCGGCGACGCGGCCAAGCTCGCCGACCTCGAGCAGCGGATCGCCACCCACCTCGGCTTCGCCCAGGCCTTCACCTCGGTCGGCCAGGTCTACCCGCGCTCGCTGGACTACGACGTGGTCACCGCCCTGGTACAGCTGGCCGCCGCCCCGTCGTCGATCGCCAAGACGATCCGCCTGATGGCCGGTCACGAGCTGGTGACCGAGGGCTTCAAGCCGGGCCAGGTCGGCTCCTCCGCGATGCCGCACAAGATGAACACCCGCTCCTGCGAGCGTGTGAACGGCCTGATGGTCATCCTGCGCGGCTACGCCTCGATGACCGGCGAGCTCGCCGGCGACCAGTGGAACGAGGGCGACGTCTCCTGCTCCGTGGTCCGCCGCGTGGCCCTGCCGGACGCGTTCTTCGCCTTCGACGGCCTGCTGGAGACCTTCCTGACGGTCCTGGACGAGTTCGGCGCCTTCCCGGCGGTCGTCGCCCGCGAGCTGGACCGCTACCTGCCGTTCCTCGCGACCACCAAGGTCCTGATGGGCGCGGTGCGGGCCGGGGTCGGCCGCGAGGCCGCCCACGAGGTCATCAAGGAGCACGCGGTCGCCTCCGCGCTGGCCATGCGCGAGCAGGGCGCCGAGCGCAACGAGCTGCTGGACAAGCTGGCCGCCGACGAGCGGATGCCGCTGGACCGGGCCCAGCTGGACGCCCTGATGGCCGACAAGCTGTCCTTCACCGGCGCGGCGGGTGACCAGGTCGCGGCGGTGGTCTCCCGTATCGAGGCGATCGCCAAGCAGCACCCGGAGGCTGCCGGGTACGCGCCGGGGTCGATCCTCTGACTCCCGACGAGCTGAACGCCGCCCGTGACCGCGTCCTCCCGGACGTGGTCGCGGGCGGTCTGCGCGTGCTCTTCTGCGGCATCAACCCCGGTCTCCTCTCCGCCGCGACGGGCCACCACTTCGCCCGCCCCGGCAACCGTTTCTGGCCGGTCCTGCATCTGTCCGGCTTCACTCCCCGCCGCCTGGACCCCGCGGAGCAGGAAGAACTGCTGACCTACCGCCTCGGCATCACCAACGTCGTGGCCCGCGCCACTGCCCGCGCCGACGAGCTCACCGCCGAGGAGTTCCGCGCGGGCGGCCGCATCCTGACCGCCAAGGTGGAACTGCTCCGCCCCCAGTGGCTCGCCGTGGTCGGCGTCACCGCCTACCGCACCGCCTTCGGCGAGCGGAAGGCCCGGATCGGCCCCCAGGAGCGGACCATCGGCACCACCCGCGTCTGGGCCCTGCCCAACCCCAGCGGCCTCAACGCCCACTGGACCGCCGAGTCCATGGCCCAGGAATACGCCCGCCTCCGCGCGGCCGCCGAAGCCGCCGACGCCTAGGGCGGGTCGATGACCGTGACCCCTGCCATCAGCAGGTAGGGGTCGCCCTCGTCCCACTGCGCCACGTAGGCCACCAGCCAGTGGCCGCCGGCCCGCCACAGGTGCACGTGGTCGGTGCTGTTGCTCAGCTCGTCCCACGGCTCCGGTATGTCCTCGCCGTCGAATCCCCGGTCCCTCAGCGATCCCAGGCTGAAGATCTGCGGGTCTCCCCACCGGTCGGTCAGGGCCTGCGTGAGCGCCCCGTACTCGGCGTTGATCTGGTCGGCGGCCTCGGTCCGGCCCGCGCCGCCGTCCTCCCAGAAGTCCGCGGTCCGGCCGACCGGGACGAGGTGGTAACCCGGGCCGCTGCTCTGCCCGCCGGACCAGACCGGCTCGGTGGGGAACTCCCGCTCCCGGAGCCGGTCGATCGTGTCGAGATGCTCTGCCGTGGTCATACCGTCAGTATCCCGAGCCCCACTGACAACTGGCGCGGGGTCACGCGTCCCGGCGCCGCACCGCCAGCAGGCCGCCGACGCCGGCCGCCGCGGCCCACAGCATCGCCACGCCCATCCCGGTCCACGGGCCGAGCACTCCGCCTATCGACTCGCTCCGCAGCACCATCTGCCCGGCCTTGTCCGGCATGAACTGACCGATGTCGCTTGCCGCCCCGCTGATGACGAACGAGACCAGCAGGACGAAGGGGACGAGGATGCTGATCACAGCGACACCACTGCGCAGGATCGCCGACAGGCCGGCCGCGAACAGCGTGATGACCGTCAGGTAGAGGCCGCAGCCGACGATGGACCGCACGGTACCCGGGGCACCGAGCTCCAGTGCGTACTGACCCATGAACGCCTGCCCGGCGACGAACGTGAGCAAGCCCGTCAGCTGGCCTGCCACGAGGGCGAGTCCGCCTATCACGGCCATCTTGGACAGATAGAACCGACTGCGGTTCGGCACCGCGGCGAAGGTGGTGCGCAGGGCCCCGTTGTGGAATTCGGCGGAGAAGGCATTGGCCCCGAAGGCGATGGCCGCGACCTGCCCGAAGTTGATGGCGTAGTACGCCGCGAACAGTGGATCGTCACCCATGCTCCCCTCCTCCGCCGTGCCGATCGCCCAGGCGGTGAACGCCTGTATGCCGACGGTGGTGACGAGGATGGCTATCAGGGCTCCGAACGTGCCGCGCAGCGATCTGATCTTGATCCACTCGGAGTGCATGACGGGCAGGGTGGGCAGAGCGGCACGCATGGCGGGAGCCTCCTGTAAGTAGGGGAAAGTCAGCGGGTTGCGGTGAACTGCGCGTGATCGGCGGTGAGATCGAGATAGGCCTGCTCCAGCGAGGCGCGCTCGTCGGAGAGTTCCAGCATGGGGATGCCTTCGCGTGCGGCCAGGGCGCCGAGCTGTTCGGCCCGCAGGCCTTCGACGGTCCACCGCCCGTCGTCCGCGCCCACCAGCTCGAAGCCGTCCCGGCCCAGGGCGGCCCGCAGCCGGATCGGGTCGGAGGTGCGCAGGCGCACCCTCTGGGTGCTGCGGGCGTCGATGAACTCCTTCATCGAGGTGTTGGCCAGCAGCTTGCCGTTGCCGAGCACGACCAGGTGGTCGGCGAGCGCCGAGGTCTCCGACATCAGGTGGCTGGAGACCAGGACGGTGCGTCCTTCGGCGGCGAATCCGCGCATCAGCTCGCGGATCCAGATGATGCCCTCGGGGTCTAGGCCGTTGGTCGGCTCGTCCAGCAGCAGCACCCCCGGGTCGCCCAGCAGCGCGGCGGCTATGCCGAGGCGCTGGCGCATGCCGAGCGAGAAGGACTTGATCCGCCGCTTGGCCACGGAGGCTATCCCGGCCTGCTCCAAGACCTCGTCCACCCTGCGCATCGGCACACGGCCTGCCGCGGCCAGGAATCGGAGGTGGTCACGGGCGGTGCGACCGCCGTGCGCCGCCTGCGCGTCCAGGAGCGCGCCGACCCGGTGGAGCGGGTCCGGGAAGTCGGGGTACCTCCGGCCGTCGATGGTGGCCGTGCCCGATGTGGCGCGGTCCAGGCCCAGCAGCAGGCGCATCGTGGTGGACTTCCCCGCGCCGTTGGGGCCCAGGAATCCGGTGACCCGCCCGGGCAGGACTTCGAAGGTGAGGGCGTCCACCGCACGGTGGGTGCCGTACTCCTTGGTGAGTTCTCGGATCTCGATCGTGTTCATGCCTCAAGATTCGCCGCCGGCCATACCCCCTGCCCTCCCCCGCCCGGGGGGATCGTCTCCCCCGCACGGGGGAGACGTCACCGGGCGGCCGACTGCCAGGATGAGGGCATGTACCGATTGCTTCGTGCCCCCCTTCGCGGGGTCACGTACACCCGCTGGCTGCACCTGGTCGTGCCCATCCTCATCGTGTCCATCTGGATGTTCATAGAGCCGGCCTGGCCGTGGATGCCTGCCCTGATCGTCGCGCCGTTCGGGCTGCTTCCCTGGGTACGGCTGGCGGAAGGGCTGCAGGCCCAGTTCCTGCTGACCCCGCACGAGCGGGGCCGCCACGACCCGTCCATCAGCACGGCGCCGTCCGTGCGGTGGGGGGACCGCTGGCGGACGGTCGCGTGGCTGGAGATACGTCTCGTGCTCGCGGGAGTGGCGATGGTGGCCACCGTGTGGCTCCCGGTCATGACGCTGGAGCTCATCCTCACCGGCGCGGGGCAGCCCCTCGCCGGGGACGATGTGCTCCTGCCGTTCATCCCTCCCCGCTGGGCGGCCGTCATGCTCGTGCCGGTGCCGGTGGTCCTGCTGCTGGTCGTGGTGGTCCTGCTCGGCGACGCCGTCACGGCCATCGCCGCCAGGCTGCTGGGGCCTTCGGCCGCCGAGCGGCTCAGCGCCCTGGAGGCGCGTACCGAGCAGCTGCTGGAACGGACGCGGATCGCGCGGGAGTTGCACGACTCCATCGGGCACGCGCTGACGGTGGCGGTCGTCCAGGCGGGCGCCGCCCGGGCCGCGGGGAACCCGGAGTTCACCGAGCGGGCCCTGTGCGCGATCGAGGAGACCGGCCGGGCCGCGATGGAGGACCTGGAGCGGGTACTGCTGGTGCTGCGGGAGTCCGCGCAGCCGCCCTCGCAACGGCCCACGCTGGCCGACGCGGACCGGCTGTTGCAGTCGGCACGCGCTTCCGGTTCCACGGTGGACGCCGAACTGGCGGGTCCGCTGGAGCAGTTGCCCGGGCCGGTCACCCGTGAGGGGTACCGGATCCTTCAGGAGGCGCTGACCAATGTGCTGCGGCACTGCGGTCCGGTCCCGGTGCGGGTCCGGATCGAGGCGGCGGTCGGGAGACTGGACCTGGAGGTGATCAATCCGCTGCCGGACGGCCCCGCGCTGATGACGGGGACGGGCGGCGGGCTGCGCGGGATGCGGGAGCGTGCCGCGCTGTTGGGAGGGGAGGCCGAGACCGGGCCGTACGAGGGCAACTGGAGGGTGCGCGCCCGGCTTCCGCTGGAGCGAATACGCTGACGGGATGCCGGTTACCGTACTGCTCGTCGATGACGAACCCCTGGTGCGCGCGGGTCTGCGCGCCGTCCTGGAAGCCCAGCCCGACATCGAAGTGGTGGGCGAGGCGGCCGACGGCGCCTCGGTCGTCCCGCTCGTACGGCAGCTGCGGCCCGACGTGGTGGCGATGGATGTGCGGATGCCGCTGCTCGACGGGATCGAGGCGACCCGGGCGGTCCTGCGGACGGTGGATTCCCCGCCGAAGATCCTCGTGGTCACGACCTTCGAGAACGACGAGTACGTCTACCAGGCGCTGCGGGCGGGCGCGGACGGGTTCCTGCTCAAGCGGGCGCGCCCCTCGGAGATCGTGCACGCGGTACGGCTCGTGGCGGAGGGCGAGACGCTGCTCTTCCCGGCCGCGGTGCGGGCCCTGGCCGCGGAGTACGGCAACCGGCAGGCCCGGGCCATGCTGGAGCGGGCGGCCCTGACCGAGCGGGAGGAGGCGGTGCTGCGGCTCATGGCCCGGGGCCTGACCAATGTGGAGATCGCGGGCGAGCTGATCATCGGAGCGGAGACGGTCAAGTCCCACGTCAGTGCGATCCTGGCGAAGCTGGGGGCGCGGGACCGGACCCAGGCGGTGATCACGGCGTACGAGTCGGGCTTCGTCGCGCCGGCCTGAGGGAAGGGGCCCGTTCCGGCCGATGGGGGGCCGCTTCTCGCCACTGTGGGGGGCGCGCAGTACGATCCGGCTGACACGCTCGCCGGCTGGGAGGACACACGTTGGGGCAGCTGACCGGCGGGGACCCGTCCCTGCTCCGGCGGATCAACTCCGCCGTGGTGCTCCGGGCACTGCGCGCGGCCGGATCGCCGACCCTCACCGATCTCACCCGGGTGACCGGGCTCTCCCGGCCGACCGTCGAGGGAGTCGTCGAAGGGCTGATCGGGACCGGGCTCGTCGTCGAGGCCGACGCCGAGGAAGGCGCGCGCCGGCAGGGACGTCCTGCGCGAAGGTTCCGGTTCCGGGCCGAGGCGGGGCATCTGCTCGGCATCGAGATCGGCTCGCACCGGATCGCGGTACTGCTGTCCGGGCTGGACGGGCGGGTGATCGGCGCCGGCACCAAGGAGGTCGCCGAGGCGGCCTCGGCCGACGAACGGCTGGAACGGGTACGGGCGGCGGTCGCGGACCTGCTGCGCCGGGCCGGGATCCCGCGCGACTCGCTCCGGGCGGTCGGCGTCGGCAGCCCCGGGATCGTGGAGGCGGACGGCACGGTCCGCCTCGGCACGGCGCTGCCCGGCTGGACCGGGCTGCCGCTCGGGGACCGGCTGCGGCGCTCGTTCCGCTGCCCGGTGCAGGTGGAGAACGACGCCAACGCGGCGGCGGTCGCCGAGCACTGGAAGGGTGCCGCGCGGGACACCGACGACATGGTGTTCGTGATGGCGGGGCTCAGCCCGGGCGCGGGCTCGCTGATCGGCGGCCGGCTGCACCGCGGCTTCGGCGGGGCGGCCGGCGAGATCGGCGCCCTGCACCTCCTGGGCCGGGAGGCCACCCCCGAGAAGCTGCTGTCCACCACCGGCGAACCGCTGCACCCGCTGGACGAAACCGCCGTCGCCGAGGTCTTCTCGATGGCCCGGCGAGGCGACGAGCACGCGGTCGCCGCCGTACAGCGGTTCATCCAGCGGCTCGTCCACGACGTGGCGGCGCTGGTCCTGGCGATGGATCCGGAGCTGGTCGTCGTCGGCGGCTGGGCCGCCGGCCTGGACGGAATCCTGGACCCCCTCCGCCAGGAGCTGGAGCGCTACTGCCTGCGTCCGCCGCGGGTGGCCCTCTCCCTGCTCGGCGAAGCCGCGGTGGCCACCGGGGCGCTGCGGCTCGCGCTCGACCACGTCGAGGAAGAGCTCTTCGCGGTGGAGAAGACGGTCACCGCCCGCCAACGCTGACAAGCGGCTCACCCGTCGGCCGGACAGGGCCTTCCGACGGGTGTCCGCGTGTGGCGGGGACCGGTTCGGGCTGGTTCAGGAGGCGACGCGCGGCTCGTGGGTGATCTCGACGTCACCCGAGTCGCCGAAGGTCAGGCGGCAGGTGTCGGCGCGGTAGGTGGCCACCGAGACGGCGGCGGTGCCCGCGGCGGTGAAGTACCGCGTGGTGACCAGGAGGACCGGGGCGCCGGGCAGGCGGTCCAACTCCTTGGCGTCGTCGGCCCGGGCGGAGCCGAGCTCCACCGAGCGGTCCTGGCCGTCCAGGACGAGGCGCTGGAGTTCGCGCAGGACGGCGCGGGCGCGGGCGGGTCCGCTCGGGGCCTCGATGGCGGTGAGTCCGGGCACGGAGGCGGCCGGGACGTAGAGCAGTTCGGCGGCGACGACCTGCCCGTGGGTGACCCGGGTCCGGCGGACGGTGTGGACCGGCTGGTCCGCGGCGAAGGCCTCACCCGCGCCAGCAGCCGCGCCCGCACCGACAGCCCCACCCGCAGCGAGGAGCTTGAGGACCGCGGCCGACGGAAGTCCCTCGCCCGCGTCCACCGGCTCCCAGCCGTCGACGCCCTCACCGGGCCATCCGTGCTGCGTGCTGCCGACGGCGACGCCGACCCGCGGCGGGGCGACCGTCGTACCGACACCGCGGCGCCGCTGCAGACGGCCTTCGAGCTCGAGCTGCTCCAGGGCCTGACGCAGCGTCGCGCGGGCCACTCCGAAACGGGCTGCGAGCTCACGCTCGTTGGGCAGCACCTCGCCGACGGCGAAGTCCTGGTCGAGCGCCTCGCTGAGGACGGTCTTGAGGTGCCAGTACTTCGGCTCCGGCACCGTTTCGAGCTGCGTGGTCCCCACCCTGAATCCTCCTGCCATCGCTGCACTCGCCGTGTGTTCCAGCGGCAGTTCCGCGCCCTTGTTTATTAAAGGTTCCTGCACTATCCCTGCGACGATAGGACGGTGCACCCCCTTGGTCAAGACCAATGCTCAGGCCTTTGCCGGGCAGACCGGGCATGGGTATCAAGCCGTTCACGGGATGTTCTCGTCCAGCCGGAAAGGCTCAAAGCCTTGTAGTCAAGGGCTACCGGACGGTAATCATGGCGGTGGGCACTACTGACAGCCCGTCTCGTACGCGTCCACCCCACCCGACGAGGAGCAGCATGACCGCCACGGTCTCGTTCACCATCGATTCGCCGCTGGGCCCGCGCACCGCCACCGTCGCCTATGAGCGCAAGGGCGCGGGCGAACCGCTTCTCCTCCTGCACGGCATCGGCCACCACCTCCAGGCCTGGCACCCGGTGACCGACATCCTGGCCGCCGAGCACGACGTGATCGCCGTCGACCTGCCCGGCTTCGGCGTCTCGGAGCCGCTGCCCGAGGGGGTCCCGTACGACCTGGGCACCGTCGCCCCCGCCCTGGGAGCGCTCTGCGCCGCGCTCGGCGTCGAGCGCCCGCACGTGGCGGGCAACTCGCTCGGCGGCCTGCTCGCGCTCGAAATGGGCCGGATCGGCCTGGCCGGCTCGGTCACCGCGCTCTCCCCCGCCGGGTTCTGGACCGAGGGCGAGCGCCGCTACGCCTTCGCCACCCTCCTCGCGATGCGCGCCGGCGCCAAGGCGCTGCCCCGCCCTGCGCTGGAGCGGCTCGCGCGCGCCGCCGCCGGCCGGGCCGCGCTCACCGGCACCATCTACGCCCGCCCGGCGCGCCGTTCGCCGGACGCCGTGGTCGCCGAGACCCTCGCCCTGCGCGATGCCACAGGATTCGAGAAGACCCTGGCCGCGGGCGGTTCCGTACGGTTCACCGACGACGTGCCCGGCCTGCCCGTCACCATCGCCTGGGGCACGCGCGACCGGCTGCTCCTGCGCCGCCAGGGCGTGCGCGCCAAGCACACGGTCCCCGGCGCCCGCCTGGTGCGGCTCCCGGGCTGCGGCCACGTACCGATGAGCGACGATCCCGCGCTGGTCGCCCGGGTCGTCCTGGACACGGCCCGCAGCGCGGCAACGCGGAGGGCCGCCTGAGCTGCTGACGGCTGTTCATCCGGGGTTCGCGTGGCGGACGCGACCGGGCCGGGGTGCGGCGGCACGCTGGTCCGGCCCCGATCTCGCCGCCCCCTGGAGACCCACCGATGGCATCGAACCCGCACACCCGACGGACCCTGCTCGGCGGTTCCCTCGCCCTGTCCTCCGCGCTGCTCGCCGCCCCGGCGCTCGCCGCCCCCGCCTTCGCCCGCTCGGGGCGCCCGCAGGCGCTCTGGGGCGTGCAGTCCGGCGAGATCACCGCGCACTCGGCCACCGTCTGGACCCGCTCCGACCGCCCCGCGCGGATGTACGTCGACACCTCCCCGAGCGAGGCGTTCCGCTACGCCGTACGCCGCCACCGCGGCCCGCTGCTCGGCCCGTCCGGCGACTTCACCGGCACCACCGTCCTGCGTGACCTGCCGCCCGGCCGGCAGATCCACTACCGGGTGGTCCTCGCCGACCCCGACGACCCGCGCCGCACGGGCGAGCCGGTCTGCGGCACCTTCCGCACCACCCCCGCCTCCCGCCGCCACGACGTGCGCTTCCTGTGGTCGGGCGACCTGGCGGGCCAGGGCTGGGGCATCAACCCCGACCTCGGCGGCTACCGCGTGTTCGAGGAGATGCGGCTGCGCGACCCCGACTTCTTCCTCTTCAGCGGGGACACGATCTACGCCGACGGGCCGATCCAGGCCGCCGTCCCCCTGCGCGACGGCGGCGTCTGGCGCAACGTCACCACGGAGGAGAAGTCGAAGGTCGCCGAGACCCTCGCCGAGTTCCGCGGGAACTTCCGCTACAACCTGCTCGACCGCAACCTGCGCGAGTTCAACGCCCAGGTCCCGGTCCTCGCCCAGTGGGACGACCACGAGGTGCGCAACAACTGGTACCCGGGCCAGCTGATCGAGGACCCCCGCTACACCGTCAGAGACGCCGACGTCCTCGCCGCCCGGGCCCGCCGGGCCTTCGGCGAGTACTTCCCCGTCACCGACCTGCGCGGCGGCCGCGCAGAGGGCCGGATGTACCGCGTGATGCGCTACGGCCCGCTGCTCGACGTCTTCGTGCTCGACATGCGCACCTACCGGGGCGCCAACTCCCCCGGCACCCAGACCGAGGACCCCATCGGCATCCTCGGCCCCGAGCAGCTGGCCTGGATCAAGCGGGAGCTGTCGCGCTCCCGCGCCACCTGGAAGGTCATCGCCGCCGACATGCCGCTGGGCATCGTCGTCGCCGACGGCGCGGCGAACTTCGAGGCCGTGGCCCAGGGCGACCCCGGAGCCCCGCTGGGCCGTGAGCTCCAGATCGCCGAACTCCTGCGCCACATCAAGCACCAGCGCATCACCGGCACCCTGTGGCTCACCGCCGACGTGCACTACACGGCCGCGAACCACTACGCGCCCGAGCGGGCGGCCTTCACCGACTTCGCGCCGTTCTGGGAGTTCGTGTCCGGCCCGATCGGCGCCGGCGGCTTCCCGGCCGGGCGGCTCGACGCCACCTTCGGCCCGGAGACGGCGTTCGTGCAGTCGGCCCCGCTCGCCAACATGTCGCCCTCGGAGAACCCCCCGTACTACGGCGAGGCCGACATCGACGGCAGCAGCGGAGAACTCACCGTCCGGCTGCGGCGCCAAGGCGGCGGCGTGCTGTTCACCAGGACGCTCCAGCCCGGCCGCGTGGGCCAGTGAGCACACGAAACCGGGAAAACTGTGTGAAATCGACCAGATGGACACTTAACCAGCCGGTCACAGATCGTTCGTGATCACGCAACACCCCTGCGTCACAGTGGTCTGCATGACTGACCGTAGTGTTACCCCCGCCCAGCGTCTCCACCGCCACCACTGGCGTCGCGACGTCGTCGAACTCGCCGCGCTCTTCTGCGCCGTCGCGGTCGCCGACGCCATCGCCAATCTCGTCGTGCACGGCCCGAGGGGCCCGGTCCTGCTGGTCGCCTCGGCCGTCGCACTCCTGGTCACCGCCGCCTTCCACACCTGGTGGGCACGGCGCCACAGCCATGCGCCGCCGCCGGAGAGCACAGCGCCGAGCGATCCGACCCCGCCGGCCACCACCCCCGGCGCGACCGCTTCCACCTCGGCCCTGTGGCGGATGCGCACGACCGTCCGTGACGAACCCGGCTCCCTGGCCGCGCTCTGCACCGCCCTCGCCCGCAACGGGGTCGACATCCTCACCCTCCAGACGCACCCGCTCCCCGAGGGCGGCACCGTCGACGAGTTCCTGCTGCGCGCCCCGCAGCAGCTGCCCTCCGCCGATCTGACCCGCGCCATCGCCCAGGCCGGCGGCCACAACACCTGGATCGAGCGCGCCGACGCCCACGACCTGGTCGACACCCCGACCCGCGTACTGGGCCTGGCCACCCGGACCGCCCTGGACGCCGCCGAACTCCCCCTCGCCCTGCGCCAGCTCCTGGGCCGGTGCACGATCCACTCCATCCCGGCGACCACCCTCTCGGGCCGCCCCAACTCCGGAGCCGACGCCCCGGTCGAGGGAGTCCTGGAGGCCACGGTCATGCGGCTGCGCGACCCCTCGGGCGGCGCGATCAGCGTGGAGAGGCCCCACTTGCCGTTCACCCCGACCGAGTTCGCCCGTGCCCGCGCCCTGGTCGAACTCGACGCCCGCCTCGGCCCGCGCGTGCCCCGCAGCCAGGACGTGCTGACCCTGCCCGAGGGCAACGAGATCACCGTGCGCCGCGCCGACGGTTCCGACCAGGCGGCGGCCCGCGCGATGCACGACCGCTGCTCGGAGCGCACCCTCGGCCTGCGCTACCACGGCCCCGTCGCCGATGCCGACGCCTACCTCGGCCACCTGCTGAGCCCCCGCTTCGGCCGCACCCTCGCCGCCACCACCGCCTCCGGCAGGCTCGTCGCCCTCGGCCACCTGCTGTGGGACGGGGACGAAACCGAGGTCGCCCTGCTCATCGAGGACGAGTGGCAGCGCCGCGGCATCGGCTCCGAACTGCTGCGCCGGCTCATCGCCATGGCCGTCGAGGCCGGCTGCGACAGCGTGTACGCCGTCACCCGGGCCTCCAACACCGGCATGGTCGCCGCCATGCGCGGCCTGGGCCTGCCCCTCGACTACCAGATCGAGGAGGGCACCCTGGTGATCACGGCCCGGCTGGACGCCACCCCGGTCAGCCCGCGCCTCCCGTACGAACTCCCGTACGAACTCCCGCGCGGGCAGCAGGGCCCCCGCCACCGGCACTGACACCGGCCGCGACGGCCCGACGCCGAGCGGCACGCCCCGGTCCCCCTCCGCCCGTACCAGAGGGTGGACCGGGCCGCTCACGTCAGCAGACCGGCGTCAAACGGTGATGACGTGACCGCATTTCGCATACGAAGATGTCCCCATGTCAGAGACCCTCCACAACGGCAGCGACAGCAGGCTGCCCCGCCAGGTGGCCGACGCGTACGTCGACGATCTGATCGCCCTCGACCCGATCACCGGTACCTACCTCGGTGTCGCCGCGAGCTCCGGCAAGCTCCCGGACTTCTCCCCGGCCGGCCGCGCGGCCGTCGCGGAACTCTCCCGCACCACCCTCGCCCGCCTCGACGCCGCCGAGCGGCTCCCCGGCGCCGACAGCGACGCCGAGCGCCGCTGCGCCCGCCTGCTGCGCGAGCGCCTCACGGCCGAACTCGCCGTCCACGAGGCCGACGAGGACCTTTGCGCGGTCAGCAACATCCACAGCCCCGCGCACTCCGTCCGCGAGGTCTTCACGCTGACCCCCGCCGACACCGACGAGGACTGGGCGGCGATCGCCGAGCGGCTGCGCGCCGTACCGGCCGCGCTCGCCGGCTACCGCGAGGGCCTGGGCCTCGGTCTTGAGCGCGGCCTGTACGGCGGCCCGCGCGCCACCGCCACCATGATCGGCCAGCTCACCGCCTGGGCCGGCCAGGACGGCGGCGAGCCCGCCTTCTTCGAGGACTTCGCCTCCGCCGGCCCGGACGCCCTGCGCGCCGAGCTCGACGAGGCGGCCGCCGCCGCGACCGCCTCCGTAGCCGAACTGCGCGACTGGATGGAGTCGGTGTACGCCCCGGCCGTCGAGGGCAAGCCGGACACCGTCGGCCGCGAGCGGTACGCTCGCTGGTCGCGGTACTTCAACGGCACCGACCTGGACCTGGACGAGGCCTACGCCTACGGCTGGTCCGAATACCACCGGCTGCTGGCCGAGATGAAGACCGAGGCGGCCAAGATCCTTCCGGGCGCCGGCCCCTGGGACGCGCTGCGCCACCTCGACGAGCACGGCACCCACATCGAGGGCGTGGACGAGGTCCAGGCCTGGCTGCAGGGCATCATGGACGAGGCCATCGAGAACCTCGACGGCACGCACTTCGAACTCGCCGAGCGGGTGCGCAGGGTGGAGTCCCGGATCGCCCCGCCGGGCGGCGCCGCGGCCCCGTACTACACCTCCCCCTCGGAGGACTTCTCCCGTCCGGGCCGCACCTGGCTGCCCACCATGGGCCAGACCCGCTTCCCCGTGTACGACCTGGTCTCGACCTGGTACCACGAGGGCGTGCCGGGCCACCACCTCCAGCTCGCGCAGTGGACGCACGTGGCGGACCAGCTCTCCCGCTACCAGGCCAGCGTCGGCCTCGTCAGCGCCAACGCCGAGGGCTGGGCTCTGTACGCGGAGCGGCTGATGGACGAGCTGGGCTACCTCAAGGACGCGGAGCAGCGCCTGGGCTACCTGGACTGCCAGATGATGCGCGCGGCGCGGGTCATCGTGGACATCGGCATGCACCTGGGCCTGGAGATCCCCGCGGACTCGCCGTTCCACCCGGGCGAGACCTGGACTCCCGGTCTCGCGCAGGAGTTCTTCGGCCTGCACAGCGGCCGGCCCGCGGACTTCGTCGAGAGCGAGCTGACCCGGTACCTGTCGATGCCCGGTCAGGCGATCGGCTACAAGCTGGGCGAGCGCGCCTGGCTGCTGGGCCGGGACAACGCCCGGGCCGCGCACGGCGACTCCTTCGACCTGAAGGCCTGGCACATGGCGGCGCTGTCGCAGGGTTCGCTGGGACTGGACGACCTGGTGGACGAGCTCTCGAAGCTCTGATTCCCGACGCCGCAAGGGCCGCACCCCCGTGAGGTGCGGCCCTTGCGCATGTCCGGGCGGTTCAGCAGCCGCAGTCGTCCGAGTCGGTGGGGGCGGTCAGCGGGTCGGCCTCGGCGCGCTGCTCGCTGCCCTGCCAGGTCTCGACCTCGAAGCCCTCGCGGATCCAGTACTCGATGCCGCCGAGCATCTCCTTGACCTGGAAGCCGAGTTCGGCCAGGGCCAGTGCGGATCGGGCGCCTCCGTTGCAGCCCGGGCCCCAGCAGTAGGTCACCACGGGCAGGTTCTTGTCGAGGAGCCGCTCGGCCTGCTCGGGGATGAGCGCGGTGGGCAGGTGGACGGCGCCGGGCACGTGGGCCTGGTCCCACGAGGGCGTGGAGCGGGAGTCGATCAGCTGGAAGCCGAGCTCGGCGCCCTGCTCGCGGTGGGCCTTGAAGGCGGCGGCGACATCCGACACGTCGGCGTGGAAGGCGAGGCTCGCCGCGAAGTAGGCGGCGGCCTCGGCCGGAGAGGCCGGGGCCACCCGCAGGACGGGGTTGGCGGCGGTCGCGGTCGAGGTGTTCCGTGTCGTCGTCATGGCTCAAAATCTACGATCTGTTGAAGAACCCCGGAAGTGGATTTCCCCGGCCTTTTTCTTGTCCGGCCGGGGAATCCCCTGCTAGACCTGCCATATGACCGACTATTACCCCGACGCCACCGACTGGCGGATCCTCGAAGCCCTCCAGCGGGACGGCCGCGCCAGCTTCACCGAGCTCGCCCGCACCGTATCGATGTCCGCGAGCGCCGTCACCGAGCGGGTCCGCCGCCTGGAGGAGGCCGGCGTCATCACCGGCTACACGGCCGTGGTGGACCCGGAGAAGCTCGGCAAGTCGATCCTGGCCCTGGTCCGGCTGCGCTATCCGCACGGCAACTACAAGCCGTTCCACGACTTCCTCGACGCCACCTCCGAGATCCTGGAGGCCCACCACGTCACCGGTGACGACTGCTTCGTCCTCAAGGTCGCCGCCCGCTCGATGGGACACCTGGAGGAGGTCACGGGCCGGATCTCCGGCCTCGGCTCGGTGACGACGAGCATCGTGTACTCCTCGCCCCTGCCCCGCAGGCCGCTCAGTCCGTGAGCGACGCCGCGGTGCGGTGGCGCACCACCGAGCCCCCGCGCTGCTTGACGATCTCCAGCTGTGCCTGCACCCGGGTCCGCAGATCGGCCACGTGGCTGACGATGCCGACGCTGCGGTCCCGTTCGCGCAGCGAGTCCAGTACGTCGAGCACCTCGTCGAGCGCCTGGTCGTCGAGGCTGCCGAACCCCTCGTCGATGAAGAGGGTGTCCAGGCGCATGCCGCCCGCCTCGTCGGTGACCACGTCGGCCAGCCCCAGGGCGAGGGCGAGCGAGGCGAAGAAGGTCTCGCCGCCCGACAGCGTGGCCGTGTCCCGCTCGCTGCCGGTCCAGGCGTCGACCACGTGCAGCCCGAGGCCGGACCGGCCCCGCCCGCCGGCCCGCGCGTCGGAGTGGACCAGCGTGTAGCGGCCGCCGGACATCCGCAGCAGCCGTACCGTCGCAGCAGCGGCGACCTGCTCCAGGCGGGCGGCCAGTACGTACGCCTCCAGCCGCATCTTGCGCTCGTTGTCGGCGGAGGTGCCGGCGGTGAGTCCGGCCAGCCGGGCCACCCGTTCGTAGGCCTCGCGCAGCGGGCCCAGGGCGCGCAGTTCCTGCTCGGCCTGCCGGGAGAGCCGGTCGAGCTCGGCGCACCGGACGCGGGCCGCGTCGAAGGCGGACCCGGCCGTACGAAGCTTCGCCGCGGCCTGGGCGGCGTACGCCTCGGCCTGCTCCGGTTCGGCCGGAGGCCGGGTTGCCGCGGCGGCCGTGTCGCTCTCGGCGAGGCGGTCCGCCAGCATGGCTTCTTCTGCCTGCCAGGCGTCCATCCGGCGCTGGAGCGCGGTGCGTTCGTACTCCGGGAGCACCGCATCGGCGGCGGCCTCGACGGTGTCGAAGCCGGCCTTGAAGGCGGCGTCGGCGAGCTGGTCGTCGGCCTCTTTCAGCCGGGCGGCGGTGGTCTCGGCCCGGCGCAGCGCGGTGGCGGCCGCCGAGACCATGCGGACCCGGTCCTCCAGGGTCCGGGCGCGGGCCGCGACGGTCGGTGCGTCGGCCCGCACGAGGGCGAGCTCCGCCTCCAGCGCGGCCTGTTCCCGGTCGAGTTGTTCGCGGTGGGAGGCCCGGGCCGCGGCCCGGCGCTCGGCGTCGAGCCGGTCGGCGCTGCGTGCCGCGTGCTCGCGCTCGGCGCGGGCGAGCTGCTCGCGGGCCGCGTGGAGTCCGGCGGCCGCGGCGTGCGCGGCGGCGTGCCGGGAGCTCAGGTCCGCGGTCAGGGCGAGGAGTTCGCCGGTGGTGGCGTCCCCGGCGGCGGCCGCGGCCTCGGCGCGGGCCTGCTCGTCGGCGGCCAGCCGGCGCTCGACGGCGGCCTTGGCTTCCTCGGCCTGCTCGAAGCGGGCGTGGGCGGCATCCTCGGCGGCGCGGTCCACGTGGCCGGGGGCCGGCCGGGCCGGAGCGGGGTGCTGCGACGATCCGCAGACGGCGCAGGCCTCCCCCGCCACCAGCGCCTCGGCGAGCTCGGCGGCGATCCCGCGCAGCCGGGCCTCCTTGAGCTCCAGCCAGTGCTCCCGGGCGGCGGCCGACTCCTCGCGTGCGCGGAGCAGTCCGGCCGCGGCGCGCTCCGCGGCGGCGGCCAGCTCGTCGCGCCGCCGGGCTGCGTTCAGCTGCAGCCGGGCGGGCTCCAGCTTGCCCGCGATCTGCTCGGCCAGGGTCGCGGCCTGCTGGGCGGCGTCCACGCGGGCGTGCAGGGCGGCCCGGGTGGCGTCCCAGCGCTCCAGCCACTCCGCGGACTCCCGGTGCTGCTCCTCGGCGGCCCGGGACTCCCGTTCCAGGTTGGCCCGCTCGCGGCCGATCGCGGCGCTGCGCTGCTCGGCCCGGTGGGCGGCGCCGAGCGCGCCGAGCTCCTCGCGCAGCCGCTGCTCCTCCGTGGCCAGCTGCCCGGTTCCGGCGTCCTTCAGCGAGGCCGGGAGCGCGGCGCGGGCGGCCGTCTCGGCGTGCGCGGCGGCCAGGTGCCCGGCGGATGCCGCGCCGCGCAGCTCCAGGGCGGGAGCCACCAGTGCGCCGCGGCGGGCCCGGTCCAGCAGGGCGCGCACGCGCTCCCGCTCGGGGGCCGCCTCGGCGAGGACGGCCGCCCGGCGGGCGGTCTCCGCGTGCCGCCGCTGGAGCCGGTCGAGTTCCCGCGCGTCCTCGGCGGCCCGCCGGGCGGCGGCGTGCCGGCCCTCGACGGCGGCGAGCGCCCACTCGGCGACGGTGAGCCGCTCGCGCGCGGAGCAGCGGGCGACGGCGGCCCAGGCCCGGACGGCTCCGGCGAGTCCGGGGTCGCCGGGCTGGTGCCGGGGCAGCGGCCAGGCCCGCAGGTCCGCGCTGTCCCCGGCGGCCTGGGCGAGCCGCTGCGCGGTGTGCAGCACCTTCTCGTCCCCGGCGCGCACCTTGGCCTCGGCGGCCCGGCGGCGTTCACCGAGCAGGGCCTCGACGGCGGCGAAGCGGCGTGTGTCGAAGAGCCGGCCGAGGAGCCGGCCGCGGGCGGCCTCGTCGGCGCGCAGGAACCGCGCGAACTCGCCCTGCGGCAGGAGCACCACCTGGCAGAACTGCTCCCGGCTCATGCCGAGCAGCTGCTCGATCTCCTCGCCGATCTCCTGGTGCGAGCGGCTGAGCGGCTGCCAGCCCTCGGCGGTGTGCTCGCGCAGCCCGCTCTGCGCCTTGTCCTTGGTGGTGCCCGTGCCGCGCTTCTTGGGGCGGTCCTGCTCGGGTCGCCGGGTGATCTCCAGGCGGCGGCCGCCCGCGGTCAGTTCGAGGGTGACCTCGGTCGGGATGCCGGCGGCCGCGTGGTCGCTGCGCAGGCTGGTGCCGGGGGCCTGGCGGGCGCCGGGGACGGATCCGTACAGGGCGTAGCAGACGGCGTCCAGGACGGAGGTCTTGCCTGCGCCGGTGGGCCCGTGCAGCAGGAAGATCCCGGCGCCGGACAGGGCGTCGAAGTCGATGTCCTGGGGTTCGGCGAAGGGACCGAAGGCCGTGACCTTGAGCCGGTGCAGCCTCATCGGTGGGTCTCCTGACGGCTGTCGTCGGCCCGTACCTCGTCGAAGGCGCCCTGGAGGACGGCCCGTTCGGCCTCGTCCGGCTGGCCGCCGCCGCGTACGTGGGCGACGAAGTCCTCGGCGATCTCCTGGTCGCTGCGGCCCTTGAGCCGCTGGGCGTAGGAGGCGCCGGTCTCCTCTTCGCGGCCCTCGGGGTCGAAGGCGAGGCTGAGGGTGTGCGGGAAACGGGCGGCGAGCCGGGCCATGGGGTCGTCGGGGCGGACGGGGTCGGTGAGGGTGGCCTCGACCCAGGAGTCCTCGTGCTGCGCGTGCGCCGGGTCCTCCAGCAGTTCCTCCAGAGGTCCGCGCAGCCGGGCGAGGGCCCGCGGCACGGGGGTGTCGATCCGCTCGGCGGCGGCGATCTCGCCTTCGCCGCCCAGTTCGATCAGCCACATGCTCTTGCGGTGGCCGGCCTCGGAGAAGGAGTAGGCGAGCGGGGAACCGGAGTAGCGGACCCGTTCGTTGATCGTCTGGCAGCCGTGGAGGTGGCCGAGGGCGGCGTAGTCGACCCCGTCGAAGACGGAGGCGGGCACGGCCTCGACCCCGCCGACGGAGATGTCGCGCTCGCTGTCGCTGGCCTGTCCGCCGGTGACGAAGGCATGGGCGAGGACGATGGAGCGGGTGCCGGGCGCGCGGGCGGCGAGGTCGGCGCGGATCCGGTCCATGGCCGCGCCCAGCACCGCCTCGTGGCTCACCTTCTCGGCGTCGAACTGTTCCTTGACCAGGGCCGGTTCCAGGTACGGCAGCCCGTACAGCGCCACCTCGCCGTGTACGTCGGCCAGCACCACGGGGTCGGCGCAGCCGGCCGGGTCGGTCCTGAGGTGGATCCCGGCCCGGCCGATCAGCCCGGCCCCGACCCCGAGCCGGCGGGCGGAGTCGTGGTTGCCGGAGATCATCACGGTGGGCACCCCGAGCTCGGCGAGCCGGTGCAGGGCGCGGTCGTACAGCTCGACGGCGGGCAGCGGGGGCACGGCCCGGTCGTAGACGTCGCCGGCGACGAGGACGGCGTCGACCTCGTGTGCGCGTACGGTGTCGACGAGGTGGTCGACGAAGGCCGCCTGGGCGCCGAGCAGGTTCACGCGGTGGAAGGACCGGCCGAGGTGCCAGTCGGAGGTGTGCAGGAACTTCACTCGCCGGCCTCGCCGCACATACCGTCTCCCCCTGTGGTCTCCCGCTCCCGAACCCCTCTACGCTAACGCGTCCGGCCCGTCACTCAGGGCGCGTACGTCTCTCCGCCGAGGGTGAGGGCGGCACTGCCCGCCGTACTGTCGGCGAGCCAGGCCTCGAAGGCGGGCAGGTCCGCCTCGGGCAGGGCGACCTCGATCTCGACCGCGGCCCCGTAGCGCAGGTCCACCACGGTCCGGCCGGTGGAGCGCAGGTCGTTCTGGGTCTTGCCGGCGCGCTGGTGGTCGACGGTGACGGTGGCCAGCCGGTAGCGGCGGCGGGTGACGGTGCCGAGCGCGTCGAGGGCCTCGCCGACGACTCCGCCGTAGGCCCTGATCAGACCGCCCGCGCCGAGTTTCACACCGCCGTAGTAGCGGGTGACGACCGCGACCGCGTAGCGGATGTCGCGCCGCATGAGCATCTGCAGCATGGGCACTCCGGCGGTGCCGCCGGGCTCGCCGTCGTCACTGGCCTTCTGGACGGCCGCGTCGGCGCCGATCACGTAGGCGAAGCAGTTGTGCGTGGCGGTGGGGTGCTCCTTGCGGATGCGCGCGACGAAGTCCTGCGCCTCCTGCTCGGTCGCGGCGGGCGCGAGCGAGCACAGGAAGCGCGAGCGGTTGATCTCGGACTCGTGCACGCCCTCGCGGGACACCGTCACGTACTGGTCTGCCTTCACCGCTCCACCCTACGGGGAATCGGACACGTGTCCTTTCGGTTGATCCTTCAGCGCGCAGAGCGCGAAGAGCAGGGTCCGAAGAGCAGAGCCTGACCAGCAGGAGGCGGCACACGTGTACGGCGATCCGGCGACCATCCGAAAGATCCTCACCGAACTGGGCGACACCTGGGCCGTGGTGGGCCTCTCGAACAACCGGGACCGCGCGGCCTACGGGGTGGCGCGCGTCCTCCAGCAGTTCGGCAAGCGGGTGATCCCCGTGCACCCCAAGGCGGAGACGGTGCACGGGGAGCCCGGGTACGAGTCGCTGGAGGCGATCCCCTTCAAGGTGGACGTGGTGGACGTCTTCGTGAACAGCGAACTGGCCGGTCCGGTGGCCGACCAGGCGGCGGCCGTGGGGGCGGACGCCGTCTGGTTCCAGCTCGGCGTGATCGACGAGGCCGCTTTCGAGCGCACCCGCGCGGCCGGGCTGACCATGGTCATGGACCGCTGCCCGGCGATCGAGATCCCGGCGCTCTAGCCTCCGGTCACAGCACTAGATCGGCGCCGAGACCGGCGGCACCGACACCGCGAGGGTCATCTCCATCGGGACGGAGCCGTCGTTGCGGTAGCCGTGCGGGAGGTTGGCCTCGAAGGTGGCCGCGGCGCCGGCCGGGACACGGAACCGCTCCTCGCCGACCACCAGGGTCAGCTCCCCGGCCGTGACGTGCAGCATCTCGATGGTGCCGGAGGGGTGGGGGGCGGATTCCGTGGCCTCGCCCGGCACCAGGTGCCAGGTCCACAGCTCCATCGGCCCCCGTTCGTCGGTACCGATCAGCATGGTCGTCGAACTGCCCGCCTCGCTGGACCAGATCCGTACGGTCTGGTCCGGCGGGACGATCCGCACCTGCGGGCCACGGCCGTGGTCGAGGAGCGTGGAGATGCTGACGCCGAGCGCGTCGGCCAGTTTGACGGTCGTGCCGACACTGGGGTTCGTACGCGCCTGCTCGATCTGGATGATCATCCCGCGGCTCACTCCCGAACGCGCCGCGAGCGAGTCCAGGGTGAACCCGCGCTCTCCGCGCCACCGCTTGAGGTTCCGGGCGAGCGCCTGGGTGAGCTTTTCGAGATCCGACACATTCCGTCCAATATTTTGGATGACGCAGTCCAGTACAGTGAACTACCGTGCGGAGTGCTTGATGCTGCACCCCACCGTTCACCGCACTGTACTGCGAGGCCTGCCATGACCGCCCTCTTCGCCCTGGCCACGGCCGTACTGTGGGGCCTCGCGGACTTCGGCGGCGGGCTGCTGACCCGCCGGATTCCCGCGCTGACCGTGGTCGTCGTCTCGCAGGTCGTCGCCGTACTCGTGCTCGGCGCGGTCGTCCTCGGCACCGGCGCCTGGCGCGAGGCCGGGCCGCAGCTGTGGTTCGCGGTCGGCGCCGGGCTGGTCGGGCCGGTGGCCATGCTCAGCTTCTACAAGGCGCTGGCGCTCGGGCCGATGGGCGTGGTCTCACCGCTCGGCTCCCTCGGGGTCGTGGTGCCGGTCACCGCAGGCCTGGTGCTGGGCGAGCGGCCCGGCCCGGGGCAGTTCGCCGGGATCGCGGTGGCCGTGGTCGGCATCGTCCTCGCGGGCGGACCGGAACTGCGCGGCGCGCCCGTCCAGCGGCAGGCCGTCGTCCTCACCCTGGTCGCCGCCTTCGGCTTCGGCGCCGTGATGGCCCTGATCGCCGAGGCCTCCGCCACCGTGACCGGGCTGTTCCTGGCACTGTTCGTGCAGCGCGTCACCAACGTCGCCGTGGGCGGCGCCGCCCTGTGGGTCCGGACCCGGCGCGGCACCCCCGCGCTCCCGGCGGGCACGAGCCCGCGCGTCCTGTGGGCGATGCTGCCCGCACTGGCCTTCGTCGGCCTCGCGGACGTCGCGGCGAACGGCACCTACTCCGTCGCCGCGCAGAGCGGCCCGGTCACCATCGCCGCCGTACTGTCCTCGCTCTACCCGGTGATCACCGCGCTCGCGGCCTTCGCCGTACTGAAGGAGCGCCTGCGCCCGGTCCAGGCGGCGGGCGCGGGCCTGGCCCTGGCGGGCACCGCCCTGCTGGCCGCGGGCTAGGCCGGTTCGGCCTGCGCGAGATCCGACTCCGCCAGCTGCGCCAGGCCGCGCAGTTGCTCGGGGGTCATCCCGTCGGGGATGGGCACCGGCGCCGGTGTGCGCAGCGGCGGCTGCCAGCCGGTCTCCGGCTCCCAGCGGCGGACGACGCGCGCCGGAGCACCGGCCACCACGGCGTGGTCCGGCACCTCGCCCCGTACGACGGCACCCGCGGCCACCACGACGTTGCGGCCCAGCCGCGCTCCCGGCAGGACGACCGCGCCCGTACCCAGCCAGCAGCCCGGGCCGATCTCGACTGGCGCGCTGCGCGGCCACTGCTTGCCGACGGGCTGGTGCGGATCGTCGTAGCTGTGGTTCGTGGAGGTGATGTACACCCCGGGGCCGCAGAAGGTGTCGTTGCCGATGGTGATCGGGGCGTCGGCGATGACGTGGCTGTCCCGGCCGATGACCACCCCGTCACCGAGGACGAGCATCGGCTCCGAGCCGAGGTCGAGGTCCGGCATCATCCCGGCGGTGAGGGTGACCTGCTCGCCGATGATGCAGTGGTCACCGAGCCGGATCCAGGGCTCGCCGAAGATGGTGCCCTGCGGGAAGGCGAGCCGGGTGGCGGGCCCGATCGCGGCGAACCGCAGCCGCCCCGGGGTCTGCGCGGTGACCGCGCCGGCCTGCTGCATCCAGCGCCAGCCGGTGTGGACCGCGCGGTTCGCCAGCCGGCGGCGCAGGGCCGTCAGAGAGGAGAACGTGTTCTGGTTCTTCGGCACCCGGCCACGGTAGTCCGCCGGGTGCCGGTCGTCCGGACCACGATCCTGTGATCTTCACCCCATCGCGGGGCGGGCCGGGTGCGTGCCCTACCGTGCCGGTAGCGCGGCATCCGGAAACAGAGGAAATGATCATGACGCAGCATGCGACGCAGGGCCAGGCACTCATCGCGGGCGTGGGCGGCAAGCAGCCGTCGGTCGACCCGACCGCCTTCGCCGCACCCACCTCCGTCGTCGTCGGCGAGGTCACCCTGGCCGCCGGCGCGAGCATCTGGTATTCGGCGGTGCTGCGCGCCGACTGCGGCCCGATCACCCTCGGCGCGGACAGCAACGTGCAGGACAACTGCACGGTCCACGTGGACCCCGGATTCCCGGTGTCGATCGGCGAGCGCGTCTCCATCGGCCACAACGCCGTCGTGCACGGCTGCACCGTCGAGGACGACTGCCTGATCGGCATGGGCGCGACCGTCCTGAACGGCGCGGTCATCGGCGCCGGCTCGCTGGTCGCCGCGCAGGCCCTGGTCCCGCAGGGCATGGTCGTCCCGCCCGGCTCGCTGGTCGCGGGCGTCCCGGCCAAGGTGCGGCGCGAGCTGACCGAGGAGGAGCGCGAGCACATCAGGATCAACGCCCGGATGTACGTGGACCTGGCCGAGCAGCACCGCGCCTCGGTCACCCCGGAGGTCTAGCGGGCACTCAGCGCGGCCCGGAGGGCGGACAGGACGGCCTCGTACTCCGGGAAGCGCCGGCCGGGCTCCGCGTCGCGGGACTCCGCTGTCACTCGCCGACGGTCACCGGGGCCGACGACTGCGCGGGGACCCCGGCCCCCGCCGCTGCCTCGGCCGATGCGGCCGCGCCCGCGGCCGCCTTCTTCATCCGGCTGCGCACCACCAGCGTCACCGCGATGGCGAACAGCACGGCGAGGCCCAGCGCCAGCCAGGAGAACCGCTTCAGCCACGGCTCGGCGACGATTCCGACCGAGTAGATGACGGCCGTGGTGCCGCCGGCCCAGAGGATCCCGCCGAAGACGTTGGCGATCAGGAACTTCCAGTACGGCATGTGCAGCACACCCGCCAGCGGCCCTGCGAAGATCCGCAGCAGCGCCACGAACCGCCCGAAGAAGACGGCCCACATGCCCCACTTCTCGAAGGAGCGTTCCGCCATCGCCACCTGGTCCGGCCCGAAGTGCTTGGGGAAGCGCCGTCCCAGCTTCTCCAGCAGCGGCTTGCCGCCCCTGCGTCCGATCGCGTAGCCGATCGAGTCGCCCACGATCGCCCCCGTGATCGCGCAGATGCCCAGCACCACGGGGTCGATCTCCCCGTGCTGGGACGCGAGCAGGGCCGAGCTGACCAGGACGATCTCGCCGGGCAGCGGAATGCCGAGGCTCTCCAGTCCGATGACCAGACCCACGAGGAGATAGATGCTGACCGCCGGAATCGTCTCCAGCCATTCCTGGATGTGCACCGGTACGTCCTCCCGAATCGTCGCCGGCGCGCCCCCTGTGACACGCCGAACGGGCAGCCTATCGGCTCCCCACCACCGCCTTTGACCTCAGTGGCAGTTCCCGCGAGGAACGGCCCGCGAACACCTCGCGGCGGCCGGCGCCCAGCACCCAGGCGCGCCGTGCCGGGTCCCACGAGGACAGCGTCCGGGCATCGATGTCGACCACGACCCGCTGTGCCTCCCCGGGCGCGAGGGTCAGCCGCCGGTAGCCGGCCAGCGCGCGCACCGGCTGGTCGAGCTCGAGCTCCGCGGACGGACCCACGTACACCTGGGCCACCTCGGTGCCCTTGCGGCGGCCGGTGTTGCGGACGGTGAACTCCACGCGCAGGCCGTCGGGTTCCCCGGCGGCGCCCGGCCGGACCGTCAGCTTCTCGTACTGCCAGGTCGTGTACGAGAGCCCGTGCCCGAAGGGGAACAGCGGGGCCACCCGCTGGGCGTCGTACCAGCGGTGGCCGACGTGGATGCCCTCGCTGTACTCCTGCCGGCCGCCCACCCCCGGGTAGCGCTTCGGGTCCCCGCCCATCGGCGTCGTCTGCTCGTCGACCGGGAAGGTCTGGGTGAGCCGGCCGCCGGGGTCCACGTCCCCGAAGAGGATGTCGGCGGTGGCGCCCGCGCCCTCCTGGCCCGGGTAGTACATCTGCAGCACCGCCCCGGTCCGGGCGAGCCACGGCATGGTCGTGCTCGAGGAGGTGTTGAGCACGACCGTGGTGCGGGGGTTGGCGGCGGCGACCGCCTCGATCAGCGCGGCCTGCCCGCCGGGCAGTGCCAGTGTGGGCCGGTCCCTGCCCTCGGCGGCGTCCTCGTAGGCGAACAGGATCACGCTGCGGGCCGCCTTCGCGGTCTTCACCGCCTCTGCGAGGTCCGCGGCCCGGGTGGCCCCCGTGGTGTGCCGCAGCCGGAAGCGCTGGCCCTTGTCCCCGCCCCGGGCGGTCACGGCGAGCCGGTGGACACCCGCCTTCAGGGCGAGCGTGCGGCGCCGGACGGTCATCCCGTCGGGTGCGGAGCCGAGCAGTCCGCCCGCGAGGGACTCGGCCTCGCCCGGCCGTACGGGGAACAGCTCCTCCCCGTCCAGCCGCACGCCCGGCCGCTGCCCGGTGTAGTGGACGAGCAGGGTCCACTCGTCGTCCGCCGCGAGCCGGAACTCGCCCTCGTACCTCCACTCGCGCCGGGCGTCGACCGCCCGGTCGTCCAGAGCGGCGGGCGGCGTCAGCAGGGTCGCGGGCAGGGCCCGGCCGTACAGGTCCTCGCCGAGGGCGTAGCGCACGGTCGAGCCGTTCCCGGCGCGCTGCCGGATGGCGGTGAGCGGGGCTGCCGCCCCGTCGGGGATCACGTGGGCCCGCCCGCCGCCGCTGACGAAGGGGACCTGGCCGGTCGGTCCGATCACCGCGATCGAGCGTGCGGCGGCGCCGGTCAGCGGCAGGGTGGCGTGCTCGTTGCGCAGCAGCACCGCCCCGGCCGCGGCCACCTTGCGGGCGACCCGCGCCCCGGCGGCCGCCTCGCGCGCGGGCCGGGCGGCGGGCCGGGCCGCGAGCAGACCGAAGCGGTCCATGGTGCTCAGGATCCGGCGTACGGCGAGGTCGACGGCGCCCTCGGGGACGGAGCCGGCGTGCACCGCCTCGCGCAGCGGGCCGCCGAAGTGGGTGCCGCCCGGCATCTCCATGTCGAGTCCGGCGCCGATGGCGGCGACGGTGCTGTGGGTGGCGTCCCAGTCGGACATCACCCAGCCGTCGAAACCCCAGACGCCGCGCAGCACGTCGTCGAGCAGGGGTCTGCTCTCGCAGGCGTGGACGCCGTTGACCTTGTTGCCGGCGCCCATCACCGCGCCCGCGCCCGCGGCCACGGCCGCCTCGAAGCCCCGTAGCTCGGTCTCGTGCAGGGTCTGCTCGGCGGCGACGACGTCGACGGTGTCGCGGCCGTGCTCCTGGTTGCCCAGGGCGAAGTGCTTGACGGTGGCGATGAGCCCCTCGTCCTGGATCCCGCGGATCATCTCGGCGACCAGGTCGGCGGTGAGGCGCGGTTCCTCGGCGAAGGTCTCGAAGTTCCGGCCCGCGTACGGGGTGCGGATGAGGTTGGCCGTGGGCGACAGGAGGACGTCCTGGCCGAGCGCGCGGCCCTCGCGGCCCATGACGCGGCCGTACTCGCGGGCCAGCGCCGGGTCGAAGGCGGAGGCGAGCAGGACCGGCGCGGGCAGGGCGGTGGCGGGTCTGGCGACGCGTACGCCGGCGGGCCCGTCGGCGAGGCGGAGGGCGGGGATGCCCAGACGCGGGACGCCGGGGAGGTATCCGGCCTGGCCGAGGGAGGCCGGGTCCGGGCCGCCGTGGAGCAGGGCGGTCTTCTCCGCGAGGGTGAGCCGCTCGAGGAGGGCGTCGATCCGGGCGGCGCTCGCGGGCTCGGCGGCGGGCGCGGGGGCCGGGGAGGCTGCCGTACGGAGCTCCGCGCCGGGCGGCACGGTGGCCACGCACCCGCCCGCGCCCAGGCCCGCCGCGGCGAGCAGCCGCATCGCGGAACGTCTGGACACGGCCTCGCTCATGCGCGCTCCCTGCGACCTCAGCCGGAGGGGGCGGCCCGCGCCGGACCGCCCCCCACCCACTGTGCGCCGCGCCGCCCCCAAGAGCGGGCGGGACGCGCCACCGCGCCGCCGGGTTTCAGCCCTGCGGCGGCTGCGGCACGGTGTCGGCGTCCCGCTCGGGCTCGTCCCGCAGCTGGACGCGCGCCTCGGTGCGGTGGCCGCGCGCGATGTAGTCGCGTACGACGGCCTCCACCGCGTCCTGCGGCGATCCGACCCCGGCGAGCACCATCACCTCCACCACGAGCTCGGCATCGAGGCTGATGTTGACCTTCGCCACGGGTTCCCCCTCCATCGTCGTGCGAGGGACTCTAGTACCGCGGCTCGCTCACGCGTTGGGGCGCAGCGTCCAGACGACGGTCATCTCGCCGGTGACGGCCTCGTCCTCGCGCTGGATGGCGATGGTGACCGGGAACTCGGGGCGGCCGCCCGCGTCGAGTTCGGCCACGACCTCCGCCGCGGGGCGGCCGAGGGTGGCGGTGGCGGTCACGACGCCCTTGGCGAGCTTCTTGTAGCCGATCTCGGCCTTGACGGCGAGGGGTACGGCGCGCGAGAGCTGGTCGCCGAAGGCGGCCAGGACGATCGCACCGCTCGCGGACTCGGCGAGGGTGAACATGGCACCGGCGTGCGGGCCGCCGACGTGGTTGTGGAAGTCGGGCTGGTCCGGGAGGCGGACGACCGCGCGCTCGGGGGTGGTCTCCAGGAACTGGAGGTTCAGGGTCCGGGCCATCGGCACCGTCGCGGCGAGCAGTTCGCCCACGTTCATCTGGTCTGCGCTCATGAAACGCGATGTTACCCGTGAGTAGATGGCCTTGGCCAGAGCCGGACCGGGGGCGGCCGTGGCTCGCGGCGCCCGCTCCCACTATCGTTACCGGCCATGTGGCCAGGACAGCAGCAGCCGCCCGGGGGCGAGCAGAACCCCCAGGACGCGCAACAGAACCCGTACCAGCAGCAGTCGGGACAGCCGAACCCGTACCAGCAGCAGCAGCCCGGTTACGGATACCCGCAGCAGCCCGGGTACCAGCAGCCCCCGACGGTTCCCGGCCAGCAGTGGGGCCAGCCCCAGCTGCCCCAGCAACCCCCGCGGCAGCCGGGCGGCGGGAGCCCCTTCCAGACCAAGACCGTGGCGATCGTCGCCGCGTCCGCGGTGGTCGTGGCGGCCGCCGCGACCGGCGCGTTCGTCCTGACCCGGGACGACAAGAAGACCAACGAGGCGGACGACAAGCCGGCCGCCTCCGCCTCGGTGTCCGCCGCGCCCGCCCCGGCCGGCAGCAGCCCGAACCCGCGGGCCGAAGGCGACGTGAAGCCGGTGATCGCGGGGTGGAAGGTGGTCATCAACCCCAAGCACGGCACCGCCTTCGACGTCCCGCCGGAGTGGAACGTGCTGAGCTCCGGCATGGCCATCGGCTTCGAGGACGAGGTGAAGAACGACGGCTCCGCCGTCGTCATGATGTCGGCTCCCGCCTACCTCAAGGAGGACTGGTGCAAGGTCGACTCCGACAAGAACGGCAGCGAGGAGACGACCTCGCTGGCCGGCACCGGCACCAAGGGCGGCCAGGGCGCGAAGGACACCGCCGAGGCCGTCCGCAACGAGGCCGGTAACTGGGCGTTCGCCGGGTACGCCCAGAAGGCGCCGAAGGGCACCACCCAGGTCTCCGAGCCCAAGGAGTACACCACTTCCTCCGGCCTCAAGGGCCACATGGCGACCGCGAGCGTGACCGGCCAGCCGAAGGCGAACAAGTGCTCCTCCGACGGCAAGTCCATCGCGTTCAGCTTCAAGAACGCCAAGGGTGACTTCGCCAGCTGGATCCTCTACAGCGCCGCCGGAGTCCCGGACGAGGTCAGCAAGGAGACGATGGAGAAGATCCTCAGCACGGTCCGCCTGTCCGGCGGCTGACCTTCCTTCACCCCTCCCCCGGGCCGACAATCCGTTTGGATTCGCGGCCCGGGGCGGGGATAGTCCGGGGGTGAGTTCTCCCCCCGCCGCCCCGCCCCGCACCACCACGCGCCGCCGCATGCCCCCCTGGGCCGGCCGCAACTACACCCTGCTGACGGGTGCGGCGGTCGTGACGAACCTCGGCAGCCACGGAGCGCTCATCGCGGCCTCCTTCGCGGTGATGGACGCCGGCGGTTCCGCCTCCGACGTCGGCCTGGTCGCGGCCGCCCGCACGCTGCCGCTCGTCCTGTTCCTGCTCGTCGGCGGCGCACTCGCCGACCGGCTGCCGCGCCACCGCGTGATGGTCGCGGCCAATGCCCTGAACTGCCTCTCCCAGGCCGTGTTCGCGCTGCTCGTCCTCGCCGGTGACCCCCAGCTGTGGCAGATGATGCTGCTGACCGCGCTGTGCGGCACCGGTACGGCCTTCTTCAACCCGGCGGCCGAGGGCATGCTCCTGTCCACCGTCTCCGGACAGCACGCCAACCGCGCCTTCGCGCTCTTCCGCATGGCGATGAGCGGCGCGGCCCTCGGCGGCGCGGCCCTCGGAGGGGCGATGATCGCCGCGATCGGACCGGGCTGGGTCCTGGCCGTGGACGCGGCCGCCTTCGCGATCGCGGGCGCCCTGCGGGCCTTCCTCGACGTCAGCCACGTCCCCGACCGGGGTCCCGGCGGCGGCCTGCTGGCCGACCTGCGGGAAGGCTGGGTGGAGGTCAGGACCAGGCCCTGGCTGTGGGGCATCGTGCTCCAGTTCTCCGTGGTGGTCGCCGTCGTCGGCGCCGCGGAGGCGGTCTACGGTCCGCTGGTCGCCCGGGACCGGCTGGGCGGGCCCGCGCCGTGGGGTGTGGCCCTGGCCTTCTTCGGCGCGGGCACCATCGCGGGCGCCGTCCTGATGATGGTCTGGAAGCCGCGCAGGCTGCTGCTGGTCGGCACCGTGTGCGTGTTCCCGCTGGCCCTGCCGTCGGCGGGGCTGGCGGTCCCGCTGCCCGTGTGGGGTCTGTGCGCTGTGATGCTGGTCAGCGGCCTGGCCATCGAGGTCTTCGGCGTGAACTGGATGACGACGATGCACCAGGAGATCCCGGAGGAGAAGTTCTCCCGGGTCTCCGCCTACGACTGGTTCGGCTCGGTGTCGATGCTCCCGCTGGCCACCGCCCTCGCGGGTCCGGCCGAATCGGCCTTCGGCCGCACCGACGCCCTGTGGGGCTGCGCGGCCCTGGTGGTCCTGGCCACGGCCCTGGTCCTGCTGATCCCGGACGTCCGCCGCATGACCCGGCGCGCGCCGAAGGCATAGAGGCCGGCCCCGGCCACTGGGGCTGGGCCCCAGGACGCGGCGCCGCGCCCGCCCGCTCACCCCAGGCTGAACGCGCCCTCCGGCGGCTGCGGCGACGGCACGGCGTCCGCGTCGGCCACCGGCCGTGCCCCGCGCATGAACCGGGCCAGCGGATCCCCGTACTGCACGCGCGCCGCAAACGCGTCCGCGGCGCACCGCCGGGCCAGCGCCGCCACCGGCAACGCGGCGTCCGACGCCAAGAGCACGGCGTTGCCGAACCGCCGCCCCCTCAGCACCGCCGGTTCCGCGATCAGCGCGAGCTCCGCGAACGCGGCGCCGAAATTGGCCAGCTGCGCCCGCAGGAAGTCGAACGGCGCCCCGTCGGCCAGGTTCGCCGCGTACACCCCGCCGGGCCTCAGCACCCGCGCCGCCTCCCGCGCGTACTCCTGCGACGTCAGCTGAGCCGGCACCCTCGAACCGCCGAACACGTCGGCCACGACCACGTCCGCGCTCCCGGCGGGCGCCGCCGCCAGCCAGGCCCGGGCGTCGGCGGCGTGCACCGTGACGCCCGACCCCGCCGCCAGCGGCAGGTGCTCGGCGACCAGCCCCACCAGCCCCGCGTCGAACTCCACCACCGTCTGGCGGGACCCCGCCCGCGTCGCCGCGGCATAGCGCGGCAGGGTCAGGGCGCCGCCGCCCAGGTGCAGGAGGCCGAGCGGCATCCCCGGCTCCGCCACGCAGTCCAGGACGTGCCCGAGGCGGCGTACGTACTCGAACTCCAGGTGCTCCGGATCGTCCAGGTCCACGTACGACTGCGGCGCCCCGTCGACGGTGAGCAACCAGGCCCGCTCCCTATCCACGTCCGGCATCAGCTTGGCGGTGCCCTGGTCCACGTCCCGGATCACCGGAATCTGCTCGTCGCTCACCACACCATTGTCAGGCCGGCCAGACGGCGGCCGCGTCGGCGGCGTGCTCCGCGGCCTGCGCCAGCCCGGCCCGCGCGGCCGGGTCCCGCCGGGCCGGATCCAGGACGTTGCGCCCGAAGGCCTTGCGGGCGGCGGCCGACGGGGTGATCAGAAGCACCCGGGCGCCCGCGGCCCGCAGCCTGGCCGCCTGCGCGGCGGGCGAGGGGACGAGCTTCGATCCGAGGCCGATGGGCGCGAGGATCACCACCCGCGCGTATCCGGCGGCGAGGTCCGCGTTGGTCGCCGAGCGGGTCCCGCCGTCGATGTACCGCCGCCCGCCGATCGTCACCGGCGGCCACACGCCCGGCACCGCGCAGCTCGCCGAGACCGCGTCGACCAGCCCGGTCCCGCTGTCCCGGTCGAAGTCGGCCGGATCACCGCTGACGGCGTCGACGGCGGTGACGACGAACCGGCGCCCGGGCCACTCGTGCGAGACCAGCCGGGCCGCCAGCACCTTGCGCCGCTCCGCCTCCTCGCCCGTGTCCGCCGCCAGCGCGAGGGCGCCGACGTGTCTGCGGTAGGCAGCGGAGTCCCGGGAGCGGACCATCGCCATGGCGTAGCGGGCGATGAGTCCCGCCCCCAGCCTCGCCGCTCTCTCGGCCGTGGCGTCGCCGAGCTGACGCTCGTACAGCTCCAGCGGGGTGAGGAGCCCGGAGGTGAGCTGGGCGCCGACCACCGACCCCGCCGAGGTGCCGACGACGAGGTCGGCGGTGGTGAGGTCCACGCCCGCCCGGGCGAGCCCGTACAGGATGCCGCTCTCCCAGCCGACGCCGGTCAGTCCGCCGCCGCCCAGCACCAGTGCCGTGTCGCCGCCCATGTCTCCGCCCCTCCGCACATGCCTGTGGTGACGGCAGTCTCGCGCAAGCGCACTGCCGTCACCACAGCGGGGTCAGGGCCGGGCGGAACGGTGGATCAACCGAGCACGGCCGTCACCGTTCCCGCGCCGACGGTCCGCCCGCCCTCGCGGATCGCGAAGCCGAGCCCCGACTCCAGCGGGACGTCCCGGCCGAGCTCGACGGTCATGGCGACCGTCTCCCCCGGCCTGGCCACGCCCGCCGCGCCCAGGTCCACGTCCCCCACCACGTCGGCGGTGCGGACGTAGAACTGCGGCCGGTATCCGGTCGCGACCGGGGTGGTACGGCCGCCCTCGCGCGCCGAGAGCACGTAGACCTGCGCGGTGAAGCGCCGCCTGGGCGTGACGCTGCCGGGTGCGGCCACCACGTCGCCGCGGCGCACCTGGTGGCGGTGCACCCCGCGCAGCAGCAGCGCGACGTTGTCGCCGGCCTCGGCGGACTCCATCGGCTTGCCGAAGGTCTCCAGCCCCGTGACCACGACGGGGTCGCAGGCGCCGTCCCCGCCCAGCAGGGTCACGCGGTCGCCGAGCCGGACGGTGCCGCGCTCGACGGCGCCGGTCACGACCGTCCCGCGGCCGGTGATGGTGAGCACGTTCTCCACCGGCAGCAGGAACGGCGCGTCCGTGTACCGCTGGGGCGTGGGCACGTACGTGTCCACCGCGTCCAGCAGCGCCCGGATCGCCTCGGTCCACCGCGGGTCGCCCTCCAGCGCCCGGAGCCCGGAGACCCGTACGACCGGCGCACTGTCGCCGCCGTAGCCGTGCGAGCTGAGCAGTTCGCGGACCTCCAGCTCGACCAGGTCGGTCAGCTCGGGGTCCCCGGCGTCGGCCTTGTTGAGCGCGACGACGATGTGGTCGACGCCGACCTGCCGGGCGAGGAGCACGTGCTCGGCGGTCTGGGGCATGACCCCGTCGAGCGCGGAGACCACCAGGATCGCCCCGTCGAGCTGCGCGGCGCCGGTGACCATGTTCTTGATGTAGTCGGCGTGGCCCGGCATGTCCACGTGGGCGTAGTGGCGGGTGTCGGTCTCGTACTCGACGTGCGTGAGGTTGATGGTGATCCCGCGCCGGGCCTCCTCCGGGGCCCGGTCGATGCGGTCGAAGGGCACGAAGGAGGCACCCCCGCGCTCGGCGAGGACCTTGGTGATGGCGGCGGTGAGGGTGGTCTTGCCGTGGTCGACGTGACCCATGGTGCCGATGTTGAGGTGCGGCTTGGTCCGCACGAAGGCCGTCTTGGCCATGGTGTCTTCCCGTATCTTCGAAGCCGGAACGGGACCCCTGAGTTCAGCCGACCCTCCCCCTGTGGGGTCCGCCGGACGATCCGGGAAGGGTCAGCTTCGTGCGCCGTCGAATGCGGCGAAGGGGAATGCCTCTGCGAGCACGGCAGCCTTCGGCGCGTCCGCGACTGCGGACGGTGCGACGGGGAAGGCGTACCGGGACATGCCCCTGATCCTGCCGGACGGCCCCCGGCCCGTCGAATGAATTACCGCCCCGAAACGTGGGCGTGAACACCCCTGCGCTCAGAGGTGCTTGAGCGCCTCGCGCACGGACAGCGGCGCCAGGGAGCCCCGTTCGGCCTCGACGAAGGCCCGCACCGCTTCCGGGTCCGTGTCGCCGATCCACTCGTCCATCACCGCCGCAAGCGCCGGGTCGGCGGCGACCAGCGGGCCGACCGTGTGCGCGGCCAGCAGGTCGGCCGTGTCCCACCACGGGACGGTGGTGATCAGGTGCCGGACCACCGGCAGCAGGCCGGAGGAGCACCGGGAGACGTGCCGGCGCAGGTAGTCCACCGCGAAGTAGTGGTACTCGCGCTCCGGGAGCCGCCAGCAGCGCAGCGCGAGCGCCGCGCAGTCGGCCTCCGACGGCCGGGGCGTGTCCTTGGTCACTGCCTTCGACAGCTCGCGGCGCAGCGGGGCGGGGATGCCGAGGAAGGGCGCGGCGTCCTTCATGCACGCGGTCATGGCCCGGGCCCGCACGGGGTCGGCGGACCCCGCGTAGGCCCCGGTCAGCCGCTCCAGGAGGGTGTCCGCGAGGGCGCTGCGCGGGACGCTCGGAGGTCGCCGGTCGTTCGACGGCATGAGGCCCAGATTACGGCGGACCGCCGCGTACGTCGGCTAGTCTCCCGGGATGTCCCTCCTCCTCCTCGCGCCGTGGACCCGGCTGTCGCTGCTCGTCGTGCTGCTGGTGGCGGCCGGCGCGTGCGTGCTGCTGTACGAGCCCCAGCGCGTGCTGTCGGAGGGCTGGCCCCCGGGGCTCCCGGTGGGCACGGCGGTGATGCTGTTCGCCGCCGGGTACGGCGTGTGCGCGGCGGCCTTCGTGCCCCGCCCCCTGCTCAACCTGGCCGCGGGCGCCGTCTTCGGCACCCAGTTCGGCCTCCTCGCGGCGATCGGCGGCACCGTGCTCGGCGCCGGGATCGCCTTCGGCCTGGGCCGCGTCATGGGCCAGGAGGCGCTGCGCCCCTATCTGCGCGGCCGCTGGCTCCAGGCGGCCGACGGCCAGCTCAGCCGGCACGGGTTCCGCTCGATGCTCGCCGTCCGGCTCTTCCCCGGAGTGCCGTTCGTGGTCGCCAACTACTGCGCGGCGGTGTCCCGCTGCGGCTGGCTCCCGTTCCTGGCCGCCACGGCGCTGGGCGTCGTCCCGAACACCACGGCGTACGTGATCGCGGGAGCCAGTGCCTCCTCCCCCGGATCGCCCGCGTTCCTCGTCTCGTTCGGCTTCATCGTGGTCTCCGTCGCGGCCGCCGGGGCGGTGGCCTGGCGCAAGCGGCACCGTCTGGCACCGGCCCGGATCCCCGCGGCGCCGTGTGAACCGGCGCCCCAGCACCCCCCTGTGGTCACGGGCGTCTCGCACGGGCCCTAGCATCGGACCCGAACTGCCCGACGATCACAAGGACGAGCGCACCCCGACATGAGCTGGTTCGAATCCCTAATCCTCGGTCTCGTCCAGGGGCTTACGGAGTTCCTCCCGATCTCCTCCAGCGCGCACCTGCGGCTGACCGCGGCGTTCGCCGGCTGGCACGATCCGGGAGCGGCCTTCACCGCCATCACGCAGATCGGCACCGAAGCCGCCGTACTGATCTACTTCCGCAAGGACATCGCGCGGATCATCTCCACCTGGTTCCGCTCGCTGTACACCGCGTCGCTGCGCTCCGAGCAGGACGCCAAGATGGGCTGGCTGGTCATCATCGGCTCCATTCCGATCGGTGTCCTCGGCGTCACCTTCAAGGACCAGATCGAGGGTCCGTTCCGCGACCTGCGCCTGATCGCCACCACGCTCATCGTGATGGGCATCGTGCTGGGCATCGCCGACCGGCTGGCGGCCCGCGACGAGGAGGGCGGCAAGCACCGCGCCGTCCGCGAGCGCAAGACCCTCAGCGAACTGAGCGTCAAGGACGGCCTGATCTTCGGCCTCTGCCAGGCGATGGCCCTGATCCCGGGCGTCTCCCGCTCCGGCGCGACGATCTCCGGCGGCCTGCTGCTGGGCTTCACCCGCGAGGCGGCGGCCCGTTACTCCTTCCTCCTCGCCATCCCGGCCGTGCTGGCCTCGGGCGCGTTCGAGCTGTGGGAGGTGGCCGAGGACCCGGGCCACATCTCCTGGGGCCCGACGATCTTCGCGACGGTCATCGCCTTCTTCGTCGGCTACGCGGTCATCGCATGGTTCATGAAGTTCATTTCCACCAAGAGCTTCATGCCCTTCGTGATCTACCGGATCCTGCTGGGCATCGCCCTGTTCGTGCTGGTCGGCACCGACGTGCTGAGCCCGCACGCCGGCGAGTCAGGCCAGTAGGGGGACTGCGCTCACCGCTTCGCATGAACCGGAGGCCGTTCGGGAACGTTCCCGGGCGGCCTCCGCGTCGTTGTGCCAGGAGAGACCTGAAGGCGAGAAGCAGGGGGTGTCCCATGCGTCGGGTGGTTCTGGAGCGTTTTCCGGCCGGAAGTCCGCGGGGAAGCTGGCCCGCCGAGGAGTACGCGGCCCAGCGGATGCGCGAGGGCGTGCCGGCCGAGGTGGTGATGGATCTGGACAGCGACGCGTTCCTCGTCGTGGTCCGGCAGCGGGAGGCGTATTCCGGTCATTGAAGGGCACGCGAGAAGATCCCGTGGGCGCGCGCCCCTTGGCCTCGTGCCGCCGCAGCCCCACACTTGCCCGATGACGCAGCGTGTGGACCTCGCCACGGTCATGGACCGGCTGGCGATCGACGAGGTGGTCACGGGGTACGCGGTGGCCGTCGACGACGGCGACTGGGCGGCCTACCGCGCCCTGTTCACGTCGGCCGGGCGGGCCGACTACGGCTCGGCGGGCGGGATCGAGGGCCCCGCCGGGCAGGTCGCGGACTGGCTCGCGGAGACCATGCGGCTCTTCCCGGTGCGGCAGCACCTGATCGTCAACCGGCTGATACGGCTGGAGAACGTGGACGGTTCCCCGGGCGACCGGGCCGAGGTCCGGGCGGACTACCTCAATCCGATGCGGCTGGCGGGGGACGGGTTCGACGGCACGGTCACGGCGCCCAACTTCGTCGCCGCGGGGCGCTACGCCTTCGCACTGGCCCGTACGTTCGACGGCTGGCGGCTCACCCGCGTCACCGTGCACGAGAAGTGGCGGCACGTCTCCGCCTGACCCGGCCGGCCCGGTGGTCCGGCACTGCCACACTGGAAGCGGAGGCGCGCCATGGTCTCGATCCGGGCTGGGTGGATCCCAGGGGGCCCGCGCTGGCGTGCGCCCGCCGCCGTCGCCGCCGGGGCACTGCCCGCCCTCGCCTTCCCCGCGCCGGCGCTCTGGTGGTTCGCGTACGCGGCCCTCGTGCCCTGGATGCTGCTGCTGAGGTCGGCCCCCTCCGGGCGGCGGGCCGCGCTCGAGGGCTGGCTCGGCGGCGCGGCCTTCATCGTGGCCGTCCACCACTGGCTGCTGCCGAGCCTGCACGTCTTCCTGGTGCCGCTGGCCGCGCTGCTGGGGCTGCTCTGGATCCCCTGGGCGCTGCTGGTGCGGGAGTTGCTGGGCGGGATCCCGTCGGCGGGCCGGACGGCAGCCGCACTGGTCCTCGTACCGGCGGGGTGGCTGCTGTCGGAGCTGGTCCGGTCATGGCAGGGGCTGGGCGGGCCGTGGGGGCTGCTCGGGGCCAGCCAGTGGCAGGTGCCGCCGTCGCTGCGGCTGGCCTCGGTGGGCGGCGTGTGGCTGGTGAGTCTCCTGGTGGTGGCGGTGAACAGCGCGCTGGTGCTGCTGATCGCGGTGCCCAGGGCCCGGATCCCGGCGATGGCCGGGGTGACCGGGTGTGCGGTGCTGACGGGGATGGTGTGGCTGTGGGTGCCGGGCCCCGGGCTCTCGGGCGCACTGCGGGTGGCCGTCGTACAGCCGGGCCGGGTGCCGGACGGCCCGGACAGCGCGGAGCGGCGGTTCGCCGTCGGTGAACGGCTCACCCGGGACCTGTCCGGGCAGCCGCTGGACCTGGTCGTGTGGGGCGAGAGCAGCGTCGGCGGGGACCTCACGGCCCGCCCGGACCTGGCCGAGCGGCTGGCTTCGCTGTCCGCGCAGATCGGGGCACCGCTCCTGGTCAACGTGGACGCACGCGGGGCCGACGGCCCCGGGATCCGCAAGAGCGCGGTGCTCATGGGCCCGCAGGGCATCACCGGCGACCGGTACGACAAGATGCGGCTGGTCCCGTTCGGTGAGTACGTACCGGCCCGGGCCCTGCTCGGCTGGGCCACCTCGGTCGGCAAGGCGGCAGCCGAGGACCGCGTGCCGGGCGACACCCCGGTGGTGATGGACCTGCCCGGGCCCCCGGACGGCCGGCCCGGGGTCCGCCTCGGCCCGCTGGTGTGCTTCGAGTCCGCCTTCCCCGACATGAGCCGGCACCTGACCCGCGAGGGGGCAGCCGTGCTCGTGGCCCAGTCGGCGACCTCCAGCTTCCAGGACAGCTGGGCCCCGGCCCAGCACGCCTCGCTGGCCGCGCTGCGGGCGGCCGAGACCGGCCGCCCGATGGTGCACGCCACGCTCACCGGCGTGAGCGCGGTGCACGGCCCCTCCGGGGAGCGGATCGGCCCCGCCCTGCCCACCTCCGCGAGCACGGCCCGGGTGTACGAGGTCCCGCTCGCCAGCGGCACGACCTTCTACGTCCGCCACGGGGACTGGGCGGTGGCCGCGGCCCTCGCCGCGCTGGCGGCGTACTGCGCCGTGGAGGGCCTGCGCTCGCTCAGGAGGCCTGCCCCAGAGCCGAGCTCACCACCCGCTCGCACAGCTCGTGGGTGAGCAGCGCGTCACGGGCGCTGAGCGTCTTGCCGGTCTCCACGGCTTCCAGGAAGGCGTCCACCACCTGCTCGATGCCGCGCTGGCGGGCGACCGGCACCCAGTCCCCGCGGCGCCGCACGGTCGGCTGGCCCTTGTGGTCGATGACCTCCGCGAGGTTGACGACCTGCCGCTTGGTGTCCTGCCCGGACACCTCGAGGATCTCCTCGGTGGAACCGGAGAGACGGTTCATGATGCCGAGCGCGGTGAAGCCGTCCCCGGACATCTGGAGCACCACCTGGTGCATGAGTCCCCCGCGCACCACGGCCCGGACGTCGATGTGGTCGGCCTCGCCCGGCAGCAGGAAGCGCAGGGTGTCGACGACGTGGATGAAGTCGTCCAGCACCAGCGTGCGGGGGTCCTCGGGCAGCCCGACGCGGTTCTTCTGCATGACGATCAGCTCGCGCGGGTGGTCGGCGCACTGCGCGTAGGCGGGCGCGTGGCGGCGGTTGAAGCCGACGGCGAGCGAGACCCCGCGCTCCTCGGCCAGTTCCACCAGCCGCGCCGAGTCCGCGAGCTCGTAGGCGAGCGGCTTGTCCACGTACGTCGGCACGCCGGCCTCCAGCAGCCGCGTGACGATCTCGTGGTGGGAGACGGTCGGGGCGTGCACGAACGCCGCGTCGAGCCCTTCGGCGAGCAGCGAGTCGAGATCGGTGTGCAGGCGCCCGGCCGGGACGTGGTGGATCGCGCCGACCCGCTCCAGCGTGGCCGGGGTGCGCGTCTGCAGGTGCAGCTCGGCTTCCGGGCGGGTGGTGAGGACGGGCAGGTACGCCTTCTGCGCGATGTCGCCGAGCCCGATGCAGCCGACCTTCACCGGAAGCCTCCTGATTGGTTCTTGTGGGACGCTCGCAGCTTAATCCCTGGTGGTGGGGGGGTTGTTCACTGAGGATGTCCGTCATGACGACCACGACTTCCGGATCACATCGCGACGAGCCCTCCACCACGGCCGATGAGCGCGGCATGCTCGACGGCTGGCTCGACTACCACCGTGCCACGCTCGCCTGGAAGTGCGAGGGGCTCGCGGACGAGCAGCTGCGCCGCACGCCGCTCGCGCCCTCCGAGCTGAGCCTGATGGGCCTCGTACGGCACATGGCCGAGGTGGAGCGGTACTGGTTCCGGGAGATCATGCTCGGCGAGGACCTGCCGGAGCTGTACTCCACGAACGAAGACGTGGACGGCGACTTCCACTTCGGCGACGGGGCCACCTGGGCCGATGCCGAGCAGGTGTGGCAGACCGAGGTCGAGCTGGCGCGCCAGGCCGCCGCGGGCCGTTCGCTGGACCTGTTGTCGGAGGCCGAGAGCCACCACCGGGGCGAGGTGTTCAGCCTGCGGTGGGTCTACACCCACATGATCGAGGAGTACGCCCGCCACAACGGGCACGCGGACCTGCTGCGCGAGCAGATCGACGGCGCCACCGGCGACTGAGCGGTCTTCCGGGGACCGCTTAGCCGTCACCCGTGCGGGGTGAATATGGGCTCAGGGTTTTCACAACGCGGTCCTGACGGAGCAGAGTTGCGCGGGTGCATCCAACCCGAACCACGACGAAGCTGCTGCTCGGAGTCGCCTGTGCCGTCTCGGCCGTCTCCGGCTGTGTGAACGTGAGCCCCGGCCCGGGCGCCGGGCAGCCGGCGGGGGCGCCCTCCGCAGGGCTGCCGCCGCACCACGAGCCGCGCGGCGGGCCGGGAGCCGCGCCCGTGGTCGTCCAGGCGCCCGCCCTGGAGGCGCTGAGGGCTGTCCCGGAGCAGGCGGCGCGGCCCGCGGGCTCCGCCCCCGCCCACCGGGCCGCCGAGCCTGCAGCTCAGGACGCCACCGGCAGCCCCGCACAGGCGCCGCCGCCGGTCCCGGACATCCCGGAGCCGCGCAAGCCCGCCGAAGCCGCCTCCGGCCGTGAGGGCGGCGGCCGCCCGCACCCGCCGCGGGCCGATGCCACGGCGGAGCGGGGGTTGGTGAAGGAGTTGCCGGTCCGGCCCGCCGACGTGTGCGCGCTGGGCCGCCGGCACGGACAGTGGCACCCGGACAGCCCGGAGGCCCGCATCTGTGCGGGCGTCCAGGGGGACTGAGCTCACGGGGACTGCTCCGGGAACGGCCGGGGCCCGGGGCCCGGCTCCGCGGCGAGGCGCCGCTCCAGCCGGGCGATGGCGGCCCGTACGCCGTTCCCGTATCCGTCGTCGGACAGCGCGCCGGTGGCGGCGCGGGCCCGCGCCAGGTGGACCCGGGCCGCTTCCGGCCGCTGGAGCTTCACGTAGTCGGCGGCCAGGCTGAGGTGCAGGGACGGGTAGAACACCCGCATCGCCGGATGCTGCTGCGCCGATGCGGGCGGCCCGTCCCGGAGCGCCTCGGCGGCGGTCAGGGCCCTCAGGTCCCAGGCCAGCTCGTCGGCGGGGTCGTCCTGGGCGTCGGCCATGTAGTGGGCGAGCGTGCACCGGTGGAGGCCGTCGCCCTCCTCGCCGATCTCGGACCAGATCGCACCGAGCCGGTTGCGGGCCTCCTCGCGGTCTCCGGCGTGCAGCAGGATGACCGCCTGGCCGATCCTGGTCATGACGGCGTCCTCCGACGCCTCCTGCTGCTGCTCCGTCACCGCGGCCTCCGGCTCGTCCTGCCAGACCTGCTCCGGTCTGATCATCAAGACGCTAGCCGGAGGCACCGGCAATGGCGCCGAGGCGCGGTGTGCCGTCAGCCCAGGTCCGGGATCCGCCAGTCGATCGGCTCATGGCCCTGCGCGGCGATGGCCTCGTCGATCTGCGTGAAGGGCCGGGAGCCGAAGAACTTCTTGGCCGACAGCGGCGAGGGGTGGGCGCCCTTGACGATCACGTGCCGCTCCTCGTCGATGAGCGGGATCTTCTTCTGGGCGTAGGCGCCCCAGAGCACGAAGACGGCCGGGTCGGGGCGCTCGGACACCGCGCGGATCACCGCGTCGGTGAACTTCTCCCAGCCCTTGCCCTTGTGCGAGTTGGGCTCGGCCTCGCGGACGGTGAGCACCGCGTTGAGCAGCAGGACGCCCTGGCGCGCCCACGGCATCAGGTACCCGTTGTCCGGGACCGGCAGGCCGAGCTCCTCCTTCATCTCCTTGTAGATGTTGCGGAGGGAGGGCGGGGTCTTGACCCCGGGCCGCACGGAGAAGCACAGTCCGTGTCCCTGGCCGGCGCCGTGGTAGGGGTCCTGGCCGAGGACCAGTACCTTCACCTGGTCGAAGGGCGTGGCCTCCAGGGCCGCGAAGACCTGCTCGCGGGGCGGGTAGACCGGCCCGTTCGCCCGTTCCTTCTCGATGAACTCGGTGAGTTCCCTGAAGTAGGGCTGGTCCAGCTCCCCGCCGAGGACGGGGAGCCAGGACTCGGGCAGCATCTGGGTCACGGCGACAACCTCCGGTACAAGTTCGTGCAACTGCTCCAGAACCTACCGGGGGCCACTGACAACGCCTCAGCCGCCCGCCTCGCCGCGGGCGGCCGCCCGCCGCTACCAGCTGGTCTTGCGGTAGAACTCCCACATCTGCATGACGGTCTGCGGGTCCAGCGCCCGCTCGGCGCCCGCGACGTCCTCCCGCGCGGCGACGTACAGCTTGCCCTGCCACAGGGGCAGCAGCCGGACGTCCTCGGCGAAGATCTGCTGGGCCCGCTCGAACTGCTGGGAACCGGCCGACCGGTCGCCCTCGCGGCGGGTCTTGGGCAGCAGGTCGGTCAGGATCTCGGCCGGCTCGTACGGGGTGCCGACCGCGTTCTCCTTGCCGATGAACGGCGCGATGAAGTTGTCCGGGTCCGGGAAGTCGGGGAACCAGCCTCGGCCGAAGACCGGGTACTCCTGGCCCTTGTAGCCCTCCTGGAAGGTCTTCCAGGGCTGGCTGCGCAGGGTGACCTTGAAGAGCAGGCTCTCGTCCAGCTGGCGCTTGAGCTCGGTGAACTCCTCCGCGGTGGAGGAGCCGTACCGGTCCGTGGTGTACCAGAAGGTCAGCTCGACCGGCTGGGTGATCCCGGCGTCCTTGAGGATCTTCTGGGCCTTCTTGACGTCCGCGTGCCCGTACTTGTCGTAGAAGGGCGTCTTGTGGCCGACGACGCCCTTGGGAACCATCGAGTACAGCGGCTCGGCGGTGCCCTGGTAGACCTTGGAGACGAGCGCGCCTCGGTCGACGATCTGGGCGATGGCCTGGCGGACCGGGAGCTTGGCGACCGTCGGGTCCTTGGGGTTGAAGACCAGGTAGCGGATCTCGGCGCCGACGTTCTCGACGACCTGGACGCCCTGCCCGTGCGCGTCGGGGCTCTGCAGGTCCCTGATCTCCGGGGCCGACAGGCCTCGGTAGATCGCGTCGATCTCCTTGGACTTGAGGGAGGCGACCATCTTCGCGGAATCCGTGAAGTAGCGGATCGTCACGCCGTCGTTACGGCGGTTGGCGAAGCCCGTGTAGCTCCCGTTGCGGCCGAGGACGGCCTCGGCGCCCTCCTTGTACGAGTCGAGCACGTACGGGCCGGATCCGGTGACCTTGCCGTCCTCGCGCACCTTGTCGGCCGGGTAGTCCTTGGGCGACACCAGCGAGGCGGCGGGCGAGCCGAGGACGAAGGGGAAGGTGGCGTCGGGGGTCTTCAGGTGGAAGACGACGGTCAGCGCGTCCGGGGTCTCGATCTTGTCGAGGGAGCCGAAGAGGTCCTTGGGGCCGACCTTGGAGCCGATGGTCCGGATCCGGTCCAGGGAGTGCTTGACGGCCTTGGCGTCGAGCGGCTCGCCGTCGGAGAACTTCAGGCCCTTGCGCAGGGTGCACCGGTACGACTCGTTCTGCGCGTCCGTGAACTCGCAGTTCTGGGCGGCGTCCGGCTGCGGCTTGGTGGAGCCCGTGGGGAAGGCCAGCAGGGTCTGGTAGACGTTCCGGTACATCTCCCAGGAGCCGTCCCATGCCGCTGCGGGGTCGAGGGTGCTGGGCGCGCTCGTCGTGCCGACGACGATCGGCTTCGTGTCGGCGGCACTGTCGTCCGAAAGCAGGCCGCAACCGGCGAGCAGGGATATGGACGCAAGGGCCGCAGTGATCTGCAGGCATCTGGTCCGGTTGAACACGTGCACGCTCCTCGATCAGCCAGGGGTGCGGCAGACCCTACCGCAGTGCCCCACGAATCCAATGGGCAGGTTTCGTGGGGCACTTGACCGGTTCCGTGCACATTAGGTATGCATTTGCCTCCCTTTTGGAGGCCGATGTGTCCGATTATCGGTCAGTGCACTCCGGCATTGAGGAACATTCCTCCGTCGACGACCAGAGTTTGTCCTGTGATCCATTCCGCTTGTGCAGATGTCAGAAATGCCGCCGCGCCGCCGATGTCCTCCGGCATCCCGAGCCGGCCGAGGGGGTAGGCGGCCGCGGCCTCCTGCTCCCGGCCCTCGTAGAGCGCCTGCGCGAACTTGGTCTTGACCACCGCCGGGGCGATCGCGTTGACCCGGACCCCGGGCGCCATCTCGTGGGCGAGCTGGAGGGTGAGGTTGACCATGGCGGCCTTGCTCATCCCGTACGCGCCGATGAAGGGCGAGGCGGAGACCCCGGCGATCGAGGCGATGTTCACGATCGCCCCGCCGTTCTCCTTCTGCCAGGCGTGCCAGGTCCGCTGGGCGAACCCGAGCGCCGAGATCACGTTGGTCTCGAAGACCTTCCGCGCGACTCCGAGGTCCAGGTCCGCGATCGGGCCGAAGACCGGATTGGTGCCGGCGTTGTTGATCAGGAAGTCGACCCGGCCGAAGGCCTCCATCGTGCGCTCGACGGCGAGGGCCTGGTGGGCCTCGTCGTGCGCCTTTCCGGCCACTCCGATCACCCGGTCGGCGCCGAGCCGCTCGACGGCCTCCTTGAGGGCGTCCTCGTTGCGCCCGGTGATGCAGAGCCGGTCGCCGCGGGCGACCAGCGCCTCGGCGATGCCGTAGCCGATGCCCCGGCTCGCTCCGGTGATCAGCGCGACCTTGCCGCTGTCGCTGCCGTTGTACGTCGTCATGGCGTACGCCCTGCCTCTCGTGAGCTCGTCAGTTGAGCGGGCCGCCGGCCACGTACATGACCTGGCCCGAGACGAAGCCGGCGGCCTCGCCCGTGAAGAAGGCGATGGCGTTGGCGATGTCGTCCGGGGTGCCGACGCGCTGGACGGGGATCTGGGTGGCGGCGGCGGCCTTGAAGTCCTCGAAGCCCATGCCGACGCGGGCGGCGGTCTGGGCGGTCATCTCGGTGGCGATGAACCCGGGGGCGACGGCGTTGGCGGTGACGCCGAACTTGCCGAGCTCGATGGCCAGGGTCTTGGTGAAGCCCTGCAGACCGGCCTTGGCGGCCGAGTAGTTGACCTGGCCGCGGTTGCCGAGCGCCGAGCTGCTGGAGAGGTTCACGATGCGGCCGAACTTGGCCTCCACCATGTACTTCTGACAGGCCTTCGACATCAGGAAGGCGCCGCGCAGGTGCACGTTCATGACCGTGTCCCAGTCGGTCTCGGTCATCTTGAAGAGCAGGTTGTCGCGCAGCACGCCCGCGTTGTTGACGAGGATGGTCGGGGCGCCGAGCTCGCCGGCGACGCGCGCGACGGCCGCCTCCACCTGGGCGCCGTCGGAGACGTCGCACCCGACCGCGAGGGCCTTGCCGCCGGCCGCCGTGATCGCCTCCACGGTGTCCTTGCAGGCCGCCTCGTCGAGGTCGAGTACGGCGACGGCCCGGCCCTCGGCGGCCAGGCGTACGGCGGTGGCCGCGCCGATGCCCCGGGCCGCCCCGGTCACGATCGCGACGCGCTGCTCGGTGGTGGACATGCTGGATCTCCTCGCCCTTGAGAGGCGGCCGCCCAGAGGTGAGCAACCGCTTAGTACCTTCAGCTGAGGAGACGCTAGGAGCCCTGGCACTCCGTGTCAACGGGGGCCCCGGCCTGGCGCGCTACCGGACCAGCAGGTCCAGCAGCCGTTCCACCTCCGCGGCCGGGTCCGCCGTGAGCCCCGTGTGCACGGGACCGGGCTGCACCACCGTGCTGCGCGGCGCGATCAGCCAGCGGAAGCGGCGGCCGGCGTCGTCACCCGCCGCCTGCCCCGCCGCGTCGCCGCCGCTGCACACGCCCTCGACCCCGCGCAGCGCCGCCCGCACCCCGGCCACATCGGCCTCCGGGTCCAGCGCGAGCAGCTTCGCCTCGTCGAGGTGGGTGCGCGCGGCGACGTACCCGTGCGCCCGGCAGTAGACGATCACGCCGGCGTTGAAACACTCGCCGCGTTCCATCCGGGGCACCACACGCACCAGCGCGTACTCGAACACGTCCCGCTTGTTCACTCGCTGTCGCTCTTCTTCAGGTGGGGCTGGGGGGCAAGGCGTTCGGCGAGCCAGCCGGGCGGTCCGGACCGCGGCTTCACCTCGGCCTCCATCGAGATCCTCTCGTGGATCGTGGCCGCGCGCGGCAGCAGCGCCTCCACATAGGCGCGGCGCAGCGCGTCGGTGGAGTCGAAGCCGGGCTCGTCCACCAGCCACTCGTCGGGCACGTCGACCGCGACCTCGGTGAGCAGCTCCTCGGTGACCAGCGGCGCGAGAGCGGCCGCGGCCGCCTCGATGTCCGGGCCCACCGGGGCCAGTACGTGGTCGGAGGCGTTGTACGGCTTGGCGGAGGCGGCCGGGGCGGTGGGCCAGTTGTGGTGCCAGATCATGGTGGCGCCGTGATCGATGAGCCACAGGTCGCCGTGCCAGACCAGCATGTTGGGGTTGCGCCAGGACCGGTCGACGTTGTTGACCAGGGCGTCGAACCAGACCACGCGCCCCGCCTCGACCGGGTCCACCCGGTAGGCGAGCGGGTCGAAGCCGATCGACCCGGGCAGGTAGTCCATGCCGAGGTTGAGCCCGCCGCTGGCCTTGAGCAGCTCCTGGACCTCCTGGTCGGGCTCGCCGAGCCCGATGACGGGGTCGAGCTGCATCTGCACCAGCCGCGGGACCCGCAGGCCCAGCCGCTGGGCCAGGCGGCCGCAGATGACTTCGGCGACCAGGGTCTTGCGGCCCTGGCCGGCTCCGGTGAATTTCATGACGTAGGTACCGAGGTCGTCGGCCTCGACGATTCCCGGGAGCGAGCCGCCCTCACGCAGGGGCGTGACGTAACGGGTCGCGATCACTTCGGACAGCATCCGCCCAGGTTACGGGGGTCAGGGCGCGGGAGCCCACTGATTGAGGAGGGCTTCGGCGGTGGTGATGGTCGCGACCAGCGCGAGGGAGTTGCGGATCACCTCGGCGGTGCAGGAGGCGGGCACCCCGGCGATGGCGTCGGCCGGGACCACGACCCGGTAGCCGAGGTTCACGGCGTCGAAGACGGTGTTCGGGATGGCGATGTTGGAGGAGACCCCGGTGACGACGAGGGTGCGGATGCCGAGGTTGCGCAGGAGGGCGTCCAGGTCGGTGCCGGCCATCGGGGACAGCCCGTGCAGGCGGCGGACCACCAGGTCCTGCTCGGCCACGACGAGGGGGGCGGCGAGCCGTACCGCCGCGGTCCCGGAGATCTGGCGCACGGGCAGTTTCCCGGCGGCGCGGAACAGCCGTGCGTTGGTGTTGGCCCCGCGCCCGTCCGGCCGCCGCTCGGCGACGGCGTGCAGCACTTGCACGCCGGCCGCGCGCGCCGCACCGGCCAGTGCGGCCACCCGCTCCAGCATTCCGGAGTCCCGGGCCTCCTTCGCGAGCTCGGGCAGCGCGCTCTCCTCGCCGACGACGCCGTTCTGGCACTCGACGGTGAGCAGCGCGGTGGTGGCGGGATCGAGATCCGGCATGGCTCCCCCTGGCGTATCGGCCGACGAGCCCGCATGATTCCTGACACACAGTCAGATGTGAAGGGGTGCGGGACGGATGGACGCGACAGGGCCGGGAAGGACACAGCGGCGGGGCCGCCGGATCATGATGACCGACGAGGAGGTGGACGCCTTCCTGCGCGAGCAGCGCACGTGCCGCGTGGCCACGGTCTCCCCGGACGGCCGGCCGCACGTGGGCGCCCTGTGGTTCGCCTGGGACGGCAGCTCGCTGTGGCTCTATTCGATCACCCGCAGCCGGCGCTGGTCCGACCTGCGCAAGGACCCCCGGATATCGGTGGTCGTGGACTCCGGGGAGGCGTACGACGAACTGCGCGGCGTGGAACTGTCCGGCAGCGCCGTCTTCGTGGGCGAGGCCCCCCGCACCGGTGAACCCTGCCCGGAGCTGGCGGAGGCCGAGCGGATCTTCCCGGTCAAGAACTTCGGCATCGAGGAGATGCCGCACGACGGGCGGCACGCCTGGATCCGGCTGACCCCGGAGTCGATCGCCTCCTGGGACTTCCGCAAGCTCTAGGTCGTCTCTTTCGGATCTTGCTCCCCCAGCTACCGCTGGGAGGTGCCCCCGGTTAAGCCCGCGTCGTCCGGTGCCGTGCCTCGGCGCGCTGCCGGGGCTCCCGCGTACCGGACGTACTCGGGTGCTCCGGCAGTGCGGCGAGGTGCGGTGCCGGCGGCGCGGGTCAGGCAAGATCCGGAAGAGACGGCCTAGTGGTGCGGCCGGGCAGCGGCCTGCTTCAGCGCTTCGACGGCGGCGCGGATGGAGGGCCGGCGGTCGGCGTCCGCGCGCCAGACGGCGTACACGTGCCGGCGTACGGAGTCGCAGACCGGAAGCAGCCGCACCCCGGCGGGCGCCGGGCCGCGGCCCAGCTTCGGCGCCACGCACACGCCGAGCCCGGCCTCCACGAAGGCCAGCTGGGTGTGGTGCTCCTCGGCGATGTGGGCGATGCGCGGCTCGATTCCCGTGCCGCGCAGGGTGAAGACCAGCCATTCGTGGCAGAACTGGCCCTCGTTCCAGGAGATCCAGTCGTCGTCGGCGAACTCGGCGAGGGAGATCTCCGTACGGCCGGCCAGCCGGTGCCCGGCCGGGACCGCGATGTCGACGGTGTCGTCCAGCAAGTGCGTCCGGGTGAGTTCGGCGGGCACCGGCATCCGCTTGTTGTGCCAGTCGATGGCCAGCGCCAGGTCGAGGTCCCCTCGCACGACGGCGGCCATGCTCTCCTCGGGCTCCTGTTCGCGCACCAGCACCCGCAGGTCGGGGTGGTCGTCGCGCAGGGCGGACAGGGCCTGGGGCAGCAGGCCGCGCATGGCGGTCGGGAAGGCCCCGATGCGCAGCTCGCCGACCGCGCAGCCGCGCTGGGCCTCCACGTCGGCCTGGGCGAGCTCCACCTGGGAGATGATCCGGGCGGCGTGATCGGCGAGCAGCCGGCCGGCGTCGGTGAGCCGGACCCCGCGCCCGTTCCTGGCCAGCAGGGGCTGGCCGACCTCACGTTCGAGCTTGGCCATCTGCTGGGAGACCGCGGAGGTGGTGACGTGGAGCCCGTCGGCCGCGCCGCTGACCGAGCCGTGGCGGGCGAGGGCGTCGAGGGTGCGCAGGCGCTCCAGGTTCAACATGTAAGCGATGCTACGCCGTCACTGCGAGAAACTCTCGCTTGTCCTACGAAGTTGATGCGAGCACAGTCAGAGCCATGAGCGCACCCACCACCCCTCGGCCGGCCCTCTCCACGGCCTCCCTCCCCGCCACCGGGACCTCCCGCCGCGGCGTCCTGCCGGACTGGCGCGTCCGCTTCGCGATCCTGTCGGTGGTCTGGGGCTTCAGCTTCCTGCTGATCAAGGTGGGCACCGAGGCGTACGCGCCCTTCCAGGTGGCGCTGGGCCGGGTCCTGTTCGGGGCGCTCGCCCTCGCCGCCGTACTGCTGGTCCGCCGCGAGGCGCTGCCGCGCGGGCTGCGCACCTGGGGTCACCTCGGCGTGGCCGCCGTGCTGCTCAACACCGCCCCCTTCTCCCTGTTCGCGTACGCGGAGCTGAGCATCCCCTCCGGCCTGGCCGGCATCTGCAACGCCACCTCCCCGCTGTGGGGGATGGCGCTGTCGCTGGTCGCACTGTCGGAGGACCGCCCGACGCGCCGCCGCGTCGCGGGGCTGGGCCTGGGCTTCCTCGGCGTGCTGACCGTCCTCGGCGCCTGGCAGGGCTTCTCCGGGGTCGACGCCAAGGGCAACGCGTTCGCCCTGCTGGCCTCGTTCTGCTACCCCATCGGCTGGATCTACGTCCGCCGGACGCTGGCCGGGACCCCGGGCTCCCCGGTGGCCCTGACCGGCGGCCAGCTGATGGTCTCCACGCTGCAGCTCGCCCTGGTCAGCGCCCTGTTCACGTCGGCCCCGACGTCGTTCCCGCTCTGGCCGACCCTGTCGGTGATCGCCCTGGGCGCCCTCGGCACGGGCATGGCGCTGCAGATGCAGTACGCCCTGGTCGCGGAAGTCGGCCCGACCACGGCCCAGATGGTCACGTACTTCATCCCGGTCATCGCCACCACGGCGGGCGTCCTGGTCCTCGGCGAACAGCTGCACTGGAACACCCCGGTCGGCGCCGCCGTCGTCCTGGCCGGCGCCGCCCTCACCCAGACCCGCCCCGCCCCCCGCAAGCCGGGCTGAGCCCGGGGCGGCCGCGGGGCCTGGGGCGGGGGCCCAGGGCACGGGGGCGGCGGCTCAGACGTACCGGACCCCCGACGCCCCCGGCCGGACCGCCGCGGCCACGGCGTCGGCCAGACCCGGCACCTCCGCGACCGCCAGCCCCGACACCGTCAGCCGCACACCCGGTCCCGACTCGGCCCGGAACCGGGCCCCGGCGGTCACCGCCCAGCCCGCGGCCAGCAGCCGCGTCACCACCCCCGTCTCATCGGCCACCGGCACCCACACGTTCATCCCGCTCCGCCCGTGCGCCCGTATCCCCCGCTCGCGCAGCGCCGCGACCAGCGCGTCCCGCCGCTCCCCGTACGAGCTGGCCACCGCCGCCCGGTCCACCGCGCCGGAGGTCCACAGCTCGACCACCGCGTACTGCAGCAGCCGGCTCACCCAACCGGGCCCCAGCCGCTGCCGCCCCCGTACCCGGTCCAGCGTCACGGCGTCCCCCGTCAGCACCGCCAGCCGCAGGTCCGGCCCGTACGCCTTCGCCGTCGACCGGACCAGCGCCCAGTGCCGGGTGACCCCGCCCAGCGGGTGCAGCGGCAGATCCACGATCGCGTGCCCGTGGTCGTCGTCGATCACCAGCACCCCGGGGTGGCCCGCCAGCAGGGCCCGCAGTTCCCCGGCGCGCTCCGCGCTCACCGCGGCCCCGGTGGGGTTCTGCGCCCGCGAGGTCACCACCAGCGCCCGGGCCCCCGCCTCCAGGGCCCGCGCCACCGCGTCGGCCCGCGGCCCTTCGTCGTCGACGGCCACCGGCAGCACCCGCAGCCCGAGCGCCGCAACCAGGTCCAGCACGCTCCCCCAGCCCGGGTCTTCGACCGCGACCGCGTCCCCGGGGCGCAGGTGCGCGGCCAGGACCCGTTCGATCCCGTCCAGCGCACCCGAGGTCAGCGCGACCGGCCCGGCCGGCACCCCGTCCGCGTCGAGGTCGGCCCGGGCCAGCCGGGCCAGTTCCGGGTCGACCGGGTCCTGCCCGTAGAGGGGCGGCGCCTGGGCGTACCGCCGGGCGGCCGCCGCCAGCGCTCCGTCCAGCGGCGGGAGCAGCGACACGTCCGGATTGCCGTCCGTGAGGTCCCGTACGCCCGCCGGCACCGCCATCCGCAGCGCGTCCCGAGGCGCGCTCGACGGGCGGGCGCGCACCCGGCTGCCGCGCCGCCCGTCGGTCTCGATCACCCCGCGCTCGCGCAGGGTCCGGTACGCGGCCGCCACGGTGTTGGGGTTCACCCCCAGCTCGGCGGCCAGCTCCCGCATCGGCGGCAGCAGCACCCCCGGCGCGAGCGCGCCCGTTCCGACGCCCGCTTCGACACTGGCCGCGATATCCGATGCGCGGCGCCCGACAATCCGATACTCTCCTAGCACAAACAATATTATGCACTAATACAACGGAGTTCGCCATCATGACCGCCACGCCCGCCACGGAAGCGCCCGCGGCGTCCGAGCCGACCGCCTCGCCCGACGCGTACGAGCCCACCGACCGCACGGTCCCCACCCGCTCCCGCGACCGGGCGCGCTACGACCGCGAGACGGTGCACTCGATACTCGACCAGGCCTACGTCTGCCACCTCGGCTTCGTCCGCGACGGCGCGCCGGTGGTGCTGCCGACGCTCTTCGGCCGGGTCGGCGAGTCGCTCTACATCCACGGCTCCACCGGTTCGCGCCCGCTGCTCGCAGCCGGCAAGGCCGACCCGGGACTGCCGGTGTGCGTGACCGTGACCCACGTCGACGGCCTGGTGCTGGCCCGCTCTGCCTTCCACCACTCGCTCAACTACCGCTCGGTGGTCGTGCACGGCACGGCCTACCAGGTCACGGACGAGGAGGAGTGCCGGATGGCCCTGGACGCCCTCGTCGACCACGTGGTCCCGGGCCGCTCCGCCGACTCCCGGCCGGCCAACGCCAGGGAGCTCGCCGCCACCGCGGTGATCCGCCTGGACCTGACCGAGGTCTCCGCGAAGATCCGTACCGGCGGGCCGAACGACGACCCCGAGGACCTGGGACTGCCCTACTGGGCGGGCGTGGTCCCGGTCGCTCCGGCGTACGGCGCGCCGGTCCCGGCGGCCGAGCTGGCCCCCGGGACCGCCACTCCGGACTACCTCGCGGCGCTCTGACGCGACGCTTCGGGTACGTGGACGGGCCGCACCACCGGCCCGTCCACCGGCCCGTCCGCAGGCCGCCGCCCCTCCGCCGCGATCAGCGCGCCCACGGCCGCCAGCAGCAGTACGGTGCCCAGCACCACGGCGCCGGTCAGCCGCTCCCCGAGCAGCAGTACGGCGATGACGGCCGCGCTCACCGGCTCGATCAGCATGATCACGGACACGGTGGCGGCCCGCACGGCGGCGGCCCCGGTGAAGTAGAGCGCGTACGCCAGGGCCGTCGGCACGGTGGCGACGTACACCAGCAGCCAGAGCACCCGCCCCAGTTCGGCGGTGTGCGGCAGCAGCCCCTCCGCGGCCGCGAGCGGCAGCAGGCACACCGTGCCCACCGCGACCGACCAGGCGGTGGTCACCAGCGGATCCCCGCCCGCCCCGCGCCGCCCGAGCCAGCGGGCCCGCAGCGTCATCGCCGCGTACCCGGCGGCCGACAGCAGTGCCCAGACGACGCCGAGCGGGTGCACCTCGCCGCCCCCGCTCCCCAGCACCAGGACGGCGAGCCCGGCCAGCGCCCCGGCGACGGCGGCCACGCCGCCCTTGCCGAGCCGCTCGCCCATCCAGTACCGCGCCCCGAGCGCGATCAGCACGGGCCCGGCGCCGAGCGTGACGACGGTGCCGACGGCGAGCCCGGTCTCGCGCACGGCGGCGAAGTAGGCGGCCTGGAACAGGGTGAACAGCAGGCCGGTCACGATCAGAGAGCCGGCCGACGGCCGCACCCGCACACCCGCCCGCCCGGGACGGGGCCGGCGTACGGCGAGTACTCCCAGCAGCACCACGAGCCCGCCCGCGCACCGCCAGAACGACAGGGCGAGCGGACCGAGGTCACTGGCGAGGAAGAGGAGCGAGGCGGCCGCCCCGGCGGTGCCCCAGGCGGCTCCGGCGACGACGAGGTACAGCAGACTGCGCCCGGCAACGGGCGAATGGTTCGACACGTGGTTCTCCGCGCATGCGTGAAGGATGAGGAAAGCAGGTCATCTCTTCGCGGGCAGCGCTCACCGGCCCGGGAACTCCCCGGGCAGGGGTACTCGTTGGAGGAGGTCCGCCCGCGCTAGGCGGAGGCGGGAGGCGGAAGCACGGTCGAGGGCATGGGCGCCACCCTAGGCGCTCGTCGTCTCGCGGTCCACCACGGCCGGACCGACCCCGACCGGGGCGGCGGCCGGGGCGGGCCGCGAGGACTGCGCGATGAACGCGCCGCCCAGCACCAGCCCGCCGCCCACGATCTGCCAGGTGGAGAGGTGCTCCCCGAGCAGGATCCAGGCCAGCACGGTGGCGACGACCGCCTCGAGGAAGGCCACCACGCCCGCGATCTGCGGCGACAGCCTGCGTACGGAGACCACGCCGGTCAGATACGCGAAAACGGTCGCGACCAGCACCACCCAGCCGAGCAGCACCCGCGCGGGGACCATGGTGTCGCCCACGGCGGCCTCGCCGCCCAGTACCTGCCAGTCGATCTCCCACGGCCGGGCGATCACCGTCATCACGAGGGCGCCGACGAGCATGCCGTACGCGATCACTCCGAGCGGGTCGGGGGCGTCCTCCCTGTCCGCGCCCTGGTCGGCGAAGACGAAGTAGAAGGCCTGGCACAGGGCCGCGCAGAGGCCGAACAGGACGCCGAGCGCGTCGAGGCGCAGTCCGGCCCAGATCTCGACCACGCAGGCCAGGCCCACGACGGCCACGGCCGCCCCGGCGGCGGCGCCCCGCGTCACGGGCTTGCGCTGTACGAAGCGGATGTAGCCGAGCAGCAGCGCCGGGCCGAGGTACTCCAGGAGCAGGGCCACGCCGACGGGGATCCGGGACAGCGAGGCGAAGTAGAAGGCCTGGACGCCGGCGACGGCGACCAGCCCGAAGCCCGCGAGCAGCGCGGGCCTGCGCAGGACGAGGGCACGGTGGCGCCAGGCCAGCGGGGACAGCACGAGCGCTGCCCCGGCCACCCTGAGCCAGACCATGTGGAGGGGGTCCAGACCCGCCTCGATCAGCGGCTTCGCCGCCACTCCGGAACCACCGAACGCAACCGCCGAGACGAGGGCGAGGCCCAGTCCGGCGTTCTTCCCTGACGCTTGCATCGGGCCATCATGGCAGGGCCCGTCAGGAGCGTCACGGCCGTGGCACCTGTTGAGACGCAGACGAGACCTCGGCCTGTGCACCCCTCCGATATCTGACAGGTCGTCAGTATTGAATGTTCCGCCCACCGGGGCTACGTTCCGCCGCACGTACCCGACGAGAAGGGGTGGTCGCATGGCCGAAGTCACCGCGGAATCACGCATCGAGGCGTCCGCCGCGAAGCTCTGGACCCAGCTGACGGACTGGGACGCGTACGGCCAGTGGAGCATGACCCACACCAATTTCCCGAAGGGCGGCCCGGAGGCCCTCGCGATCGGCGCCACCTTCGCCGAGAACATGAAGATGATGGGCTTCCCGGCCGAGGTCGTCTGGACCGTCTCGGAGCTGGAGGACGAGCGCGTCTTCGCCATCACCGGCAAGGGCCCGATGGGCGTGGCCGTCCTGACCCGGTACACCCTGGTCCCGGACGGCGGGGCCACCACCGTCCGCATCGACGGCGAGTTCACCGGAGCGGCCGTCTCCCTGATGGCGGGCAAGCTCAAGGACTCGGCCACCGCCGCACTGAACGAATCGCTGCGCAAGCTGGCCGGCCTGGTCGCCTGACCCCCTTCGCCCCCCGCACGGCCCGGACGATCGCAGCGGCGCGCCCCGCGCCTCACCCGCGGGGCGCGCCGTCGTGTGTGAGGGGCGGGTGGACCGAGCCGGGGCCGGGTCTCCTGGATCGTCTCGTAGCCGTGCACCGGTCCAGTCACCTCGGATTGGCCTTTGGCGGTGCTCGAGAAGCCGCCCTACGGTCGGTCCATGCGCATCCGAATCGTCGACGCCTTCACCGACCGCCCCTTCCACGGGAACCCCGCCGGAGTCCTGCTCCTCGACACCGCGTTCCCGCCGGACGCCTGGCTCCAGCAGGTCGCCTCCGAGGTGAACCTCTCCGAGACCGCTTTCGCCCACCCCCTGCCGCCCGGCTCGGACGCCGACTGGGCGCTGCGCTGGTTCACCCCGGCCGCCGAGGTCGACATGTGCGGGCACGCGACCCTCGCCACGGCGCACGTCCTCGCCGCGGACGGCCTGGCCGACGGGCCGGTCCGCTTCACCGCCCGCTGCGGCATCCTCACGGCCGAAACCGCCGCGGACGGGGCCGTCACCCTGGACTTCCCGACGTCCTCGCTCACCCCGGCCGCGGCTCCGGCCGCCGTGGAGCACGCGCTCGGCGGCGCCCCGATCCTGTCCGTACACGACACCGCCGCCCACATCGGCGACCTGCTGATCGAGCTCGCCGACGAGAAGACCGTCAGCGAACTGCAGCCGGACCACGCCGCGCTGCGCGCCTTCGCCAAGCGCGGGGTGATCGTCACCGCGCCCGCCGAGGATCCCTCCCGCGGGTACGACTTCGTCTCGCGCGGCTTCTTCCCGGCCTTCGGGATCGACGAGGACCCGGTCACCGGCAGCGCCCACACCGCGCTCGCCCCGTTCTGGGCCGAGCGCCTGGGCCGCACCGAGCTGACCGGCCTCCAGGGCGGCGCCCGCCGGGGCCTCGTACGGGTGAAGCTGGCGGGCGGGCGCACCCTGTTGACCGGCCACGCGGTCACGGTCCTGGACGGGGACCTCCTCACCGCCCCCTGACCGGGCCGGCCGGTCGGCTACGGCGTCGGCAGCCAGCCGACCTTGCCCGCGAGCAGCGCGTACCCGCCGAAGGCCACGACGTCGAGCAGCGCGTGCGCGACGACCAGGGGCCCCACCCGGCCCCAGCGGCGGTAGGCCAGGACGAAGACGACGCCCATCACCACGTTGCCGATGAAGCCGCCGATGCCCTGGTAGAGGTGGTAGGAGCCGCGCAGCAGCGAGCTGGCCAGCAGCGCCGCCGTCGGCGACCAGCCGAGCTGGTCCAGCCGCCGCAGCAGGTAGGCCAGCACGATGACCTCCTCCACCACGGAGTTCTGCACCGCGGAGAGGATCAGTACGGGGAACTTCCACCACACGTCGGGCAGGGCCTCCGGCACCACCGTGAGGTTGAATCCGCCTGCCCAGGCCGCCAGGTAGAAGAGCAGCCCGGCGCTCCCGATCCCGGCCGCGACGAGCGCGCCCCGCGCCAGGTCCCACACCGGCCGGGTGCGGTCGAAGCCCAGCACCCGCAGCCCCGGCGCACCCTCGCGGGTCAGCAGGTGCGCCACCAGCAGTACGGGGACCAGTGCGGTCGCGATGCCGAACAGCTGCCAGGCCAGGTCCAGCCAGGGCCGGCCGGGCGCGTACGAGCCGTTGAGCGTGGCGGCCTGGTCTCCCAGCCCGCCCGGCTTGGTGAGCGAGCCGATGAAGCTGATGAGCGCCGAGACCCCGCTCGCGCCCAGCGACAGCGCCAGGACGATCAGGGTCTCGGTGCGCAGAAGACGCCGCGGCCCGTCTGTGCCCAGCTCCACGACCACCGGCTCCCGCTCCGCCCGCACGCCCGACTCCCGTCCTGCCATTCCGCTGCGACCACCCCATACTGCCTCCTCGGCGGGCGGGCCGAGCGGTACGGGGGGCTCAGCGTCCGGCCGGCACCTCCCCGTCGCCCAGCCCGACGGGCCAGGTGTGCACGGGGTCGCCCTTGTGCATCAGCTCGCTGTAGCGCCGCGTCGTCGCCGCCAGGGCCGCGTCGCGGTCCAGCCCGGACGCGAGCGCCCGGTGGTAGGTGTCCACCTGCCAGGTCGCCCCGTTCGCCCGCCGCCGGCAGCGCTCCTCGATGATGCCGAGGTAGCGGTCCCGGTCCGCGGGCTCTATGCCCCAGGCGTCCAGGCCGGCCGCCGCCATCGGCAGCAGCTCGTCCAGGACCAGCCGCACGGCGGGCACGCTCGCCAGTCCCCCGGCCCGGCCCCGGCGCGGCCAGCGCAGCCGCGCGTCGATCCCGTACCGGCAGGCCGCGTCGAAGTTGGCCTCCGCCTCGGCGAAGGGCAGCCGGGTCCACACCGGGCGCGGCTCGTCGGCGAGGGTGCGTACGAGTCCGTAGTAGAAGGCGGCGTTGGCGACGACGTCGGCGACCGTGGGCCCGGCCGGCAGCACCCGGTTCTCCACCCTCAGGTGCGGCACTCCGTCCGCGACCCCGTACACGGGCCGGTTCCACCGGTAGACGGTGCCGTTGTGCAGGACCAGCTCCTGCAGCCCGGGCACCCCGCCCTCGGCGAGCACCCGCAGCGGCTCCTCCTCGTCGCAAATGGGCAGCAGGGCGGGGAAGTAGCGGACGTTCTCCGCGAACAGCTCGTACGCCGAGTCCACCCAGCGCTCCCCGAACCAGGTGCGCGGCCGCACCCCCTGCGCCTGGAGCTCGGGCGGCCGGGTGTCGGTGGCCTGGGTGAACAGCGGCGGGCGGGACTCCCGCCACAGCTCGCGGCCGAACAGGAACGGCGAGTTCGCGCCCACGGCTATCTGTGCGGCGACCACCGCCTGGGCCGCGTTCCACACGTCCGCGAACCGCGCCGGGGTCACCTGGAGGTGCAGCTGCACGGAGGTGCAGGCGGCCTCCGGGACGATCGACCCGGTGTTCCAGACCAGCCGCTCGACGCCGTCGATGTCGAGTGTGAAGTCCTCTCCGCGCATCATCACGATCTGCTCGTTGAGCAGCGAGTAGCGGTCGACCGCCGAGAGGTTGGCAGTGACCAGGTCCTCGCGGGTGATCGTCGGGAGAATGCCGATCATCACCACCCCGGCGTCGATCTCCGCGGCCTGCCGGTGGGCATATCCCAGACCCGCGCTGAGTTCCTCGGCGAGCTGATCGAATACCCGGCCGCCGAGGCGGTGCGGGAGGACGTTCACCTCCAGGTTGAACATTCCGAGTTCGGTCTGGAAATCAGGGCTCGCAATCCGCTCCAGCACCTGGGCATTCACCATTCTCGGCAAACCGTCGGCGCCCGCGAGATTCAGTTCGATCTCCAGTCCCATCATGTTCTTGGGGCGATCGAACCTCTTCTCCGCCAGAAGTCGCTCCAGTCCCTCCAGGCACTCGTGCAGCTTCCTTCGATACCGCTGCCGATCGGACAGGTCGAATCCGCCTGCCACGACCTTTTCCCCCATCGAAGCGTCCCTCCCTCGAGCGGACCTGGCCCGGTGCGCCCAGGCCCGCATGTACGGTCGATGATGCCCCGGCAGCGTGATTCATAACGCGGCGGGGGCGTGCGTGGCGAGGAGCGCGCGCCGGTTTGGCCGACAGGCGTTTTGGCACATTCACCTGGCAAGTCGGCTCACGCACATTCCGCGTTGACTTTGCCCGTTCCGGATAACCGACGCTTTCCAGCCGAGCCCCTTTCCGGTAACCTCCGAGGTCAGCGCGGCATGTTCGCGCCTATCCGGCATGAATGCCATGTCAGCGGGACCGGTAAGCGCCTTGTCGGCAATAGGCGGGACAGCTAGCCGAAACACTGCGTGAACACATGTCGTATAAACTCCGCAAACGAGGCAGAGAGTTGGCGCGCGGCCATTGCCCCTCAGCCCCCCTCTGGCCCCAGAATGCGACAGCGCCGTCCGCACCTGCCCCCGTTCCACAGGTCTCCCAAGTGAGAGGCGACCCACCATGCCGCTGCATGTCCCTCCGGCCCCCGCGCCCGCCCTGCGCAGCGTCCTCGCGGCTCTCGGTTCCCCCACCGCCGTCCACGAGGCACACACTCCCGCCCTGCGCGCCCTCCAGGGGCCGGTGACCGCCGAACTCCCCCTTCCGGTCCACGTCCTCGACCGGTTGAACATCTCGGACCGGGCGTCCGGCGTCAGGCCGCCCCGTACCCGCCTGACGGGCTGGCGGTTCCTCATCCGCAGCGGTGACCGCTACGTCGCGGCCGCCGACACCCGGCTCACCCCGGACGGCTGGGCCTTCTCCCACTTCTTCGAGGGCCCCTACGTGGCGGCCACGGAACGCGCCCTGCGCCAGGCCGAGTCGCTCAGTACGGCGTACCAGCCGCGGCTGCTGTCCGTACCCGAGCTGTACATGCTGACCCTGTGGCTGCACGGCGCGGTGGGCGCCGACGCCTCCGCCGGCCTGCCCGCGGCCGAGGACCTGCTGGTCCCGCTCGCCCCGGCCCCGCCCGGCATCGCCGCGTACCGGCCGCATCCGGTCTCCGAGCTGCTGCCCGTCATGACCCACCGGCTGACCCCCAGGGCCGCGCCGGCCCCGCCCTCGGTCCCGCCCTCGCTGGCCGCGCCGGCGGCCTGACCCGGGCCTTCACCCGAGTGACCCATTCGGCCTAGTCCGCTCGGGCCACTTGCGAACCATCCAAAATGACAGGGGAGTTGGCCTGAACCGCCCGCACGAGTGATGCGTCATCAATCTATGAGGACAGCTGCCGGGAAATACCTGCGAAGCGGCTGTCGTGGGGGAAGACTGAGGACACGCTCCCCGCGGGTGCGGGGATGACCCAGGGGGACGGCCATGAACGACGCATCGAGCCGTAGCACGCAGACCACACCGCAGCGAAAGAACGCATCCATGTGCCAGCACCAGCCAGCCTGCCCGTCAGCCGAATCCGCCGACCGGGAGGCAGCGCTCCCGGTGGCCAACCACCCGGAACAGGGCTGGAGCCTGCTGTGCAACGGCGTCCTGCTCTTCGAGGACACCGGTGAGCTGCTGCCGGACGGCCAGATCATCGCCCCGCACCGCCCGCTCGCCGCGGCCCACGTGATGAAGGCCGCCTAGCCAACCGGCAAACGACGAAGGGGCCGGTCCGGGAGAACTCCCGGACCGGCCCCTTGCTCATGCTCAGTTGTCGTACTCGTCCAGCGGCGGGCAGGAGCACACCAGGTTCCGGTCGCCGAACGCGCCGTCGATGCGGCGCACCGGCGGCCAGTACTTCTCCGCAGCCGTGACGCCGGCCGGGAAGACGGCCTCGTCACGGGTGTACGGGTGGTTCCACTCGCCGCCCAGCGCCGCCGCGGTGTGCGGGGAGTTGGCCAGCGGGTTGTCGTCCGCCGGCCACTCGCCGGCCGCGACCCGCTCGATCTCGCCGCGGATGGCGATCATCGCGTCGCAGAAGCGGTCGATCTCGGCGAGGTCCTCGGACTCCGTCGGCTCGATCATCAGCGTGCCGGCGACCGGGAAGGACATGGTCGGCGCGTGGAAGCCGTAGTCGATCAGGCGCTTGGCGATGTCGTCCACGCTCACGCCCGTCGCCTTCGACAGCGGACGCAGGTCGATGATGCACTCGTGCGCGACCAGGTTGCCCGGGCCGGTGTAGAGCACCGGGTAGTGCGGCTCCAGGCGCTTGGCGATGTAGTTGGCGCCGAGCACCGCCACCTGGGTGGCGCGCTTGAGGCCCTCGCCGCCCATGAGGCGCACGTACGACCAGGAGATCGGCAGGATGCCGGCCGAACCCCACGGGGCCGCCGAGATCGGGCCCACGCCCGTCTCGGGACCGGCGCTCGGCTGGAGCGGGTGGTTCGGCAGGTACGGGGCCAGGTGCGCCCGGACACCGACCGGGCCGACGCCCGGGCCGCCGCCGCCGTGCGGGATGCAGAAGGTCTTGTGCAGGTTCAGGTGCGAGACGTCGCCGCCGAAGTGACCGGGCTTGGCCAGGCCCACCAGGGCGTTGAGGTTGGCGCCGTCGACGTAGACCTGGCCGCCGGCCTCGTGCACCTGGGCGCAGATGTCGGCGACGTGCTCCTCGAACACACCGTGCGTCGAGGGGTAGGTGATCATCAGCACGGCGAGCTCGTCGCGGTACTGCTCGATCTTGGCGCGCAGGTCGTCCGCGTCCACCTCGCCGTCGTCGGCGGTCTTGACGACGACGACCTTCATGCCGGCCATCACGGCGCTGGCGGCGTTGGTGCCGTGCGCGGAGGACGGGATGAGGCAGACGGTGCGCTGCTCGTCGCCGTTCGCGCGGTGGTAGGCGCGGACGGCCAGCAGACCGGCGAGCTCACCCTGCGAGCCGGCGTTCGGCTGGATGGAGACCTTGTCGTAGCCGGTGACCTCGCAGAGACGTTCCTCCAGCTCGTTGATGAGCGTGAGGTACCCCTCGGCCTGCTCCACCGGGGCGAACGGGTGCAGCTGGCCGAACTCGGGCCAGGTCACCGGCTCCATCTCGGTGGTCGCGTTGAGCTTCATCGTGCAGGAGCCCAGCGGGATCATGCCGCGGTCCAGCGCGTAGTCCTTGTCCGAGAGCTTGCGCAGGTAGCGCAGCATCGCGGTCTCGGAGCGGTGCTGGTGGAAGACCGGGTGGGTCAGGTAGTCGTCCGAGCGCAGCAGGCCCTCGGGCAGCGTGTCCACCGTGGTCTCGTCCAGCGCCTCGATGTCGGCGGTGACGCCGAAAGCGGCCCAGACGGCCTCGACGTCCGCGCGCAGGGTGGTCTCGTCGCAGGCGGCGGAGACGTGGTCGGCGTCGGCCTGGTACAGGTTGACCCCGCCCTCGCGGGCGGCGGCGACGACCTCGGCCGCGCGGCCCGGGACCCGGGCCGTGATCGTGTCGAAGTACGCGCCGTGCACGATCTCGACCCCGCCGGCCTGCAGGCCCGCGGCGAGGAGAGCGGCGTAGCGGTGGGTGCGGCGGGCGATCGTCCGCAGGCCGTCGGGGCCGTGGTAGACGGCGTACATGGCGGCCATGACGGCGAGCAGCACCTGCGCGGTGCAGATGTTGCTGGTGGCCTTCTCACGGCGGATGTGCTGCTCGCGGGTCTGCAGCGCCAGGCGGTACGCCTTGTTGCCGTCCGCGTCCACGGAGACGCCGACGAGGCGGCCCGGCAGCGAGCGCGCGTGCTTGGCCTGGACGGCCATGTAACCGGCGTGCGGTCCGCCGAAGCCCATCGGGACACCGAAGCGCTGCGTGGTGCCGACGGCGATGTCGGCGCCCAGCTCGCCCGGGGAGGCCAGCAGGGTCAGCGCGAGCAGGTCGGCCGAGACGGTGACGATGGCACCGAGCTCGTGCGCCTGGTCGATCAGCGGCTTGATCTCCCGTACGGCACCGGAGGCGCCCGGGTACTGGAGCAGCACGCCGAAGACACCGCGCTCGGCGATCTCGGCCGGAATGCCGTCGCTCAGGTCGGCGACGACGACCTCGACACCGGTCGGCTCGGCGCGGGTCTCGATCACGGCGATGGTCTGAGGCAGCGCGTCCGCGTCGATCAGGAAGACGCCGCCCTTGACCTTGCCCACGCGGCGGGCGAGCGACATGGCCTCGGCGGCCGCGGTGCCCTCGTCGAGCAGCGAGGCACCGGAGGTCGGCAGCCCGGTGAGGTCGGCGACGACGGTCTGGAAGTTCAGCAGCGCCTCGAGGCGGCCCTGCGAGATCTCGGGCTGGTACGGCGTGTAGGCCGTGTACCAGGCGGGATTCTCCATCACGTTGCGCAGGATCACCGGCGGCGTGAAGGTGCCGTAGTAGCCGAGGCCGATCATCGGGGAGAGGACCTGGTTGCGGTCGGCGAGCGAGCGCAGCTCGGCCAGCACCTCGGCCTCGGTCCGCGCCTCGGGCAGGTTGAGCGCTTCGGCGGTCTTGATGACATCCGGCACCGCGGCGGCGGTCAGTTCGTCCAGGGAGCCGTAGCCCACCTGGGCGAGCATCTTCGCCTGCGCCTCGGCATCCGGGCCGATGTGGCGCTGCTCGAAGGGGATGCCTCGCTCCAGCTGGGAGAGCGGAATGCGGTTGGCGGTCATGTACGGAGGCCTCCTGGTCGTATGACCTGCGAGGGGCACCACGGCGCGGGCACCCGGACGGCCTCCCCCTCTGTCATCTCAACCTGAGAGTTTCACCGGCCGCCCGAGGGTCGCTCGAGAGAACCGGCTTTCACCGTCGGTGAGGAGCGGAACCGGCACTGAGCGCCCGGTACCCGACCCTGCTTTCCAGAGTGGCCTCGTCCGTGCGGTACGTATGCCTGAGAGATTCCGGGGAGGATTTGCTCCTTCGGCGCCTCCGTCTCGATCACTCGGAGGACTCTCCCGCACAGGGTCGACAGCCATCACCCAGCCTACCAGCGAGGATCTGGGCACTCCCCGAGTGGCCTCCTTTCCCGATATGCCCTTCTGTAGTCATTACGGAGGAGTTGCGACCATTTGGAGGGACCGTGCAGACCGACATCGATCCGCGCAGCCTGATCGGCCGCAAGGCGTTCGACCGCAATGGCACCAAGATCGGCACCATCGACGAGGTCTACCTCGACGACGCCACGGGAGTTCCGGAATGGGCAGCGGTCCGGACCGGCCTGTTCAGCCGGGACGCCTTCGTCCCGCTGGAGCCGAGCGAACTGGTCGGCGACACCCTGCGGGTGCCCTTCGACCGTTCCCTGATCAAGGACGCCCCCGATTTCGGCGTCGGCCGCCACCTCTCCCCCGAACAGGAGCTGCAGCTCTACCACCACTACGGCCTGGACGTGACCCTGCCCAGCGAGTTCCACCGCGACTTCGGCCGCCTGGCGGGCGACGAGGACCCGGCCTGATCCGATGGACAGACGCTAGGCCGCCTCGGGAGGCGGCTCCTCCCCCACCAGCGGCAGCGGATCGGACGGCTCCAGCTCGGGGTCGTCCACCCGGAAGGTCCGCACCCGGCCGACCTCCGATCCGGGCTGCTCGAACCGTACGGTCACCCGCCCCACTCCGCTGCCCTGCACCCACCCCGGCCCGTAGACCGCGTGCCGTACGTCGCTCCCGGCCGTCCAGCGCCGCTCGGGAGCGGCCTCGGGCCCCCCGGAAGGCTCCGCACCCTCCACGCCCTCCAGGGGCCCGACGGCGGCCCCACCCGCCCCACCGGGCTCGGCGGCCCCGTCGGGCTCAGCGGCCGCCCCCGCCTCCCCGCGCGGCTGGGCGGCGAGCGACTGGGACTGGGCGAACAGGTCCTCCTGCGTGTAGTCCGCCAGCCCGGTCACCCCCACGCCCAGCAGCCGCACCCCGCCCGTGGTGTCCACGCCCTCCAGCAGCCGCGCCGCCGCCTCGCGGACCACCGCGGGGTCGTCCGTGGGACCCCGCAGCGTCTCCGAGCGCGTCAGCGTCGAGAAGTCGTACCGGCGCACCTTCAGCACGATCGTGCGCCCCGAGTGCCCGGAGCCGCGCAGTCGCTGCACGCACCGGTCCGCGAGCCGCTGCACCTCGGTCCTGATCCGCACCCGGTCGTGCAGGTCCACGTCGAAGGTGTCCTCCACCGACACCGATTTCGCGTCCCGCTCCGCGACCACCGGCCGGTCGTCGATCCCCAGCGCCATCCGGTACAGCCCCACCCCGTGCGAGCGCCCGAGCATCCGCACGAGCTCGTCCTCCCCGGCCTCCGCCAGGTCCCCCACGGTGGTGATCCCGGCGCGGCGCAGGTGCTCACCGGTGGCCGGCCCCACCCCGGGCAGGGTCCGCACCGACATCGGCGCGAGGAGCTCGCGCTCCGTCCCCGGCTCGATCAGCAGCAGCCCCGCCGGCTTGGCCTCCTCGGACGCCACCTTGGCCAGCATCTTCGAGCCGGCGAGCCCCACCGACCCGCTGAGCCCCGTCGCGGCCCGGATGTCCGCCCTCAGCCGCTCCCCGGTGGCCCGGGCGGCCTTCGCGTCGAAGGCGACCCCGCCCGCCTCCAGGTCCACGAAGGCCTCGTCCAGGCTGAGCGGCTCCACCAGGGGCGACAGCTCCCGCAGCAGGGCCATCACCACGTCGCTGACCTGCCGGTAGAGCGTGAAGCGCGGAATCAGGTAGGCGCCGTTCGGGCAGAGCCGCCGCGCCTGGGCCATCGGCATCGCCGAGTGCACCCCGAACCGCCTGGCCTCGTACGAGGCGGTGGCGACGACCCCGCGCGGTCCGAGCCCGCCCACGATGACGGCCTTGCCCCGCAGGCTCGGCTTGGACGCCTGCTCCACGGACGCGTAGAAGGCATCCATGTCCAGATGCAGGATGGTCGGCGCGGCTCTCACATGCCCGATGCTGCCCTACGGGACTGACATTCGACCGGCCCGGCTCAACCGGCCCGGTTGCGGCGGGCGGCCAGTTCGTCCGCGGGGTTGTGCCCGACCAGCGTCTCGCCGGTGTCCACCCGCTCCCCGTGCAGCTGCGACAGCGCGCTCTCCACGTCGCGCCACACCACGCCCACGGCGATGCCGAAGACGCCCTGGCCGCCCTGGAGCAGGCTCACGACCTGATCCGGCGAGGTGCACTCGTACACGGTGGCGCCGTCACTCATCAGCGTCATCCGCTCGAGGTCCGAGAAGCCCCGGTCACGCAGGTGCTGCACGGCCGTACGGATGTTCTGCAGCGCCACACCGGTGTCCAGGAAGCGCTTGACGATCTTGAGGACCACCACGTCGCGGAAGCTGTACAGCCGCTGCGTCCCCGAACCGTAGGCGGGCCGCACGCTCGGCTCCACCAGCCCCGTCCGCGCCCAGTAGTCGAGCTGCCGGTAGGTGATGCCGGCCGCGGCACACGCCGTCGGCCCGCGGTAGCCGACCTGCTCGGGCGCCGGGTCGCCGCCCACCGGTCCGACCGGCGTCGACTCCGGCTGACGGCGCGCGGGACCGGCCGCACTGCCGTGCAGCGGGTACGGTCCACCGTCACTCCGTGCGGGGATGCCCCCGGTCGTACCGTCGCCCGTGATCCTCACGCCGACCCTCCGTCCTTGACCTGCCACCTTGAAGGTAGGCAGTCACCCGGGGTGCGTCAACGATCGCCACACTCGGCACGCCGAGTGATAATCACCCTGAGAGTGGTTTCCCGTATCCCTTTGCGGGGAAAGGCTACTCGAATGGGCTGACAGTTCCCGGTGGACGACGCGGCCGACGCGGCCGGCGCCTCACTGAGGGCCGGTACCGAAGTCCTCGGGCGAGATCTGGTCGAGGAACTCGCGGAACTTCTCCACCTCGTCCTCCTGCTCGTCCGGAATCGCGATCCCGGCGTCGTCGAGCACACCGTCACTGCCGTAGATCGGCGTCCCCGTCCGCAGGGCGAGGGCTATGGCGTCGGACGGCCGCGCGCTCACCTCGACCCCGCTGGCGAAGACGAGCTCCGCGTAGAAGACGCCCTCCCGCAGATCCGTGATCCGGACCTCGGTGAGCTCCTCGCCGATCGCCTCCAGCACGTCCTTGAAAAGGTCGTGCGTCAGCGGCCGGGCCGGCGCCATTCCCTGCTGCGCGAAGGCAATGGCGGTCGCCTCCCCAGGACCGATCCAGATGGGGAGGTACCGGTCGCCTCCCACTTCACGCAGGAGCACGATCGGTTGGTTGGAGGGCATTTCCACCCGGACACCCACAACGTCGAGCTCGTTCACACAGCAACCCTAGGACCTGCCCGGCAGGTTTGGGTAGTCGGGGCCCCTCCCTCACGGCAGCCGGACCCCGAGGGCGGTCTGCACCAAGGCCTCGTGGAGCCGTACGGAGAGCCCCGCGAGCTCCTTCATCGTGGCTTCCGCGTGCGCCCTGGTCTGGGGGTTGCGGTGCCGCCGCAGGGGCGCCACGACCTGCTCCACCAGGCCCGCCTCCCGGTCCGCGGCGGCCTTCATCGCGCGCAGGTGCCGCGGCTCCAGCCCGAACCGCCCCAGGTCGGCCACCAGCCGGGCCACCGTGACCGCCTCTGCGTCGAACCCGCCGCCCGGCGCCTCGGCGAGCAGCCCGTACGACTCCCACTCGACCAGCTGCACCTCGTCCACCCCGGCGGCCGCGATCAGCTCCGCACGGCCCACCCGGGCCACGGTGGGCCGCTCCCGGCCCACCTCGCCGTAGACGGCGGCAGGACCCGTCGGATCGACGGACTCCCCGTGCGGCGTGGGCGCCGGGATGCGGATCTGCTCACCGCGGGCCAGGGCGTCGAGCTGCTCGCGGATGACCTTCAGCGGCAGGTAGTGATCGCGCTGCAGACGCAGGATGCGCGCGAGGCGCTCCACGTCCTCGGTGCTGAACTTGCGGTATCCGGACGGTGTGCGCCGGGGCTCGACGAGCCCCTCCGCCTCCAGGAAACGGATCTTCGAGATGGTGACTTCGGGGAACTCGTCACGCAGCGTGGTGAGCACCGTGCCGATGCTCACCAGCCGCCCGGCCGAGCCGGCGGCGCCGTTCTTCGGGGCACCACCCGTCGGGGTACGCAGCATGGAACCTTCCCTTGATGGGGGTACCCCCGGACCTGGTCTGGGGGAGGTCAGACGCCCCGCAGGCTCGCGTAGAAGACCAGCCGGTACTTGCCGATCTGCACCTCGTCGCCGTTGTGCAGCGCCACGGAGTCGATCGGTTCACGGTTCACGTACGTGCCGTTGAGGCTGCCGACGTCGGCGACGGTGAAGCCGCCGTCCTGGCTCCTGCGGAATTCGACATGGCGCCGGGAGACGGTGACGTCGTCCAGGAAGATGTCGCTCTGCGGGTGCCGTCCCGCCGTGGTCAGCTCACCGTCCAGCAGGAAGCGGCTGCCGGAGTTCGGACCGCGCCGCACGATGAGCAGGGCGGAACCGGGCGGCAGCGCTTCCACCGCGGCCTGGGCCTCGGGGGACAGCGAGGACGACACGTGCTGTTGTCCCGACACCTCGGCCTCGTAGGCCTCGAGGCCCGAGATCGAGATGGTGGACGTGGTCTCCGAGGCACGCTCCGGCGTCAGACCCGCCCGCAGCGGCGCCCCGCAGTTGGAGCAGAACCGGCTGGCCGCATCGCTGCGGTGTCCGCACCTGCTGCAAACCTGCTCGGCCGACATGGACGGCTCCTCGCGCCGCGGCTGCCCCGCGGAGGCATTGGTGGCATACGGATCGGGGGCAAACCCTCCACCCGCACTTGAGGTTGATGGTTCACCGAAACCTATGCGTCCGGTACCGGCAGGGTCAACAGACGACGCGCCGTGTGCGCCCGAAATGTCACCCCCGCCCGCGACCTCGTCACGGAAGAGCGGCCGGTCGCCCTGCCCTTCCGCGTCACCGTGCCCGGCACGATGACGTGCCGGACCGCTTTCCTCGCGGTTCTTCTTGCCGAACAGCTTCTCAAACAACTTCACGGGCGATTCCCCTTGACCGAAACAGACCCGCCCGTGGGGCAGGACGAACTCCGAATGCACACACCTGCCGACCCGGACATTCTCACAACGTCCGTAACCACCAGACAGTTTCCACCACGCACCGCGACTTCGGTGCGCCGACCCCCCGCAGGCATCCGCCCGCGTGAGCCGGTCCACTCTCCGCTCCGCATCCTCACGATGACGACCGAGCGTAGTCAGGCTGCTTCGCAGCCCGCAAGGCATCCACAACGATCTTCGCCGGTCGTGTGACGACGACGGTGGCCTGTTCCTTCTCCAGCGTCTGGACGACACCGCCCGGGATGTTGAGCGCGGGCTCCAGGTCCTGCGGCTTGCCGATCACCCTGAACTCGTAGGGCTGTGTGATCTTCGTACCGTCGATCCCGACCCCGCCGCTCTCCTCCGAGAAGTACGAGCCCGCCACCACGCGCACCCCGTTGATCTGGATCGCCTCGGCCCCCGCCGCCCGCAGCTCCTGAAGCGTGTCCAGCAACTGGTCGGACCGCACCAGGCCCTTGGGGTCGGTGATCTTCAGGGTGATACCGGGCCCCTGGGCTGCCACCGTACCGGCCAGGATGCCGAGTTGGCGCTCCTTCTCCACGGTCTGCTTCCTGGCCTCCTCGGCCTGATTGGAACTGCTCTCCAGCTCCTTGCGCTGATCCTCCAGCTGCTGCTTCTCCTCCTCCAGGCGCTTGGTCCGCCCGTCCAGCTCGTCGAGGATCCGTACGAGGTCCTCCTGGCGGGCCCCGCGCAGCGCACTGGAGTCACTGGTCGACCGCACCTGGATGGCCAGCCCGAGCCCCAGGACGAACAGCAGGAGGGCGACGATCAATTGGGCCCTGCTCACCCGCGGCGGCCACAGCCCGGCCGCGAGCCGCTGCCGGCCCGTCTGCTCGGGCACCTCCGCCACCGGTGCCGTCCCCTTGTCAAGAGGCTGTTCCGGGACGTTCGGTTCCTCGGGCGGAGTGTCATTCGTATGCATCGGCCTCACGCCCGGAAAACGTGCCGGCGGATGGCCGCGGCATTGGAGAAGATGCGGATGCCCAGCACCACGACCACACCCGTGGACAGCTGCGAGCCGACCCCCAGCTTGTCGCCGAGGAAGACGATCAGCGCGGCCACGACCACGTTCGACAGGAACGACACCACGAAGACCTTGTCCACGAAGATGCCGTCCAGCATCGCGCGCAGACCGCCGAACACCGCGTCCAGCGCCGCCACCACGGCGATCGGCAGATAAGGCTCCACCACGGCCGGTACTTCGGGCCGGATCAGAAGTCCGACCACCACTCCGGCCACGAGGCCCAGTACCGCGATCACGATGCACCCTTCTGCTGCTCTGCTGCTGTAGCCGTACGTACGGTCAGGCTCGACGCGGCCGGCAACCGCACCTCGTCCGCGGCGGACAGGGTGTACCGGATCCCGTAGCTCTCCTGCAGCACATGCAGGTACTGGCCGTCCGCCGAGTCCTGGAAAGCAGTGCCGAGCCGCTTCTTGTCCCCCACCGCCAGCACTTCGTACGGCGGCACCAGCGGCCTGTTGTCGACCAGTATCGCGTCACCCGCGGCCCTGATCGCCGACAGCGCCGTCAACCGCTGCCCGTTGATGGAGACGGCCTCCGCCCCGGACTGCCACAGCCCGTTGACGATCTTCTGCATGTCGCGGTCGCGGACCCGGCCGGTGTCCGAGAAACCGGCGCTCTCCCGCGGCCCGCCCCCGCCGCCCGACGAGGCACCCTTGGCGTCGTCCACGACCAGCTTGATCCCGGGACCGCGCACCTCCGTGGCCCCGGACAGCAGCGCGACGAGCTGCCCCTGCCCGCTGTCGGGCTGCTTGAGCGCGGCCCGCTGGCGGTCCGCGACATTCGTCCGCAGCCGGTCGATGTCCCGCTCCAGAGCGTGCGCGCGCCCGTCGGCCCGCTCCACGCGGTCGATCAGTTCCTGCCGTTCCCTGGCCAGCACCGGCGCGGCTATCCGCGCCTCGGCGGCACCCAGCGTGACGACCATGGCCGCGAGCACGAGTCCGGCGGCGAGCGCCAGTTTGGCCTTGAGGGTGCGCGGAAGGCCCGCCGTACCCTCCGCCTCACGCCGGGCCGCGGCCTCCGCATAGCCCTCGTCGAGACTGTGGTCCATCACGTGCGTCAGCAGCGACATGGAGGCGTCCGGGCGCGCGGGCGCAGGAGACGCCGAACTCCGGTTGTGGGGCGGCTGCGACATGCCGCACATCGTCGCATGTCGGCGGCGCACACACCGAATGCGCCCGTCCCGCGGGACGGGCGGGGATCCCTCCCCGCCCGTCCCGCGGGACTTCGGTCCTCACGCGGCACTCAGTGCCCGGCGCCGTCCACCACGCCCGCCCACTCGTCGAGCAGCGCCTGCGCCGAGGCGTCGTCGGGACCTTCGGCCCACAGATGGGTGACGGCCTCGGCCGGATCCGGCAGGACCAGCGCCCAGCGCCCGTCGGCCTCCACGACCCGCACCCCGTCGGTGGTGTCCACCTGCCGGTCGCCGGCCGCCTCCACGACCCGGCGCATCACGAGTCCCTTCACCGCCCACGGCGTCGGCACGTCCCGCTTGAGCACGTGCGCCCGCGGAATCCTGGCGTCTATCTGGCTGAGAGTGAGCTGCGTACGTGCCACCAGCCCGAGCAGCTGCACGAAGGCCGCGGCCCCGTCGAAGACGCTGCTGAACTCCGGAACGATGAACCCGCCGCGGCCGTCCCCGCCGAAGATGGTGTTCTCCGCACGGCCCACCCGGGTCAGGTCGTCGGGCGAGGTCGTCGTCCACTCCACCTGCGTGCCGTGGTACGCCGCCACCTGCTCGGCGACGCGCGTGGTGGTCACCGGCAGCGCGACCTTGCCGCTGCGCTTGGCCGCGGCCACCAGGTCGAGCATCACCAGCAGCGCCCGGTCGTCCTCGATGATCCGCCCGCGCTCGTCCACCAGGGAGATCCGCTCACCGACGGGGTCGAAGCGCACGCCGAAGGCGGCTCGTGCCGAGGCCACGATCTCCCCGAGCCGCACCAGCCCGGCGCGCCGGGACTCGGCGGTCTCCGTGGGCCTGGACTCGTCGAGCCCGGGATTGATCGTCAGCGCGTCCACCCCGAGCCGGCCCAGCAGGCTGGGCAGCACGAGCCCGGCGCTCCCGTTGGAGGCGTCCACGACCACCTTGAGCCCGGCATCGCCGATCCCGCTCGTATCGACCCTCCGCAGCAGCGAACCGGTGTAGGAGTCGAAGAGGCTTCCCGGGAACTGCAGGTCACCGATCTCGCCGGGGAAGGCCCGCCGGTACTCCTGGCGCGCGTACACCCGGTCGAGCTTGCGCTGCTGCTGGAGCGAGAGGTCCGCGCCCCGCTCGTCCAGGAACATGATGTCGACGGAGTCCGGCACGCCCGGCGAGGTCCGCAGCACGATCCCGCCCGCGCTGCCGCGTGCGGTCTGCTGCCGCGCCACGGGCAGCGGTACGTTCTCCAGGTCGCGCACGTTGATGGCGCTGGCCTGGAGCGCCGAGATCACCGCCCGTTTGAGCGCTCTCGCGCCTCGGGAGTGATCACGCGCCGTGGTGACCGTCGCCCCCTTCTTCAGGGTCGTCGCGTAGGCGCCCGCGAGCCGCACCACCAGTTCGGGGGTGATCTCCACGTTCAGAATGCCGGAGACCCCGCGCGCACCGAACAGATGCGCCTGTCCGCGCGACTCCCAGATGACCGACGTGTTGACGAACGCGCCGGCCTCGATCGTCTTGAAGGGGTAGACCCGCACATTGCCCTGGACGATCGATTCCTCACCGACGAGGCACTCGTCCCCGATGACGGCGCCGTCCTCGATCCGGGCGGCGCGCATGATGTCGGTGTTCTTGCCGATGACACAGCCGCGGAGATTGCTGTGGGGCCCGATGTACACGTTGTCGTGCACGACGGCCTTGTGCAGGAAGGCTCCGCTCTTGACGACGACGTTCGACCCGATGACCGTGTGCTCTCGGATCTCGACGCCTGCCTCGATCTTGGCGTAGTCCCCGATGTACAGGGGTCCGCGCAGCACCGCGTCCGGGCTCACCTCGGCCCCTTCGGCGATCCACACCCCGGGCGAGATCTCGAAGCCGTCCATGTCGATCTGGACCTTGCCCTCGAGCACGTCGGCCTGCGCCTTGACGTAGCTCTCGTGCGTGCCGACGTCCTCCCAGTAGCCCTCGGCCACGTAGCCGTAGATCGGCCGGCCTTCCTTCATGAGCTGCGGGAACACGTCACCGGACCAGTCGACCGAGACGTCCGGGTCCACGTAGTCGAAGACCTCGGGCTCCATGACGTAGATGCCGGTGTTGACCGTGTCCGAGAAGACCTGGCCCCAGGTCGGCTTCTCCAGGAACCGCTCGACCTTGCCCTCCTCGTCCACGATCGTGATGCCGAATTCCAGTGGGTTCGGCACCCGGGTCAGGCACACCGTGACCAGTGCGCCCTTCTCCTTGTGGAAGCGGATCAGATCGGTGAGGTCGAAGTCGGTGAGCGCGTCGCCGGAAATCACGACGAAGGCGTCATCCTTCAGCGCTTCCTCGGCGTTCTTCACGCTGCCGGCGGTGCCGAGTGGCTTCTCCTCGTTGGCATAGGTGAGCTCCATTCCGAGCTCTTCGCCATCTCCGAAGTAGTTCTTGACGAGCGACGCCAGGAACTGCACGGTGACCACGGTCTCGCTGAGCCCATGCCGCTTGAGCAGCCTCAGCACGTGCTCCATGATGGGCCGGTTCGCAACCGGCAGGAGCGGCTTGGGCATGCTCGAGGTCATGGGGCGAAGGCGCGTACCTTCGCCACCGGCCATCACGACGGCCTTCATGTCGGAAGAGTCCTCCTAGAGAGATGACGGTCGTGCCGACCTCACCCGTCTCGGACGGTGACTCCGCAACTCCTCCGCGTCATCCGGCGCCTGACGAGCTCAATCGGCCGTGGCGTCCGCCTTCACGAGACGGCGGACTTGAACCACGTAAAGGATTCCTGCCCACCAGTAGAGGGTTGTACCCCATCCGGCGAATGCCCATCCGAAAACTGACCCCGTCCAGGCCAACCAGCCCGTCCCGTCACTGAGCAGCAGCAAGGGGAACGCGTACATCAGGTTGAAGGTCGCGGCCTTGCCGAGGAAGTTGACCTGCGGCGGCGGATAGCCGTGGCGGCGCAGGATCCACACCATGACCAGCAACATCAGCTCGCGCGCGAGCAGGGCGCCCGTGAGCCACAGCGGCAGAATCTCGCGATAGGTCAGACCGAAGAGGGTCGACAGGATGTACAGCCGGTCCGCGGCCGGATCCAGCAGCCGGCCGAGCTTGCTGATCTGATTCCAGCGCCGGGCGAGCTTCCCGTCGAGGTAGTCGCTGATCCCACTGAGCATGAGGACGGCCAGGGCCCATACGTCGTGCTCGGCGAGGATCAGCCACAGGAACAGGGGTACGCCGGCCAGGCGAGCCATGCTCAGGATGTTCGGAATGGTGAAAATTCGGTCTGTCTGAACCCGAGTCTCCTGGACCTCCACCCGGGGGCCTCCACTGTGACGGTAGAAATGTGGACGTTCGATGCCCCCTGACCCTACAGGAGACCGCACACCTGTCCTGAACGCAGAAAAGCCCCGCACCGAACCCCGAAGGGTTTGGTGCGGGGCTTCCGCAATGATTGTTCGGCGGCGTCCTACTCTCCCACAGGGTCCCCCCTGCAGTACCATCGGCGCTGAAAGGCTTAGCTTCCGGGTTCGGAATGTAACCGGGCGTTTCCCTAACGCTATGACCACCGAAACACTATGAAATTTGAACGCTGGCATGGACACAGCTGTTCGTTATTTCAGAACTAACACAGTGGACGCGAGCAACTGAGGACAAGCCCTCGGCCTATTAGTACCAGTCAGCTTCACCCGTTACCGGGCTTCCACATCTGGCCTATCAACCCAGTCGTCTACTGGGAGCCTTA